>NZ_SPKL01000020.1:472372-543027 GCF_023127755.1 Pseudomonas sp. W2Aug9 | reverse complement strand
TGCCGCCAGAAGCGTCAGTGATCTGGACCGTCTGGGTGCTCTTATCGATAAACACATCATCGGTCGGCGCAGGCACGGTCACGGTGCCGACGGTATCGCCGGCCTTGATAGTGATCGACGAGCCGTTATCCAACTTCAACGTAACGTCAGTGCCCGCCTTGTTGGAAAGCGTAGCGGTGTACGTAATCTGCCCGCCCTCATTCGCCTCGGTCGGCGCAGTCAGCGTAACGGTAGTTGTGTCGATCGAATCGGTGATCGTGGTGACTGCCGCAGTTGTGCTCGGCACCAGGCTTTCAAAGTTGCCGCCAGTCGCGCTGGTAATGGTGGTGCTGACCGTGCTGCCGTTGACGTAGACATCATTGGGCGCGGTGTCCACGACCACGCTGCCGACAGACTCGCCAGCCTTGATGGTGATTACCGAGCCATTGCTCAAGGTAACGTTTACCGGGGTTTGCGCCGGGTTGGTCAAGGTGGCGGTGTAGGTGATCTGGCCACCTTCGGTCACGGTCGAGCTTGCGGTCAGGGTGACGGTGGTGGCATCGATCGAATCAGTAATGGTGGTGACCGCAGGCGTAGTGCTCGGTACCAGGTTTTCGAAGTTGCCGCCGGTTGCACCGTTAATGGTGGTGCTGACGGTCGAACCGTTGTTATAGACGTCGTTAGCCGCAGTATCGACCACAACGGTGCCGGTTGACTCGCCAGCCTTGATGGTGATCACCGAGCCATTGCTCAAGGTGACATTCACCGGGGTCTGCGCCGGGTTGGTCAGGGTGGCGGTGTAGGTGATCTGGCCGCCTTCGGTCACGTTGCTGTTGGCTGTGAGGGTAACGGTGGTGGTGTCGACCGAATCGGTAATGGTGGTGACCGCAGGCGTAGTGCTCGGTACCAGGTTTTCGAAGTTGCCGCCGGTTGCACCGGTAATGGTGGTGCTGACGGTCGAACCGTTGTTATAGACGTCGTTAGCCGGAGTATCGACCACAACGGTGCCGGTCGACTCGCCAGCCTTGATGGTGATCACCGAGCCATTGCTCAAGGTGACATTCACCGGGGTCTGCGCCGGGTTGGTCAGGGTGGCGGTGTAGGTGATCTGGCCGCCTTCGGTCACGTTGCTGTTGGCTGTGAGGGTAACGGTGGTGGTGTCGACCGAATCGGTAATGGTGGTGACCGCAGGCGTAGTGCTCGGTACCAGGTTTTCGAAGTTGCCGCCGGTTGCACCGGTAATGGTGGTGCTGACGGTCGAGCCATTGTTATAGACGTCGTTAGCCGGGGTATCGACCACAACGGTACCTGTCGATTCACCGGCCTTGATGGTGATCACCGAGCCATTGCTCAAGGTGACATTCACCGGGGTTTGCGCCGGGTTGGTCAGGGTGGCGGTGTAGGTGATCTGGCCGCCTTCCGTCACGGTATTGCCCGCCGTCAGCGTGACGGTGGTGGTGTCGATGGTGTCGGTGATCTGCGTTACGGCCGGGTTAGGGTCGATGGTCAATACCAGGTTGCCGCCGCCGGTGGTACCGGTAACGCCGACGCTGATCTGGCCCGGGTCGATGTACGGGCTGTCGTTAGGGGCCAGAGGCACATTGACGGTGCCGGTCAACTGGCCCGACGGGATGGTAATCACCGCGCCATTGGTCAAGGTGACGGTCAGGTCGCTGGTGGAGGGCCGCGTCACGGTGGCGGTGTAGGTCAGCACGCCGCCCGCTTCGGTGATGGTTGGCGTCGCGCTCAGGGTCAGGGTCGAAGGCTGCAGCACCTGGTTGCCCGAGTCCGCCGAGCCTGGCGCTCCGCTCAGGGCGTTGAGTGCCGAAGTGCCTTGGCCGATAGGCGCGGTGGGGAAGCCGATGGTCGGGTCGACACGGCCGGCGGTCGCGTCCAGCACCACGAAGCTGTGGCCACCCCCGGCGGCACCATTACCGGCAGCGTTGGCGCCTGCGGCGGTGGCTTCCAGGTCGGTGGTCGGGTCGGCGCCGGCGGCGATGGCTTGTTGCAGCTCGGCAACCGATGGTGCGGCTTGCTCGGCAGCGGCGGCCAAGTCGGCGCTGGAGTCCGGCAGATCGGCGCTCCACTGGGTTTCCCGGCCCAGGTCCAGGATGCGGCCGTCGGCCAGTTCCAGGCTGACTGCGCCCGACATGCCTGTGTCGATCTGGTCGCCTGCAAACAGACGGTCACCTTCTACAAGGACGCGACGTGTTCCTTCCGGAGAAATAACGAAAACTTGACCAACAATGCTTTTGACGATGGCAACAACACTGCTCATTAAAATTTTCTCCGGCGATCCGTTTCGACAAATTCCATTTCGCAGCGCGCTATTAGCGCTGCCAATTGGGAGGGCGTAGTCTATATATGTATTGACGTCAAATATTTGGCTAGATTTTTTAGCGATCTAGTTTGTGCCAAAGTATTGACCTTATGGTCGCCATCCTAAACAATCGCCTCTGTAATGTCACATTGATATTTATGCGGCGAACCGTCCTACATGTGTGAAGCAGTTCCGCTTTTTGAACTTTCCGACGTACGGTCATTACGGTAGCCATTATCCGACGCAGCGGTACTCATCGCTGTGATTTGAGACAAGAAGTCCTGGGGAATTTTTTAATGCGTCTGCACCTGTTCAAGGCAATACCGTTCGTTCTCGCCGCCAGTTTCGTACAAGCCCAGACACTGCCCCAAGCCATGCAGCAGGCATTGGATGTACACCCGGAAATCCAGGCGGGTGTAAACAGCCGTATCGCCGCCGATTACCAATTGCGCGCCGCCCAAGGTGGTTACCTGCCGCGTGTCGACCTGAACGCCGGTTACGGTCGTCAAGGGACTGACAACGCCACCACCCGCGCCAACAACCCCAGCGGCAACCACTGGGACACGCTCAACCGCGGTGAATCCAGCCTGCGTCTGCAGCAAATGATTTTTGACGGTTTCGCTACCTCCAGCGAAGTCGGGCGTCAACAAGCCAACGTTAATTCCCGTGCCTACTCCTTGCTGGGTACTTCCGAGCGCACAGCGCTGACCGTTGCTCAGGTTTACCTGGAAGTGCTGACCCGTCGTGAGTTTGTGCGCCTGGCCGAAGACAACCTGCGCAACCACGAGCGCATCTACGATCAGATCAAGTTGCGCACGGAGCGCGGCGTCGGCAACGGTGCCGACCAGGACCAGGCCGAAGCGCGTCTGGCCCAGGCCCGCAACAACTTGATCACCGAGCAAACCAACCTGGCCGACGCGCAGGTCAACTACCTCAGCGCCGTAGGCCAGATGCCGGACCAACTCGAGCGCCCGGCCCCGTTCATGGCCATGCTGCCGGCAGACCTGAATGAAGCCCGTCGCCAGATGCTCGACAACAGCCCGGTCCTGCGCTCGGCCGAGTCGGATATCTCCGCCGCCGAGAAGCAGTACGAAGCCGCCAAGTCCACCTTCTACCCGCGCTTTGACGCCGAGCTTGGCACCAACGCCGACAACAACGTCTCCGGTGATCCCAACCACAGCAACGGCTGGGAAGCCATGGTGCGCATGCGCTTCAACCTGTTTGCCGGTGGCAGCAACAAGGCTGACCTGCAATCGAAGTCCTACCAGGCCAACCAGGCTCTGGATATTCGCAACAACGCCTTGCGCCAACTCAACGAAGAGCTAGGCTTGGCCTGGAACGCCTTGAGTAACGCCAACGCGCAATTGCCGGTCGCCCAGCAGTATGTGGATCACAGCACCCGCGTACGCACGTCCTACCAGCAGCAGTTCAGCCTTGGCCAACGTACCCTGTTGGATTTGCTCGACAGCGAGAATGAATTGTTCACCGCTTCCCGCCGCCTGGAAGAAATCAAGAACATTCAGTTATTTACTCAGTACCGAATCAAGGCGACCATGGGCGAATTGCTCAAGAGCCAGGGAGTGGTCGCACCGATGGCCTCCGTCGTGCAGAACGACGTGAAACCTAAAGTCCAACTGCCTGGGATGAATTGAGCCACCCCAATAGCCCCATCTGTTAGTCGAGAGTGCACCGCGTGGAATCTGAAATCGGTCGAGTTCATCTCAGTCATGATCCACGCGCTTTGCACGACGACCCGTTGCTCGACGGGTTGCTGGCGCTCTGCGCACTGCACCAGAAGCCTGCCAGCGCGGCCATGCTCACCACTGGCCTGCCGCTGCCCTCGCAACGCTTGAGTGCTGAACTGCTGCCGCGTGCTGCTGCGCGGGCCGGGCTGCAGGGCCGACTGTTGCAACGCAAGCTGGAACAGATCCCGACGATTGCATTGCCGGCCCTGCTGTTGCTCAAGGACGGGCGCAGTACCGTGCTGGTGGGTTGGCAGGGCGATGATGAGGCGCGGGTGCTGCTCAGCGAAAGCGACGGCGGTGAAGTGCTGATCAAGCGCGAGGCATTGGCCGACGACTACATCGGCAAGGTCTTCTTCGCCCAGCCGCAACACAAATTCGACGTCAACCACGGCAGCCTGATTCCACGGGCGCGTTCGTGGTTCCGTGACACCCTCATGCGTTCGCGCTGGCTCTACACCGACGCCATCGCCGCCAGCTTCCTGATCAACATCATCGCCATGGCCGCGCCGCTGTTCGTGATGAACGTGTACGACCGCGTCGTACCGAACCAGGCCACCGCCACCCTGTGGGTGTTGGCCGTGGGCATCTGTGGTGCATACCTGTTCGACCTGATCCTCAAAAGCCTGCGCAGCCTGTGCCTGGACCTGGCCGGTAAAAAAACCGACCTGATCATCTCGGCCACGCTGTTCGAACGCATCGTCGGCATGTCCATGAAGTACCGCCCGGCGCGGGTCGGCAGCTTCGCCCAGAACATCCATGAGTTTCAAAGCCTGCGCGATTTTCTCGCGTCGCTGACCCTCACCAGCCTGATCGACCTGCCGTTCACGCTGCTGATCTTTATGGTGATCGCCATCCTCGGCGGGCACCTGGTGTGGATCCCGGTGCTGGCGTTTCCGCTTGCCCTGGGCATCGGCTACGCCTTGCAAAAGCCCTTGGTGGCCACCATGGAACGCACCATGGCCCTGGCCGCTGAACGCCAGTCGAGCCTGATCGAAACCCTCGCCGGGCTCGATGCGGTCAAGGTCAACAATGCCGAGAGCGAGCGCCAGTATGGCTGGGAACAGACCATCGGCACCCTGAGCCGGCTTGAGCTGCGGGTGAAATTGCTGTCGGGCCTGTCGATGAACATGACCCTGCTGATCCAGCAATTGGCCGGCGTGATCATGATCGTATTCGGCGTGTACCAAATTATCGACGGCAACCTGAGCATGGGCGGCCTGATTGCCTGCTACATGCTCAGTGGCCGCGCCTTGAGCCCGCTGGCTTCGCTGTCGGGCCTGCTCACGCGCTACCAGCAGGCCAAGGTCACCATGACCTCGGTGGACCAGATGATGGAGCTGCCTCAAGAGCGCAATTTCGAAGAGCGCCCCATGAGCCGCCGCACCCTGCAAGGCGCCATCGAATGCCGGGGCCTGAACTTCACCTACCCCAACCAGCAGAACCTGGCGCTGAAGAACATCAACCTGGTGATCAAGCCAGGGGAAAAAATCGGCATCATCGGTCGTAGCGGCTCGGGCAAAAGCTCCCTGGCCAAACTGATTGTCGGCCTGTATCAGCCTGACTCCGGCGCACTGCTGGTGGACGGCGTGGACGTGCGCCAGATCGACGTCAGCGAGTTGCGCCATAACATCGGCTACGTCGCCCAGGACATTCAGTTGCTTGCTGGCACCCTGCGCGACAACCTGGTCAGCGGTGCGCGCTACGTCGAAGACGAAATGGTGCTGCAAGCCGCCGAGCTGGCCGGTGTACACGAATTCGCCCGTCTGCACCCTCAGGGCTACGAGCTGCAAGTGGGCGAGCGTGGTCAGAACCTCTCCGGCGGCCAGCGTCAGAACGTTGCCCTGGCCCGCGCGCTGTTGCTCAACCCGCCCATCCTGCTGCTGGACGAACCCACCAGCGCCATGGACAACACCGGTGAAGAACGCTTGAAACAACGCCTGCAAGCCGTGGTGCAAAACAAGACCGTGGTGCTGGTCACGCACCGAGCCTCACTGCTCTCGCTGGTGGACCGCCTGCTGGTGGTCGACCGTGGGCAGATTCTCGCGGACGGCCCGAAAGCCGTAGTCATGGAAGCGTTGAAGAAGGGGCAGATCAGTGTTGCTTAAGTCCATCAAGAGTGCGGTCGGCCGCTATTTCAAAGGCGCCGACTCGCTGCAGGGCCAGCCCCTGCCCGAGGTCAACAAAGCGCTGATCGAAGATGCCCCGCGCGTTATTCGCCTGACCATCTGGGCGATCATCGGGTTTTTCGTGTTCCTGGTGGTTTGGGCGGGTTTCTCCCAGATCGACGAAGTGACCCGTGGCGACGGCAAGGCGATTCCGTCGTCCAAATTGCAGAAAATCCAGAACCTGGAAGGCGGTATCGTCGCCGAGCTGTACGTCAAGGAAGGCCAGATCGTAGAGGCCGGTGCCCCGTTGATTCGCCTCGACGACACCCGGTTCGTTTCCAACGCCGGAGAAACCGAAGCCTTGCGCCTGGCCATGCAACTGCGCGTCGAGCGCCTGAGTGCGCAGGTGGATGATCGCCCACTGAACATCCCCGACGACGTACTCAAGGCCGCGCCGAGCCAGGCTGCCAACGAGCGCTCATTGTATGAGAGCCGACGCCAGCAACTGAAAGACGAAGTCGGCGGCCTGCAAGAGCAACTGGTACAGCGCCAGCAGGAACTGCGTGAATTCACCTCCAAGCAAGGCCAGTACCGCAGCCAGTTGTCCCTGCAACGCCAGGAAATCAACATGTCCGAGCCGCTGGTGGCTCAGGGCGCGGTATCGCCGGTGGAAGTGCTGCGCCTCAAGCGTGCCGAAATGGAAACCCGTGGCCAACTGGATGCCACCACCCTGGCAATCCCCCGCGCCGAATCGGCGATCAAGGAAGTGCAGCGCAAGATCGACGAAACCCGTGGCAAATTCCGCAGCGAAGCCCTGACCCAGCTCAACGAGGCTCGTACTGAGTTGAACAAGGCCGAGTCCACCGGCCGTGCGTTGGAAGACCGCGTCAGCCGTACCCTGGTCACCTCGCCGGTGCGCGGGGTCGTCAAGCAATTGTTGGTCAACACGGTCGGCGGCGTGATCCAGCCGGGCAGCGACATGGTCGAAATCGTGCCGCTGGACGACACCCTGCTGGTGGAAGCCAAGATCCGCCCGCAAGACATCGCTTTCCTGCACCCAGGGCAAGAAGCCGTGGTCAAATTCACCGCCTACGACTACACCGTCTACGGTGGGCTGAAGGCCAAGCTCGAACGCATCGGTGCCGACACCATCACCGATGAAGACAAGAAAACCACTTACTACATGATCACCCTGCGTACCGACCGCAGCCACTTGGGCACCGATGAGAAGCCGTTGCTGATCATCCCGGGCATGGTTGCCTCGGTGGACATCATCACCGGCAAGAAAAGCATCCTCAGCTACCTGCTCAAACCGATCATCAAGGCGCGGGCCGAGGCGTTGCACGAGCGTTGATCTTCAGCGCCTGTACCGACCTCATCGCAGGCAAGCCAGCTCCCACATTTGAATGTGTTCGCAAATCAAAATGTGGGAGGGGGCTTGCCCCCGATGAGGCCATCAGCATTCCCCAGCACCTCAAACCAAACGCCATATCGATATGCCCTAACAGTATTTAAACTTCCATTCTTATACCTATAAATTCACTTCCCTGTTCGCCGGGAGTGAATCCAATGTCCGCCACCGCTGCTGCCCCCACCACTGCCCAAACCTTCGATGTCCGGCCCTTCCCCGGCAGTGTAGGCGCCGAGATCATTGGCCTGGACTTATCCCGCCCGGTCAATGACCAGGACTTTGCCCGTATCCACCGCGCACATCTGGACCACCACGTCGTGGTGTTCCGCGACCAACGCATCACCCCCGAACAACAGATCGCTTTCAGCCGTCGTTTCGGTGTGCTGCAGATCCACGTGCTCAAACAATTCCTGCTGGCCAATCACCCGGAAATCCTGATCGTCTCCAACATCATCGAGAACGGCCAATCCATCGGCCTGGGGGACGCGGGCAAGTTCTGGCACTCGGACCTGTCGTACAAGGAACTGCCCAGCCTCGGCTCGATGCTGCACGCTCAGGAACTGCCTGCCGAAGGCGGTGACACCCTGTTCGCCGATATGCACAAAGCCTGGGAGCAACTGCCCGAGCACCTGCGCAAAGCCGTTGCAGGCCGCAGTGCTGCGCACTCCTACACGGCGCGCTACAGCGAGACCAAATTCGAAGGCAACTGGCGCCCGACCCTCACCCCCGAACAACTCGCCCAGGTCGCCGAAGTGGTGCATCCCATCGTACGAACCCACCCTGAAAACGGCCGCCAGGCGTTGTTCGTCAGCGAAGGCTTCACCACCCGTATCGTCGGCCTGCCCGATGACGAAAGCCGTGAGTTGCTGGCCCAGCTCTATGCCCACAGCGTGCTGCCGGAAAACATCTACCGCCACCAGTGGCAGCCCCACGACCTGGTGTTCTGGGACAACCGCTCGCTGATCCACCTGGCCGCCGGTTGCCCAAGCCACCTGCGCCGCAAGTTGTACCGCACCACCATCCAGGGCGATGCGCCTTTCTGAACCGGTAAAGCCTGCTACGATTGCGCCCAGCTCACTCCCCACAGATCACGAGTGCTTGGCATGCAATTACCAGACATGAACCTGCTGGTCGCCCTCGACGCGTTGCTCGATGAGGGCAGTGTGGTCGGCGCCGCACGGCGGATGAACCTCAGCCCGGCGGCCATGAGCCGTACCCTCACGCGTATCCGTGAAGCTGTCGGTGACCCGATCCTGGTACGTGCCGGTCGCGGCCTGGTGCCGACGCCCAAGGCGCTTGAGCTGCAAGGCCAGGTACGCAACGTGGTGGAGCAGGCGGCGTTGCTGTTTCGCTCGGCGGATCAAGTCGATTTGAGTACCTTGCGCCGCCGTTTCAGCGTACGCGCCAATGACTTTTTTATTGGCGTATATGGCGGTCGCTTGTTCGACACCATGGAGCGTGTGGCCCCGCTGTGCGAGCTGCGCTTTGTGCCTGAAGGCGACACCGACGACGAAGCTCTGCGCGAAGGGCGCCTGGATCTGCGTGTGAGCAACACCATGCCGGTCAGCCCCGAAGTGAAGGTGCAGAACCTGTTCTCCACCACCTTCGTCGGCCTGGCGCGACAAGATCACCCACTGTTCGACGAAGAGATCACCGCCGCACGCTTTGCCAGCTATTCCCATATCAGCATCTCGCGCCGCGGCATCGCCCGCGGGCCGATCGACACCGCGCTGAACGAGCAGGGCCTGGAGCGCCGCGTGGCGATGATCGCGCCGGGCTTCCACGGTGCCATGTTCATGTTGCCGGAATCCGACCTGATCATGCCGGTGCCCAAGGAAGCGCTCCTGAGCGCCAAACGCCTGAACTTGCCATTGCGTGCATTCCCGCTGCCGATCTCCTTGCCGACCCTGGTATTGGCCCAATCCTGGCACCCGCGCTTCGACAAAGACCCCGCGCACAAATGGCTGCGTGAAACCATGCGCGAGAGTTGCCACGCCACCTGGCTGGAAGCCCAACCCAACTAAAAACCTCAAGCCATGCACAATCAAATGTGGGAGGGGGCTTGCTCCCGATAGAGGTGTATCAGCTTCACATCAGGTGGCTGTCATACCGCCATCGGGAGCAAGCCCCCTCCCACCTATGGATTGCGCCTGGCGCACTTATAAACTTCCGATAAGTAACTTTTTGTCATGCTATAGCCTGATTAAACTGCTCAGGTATTTCTCATTCCGAGTTACTTGTTCATGACATCCCTCGCTGCCCCCGCTTTTCAGGCCGCAGCCAAACCTGTTGCCCCGGCCCCGCCCGTGTTCGGCCCGCGCATCATCATCGGCCTGGTCGGCGTGTTGTTGGCGGTGCTGGTGTCCGGTCTCAACGAGATGGTCACCAAGGTGGCGCTTGCCGATATCCGCGGTGCGCTGTACATCGGCTTTGATGAAGGCACCTGGCTGGTCGCCGCCTACACGGCCACTTCCGTGGCGGCCATGGCCTTTGCGCCGTGGTGTTCGGTGACGTTTTCCCTGCGCCGTTTCACGCTGTGCGCCATCGGCTTGTTCACCGTGTTGGGCATTCTCTGCCCGTTCGCACCCAACTACGAAAGCCTGCTGCTGCTGCGTACCGTGCAAGGCCTGGCCGGTGGCGCGCTGCCCCCGATGCTGATGACCGTGGCACTGCGTTTTCTGCCGGCCAACGTCAAGCTGTATGGCCTGGCCGGCTACGCCCTGACCGCCACCTTCGGCCCGAGCCTGGGTACTCCGCTGGCGGCGTTGTGGACCGAATACGTCGGCTGGCAGTGGGCGTTCTGGCAAATCGTCGCGCCGTGCCTGCTGGCGATGGTCGCCGTGGCCTATGGCATACCGCAGGACCCGCTGCGCCTGGAGCGTTTCAAACAGTTCAACTGGCGCGGCCTGCTGCTGGGCTTTCCGGCGATCTGCATGTTGGTGATCGGGCTGTTGCAGGGCAATCGCCTGGATTGGTTCGAGTCGGGCCTGATCACCTTCCTGTTGTGTGGTGGCACGCTCTTGCTGGTGTTGTTCATGCTCAACGAATGGTCGCAGCCAATACCCTTCTTCAAATTGCAGATGCTCGGCCTGCGCAACCTGGCCTTCGCCCTGATCGTGCTGGCAGGCGTGCTGATGGTGCTGACCTCGGTGATCATCATCCCCTCCAGTTTCCTTGCCCAGGTCCAGGGGTACCGGCCGTTGCAAACTGCGCCGGTGATGCTGCTGATGGCGTTGCCGCAATTGATCGCGTTGCCGTTGGTGGCGGCGCTGTGCAACCTGCGCTGGGTCGATTGCCGCTGGGTGCTGGGGATTGGCCTTGGCATGTTGGTGCTGTGCTGCATCGGCAGTTCGCACCTGACTTCGGCGTGGATCCGCGACGATTTTTATGGCTGGTACCTGTTGCAGATTTTCGGCCAGCCGATGGCCGTGTTGCCACTGCTGATGTTGTCCACCGGCAGTATTCAACCCATCGAAGGGCCGTTCGCTTCGGCCTGGTTCAATACCGTCAAGGGCCTGGCCGCTGTGATCGCCACTGCGGTGCTGGATACATTGACCACCCAGCGCGGGCATTTCCATTCAACCATGTTGGTGGACCGCCTGGGCAATTCGCCCCTGGCCGACACTGAGGCTCCGGGCCTCGCCCACCGCTTGCACGAGCAGACCGTGGTGCTGACCTCTTCGGATCTTTACGTCGTCATGGCCGGTGTCGCGGTGGCGTTGATCCTGCTGATTTTCTGGATGCCCACGCGGATCTATCCGCCTCGCGCTCCGGCCTGACCACAAGGACTTTCCATGAAACGCAAAGACAAAATTGCCGTCTCCGTTATTGCTGTATTTGCCGTTGGCGTACTGGTTTATCTGGTTGCGCCGGGCGTACTGGGCAGCAAGCACCAGACCACCAACGACGCCTTCGTCGCCGCCGACTTCACCCTGGTGGCGCCGCGGGTGGCGGGCTTCATCAAGGAAGTGCTGGTAGAAGACAACCAGCGCGTCAAGGCCGGCCAACTGTTGGCGTTGATCGACGACCGCGACTTTCGCGCCGCCGCCCAGGCCGCCGATGCCGACACCTTGGTCGCCCAGGCCCAGTTGAAAAACGCCAGCGCGACCCTGGAGCGCCAGAGCTCGGTGATCGCCCAGGCCCAGGCCACTGTCGCGGCGGATCGCGCCGAAGTCGCCTTCGCCGAACACGAACTGAACCGCTACAACCACCTCGCTGGCGTCGGCGCAGGTACCGTGCAGAACGCCCAACAAGCCAAGACCCGTATCGACCAGGCCACCGCACGCCTGGCCAAATCCACCGCAGTGCTGGCCGCCGAACGCAAGCAGGTGGAAATCCTCACCGCCCAGCGTGACGCCGCCGAAGGTGGGCTCAAGCGCGCCCAGGCGGCGTTGGAAATGGCCAGTTATCAGTTGTCCTACACGCGCATTGTCGCGCCGGTCGATGGCATGGTCGGCGAGCGAGCGGTGCGGGTCGGCGCCTATGTGACCCCGGGCAGCAAGATCCTCGCGGTCGTGCCGCTGGCCGAGGCCTATGTGGTAGCCAACTTCCAGGAGACGCAACTGTCGCATATGCACGCGGGGCAAGCGGTGCAGGTCAGCGTCGACAGCCTTGACGGCGAACTGCTCAAAGGCCATCTGGAAAGCCTGGCGCCGGCCACGGGGGTGACCTTTGCCTCGGTCAAACCGGACAACGCCACCGGCAACTTCACCAAGGTGGTGCAGCGTATTCCGGTGAAGATCGTGCTTGAGCCGAACCAGCCATTGACCGAGCGCCTGCGCGTCGGCATGTCGGTGGAAGCCAGCGTCGATACGCGGCCGGTCGCGCAACAGCGTGAGGTGGCCCAGCAATGAAACACGTCGCCTGGCTCACCTTAAGCCTGATCAGCCTGAGTGCCTGCACGGTCGGTCCCGACTTCCAGCGGCCCGAGAGCCCGCAGATCAATCAGTGGAGCGAACCCCAGGGCCGACAAGCTGCCAGCCGTGCCGTTAGCGATCCCTTGCAGGAGCGCTGGTGGGACGTGTTCCACGACGCGCAGCTTTCCGCCCTGACACGCCGGGCCCTCAGCGATAACCTCGACTTGAAACTGGCCAGCAGCCGCCTGCAACAGAGCCGCGCCGTACGCCAGGTGACCACCGCCGAGCGTTACCCCAATGTCGATGCGGGTGGCGGCTACCAGCGCAAACGTAACAGTGGCAAAGGCTTGAACGACCCTTCCGGCGAGAACGGCCGTTCGGCCTTCAACCAATGGGACATGGGCTTCTCGGCCTCTTGGGAGCTGGATTTCTGGGGCCGGGTCAAGCGTGAAACCGAAGCAGCCGACGCCACGCTGGAAGTCGCCGAAAACGACCGTCGTGCCGTGCTGTTGTCGGTGTTGGCCGAGACCGCCCAGGACTATATCCAACTGCGCGGCGTACAAAATACCCGCGCCGTCACCGAGCAAAACCTCGACGTCGCCCGCCACAGCCTCAAGCTCTCGCAACTGCGTCTGGCTGATGGCGTAGCGACTGACCTCGACGTGGCCGAAGCCGCCGCCCAGGTCGCGGCCATCGAAGCGCGTCTGCCGGATTTGCAGCAACGCCAGGACCAACTGATCAACGCCCTGAGCCTGCTGATGGGCGAACCGCCCCAGGCCTTGCACGCGCAGCTGTCCAAGGACGCCGCCGTGCCGCAAACCCAGCGTCAGGTCGCCATTGGCCTGCCCTCGGAGCTGGCCGAACGCCGTCCCGACATCCGCCAGGCAGAAGCGCGCTTGCACGCCGCCACTGCCAGCATCGGCGTGGCCAAGGGCGACTTTTACCCGCGCATCACCCTGTCCGGCAGCCTCGGCTCCCAAGCCATGCAACTGTCGGACTTCGGCTCCTGGGGCTCCCGCGCATTTGCCCTCGGCCCGCAATTAAGCCTGCCACTGTTCAACGGTGGGCGCCTGCAAGGCATGGTGGATTTGCGCGAAGCCCAGCAACAGGAAGCGGCCCTTGCCTACCAGCAAACCGTGCTGCGCGCCTGGCATGAAATCGACGACCAACTGACCCGCTACAACGCCAGCCAATTGCGTCGCGACAGCCTGGCCGAAGCGGTGCGCCAGAACCAGATCGCGCTGACCACCGCGCAACACCAGTACGTCGAAGGTGTGGCGGATTTCGTCAATGTACTCACCGTGCAAAGCGCATTGCTGGCAACTCAAGAACAGTGGGTGGAAAGCTCCACCGGCGTGTCATTGGCCATGGTCGGGTTGTACAAGGCGCTGGGAGGAGGGTGGGAGTCGGTGTATCCGTTGCCAGTCGCTCAGTAATGAGGGTGCGCTTTGTTGCAGCCCGAGATCCTTGATCCTAAGCGAGGTCTGCTGCAAACCGGGTACACACATTGGAAAGCATGCGCACATCGGCACCGCTACAGCCTGCCGCTTCGAAAAAGCCCGAGGCTTCTCGCACGACGGCATACATATCCGTGACGATGGACCTTGCTTCATCCGCCCCCAACCCAAAGCGTTCAGGCGTACTCAGCAAATTGCTGACAGACGATACCCTGCCCTCATTCCCGATGATCAACGCCTGCAAGCCTAGTTGCGTGGGGTGGGGCAACACGTCAAATACTGGCGCAAGGGAATAGCCCGAGGCGCTGGTCAGCAGAAGCCCGGTTTGTTTCAGGTGGTCGTCGCTATTGCCGATCAGCACATTGAAGGCCATACGCTTGTAAAGCTCACGCATGTCAAAGGTGGCATCGTCGCAGACCTTCTTCAACACGTCGGCGATCCTGGAATAGGAAACGGCACTCTCAACCGCGTCAACTCGCATTCGCGGCTTCTCAGTGCTGACCAACGAATTGCAGCTGACATAGTGCTCGCGTCCAGCCCCCTCATGCCGGTCAAAACGTTCGACCATCAAGACCGGTTTGCCGCCTACCTCCACCAACTTGTGCCCCGCTGCGGGTAGGCCTGCCGCGTTCGCCATTTGAAGGCTGGCGAATTCCGCCCGTGGTTGATCGAAAACATCGTCGCTACGGCCGAATTTAGCAATCCATTCCTTACCTTCGTGAGTCACGGTGACCTTCGGCCTGGCGCCGCCCATGGAACTGCCGAATTCGAATAGTCGTGCGATTTCCGCAGGCAGGTCGACATTACCTTTTTCGACTTGATCGAGGCCCACCATGATTTTCTCAAGGTCTTCAAATCGCGGAGGTTGGTGCAGAGTCGGCAACAGGTTTCTTGACGCACTGAACAGCAGGCAGCCCACTCCCGCACCCCGCGAAGCAAGGAGCCATTCAACTTCGTTTTGTGGATGCTGTTTGTGGGTCGCCAGTAGAACACGCCGACCCCAATTGTCGGGCGTTGCGTCGTCGAGCACACCAAACATGCGTGTCGAGGAATACTGGTTAGGGGTCAGTGGCAGGCTAAGCGGGTCAATCGCAAATGCGTTGGGGCGCGCAAGCCAGCTGTTGGCGTAGCGAAAAACGAATCCGCTTGCGTGCATGGCCACCTCACCAACAGGGACCGGATCACCGACTGAGTGAGCTGAAAAAACGAATGCGTTACCAATCGGCTTCCAAGACATCAGGTTCCCCTTCTGTGCGAATTCGGTCGGGCTCACGGGCGAGGCTCATGGTAATCCCAACCTGGTCAAGTTCTGGTGACGCAATGCTCGCCATACCTTCTTCCAGGTCCATCGCGCTAAGCACATTCATCAGCACGCCGAGGGATACGCCTGCTTCTCCCTGTCTCAGCCGCTGATACGTCTGTCGTGTAATGCCCGCCCGGCTGCATATGGTCGAGATTTTCAAACGGCGACGAATACGGGCTATTTCGATACCGTTCCCGATACCTCTCATCAGTTCAGCGCTTCTCTCTGAGATATACCCTTTGTGGGGGTATGGCTTGCCTTTTTCATGCATGATATATCACCCCTTAAAGCAGTAAGGGCAACTTATATCATTCAACTTGCTAAGGCCACACGCAAAAAAAACCGGTTTGATAGACGGTTTTTTTCCATGTTTGGAAGATTCAAGGGTTCTGCAAAAACACCACATACCCCCGAAACCACTCATTCCCTTGCAAATACCCTGGCGCCTCCCACTCGCCGCCTTGAATCAAACCGATCTTGAACGGAACTCCCATTCGGTTCATCCGTGGCAGGTACGCCGCGTAATCCGGGATGCTGTGCCGCCCTTGATACGTCTGCACCACCACTTCATCCACCACGCCTTTGAGCTGGGCGATGGCGGCCGGGTCGGCGTTGCTGCTCCAGTCCATCAGGCCGGTGATGCTTAACCGCAGGTCGGCAGGCAGACGCCGGCGCAGGTCGCGCAGAAAATCGGCGTATTCGTGCAGGTACTGGGTGCGGGCGTCGAAGTCGATCTGGATGCCGATCACAGGGTTACCCGCGTCGCGCCAGCGTTGCACCTGGCCGAGCAGTTGGGTGTAGACCTGTTCCGGCCAGTGCAAGGTGTGGGCGCGATAGACCACCCAGATTTCGCCTTGGCTAATGCGTGGCACGCTGATGCCTTGGGCGATCAATTGCACGCCGCGCTGGGGCGCGCGGCGGGTGGAGTTGATTTGGCCTTGCAGGATGTACAGGGTTTTTGCCTGCTTGATCACAGGCTGAGGCGTGACACCACTCCACAGCCAGAAAGCGTCATAGTCGCGAGCGTCGACGGCGCCGAAAGCCGGGCTTGCCAGCAACAACAAGCCCAGCCACAGCGACTTCACCAGTAGTACTGCAGCGACTTGCCCCACTGGGTATCGGCAAAACCGGTCTTGAGTTGGCGGAACCAGGCTTTGCGCACCGCTGGCGCAACGTCTTCACCCCCGCAGCTGTTGTAACCGGCCGGCGCGTAGCAGTTGATGGCGCGGAACAACGCGTACGCCTTGTCGGTTTTCGGTGCTTTGGCGTTGGCGATCACCTGTTTGTAGCCGTCCAGCCGCGAGAAGGTTTCACCCTTGAACTGCGATTCGGTGCTGCCCAGGCTGCCGGCGGCGCGGGGTTGTTCCAGTGGCATGCCGTCCAGGCCGTTGCGCAGGATGAACTCACCGAAGCAGTTCAAGGCGTGGGGGTTTTTGGCCTCTTCCTGCAAGGTCGCGGCGGTTTGCGCGATGCTTGGGCAGGCGTAGCCGGATTCGGCCTTGTCACCATTCCACTGGAACAGCTTCAAGGTCTGGCCGCTGGTGTAGGTGTAGCCCAGGCTGGTGCCGAGCTTGTCATCAGAGAGCGAGGCCTGCTTGAGGTCATCGGCAAAGGTCGCGAACTGGCGGTGCAGCAGGTCTTTGTAGAGCAGCACGAATTGCGCGCTCTGGCGTTCGGTCGGGTCGCTGGCGTTGGCGATCTGCTGGCGCAGCAGGTCGGCCCCGGCGACGTTGCGCAGCAGGATGTAGCGCACTTGCTTGGCGCTGATCGGCGAATCGGTTGCGAACACCTTGGCCAGTTGGCCGCTGCGCTCATAGTTCATCGCCAGGGCCAACTCCAGTTGGTCGCGTTGCAGCGGTTGCTTGGCCAGCGGTAGCATTTGCAGCCACAGGCTCTCGGCGCCCTTCCAATCTTGCTTGGCCTCCAGTGCCAAGGCGCGCAAGGTCTGCTGGCTGAAGGCAAAGTAGTCGAGGTTCGACGGCATATCCGCAGGCAAATGCTTGAGGGCAGCATCAGGTTGATGCTCAACGTACAGGGCATACGCCGCTTGCAGGTAGTCGAACAATGCCGGTTCGTTGGCGAATGTGCTCTTTTGCTTGTCGAGGTCTTCGCGGCTCAACAGCGGCGGCGTATGGGCGCGCATCGCCATCAGGTCGCTGACCACTTGCAGCATCGGGCTGTTTGCCGAGTTGTTGCCGACCATGAGCAACTTGAGGTCGGCTTCTTCGACCAACTCGTCGACGCTCACGTTACGCTGGGCGTCAGTGGCCTCGGTGAATTGCCAGGTGAAGTCTTCGGCGAGCTTGGCGTCGTCGTTCGCCAGCCAATGCACGCGGCGCAACAGGCCACGGGCGGACGCAACGTAATCGCCTTGTGGATAATGTTTCAGGTAACCGAGAAAGCCTTCTTCGGCGTCGCTCAAGGCAGACTTATCCACATGCTCGCGTTGCGGCATACCGTACTCATCGAAGGCCTCGGCCTGGGCCCGGTTCAACGAGGTACGTGCGGTCATGTACAGCGCGGTCTCTTTCAGCCAAGGCAGATCGCTGGTCGCGGCGGCGGCGAAACCGCGCTCGGCGTAAACGAAGCGACCGCCGTAGAAATCGGCGGCGGCCTGCAGGTAGGTGCGAAACAGCTGGGCATTGGCCGAGGGCGTCAACTGCGCGTCCACCACCTGGCCTGTGAAGTCACAGGTGGTCAGCAACTGCAATCGCGCTTTCACCAGCAAGTCACGCTCGGCTGGCGGCATATCGGCTTTGATCACCTGACTGATAAACGCCGTGGCGCTGTCATCGCTGTTGCTGCGGCAGCGGCTGCCTTCGCCATTCAGGAACGCTTCACCGGCAGTCTTGTATTCCTCGCGCTTGATGCCCAGCGGTTGGAGCAGGGTGTCGAGTTCGGCCGTGCGTGAATCGTCCGCTTTGTTATCGGGCTCATCATTCGCGGCCGGCACCGGCACCAGGCGATACACCGGAAACGGCACCGGGCCGAAACCCTGGGCCAAATCGTCTTCGCCCAAGGCATTGGGCGTCAGCGGCGCGGCTTTTTTGTCGGCCAGCAACAGGCGCAGGTTGACCCGGCTGTCGTTGCCCGGGCTGAGAAAGGGCTGGTTGCTGCACGGTTCGAGGCTGTCACGCGAGACACGCCAGTCGGGGTAGCATGAATCGTCGGAGCTGGCCTGAGCCTGTAGGGAAATACCGGCCAGGAGAGCCAGTGCCAGAGGTGACAAAAAACCGATGCGCATGACGTGTCCTTGATCCTGAGTCCTTGGAGGGCCCCAATAATAGCCTGTTCTGAGCTGTGCTTCGGTGAGGTCCTACGCAAAATACCGATTTGTCCGATTCCAGCGGCGAAGCCTGGGCTTTTGTCCTAGAGTGGCGGTGTTTGCGCTCAGGCAAGCGAGCTAATGCCAGGGGTATTGAAGTGCGTCGGTCTGTGGTTGAGCAAAACGAAAAAGCCGGAGCGCTGCCAGCCTTGCAGCGCCTGACCTGGCAAGGTGCTGGTCGACTCAGCCGTCTCTGGTGGGTACCGATCCTGGCGCTGGCCATGGCCCTGCGGTTTTACCACCTCACCTCGGCGGCGATCTGGGGCGATGAAGGGTCGAGCCTGTTGCTCAGTGAATACGCCGTGGCCGACCTGTGGTTTAACGCGGCCCATGATGTGCATCCGCCGCTGTATTTCTTCCTGCTGCGCGGCTGGATCGAAGTGTTCGGCGACAGCATCGGGTCCATTCGCAGCATGAGCGCGCTGCCAGGCGTAGCCGTGGTTGGCTTGGGCATCTGGCTGACGCGGCAACTGTCTACTCGGCGCGCGGCGGTGCTGGCGGGCATCCTGCTGGCGCTGTTGCCGACGGCGGTGCGCTACAGCCAGGAAGTGCGCATGTATTCGCTGCTGGGCGTGTGGCTGCTGGGCGCCACGCTGGCGCTGGTGTACTGGATGCGTCAGCCCGAACGCACGCGCTATTTGGCCGCGTATGTGCTGTTGATGAGTGCCGGTTTCTACACGCATTACTTCACCGCGCTGTGCGTGCTGGTGCATTGGGCTTATCTGGGGATGCAGGCGCCAGGCCAACGTTTGATAACGCGGCCTGCATGGTGGGCGGCCAACGTGGTGATCGTGTTGTTGTACCTGCCTTGGCTGCCGAACCTGTTGGACCTGGTGCAGCATGTCGACCAGCTCAAGGTGGGCGGCGACATCGGCTGGGAAGAGCCGGTCAACCTGCTGTCTGTGCCCTCGATGATCTGGCAGTTCGTGTTGCAGGATGCCGGCGATGATTTGTGGACGCCGCTGTTCTGGATATTTCCGCTGCTGCTGATTGCGGTGGTGTGGATGACGGCCTGGCGCCACCCGGGAGCTCGTTTGCCGGCGTTGTTTTTCTTGTTGCCGTTGCTGTTGGTGTATGGCGTGTCGTTTATCTCGCCGGTCTTTATCGAGCGCTACCTTACGGTGTATGCCCTGGGTTTGCCGATCGTCCTGGCGCTTGCCATCGACCGCTTGCCGTCACGCTTGTCATGGCTGGGCGCAGCGCTGTGGGTGCTGTTTGTGGGCATGGAACTGCTGGGCCTGAAGAACAACTTCGAGGTGGATGAGCACGACCAATTCAACGTGCCGGTGGAGTTCGTCAATCGCAATTACCAGGAAGACGACCGCATCGTCCTCAGCGATATGATGTGGTATCTGAGCTACGTGTATTACGACCAGACCGACGCGCAACTTCAGCTCTACACACCGCCCAAACCCGACGGCACCTCGACACGACCGAATGCCTATGGCTTCGGCACGCTGGTGGATCAGGATGGCGGGCGAATCTATCTCGACCGTCTATCGGCGTTGCCGGCCACCACCCGGCGCGTATGGCTGATCAGCAGCAACGAAGCCCCCGACGACTTTGCCCCGCTGCCGCAAGGCTGGCACGAACTCAGTCGCCAGGACGGCGGTGGCGCGCGGGCGCGATTGTTCGTGTTGTGCAACGTGCCCGCACCGCAGCCCGAGGGTTGCCGCTAGACTCGGTTAACCCTTCACCCTCAGGAGTTCATCATGGAATCGCCAGTGCATAGCTTGCCGTCATTGTTCAAACAGCTTGGGTTGGAAGATGACCCGGTCAGCATCGATCAGTTTGTGGCCGCTCATTCGCCGCTCAAGCCCGAATTGAAACTGGCGGATGCGTTTTTCTGGACGGCCAGCCAAAAAGCATTTTTGCGTGAGGAGATTCTCGAAGATGCGGATTGGGCGGAGGTGGTGGATGAACTGAACCTGATGTTGCGCGGTGGGCGAGGGGTGTAAAAAACTTAGCCGTTACGCTAAAACTTGAAAAAATCTGGTGAGGGTTGAAAAAATCTGGGCTTTAATCGCGTCAGTGAACTTTTTCTGAGGTTACGCGATGTCTTTGGTCGGTTATGCCCATCTCCATCAGACCCTCGGGCTGAAAGCCATTGCGCCTGCCCGTACCGCAATGGTCAAGCCTGTCACGCGGATTTCGATGATTGGCGATTGCCTGGCCGTTCCCCATGGAGTGGCGCCTGCTGCCGATTCAGTGCTCGACCATATTCTCTTTGCCCTCAAACACGAAGGCATCAACCTCGGCATCCTTGCCCAGGCACTTGAAGCGGTCAGCGCGGACCAACTGCTGCAAGAGCTGGATAAAGCACCCAACGGCGTATTCATCCGCAAAGCCTGTTATTTATGGGAGGGCCTGACCCTCCAACGGTTGGACTACAGCAAGCCAATCAACAGCCGCGTTTCCCCTCTGTTTGATCCGCAACGCTACGTAACCGGGCCTTCTACGCGTAATTCCCGCTGGCGGATCGACTTCAACGGTTTGGGTTCTTTGGCCTACTGTGCGACTGTTGAGCGTACGCAGGAAATTGATGCCTTGATGAGCCTCGATGTCCTGGGCCGTGCGAAATCCTTCATGGCCACCCTCCCACCCGAAATGATGGACCGCGCCATTCAATGGGCGTACCTGCACGAAACCCGCGATTCATTTGCCATCGAAAAAGAACAACCCAGCGAAGAAAAATCCCGCCGTTTCGTCCAACTACTGCGCCAGGCCCACGAAGGCCGCTTGCTCACCGAGGACTACTTGGTCGAGTTGCAAAACAGCACCGTCTCCAACCCCTTCGACAAAGCCGTCGCGTTTCGCCACGAACAAAATCATCTGCACAACGGCCTGCGCGGCGCCGCCGGTGTGAGCTACGTCCCGCCAGCTCCCGCGCTGTGCCAGGAGCTGATGGAAGAACTGATGGCCTTCGCCAACCAGCCCGTGCGAGACGTTGATCCCTTGGTCGCGGCTGCCGTCACTGCTTTCGGCTTCGTGTTCCTGCACCCGTTCATGGACGGTAATGGCCGCCTGTCTCGCTTCCTGATCCACCAGACGCTTTGTCATTACGGCGCACTGGGAAATGGCTTGTTGCTACCAGTCTCCGTCGCCATGAAGCACGAGGAACAAGCCTATCTGGAGGCGCTCAAGACCTTCTCCCAGCCGACGCGGGAATTCTGGAACGTTACTTGGCTGGACGGCGACCACATGGCGTTCGACTTCATCGGCCACCCCTCGATCTACCGCTACTGGGACGCCACCCGCTGCGTCGAATTCACCCTGCAAATGGCCCGCCGCGCACTGGAAGTCGAACTGCGCGAAGAAACCGAATTCCTCGACCGCTACGACCGCGTGATCAAGGCCGTGAATCAACGCTACGACGTGCGTGGCAGTGATTTGTCGAAGCTGGTGATGATGTGCCTGGATAACGAGGGCAAGCTTTCCAAGCATCGGCGCAAACAGTTTCAGTACAGCGTGGCGGAGGAGGTGTTTGGGTTTATTGAGGAGGAGGTGGGGCGGGTGATTGAGGAATGTGGCAATCAGCCCTCGCCGATCTGAGGCATCAATGTGGGATTTAACTTTCTGGTGGCCAGTGGCGAGCTGTATGCACCAGAGCCACAATCCTCACTACTTCGGGCTCAACTTGATAAACAAGGCGGTAGCTCGGGTGCGGAATGATTTCGCGTGTTCCCGCAATCCGGCCTATTGGGCCAATTTCGGGGTTATGTGCTAATCCAAGTGCTGCCATGCTGAAGCGCCGGTCCATGTCGGCTGCGGCTTGTGGATTTTTCTCAAACAGAAAATCCCAGATATCTCTACGATCCTGCCCTGCCTCGGGCGTCCACGCGACCCTCATCCCTGACTATCTACTTGAGCGCGCCTGGCTGCGAATTCAGCTTCCAAATCTTCATTGGAAACCTCTCGGCCTGCGCGAATGGATGCACGAGAAGCATCAACTTTGCGTTGCAAAAACTCATCGTACTCTCGCGAATGCTGCTGGGCCTGAACGAATTCACGCATCATTTCGCGTACGATTTGCGATGCAGGACGATGGGAGGCTTCGCATTCAGCCATGAACTGGTCGCGAAGCTCTGGTTCAAGCTTCATTGTAAAAACGGCTAATTTGGACATCAGCGATTCCTCCGCAATGGTATGCACAAAGTATATACATCGTCATTACCGAATGGCGTTTGGAAAAAGCTGAGATGACTGACGGTAGAGATCAATATGTTGGTTGCACAGCCTCAACCATCCCCCCTATAGCTCGCCCCGTCGCCGCACATCGGCGATCGGATTTGGCGATCCGAAATTCTGTGACGCGTTACAGCGTTCCTACCCCGTGCGTTTTTCCTTGGATGAAGGCATTGGGTTCTATGGCGGCTGTGCGCGGGAGATCTTCGGATCTGCCGGGTTTCACAGATAACCGGTTCGCCAACCTGCGTACAGCTGCCACCCTTATTCGTTTGGCGACGGGAGAAGGTGGTTCAAATCCTTATCTGTGAGGTTTATCGATGGACCAATACAAGCCGCTTCAAACCAACCCCACCGGCGTTCCCGTCCTGGCTTTCAACACCTTTGCCCCATCGCACCTGCTCCACGAAACGGCGCGAAGCCGCATACGTATCGGCACTGAGCTTTTGGAGACCCTCGTCTCAACAAGCGACAACCCAAACCTCCATCACTTGGTCACTGCCGCATTGGTTTCACTGCGCGATGGCCTGGACATGCTGGGCGAGATCCAGCGTCGCCTCGATGGTCAGGCTGAAAAATAGCCCGGGCATCCGACGCTGATCCAAATGTGGGAGGGGGCTTGCTCCCGATGAGGGCGTGTCAGTAAATGCATCAGTGGCTGACCCCTCGCCATCGGGAGCAAGCCCCCTCCCACATTCGCCCGGCGGTGTGGCCGCTGAATCGCTCCATCCATCGAGAAATTGTTTCAAAACTTGACGGCTCTTCCTCCCTCCACCATATTAATAGTTAGCAAACTAACTGTATGCGAACTATCCAGTGTCCCAATCCCTCGAACAACTTCAGATGAACCTGAGCAGCAGCATGGTGGTGGGCGCCCGTAACTGGCGCAAAATCTGCCAGACCACGCTGGTCAGCTATGGCATCTCCGAAGCCTGCGCCGTGCCGTTGTTGATGATCGGTCGCTTGGGTGACGGTGTGCACCAGGTCAAAGTAGCCCAGGCCTCCGGTATGGAAAGCCCGTCATTGGTGCGCCTGCTCGATCGGCTGTGCGGCGACGGCTACGTATGCCGCACCGAAGACATCCACGACCGCCGCGCCAAGGCCCTGAGCCTCACCGAGCGCGGCCGTGAACTGGTGCAGGCGGTAGAAGCCCAACTGGTTCGCCTGCGCAAGGAAGTCCTTGTGGATATCGCGCCCACCGACCTGGAAGCCGCACTGCGCGTGCTGCGCGCCTTCGAAGCGGCCGAGGCTGTGGCGCCTTGAACGGATTTTTTACCGGCTTCCCGCCCGCCCGCGACTGGTTCTACGGGGTCCGCACGTTCGCCGCGTCGATGATTGCGCTGTACATCGCCATGCTGATGCAAATGCCGCGTCCGTACTGGGCGATGGCTACCGTGTATATCGTCTCCAGCCCGTTTGTCGGGCCCACCAGTTCCAAGGCTTTGTACCGCGCCATTGGCACCTTTATGGGGGCAGCGGCGGCGGTGCTGTTTGTGCCGATGTTCGTGCAGTCGCCTTACCTGTTGGTGGTGGTGATCGCGTTATGGACGGGCACCTTGCTGTTCCTCTCCATGCACCTGCGCACGGCCAATAATTACGCCCTGATGCTGGCCGGCTATACCTTGCCGCTGATCGCCCTGCCAGTGGTGGATAACCCCCTGGCGGTGTGGGACGTGGCTGAAGCGCGTACCGAAGAAATCTTCCTTGGCATCGCGGTCGCAGCGGTGGTGGGCGCAATGTTCTGGCCACGGCGCCTGATGCCGGTGTTCGATGGCTCGGTGGCCAAGTGGTTCAGCGATGCTCAGGTCTATAGCCAACGCTTCCTCACCCGCCAGATTGACCCTGAAGCGGTCAGCAACCTGCGCGGCGGCATGGTTGCCACCTTCAACACCCTTGAGTTGATGATCGGCCAGTTGCCCCACGAAGGCGCGCGGCCGCAAACGGTGCGCAACACCAAAGAACTGCGCGGGCGCATGATTCATCTGCTGCCGGTAATCGACGCGCTGGATGACGCGGTGTACGCCATCGAGCATCGCGCACCGGAGTTTCTCGACCGGCTCAAACCGTTGCTGGAGGAAGCCAACGCCTGGCTGCAAAGCACCACTGAACAAGCGCCCCTGGACCGCTGGCGTGTGCTGCGTGACCAGATCGATGCCGCCCAACCCCAAGGCGAAGCGCTGGATGACCGCCACACGTTGCTGTTCTCCAACGCCCTGTACCGCCTGGGCGAATGGGTCGACCTGTGGCAAGACTGTCGCAGCCTGCAAGCCGCCATTCAGTGCGAAAGCCAGGACACCTGGCGCGCCGTCTACCGCCACTGGCGCCTGGGCCGGCTCACGCCATTTCTCGACCGTGGGCTGATGTTCTACTCGGCGTTTTCCACCGTTACCGCGATCATCGTCGCCTCGGTGCTGTGGATCCTGCTGGGCTGGACCGATGGCGGCAGCGCCGTGATCCTGGCCGCCGTCGCCTGCAGCTTCTTCGCTTCGATGGACGACCCGGCGCCGCAGATCTACCGGTTCTTTTTCTGGACCGCCATGTCGGTGCTGTTCGCCAGCCTGTATCTGTTTCTGGTGCTGCCCAACCTGCATGACTTCCCCATGCTGGTGCTGGCTTTTGCCGTGCCGTTTATCTGTATCGGCACCCTCACGGTACAGCCACGATTCTACCTGGGCATGTTGCTGACGCTGGTCAACACCTCGTCGTTCATCAGCATCCAGGGCGCCTATGACGCGGATTTTCTCAACTTCGCCAACGTCAACCTGGCTGGGCCCGTGGGCCTGCTGTTCGCATTTGTGTGGACCTTGATCGCCCGGCCCTTCGGCGCCGAACTGGCGGCCAAGCGCCTGACCCGTTTCAGCTGGCGTGACATCGTTGGCCTGACCGAGCCCGCAACCCTGAACGAACACCGGCACATGGCCGCACAAATGCTCGACCGCCTGATGCAACACCTGCCGCGCCTGGCCCTTACCGGCCAAGACACCGGCAGCGCCCTGCGCGACCTGCGCGTAGCGCTGAACCTGCTCGACCTGCTGGCCTACTCGCCGCGCATCCTCGGTGTGCCACGGGTGTTGCTCAACCAGGTGGTGGAAGGGGTGGGCGGTTACTTCAAAGCGTGCCTCAAGGCCGGTGAACGCTTGCCCGCACCCAGCGGTCTGCTGATGACCCTGGACCGTACGCGCCGCGCCCTCAACGGCCAGGGCCTGCAAGACGAAGACGACACCCGCCTGCACCTGCTGCACGCCTTGGCCGGCCTGCGCCTGGCGTTGTTGCCCGGTGTGGAATTCATTGGCGGCACGGAAATGGAAGCGCCGCTACCCGATGGAGCGCCTTTATGATCGGTGATCTGGATATCAGCGGGGTGTTCCTGCCTACGCTGCTGGTGCTGATGGGCATTACCTATGTGTTGTTTCTGGTGGTGCACGGGCTGTTGACGCGCATGCACTTCTATCGCCTGGTCTGGCACCGGGCATTGTTCAATGTGGGGCTGTACGCGCTGTTGCTGGGCGCGGTGGACTCACTCAGTCGATATTTGATGACATGAAAAAACCTTTTTTGACTATCGGCCGTGTCGTCCTGACGTTGTTGATCGTGAGTTTCGCGGTCGTCGTTGTGTGGCGCATGGTCATGTACTACATGTTTGCCCCCTGGACCCGTGACGGCCACATCCGCGCCGACATCGTGCAGATCGCCCCGGACGTCTCCGGGCTGATCCAGCGGGTGGACGTGCGCGACAACCAATTGGTGACCAAGGGCCAGGTGCTCTTTGCCGTCGACCAGGACCGCTTCAAGCTGGCCCTGCGCCAAGCCCAGGCCGCCGTGGCTGACCGCCAGGAAACCCTGGCCCAGGCCCAGCGCGAGTACAAGCGTAACCGTGGCCTCGGCAACCTGGTGCCCAGCGAGCAGTTGGAAGAAAGCCAGTCCCGCGTGGCCCGCGCCCAATCGGCCCTGGCCGAAGCCCAGGTGACGGTGGACTCTGCCCAACTCAACCTCGACCGCTCGGTGATCCGCAGCCCCGTGGACGGCTACGTCAACGACCGCGCACCGCGCACCCAGGAGTTCGTCACTGCCGGGCGCCCGGTGCTGTCGGTGGTGGACAGCAATTCCTTCCACATCGACGGCTACTTCGAAGAAACCAAGCTCGACGGCATTCACGTCGGTATGGGCGTGGACATCCGCGTGATCGGCGACAACGCTCGACTGCACGGGCATGTGCAGAGCATCGTCGCCGGTATCGAAGACCGCGACCGCAGCAGCGGCTCCAACCTGCTGCCCAACGTCAACCCGGCGTTCAGCTGGGTGCGCCTGGCCCAGCGGATCCCCGTGCGCATTGCCTTTGACGATGTGCCGGCGGACTTTCGCATGATCGCCGGGCGCACGGCGACGGTGTCGATCATCGACGACAAGGTTAAAGACGGGGACAAACCATGAAGCGGCTTCTGGCAACCGCTTCCCTGGGGTTGTTGCTGTCGGCCTGCCAAGTAGTGGGCCCGGATTACAAACTGCCGGAGCAGGCCGCAGTCAACCGTGGCGACCTGCAAGGACCGATCATGGGCGAGGGCAGCAACGTGGTCTCGGCGCCGGTTCCGGCCGATTGGTGGAAGCTGTATAACGACCCGCGCCTGGACCAGCTGGTGCAGCAGGCCATGGCCTCCAACACCGATCTGCGCGTGGCCGCCGCCAACTTGCAGCGTTCGCGTTACCAGGTGCAGCAGGCTGAATCCGCCGGCGGCTGGAGTGCCGGCGCCAAGGCCGAGGCCCAGCGCTTGCAGGAATCTGGCGAAGCATTTTTGCTGCC
Source organism: Pseudomonas sp. W2Aug9 (assembly GCF_023127755.1). Taxonomy (NCBI): domain Bacteria; kingdom Pseudomonadati; phylum Pseudomonadota; class Gammaproteobacteria; order Pseudomonadales; family Pseudomonadaceae; genus Pseudomonas; species Pseudomonas sp. W2Aug9. The sequence goes on along the minus strand of NZ_SPKL01000020.1, from coordinate 515,543 downwards.
GGACAAAGTCCCGGTCGGCAACATCGGCAGCGTCGGCATCACCACGTCCTATCAGTTCGACCTGTTCGGCACCTTGCAGCGCGGCATCGAAAGCGCCAAGGCCAGCGCCGATGCAACCCAGGCGGCGGCGGATATCGCTCGCATCACCCTGGTGGCCGATGTGGTGCGTTCCTACACCCAGGTGTGCGCGGCCAACGAAGAGCTGGCGATTGCCAACGAATCCCTCGACCTGCAAGCGCAGAGCACCAAGCTGACTCAGCGCCTGCGGGATGCCGGGCGCGGCGACGAAACCCAGGTGACCCGCTCGCAAACCCAATACAAATCCCTGCGCGCCGACATTCCGCGCTATGAAGCCTCGCGCCAGGCCGCACTGTTCCGCCTGTCGATGCTGCTGGCCAAGCCCGTAGACCAACTGCCGGCCGGCACTGGCACCTGCGCCGAGCTGCCACACATCGCCCAGTTGCTGCCGGTGGGCGACGGTGCCACGCTGCTCAAACGTCGCCCTGATGTGCGCCAGGCTGAGCGCCAGTTGGCTGCCGCGACCGCACGTATCGGCGTGGCCACCGGCGCGCTGTATCCGGATATCAGCATCGGCGCCACGGTAGGCACCGTGGGCCTGCTGGAAAACCTCGGCACACCGGCCACCAACCGCTGGGGCTTTGGCCCGATGATCAGTTGGACCGTGCCGACCAACGGCGCCCGTGCGCGTATCCATGAAGCCGAAGCTGCGACCCAGGGCGCTTTGGCGCACTTCGACGGCGTGGTGCTCAATGCCATCCGCGAAACCCAGACCGGCCTGGCGCAATACACTGCGGTGTTGCAGCGCCGCGACGCCCTGGCCGAAGCCGAACAGTCGGCGCGAGAAGCTGCCGGCCAGACCCATCGCTTCTTCCAGGCCGGCCGCGAATCGTTCCTGGCCGACCTGCAAGCCACGCGCACCTACACCGATATGCGTGCGCAACTGGCGGCGGCCAACACCCAGGTTGCCATGAGCCAGATCGATCTGTTCCTGGCCCTGGGCGGCGGCTGGGAAAGCGGACGAACGCAAGGGGTAAAACCCGGCAAACCGTGAGGTGATTGCTATGCTTTGTCAGGTGAGGCGCCGTGACGTCTCACCCGACAAAGCTCGCGTTTGCTCATGGGGATTCCAATAATGAAAAACCCTTATGCTCCCGCTTTCTGGTGCGTGCTCTTCGCACTGGTATTGTTATCGGCCGCGTATTTCTACGGTGTCATGCTCGCCCATCAACTCGACAAGGCCATGGTGTTCCTGGACAGCGCCTGCCTGGTGATCGGCACCTTGTCCATCGGCGTGGTGGCCTGGGCGTCTTATCAAAACCAGCGAGTGAAGAAAAAGCTCCTCGAGCAAGGCAAGACCCGCGTCGCGATCTGGGACACCAAGGTTGCCCTGCGCCGCGTCGAAACCGTATTCGACCGCTATTTCTGGGGCAGCTACTGGCAGCCCGGGCGCACCTTCCAGGAGGTCATGGGCGACCTCACCGGCACGCCGCTGGAAAAAAGCCTCGAAGTCCTGAAAAAACAATGCGTGCTGCTGGATCGACAGGTCGCAGACGGTAGGCACTGGCTCGATAACGCGCGGGAATTGTCCGACGTGGCCACGCAAATGGCCCGCGAGCGCTACCAGTTGGATTTTTGCGACCCCAAGGCCGACACCCCCGGCAATGCCGTGATCCACCGAGAGTTCGAGGTGCTGGTGTACACCTGGACCGCTCGCTTGAAGAGTTTTGATCACCAGTTGGATGAAGTCGAACAGGAGTACTCCTGAACTCCTGCTGAACTGATCCCTCTGAAAGGCTGGGCCGTTTGCGCTCGCCAGTGCTAATCTTCCCCCGTTTTCGGCGGGCTTGAGCCAACCCCTTCGGGGTTCAAGGAAGACAGCCCACTTCTCACAGGATTTGATCAGGTCACTTCATGAATAAGCCAGCAGTTGTTTTCTTGGGTTTTGTTGTCGCCATCGGCGCCGTCAGTGCGGGCGGCGCCTGGTACACCGGTAAACAACTGGAGCCGGTCCTGCAAACCGCGATCCAGAACGCCAACAAAGAGTTGCAGACCTCTATGGCCGGCGTCGACGGCACCGTGGCTCTGGAGCTGGTGTCTCTGGACCGTGGCGTGTTCAGCAGCACGGCGCACTATCGCCTCAAGGGCCAGGGCAGCGTGTTCGGCGAAGACAACCCGAACCCCGAATTGCTGTTCGTCGACCATATCGAGCACGGCCCGCTGCCGTTCTCGCGCCTGGTGACCCTCAAGTGGTTGCCGGTCATGGCCACCAGTCACTACGAACTGGAAAAGAACCCCACCACTGAAAAATGGTTCGCCGCCAGCAAAGACGTGTCGCCGCTCAAAGGCGTGGCGAACATCGGCTACAGCCGTTCGGTCAGCGGCAACATCGAATTGCTGCCGCTGGAGTTCAAGGACGACACCTCCTCGGTGAGCTTCTCCGGCGCCAACCTGGAATTCGACAGCAGCGCCGAAGGCCAGAAGGTCAAGGCTGATGGCTTCATGAACAGCCTCAAGGTCGCGGCGATCGATGCCAATGGCGCACCGTTCGAAGCGGAACTGGCTGGCCTGACTGTTGCCAGCAACCTGGAGAAATCCACCTTTGGCTTCTACACCGGCCAGAACACCGTGGAACTGACCGATACCAAGGTCACCTTCGGCCCGCAGAAAGCCGTGCTGACCCTCAAGGGCTTCGAGCAGAAAGACTCCACCCAAGCCAAGGACAACAACCTGGCCGGCCGCGTCGACTACAAGATCGACGAGATCGGTTATCAGGGCAAACCGGTCGGCTCGGCCGCCATGGCCGTGAGCATGAAGAACGTCGATATCCCGGCGATGCTGGTGCTGACCAAGCTCTACCAGGACAAGATGCAACCGGTGCAAGCCGCGGCTGCTGCCGGCCAACCGGTGCCGGAACTGCAATTGACCGAAGCCGAGCAGGCCCTGGCCGAAGCCAACGTCAACCAGGTACTGGCTGCCAAGCCGCAACTGGCGGTGGAAAACCTGTCGCTTAAAACCACCCACGGCGAAAGCAAGTTCAACCTGGTTGTGGACCTGGCCAAGCCGACGTCCATGGAGCTGCCGCCGGTTGAACTGGGCAAGCAGATGATTGCGCTGCTGGATGCCAACCTGACCCTGTCCAAGCCAATGATCAGCGACGTAGCCGCCCTGCAAGCCCAGGTCGGTGGTGTGACTGACCCCAAAGCCATCGAGCAGCAATCGCAGATGGCGGCCGAGATGGTCAGCGGCATGGCAGTCGGCACGCAACTGGCAACCCTGGTGGGCACCGATGTGGTTTCCAAGCTGCACTACGCCAACAACGAAGTGACCTTCAACGGCCAGAAGATGACCGTTGAGCAGTTCATTGGCTTTGTGATGTCGAAAGTCGGTGCGGTGAGCGGCGCCCAGTAAGCGCTGAAAATGCGGTAAAAAAATGTGGGAGCAGGCTTGTGTGGGAGCTGGCTTGCCTGCGATAGCATCGCCCCGGTCTGGCTGAACGACCGCGGTGCCTGCATCGCGGGCAAGCCCGGCTCCCACACAAACCCGGCTCCCACATTCGTTTTGTGTGAGGGCAAAAAATCGCGATCGCACAATTCTGAACAATTGTTCTGAATTGTACTTCCCCCTACTTCGCTAAGAGATAGTTCTTACAGGAAAGCTAGGTCGGGTCCCGAGACGCCGACACCCTGATGCGTTTCGCTCAGGACCATCTATCGTTAGGGCTTTCCGTGTGTAAGGAAGCTCACGATATGCTGCGAAACCTCCCCTACAGTGCTTCAGGCCGGTTGCGTCTGCTTATCGGGGCCGCCCTGTGCAGCCAATTGCTGGTTCCTGGCCTCGCATTTGCCGATCCCGCCTACGATGCCCTGATCATCCAGGCCCGCAACGGTCACTTCACGCCGGCGTTGACGCAACTGCGCCAACTGTCTGCCGAACGCCAAACCCCAGGCCAGGTCAGTGACCACCTGGTGATTGCCGGTTGGGCCGGGCAAGACGACGAAGTGCTCAAGGTGTACGAAGCACAAGGCAAGCACCGCAACCTCACCACCCAGGCACTTGCCACGGTGGCGCGCACCTATCGCAATCAAAAACAATGGGCTCAGGCCGAAGCGGTCTATCGCCAGGCTCTGCTGCGTGAACCGAATAACGTCGACTTGCAACTGGGCCAGGCCCTGACCCAGGCCGATGGCGGCAAGGCCAACGAAGCGGTGCAACGCTTGCGCACGATGGTGGCGGCGCAACCCAATGACCCGAACCGCCGCATGGCCCTGGGTTATGCGCTGACACGCGCCGGCTTGAATTACGACGCCTTGTTCGAGTTCGACCAAGCCTTTATCCGTGCCGGCGACAAACCGGAAGTGGCCCGTGAATACATCGTCGCCCTGCAAAAGGCTCGCTTGCCCGAAGCCGCCCTGCGCCTGTCGGCCAAGCGCCCGGGCCTGGTGGACGCGGTCACCCAGCGCCGCCTGGAAGGCGACCTTGCCGCCGAGCGTGTGCGCATGGCCGAGTTCGCTACGCGTACCGAAAAAGAACGCTACGTCATCGCCGATCGCGCCCTGCAGGATTACGACAAGCTGATCAGCCGCTGGGCTCCGGACGCCACTGCCCACGACGACGTCGTGCGCTGGCGTATCGACCGGCTTGGGGTACTCAAGGCCCGTGCACGCACCGCTGAGGTGATTCGCGAATACGAAGTGCTCACCGCCCAAGGCGTGCAGTTGCCGACCTACGCCGTGCGCTGGGTCGCCGCATCCTACCTCGACCAGCGCCTGCCGGAAAAAGCCGCGCCGCTGTATCGCCAGGCGCTGACTGCAGCGGATGCCGACGTCGGTGATCATGTCAAAGACAGCACCGCCCTGTTCTACGCCTTGTTGGAAAACGATCAGGTGGATGAGGCGCGTGCGGTCGCCACGCAGCTGGCCAGCACCGAGAAACCTCGGGTTGAACTCAAGGGTTTGCCTATCGGCAACCCTAACGACGAATGGATGGACGCCCAGCAATTGGCGGCCCAGGCCGGTACCTATGGCGCCGACCTGAATGCCAGCGAACAAGCGCTGGAAGACCTGGGGAGCAAAGCTCCCGGCAGCATCGGTGTACGTTTGGCACAGGCAGAAATGTACCGTGCCCGTGAATGGCCCAGACGCGCTGAAGACTCCCTCAAGGAGACCGAAAACCAGAGCCCTCGTGACATCGGGGTGGAAATGTCCCAAGGCTTCACCGCGTTGGACCTGCAGGAATGGCGGCAACTGGACCTGCTTACCGATGACGTCGTTGCCCGCGCCCCGGACAACCGCCAGGTACAGCGCCTCAAACGCTTGCGCGACGTGCACGACATGGCCGAAGTGCGGGTGGAAGCCTACACCGGCAAAAGCTTCGGTGGCGGCAACAACCAAGAGGCCGGCGCGGTGTCGGGTAGCCGTGACTGGGGCATAGAAAGCGTGATCTACACCCCACCCATCGACGAGGACTGGCGCCTGTTCGCCGGTGTCGGTTATGGCACTGCCGATTTCGCCGAAGGTACCGGCCATCACCGTTGGCAGCGTGTGGGCGTGGAGCGGCGCACCCGCGATATGACCATCGAAGCCGAAGTGTCCAACCACTCCTATGGCGATGGCGCCAAACAAGGCGCGAGCGTGTCGATCGCCCGCGACATCAACGACCACTGGCAATACGGCGGCAGCCTTGGCTACCTGCTTAACACCACACCGTTGCGGGCGTTGAATGAAGGTGTCACGGCCAACGGCGGCAGCGGTTTTATCCGCTGGCGCGCCAACGAAAGCCGGGAGTGGAAACTGGCCGTCAGCCCGTCGCATTTCAGCGATGGCAACGACCGCGTCGAAGCCTTGCTCACCGGTCGCGAAGGCATCTACAACTCGCCCAAAGTGCAAGTAGAGCTGGGCCTGGAAGTCGGTGCCAGCCGCAACAGCAAGGAAGACACGATCTACTTCAACCCCAAGTCCGACTTCAGTGTGTTGCCCACCGTCAACGTCAACCATGTGCTTTATCACCGCTACGAAACCCAGTGGAGTCAGCAGTTCCAGCTCGGTGCGGGTACCTATAGCCAAAAGGATTACTCCACCGGCGGCGTCGGCTTGATCGGGTACGGCCAACGCTTTCGCTGGAATGACGTGCTGGAAGCCGGCGCCAACCTGAGCCTGGTCAGCCGACCTTACGACGGCGAGCGCGAACGCGATTTGCGCCTGCTCCTGGACCTCACTTACCGTTTCTAGAAGAGCCCGACCATGACCCTCCTCAGCCGTTTTTTTCTGGTCCTGGGTGTAATGCTGGCCGCCGCATGCGCCCAGCAACCCGCGCCATTCGTTCCACCTGCCGAGCGCCCGACACTGGCCAGCGAAGCGCCGTGGCCGAAGAACCATTTCCTGGGCATTGCCTACCACGACGTCTCGGACAACGACCCTGACCAGGCCGTGGTGGCGGTGCGTACCGAGCGCTTGATCGAGCAATTGGCCTGGCTGCGCGAGAACGGTTACCAGGCGGTCAGCGTGGATCAAGTCCTTGCTGCGCGCCGGGGCGGGCCGACACTGCCGCCCAAGGCCGTGATGCTCAGCTTCGATGACGGCTATTCCAGCTTCTACACCCGCGTGATGCCGATCTTGCGGGCCTACAATTGGCCGGCCGTGCTGGCGCCGGTGGGCAGTTGGATCGACACGCCGCTGAACCAGCCGGTGGACTTCGCCGGTACACCGCGCCCACGGGGCGACTTCCTGACCTGGCAGCAGATTCGCGAAGTGTCCCGATCGGGCCTGGTGGAAATCGCCGCCCATACCGACGCCAATCACAAAGGCATACTCGCCAATCCCCAGGGCAACCTCGAACCGGCGGCCACCACGCGCCGCTATGACCCGGCGACCGGTCGCTATGAAACCGAAGCGCAGTTCCAGGCGCGGATGCGTACTGACGTAGCAGCCATTTCCAATAAAATTCGTACCGTCACTGGCAAGGCTCCACGGGTATGGGTATGGCCGTATGGCGCGGCCGATGGCACCACCCTGGCGGTGGTCGGTGAACACGGCTATGAGATGGCGCTTACGCTGGACGACGGGTTGGATGATTCCAACAAGCTGATGAACAGCCCGCGCTTTTTGGTGGCCTCCGACCCGGATGGGGAACACTTCGCCAGCAGCATGGTTTCGGTTCAGGCCAAGGCTCCGTTGCGCGTCGTGCATGTGGACCTGGATCACGTCTATGACCCCGACCCGGTTCAACAGGCGCACAACCTCGATGTGCTGGTGCAGCGCGTGGTGGACATGGGCGCCGTCACGGTGTTTCTGCAAGCCTACGCCGACCCCAAGGGTGATGGCCTGGTGCATTCGGTGTACTTCCCCAACCGCCACCTGCCGATGCGCGCCGACCTGTTCAACCGCGTTTCCTGGCAGTTGCATACCCGTGCCCACGCCAGCGTGTTTGCGTGGATGCCGGTGCTCAGTTTTGCCCTCGACGCCAAGCTGCCACGCGTGACCCGCTGGGACCCGCAGACCGGCAAGGTTGCTACCGATCCGGATCAATACAAGCGCCTGTCGCCCTTTGATCCGAAAGTGCGGCAGCTCATCGGTGAGATCTACGAAGACCTGGCGCGTACCAGCAACAGTGCCATCGACGGCGTGCTGTATCACGACGATGCGCTGCTAAGCGACTTTGAAGACGCCAGCCCCGCCGCACTCAAGGCCTATGCTGCCCAGGGCTTGCCGGACAATATCGCTGCGTTGCGTGCCGACCCTGCGGTGATGCAGCGTTGGACTCGCTTCAAGAGCCGCTACCTGACCGATTTCACCAACGAGCTGACCGTGAAGGTGCGCGCCATTCGCGGCCCGCAGATCCTCACCGCTCGCAATATCTTCGCCGAGCCGATGCTCAACCCCGGCAGCGAAGCCTGGTTTGCGCAGAACCTCGATGACTTCCTCAAGACCTACGACTGGACGGCGCCCATGGCCATGCCGCTGATGGAAGGCCAGTCGCTGAAAGACTCCAATGCCTGGCTGGAAAAGCTGGTGGCCACGGTCAAGGCACGCCCCGGCGCACTTGAAAAGACCGTCTTCGAACTGCAAGCCAAAGACTGGCGCACCCAAGCCGCGCCGGATATCAGCGCTGAGCAATTGGCAGAGTGGATGGGTGTACTCAAACGCCAGGGCGTCACCAGTTTCGGCTACTACCCGGACAACTTCCTGGAAAACTCCCCGGACTTGAAGACGATACGTCCGGCCCTCTCCAACCAATGGAATCCTTGATCATGTTCGACAGAATCCTGGCTCTATTCGTGTTGGCGCTGGTATTGGGCTTGCCTCTGGGCCTGATCTTCCTGATCACCGGGCAGTTCCTGATGGACTTCGTGTTCTTCTACCCGCTGTTCATGTCGGCGCTGTGGATCGCCGGCGGCCTGTACTTCTGGCTGCACTGGGAGCGCCATTGGCCGTGGGAGGAAGACACCCCGGCGCCGACCCTGGCCGGTAACCCGCTGATTTCGATCATCATCCCTTGCTACAACGAAGGCGATAACGTCGCTGACACCATGGCGGCCGCGTTGGCCCAGGTGTACACAAACATCGAAGTGATCGCGGTCAACGACGGCTCCAGCGACAACACCGCAGCGGTACTCGATGCCCTGGCACTGCAACACCCACGCCTGCGCGTGCTGCACCTGGCGCAGAACCAGGGCAAGGCCGTGGCCCTGCGCATGGGGGCGGTGGCCGCCCGCAGCGAATACCTGGTGTGCATCGATGGCGATGCGTTGCTCGACAAGAACGCGGCGGCCTACATGGTCGCGCCGATGCTCGACAACCCGCGCCTGGGCGCCGTCACCGGCAACCCGCGCATCCGTACCCGTTCCACCCTGATCGGGCGGGTGCAGGTCGGTGAGTTCTCCTCGATCATCGGCTTGATCAAGCGCACCCAGCGGGTGTTCGGACGGATCTTCACGGTCTCGGGTGTGGTGGTGGCGTTTCGCAAGAAGGCGCTGGACCGCATCGACTACTGGAGCACCGACATGATCACCGAAGACATCGATGTCAGTTGGAAGCTGCAACTGGATCATTGGTCGATCTTCTACGAGCCGCGTGCCCTGTGCTGGATTCTCATGCCCGAGACCGTCGGCGGCCTGTGGAAACAGCGCCTGCGCTGGGCCCAGGGTGGCGCCGAAGTGCTGTTCAAGAATATTCGCGGCATCTGGCAATGGCGCCATCGCTACCTGTGGCCGCTGCTGTTCGAATACTGCCTGTCCACCGGTTGGGCCTTCACCTTCCTGCTGTCGGTGATCTTCTGGGCCGTGGGTAAATTCGTCACGCTGCCGGCGGCGATTACCGTGGACTCGTTGGTGCCACCCGCGTTTACCGGCCTGGTGCTGGCGATGGTGTGCCTGCTGCAGTTTGCGGTCAGCATCCTGATTGACCGGCGCTACGAAAAAGACCTGTGGAAAACCCTGTTCTGGACCGTGTGGTACCCGATGGTGTTCTGGCTGGTGAGCCTGTTCACCACCCTAGTCAGCTTTCCCAAGGTGTTGTTCAACCAGCATCAAAAACGCGCACGCTGGGTCAGCCCGGACCGTGGTATCAAACCTGCCCAAGAGGAGGCGTGACTATGAAACTGGTCAGAACTCGCCAAAGCCCTGTGATGTGGATCATCGATGTGTTGCTGACCCTGCTGGCCTGGGGCGGGCTGGTCTGGCTGCTGGCACGTGGCATCGGCGCCATGCTCGAAACCCATGGCGGCCCACGCATCGAGGCGCCGATCTTTGCCGCGCTCAACACCTTGCAGATCTACCTGTGGATCGCCTTGTTCAACGCGTTGATCCTGATCGGCTGGGCGCGCTATCAACAGCGCCGCGGCCGCCAGTTTGCCCAGCGCCGCGCAGAGGCCAATGCCCTGAGCGACAAGCACCTGAGTGAAAGCTTCAACCTGGGCGATGGCGACCTGGAACAACTGCGCCGCCCTGGCGTACTGGTGATCCACAACGATGAAGAGGGCGGCGTCGAAGAAGTGAAGTCCCACGTCTCCCGCGATGTCGAACGCCCTGGCCTGGCTCTGGTACCCGGCACTGACAAAGACAAGGGCATTGGCTGACATCCTCAATGTTGCGAGTACCCAATGTGGGAGGGAGCAAGCCCCCTCCCACATTGGTTATTTCCCACCGTTTAGATTGCAGTGGTCCAACCCTCTCCTTGGAATTCCGATAAATGGGATCCAATTCACAAAACCCCCGCGAACTTTTCTCCTTTCCTCGGTACTAACCTAACTCGACGAAACTTGATGGCTAAATAATGGCAATCAAAAAACCCTTCGTCGAATTGCCATCAAAATCGCTGCCACTTGTCGGAATAATCACTTCCGGTGAAAAGGCTTGGCCCTTTTGATGAAAATTTATCTTTATTAATCAATAGCTTGAAGACTATTTCAGCGAGCGGCCCAACTTCGCCCGTTTCTAGGCTAGCTGGAAGTTCGATGTTAGTTTCGCGGCCCTTGATTTTCGATGGATCGAACATGTCTTCGTTATTGCCACGGACTCGGTTTCTTCTCTGCACGTTCCTGCTCACCTGCCTGAGCCTGAACAGTGCATCCGCCGCCCCCACGCCTGGCGATCAGGACTTGATCCGCGACCGGCAGAATCGCCTGCTCGAAGAGCAGCAGCGGCGTCTGCAGGAACTCCAGGACCTGCCCGGCAAAGCGGAAAAGCCCCAAGCCCCGGCAAGCCCTGCCGACACTCGGTGCTTCCCGATCAAAACCATCGAACTCAAAGGTGCCGACAGCCTGCCGGCGCCCGAGCGCGAGCGCCTGCTCAAGCCCTACATCGGCCAATGCCTGGGCGTGTCGCAGCTTAACGATTTGCTCAAAACCATCACCGACTACTACCTCGGCAAAGGCCGCGTTACCAGCCGTGCCTACCTGCCGCAACAGGACCTTTCCACCGGCCACCTGCAAGTGCTGGTGGTGGAAGGCAAACTCGAAGCCTTGCGCAGCGCCGAAGGCAGCACAGTGACCGACCGCGAACTGGCCATGGCCTTTCCCGGCAAGGTCGGTGAAGCGCTGAACCTGCGTGAAATCGAGCAATTGGTGGACCAGCTCAACCGCCTGCCGTCCAAACAAGCGCAGATGGAGCTCACCCCCGGCAAGCAGATCGGCGGCAGCGATGTGGTGGTCAAGAACACCGCGCAAAAGCCCTGGCGCGCCAGCCTGTCGCGCAACAACGACGGGCAGAAAAGCACCGGCGAACAGCAATGGGGCGCTGGCCTGGAGTGGGACAGCCCACTCGGCCTGGGCGACCAACTGATGCTGCGCGGCGGCCACGACGCCATCAGCGACCACCAGAAAACCTCGAAAAACACCATGCTCTACTACAACGTGCCATGGGGCTGGTGGAACTTCAGCTACACCTACAGCGAGAGCGACTACCGCACCTACGGCATCGCCGACGGCTTCAAATACAAGCAGGACGGCGACAACCAGAACCACCAACTGCGCGCCGAGCGTGTGATCCACCGCGATGACGTCAGCAAGACCTCGGTCAACGTCGGCCTGGCGCACCTGCGCACCAACAACTACATCCTCGACGTGCGCACCGCGCCCAGCAGCAACCGCCTCAGCGAACTGCAACTGGGCGTCAACCACGGGCGGCGCATTGGCAGTGCCTTCGTCAACCTGGACCTGGGCATGCAAAGCGGCATCGGCCTGCTCGACGCCCAGGCCCAAGACGAGCGTGACCCTGCGGGCCGTCGCCAACCGAACTCGCGCTACCGCAAATACACCGCCACGGTCAGCTACCTGCAACCGTTCAGCCTGTGGGGCGAGTCGTTCAGCTTCAGCAGCCTGGCCACCGGGCAGCGCAGTGAAGACCCGCTGTTTTCGCCGCAGCGTATGAGCCTCGGCGGCTCGGCCTCGGTGCGCGGTTTCAAGGACCAATTGCTGACCGGCGACAGCGGCGGCTACTGGCGCAACGAAGTGCGCTGGGCACGCCCGGTGACCCTCGACTGGATGCGCCCGGCCTTCTTCGAATACGGCGCCAGCGTCGGTTACGACCAGGGCGTGATCCGCAACGACCGCTATAACGACAACGTTCATGGCCGGGTGTCCAGCAACTCCCTGGAGCTGTTCGCCCGTGGCAAACACGTGAGCACCAGCGTGACCTTTGCTCATTCGTTAGAAAGACCCGGTGTAGTCACCGAGCGCGAAGCGCCGATCTACTTCCGCATGGATTTTTTCCTGTAATTCAACGCCCCGCTGCATGAGAGCCTGACAATGGATGTTCGCCAATTCGCCTTCCTGGCCCGCCAACCTTCTGCCGCCCTGAAGCGCCGGGACGCGTTCTTCGGCCTGCCCAAGCGCGGGCTGGCGTTGATCCTTGCCAACGCATTGTTCTGGCAGCCGCTGCTGGCCCAGGCCGAGGGCATTGTGGTCAGTGCGCCGGGCACCACCGTGGGCGCGGCGGGCAATGGCGTGCCGGTGGTGAACATCGCCACCCCCAATGGCGCGGGCTTGTCCCATAACCAGTTCAAGGACTACAACGTCGGCCCCAACGGCGTGATCCTCAACAATGGCAACGGCGCCATGGTCAACACCCAACTGGGCGGGATCATTGTCGGCAACCCCAACCTCAAGGGCGGCGCGGCGAACGTCATCCTCAACGAAGTCAACGGCGGCAGCCCCAGCCAGTTGCGCGGCTACACCGAAGTGGCGGGGCAGTCGGCCAAGGTCATCGTGGCCAACCCGTACGGCGTGACGTGCAGCGGTTGCGGCTTTATCAACACCCCCAACGTCACCCTCACCACCGGCAAACCGGTGCTCGACGCAAGCGGCCAGTTGCAGCGCTATGAAGTGGACGGCGGCGCCGTGACCATCGACGGCCAGGGCTTGAACGCCAGCAACGTCGAACGCTTCGACATCATCACCCGCTCGGCCAAGATCAACGCACAAATCAACGCCCGCGAACTCAACCTGATCGCCGGGCGCAACGACGTCGACGCGCAAAGCCTGAAAACCACCGCCCGCGCCGATGACGGCAGCCCCAAGCCGGAGCTGGCGATCGACTCCTCGGCCCTGGGCGGCATGTATGCCGGCGCGATCAAACTGGTGGGCACCGAGGCCGGTGTGGGCGTGAAGCTCGACGGCACCGTGGCCGCCAGTGGTGGCGATATTCAGCTCGACGCCAACGGGCGCCTGAGCATGGCGCAGGCGGCGGCCACCGGTAACGTTAAGGTCACCGCGCAAAACGTCGACCTCACCGATAAGATCTACGCCAACGGCAACGTGCAGGTCACCAGCGCCCAGGCTTTGGTCAACCGCAAGAGCATCGCCGCCGGCCAGCGCATCGAGATCAACGCGGCCAGCGTAAACAACCCCGGCATCATCGAAGCCGGCGTCGCCGCCGATAACAGCCGTAACACCACGGGCGATCTGGTGGTGAACGCGCAAACCGTCACCGCCAGCGGCAACCTGCTGGCCAGCCGTGCACTGGCGATCACCGCCGCGCAAGCGCTGACCAACCAGGGCGCGATCATCCAGGCCAAGACCGTCGAGGTCAGCAGCGCCAAACTCACTAACCAGGGCGCCAGCGCCCGCCTGTTCGGCGAGCAGAGCCTGGCGATCAACTCGCCGGCCATCGTCAACCTCGGCGGCTTGATCCGCTTCGGCGAAGGCCAGGTCGCCACGCTCAACAGCGCATCGCTGGACAACCGCCAGGGCCGTATAGAAATGGCCGGCGGCAGCCTGGTGCTCACCAGTGCCGAATTGAACAACAGCGGCGGGCAAGTTATCGCCAACGACCTGACCGTCAACGCCGGCACCCTGAACAACCAGAACGGCGTGTTGGTGGGCAAAACCGCGACCGTCACTGCCAGCAACCTCGACAACAGCCTCAAGGGCTTGATCCAGGCCGACGGTGGCGCACTCAACCTCGCCGTTTCCAACACCTTCAACAACAACCAGGGTTTCGCCCAGGCCAGCACCGATCTGAACGTTACTGCCGGTACCCTCAGCAGCAACGCAGGCGGCGTACTGAGCGCCGACACCGGCAAGCTCACCCTCACCGCCGCGCAACAGCTCAACAACGCCCAGGGCCGCTTGCAGGCCGGGCAGGGCGATATCGAACTGCACGCCGCCCACCTGGATAACCAGAGCGGCACGATTGTCGGCAAGCAACTGCTGCTCGACCTGGCTGGCGGCGATATCGACAACCGCGCCGGGCGCGTGTTGGGCGACCAACTCGACGTACGCGCTTCCGGCCTCGACAACCGCAACGCCGGCCTGCTCGCCGGTGGCGCCCAGGGCGTAAGCCTGCTGCTCAAAGGCCCGGGCCAGCTGCTCAACGCCCAAGGCCGCATCCAGAGCGAGGGCCTGCTGCAATTGCAAGGCGAGCGCTTCGACAACAGCGCCGGCATCCTGCTGGGGCAGACCGTCGACGTCACCGCGCAGACCTTCAACAACAGCAACAAAGGCGCGCTGGTCAGCGATGGCGGTGATGTGGTGTTCAAGGTCAGCGACCTGCTCACCAACGTCGGTGGCCAGATCGACGCGGGTGAACGCAGCGTGCTGGTCAAGCAACTCACCACCCTCAACAACGACGGCGGCACTCTGCGCGGCAAGCGCCTGGACATCGCCGCCCAGCACCTGAACAATGACAACGGCCAACTGCTGGCCGGCGCCGAAGGCCTGAGCTACAGCGGCCAGGATGTGAGCAACCGCAAGGGCCTGATCCTCAGCGGCGGCGCCCTCACCGAACTGAACACCACCCGCCTGGATAACCAGGGCGGCACCGTGCAGGGCGACAGCCTGACCGTCACCGCGAACAACGTCGACAACGCCAGCGGCGGCCTGATGGCAAGCCTGGTCGGCAACCTGCAACTCACCGTCGAAGCCCTGGCCAACCGTGGCGGCAAACTGTTCGGCAAAGAACAAGTGACCGTCAGCGGCGCCACCCTCGACAACAGCGCGGGCCAGATCAGCGGCAATCAGATCAACCTGACCTCACGCGACACCCTCACCAACCAGGGCGGTTTGGTCGAAGCCAACCAGGGCCTGGCCCTCACTGGCGGCAACCTCGATAACAGCGCCAACGGCCAACTGCGTGCCCTGGGCGGCGCCAGCAGCCGCGTCAACCTCAGCGGTGCGTTGAACAACCAGAACGGCACCCTCGAATTCGGCAGCCAGGCCTTCAGCCTTGACGCGGCCAGCTTCAACAACCAGAACGGGATGCTGCAACACGCCGGCACCGGCCTGTTCCACCTCAACACCGCCAGCCTCTCCGGCAGCCAGGGCAATATCCAGGGCATGGGCAGCGCCGACTGGGCCTTCGGCAACGTCGATGGCCTGGGCCGTGTGCAACTCAACGACGTGCTCACCTACAAGAGCGACCAGGGGCTGGCCCTCAAGGCCGGTGACCGCATGGCCAGCGCCAAGGGCTTGATCCTCAACGTGGCCAGCCTGGACAACGGCGGCGAACTGCTCAGCGACGGTGACATCAGCATCACCACCGGCGATATCACCAACAGCGGCCGCGTCTCGGCCCTGCAAACACTCACCGTCGCCGCCAACAACCTCAGCCAGAACGGCGGCCGCCTGGCGGCCACCAATACGCGCCTGACCCTGGGCGGCACCCTGGACAACCTCGGGTTCCTCACGGCCCGTCAGCAGCTGGATATCGCCGCCGCGCAAATCAACAACCGTGGCACCCTCGGTGCCCAGGGCGCAGTGAGCCTCACCGCAGTCAACGGCATTACCAATGCCGCCGACACGCTGCTGTTCAGCGGGGGTGACATGACCTTGCGCAGCAATGGCTTCAGCAACAGCTATGGCGATGTCTACAGCAAAGGCAACCTGAGTTTCGCCGCCCGCGATGGCGGGCGTGCCGTGCTGTTCAGCAACCGCTCCGGCACCGTGGAAAGCGAAGGTTCGATCGGCATCAACGCGGGCTTTATCGAAAACGCCAAAGACGAATTCGAACTCGGGCAGACACTGACCACCGGCAGCTTGAGTTGGATCTGTGGCCAGCACTGCGGCGAGAGCGACAACTGGGAACGTGGCGAGATCACCATCTACGAGACGTACCTTGAGGCGGCAACCAAGGACTCGGTAGCGGCGCGCCTGGTGGCTGGCAAAAACATGCTGCTGCAAGGCGACAATGTGCAGAACCGCTACAGCCTGATGGCCGCCAATGGCGACCTGAGCATCACTGCCGGTGACCTGCTCAACCAGGGCGCCGCCACGCGCACGGGCCAGCGCAAGCTTGTCATCGGCACGCCAGGTCACGTCTCCGACGATTTGTTTGAACGCATGCAATATGTCGACGTGCCCGCGTTCAATGCGGCCACGGCGGCCGGGAATTTCGATAAGGCGCGCTTCGAAGAACTCAAAAGCCGCTCACCCAATAGCCTGCCGTTCGCCTACGCAAGTGACGTCACCACCTGGACCAACAACAGCGGCCCCGGCTACGACGCCACCCTGCAAGCCGGCGGCACGGTCAACCTCAACGTCGCCCGCACCCTGCAAAACGGCACGCTGCACAACAACACCCTGGCCCAGTTGACCGGCACCCTCGGCGACGACCAGACCGGCATCCCCGTCGGCGGCATCAACATCAACCTGAGCAAACACGCCAACGACCCGAGCGCCCAGGCGCCCGGCAGCGTATTGCCCGTAGTCGGTGTGGCCCCTGGCGGCGGCTTCGTGCCCGTGGACTACACCGGCACCGCCTTCGCGCCGGTCGACCCCACCAGCTCGCCGACCTTCCAACTGCCCAAGGGCGAGTACGGCCTGTTCGTCAAAAACGCCGACCCCACCAGCCACTACCTGATCGAGACCAACCCCGAATTCACCTCGGCGTCGGGCTTCTTCAGCTCCGACTACATGCTCGGCAAACTCGGTTTCAATTCCGACAATGCCTGGCGCCGCCTCGGTGACGGCCAGTACGAAACCCGCCTGATCCGCGACGCCGTCCTCGCGCAAACCGGCCAACGCTTCCTCGCCGGCGGCCTGTACAGCGACGCCGACCAGTTCCGCTACCTGATGGACAACGGCCTTGCCAGCAAAGACGCGCTGCGCCTGAGCCTGGGCGTGGCCCTCACCGACCAGCAAGTCGGCGCCCTGACCCACGACATCGTGTGGATGGAAAACCGCGTCATCGACGGCCAGACCGTGCTCGTACCGGTGCTGTACCTGGCCCAGGCCGACTCGCGCAACGTGCGCGGCAACAGCCTTATCCAGGGCCGCGACCTCAACCTGGTCACCGGCGGCGACCTGATCAACGTCGGCACCCTGCGCGCCAGCAACAACCTCTCCGCCATCAGTAGCGGCAGCATTTATACCGGCGGCCTGGTCGAAGCCGGCAACAATCTCAGCCTGCTGGCCCAGGACAGCATCCGCAACGCCATGGCCGGCGAAATCCGCGGCAAACAAGTCAGCCTCACGGCGCTCAAAGGCGATATCACCAACGAAACCACCGCCATCCAGGTGCGTGACGGCGCCGGTATGCGCACCCTCACCGACACCAGCGCTGGCACCATCGTCGCCCGCGAAAACCTCGCCATCGACGCCGGACGCGACCTCACCAACCGCGGCGCACTCACCGCTGGCAACGACGCTAATTTAACCGCCGGCCGCGACCTCAACTTCATCGCCGCCAGCGACACCAGCGTCAAACACGAGAGCCGCGACGGCGGCGAGAAATCCAGCATCACCACCGACGTCAAAAACCTCGCCGCCAGCGTCACGGCGGGCGGCAACCTCAACATGCAGGCCGGGCAAGACGTCAACATCATCGGCAGCAATGCCACCGCCGGCAAAGACCTCAACATCGCCGCCGGCCGCGACCTCAACGTCGCCTCGGTCAGCGACATGCACAACATCGAGGGCAAGGAAAAGGACGGCAAAAAACGCATCAAGACCTCGGACGACCAGACTACTCAAGTGGCGAGCGTACTGACGGCGGGTGGGGATTTTGTCAGCCAGGCGGGGCGTGATACCACGATTGTGGCGAGCAGGATCAGCGCGGGGAATGAGGCTTATCTGTATAGCGGGGATAAGTTGAGTTTGTTGGCGGCGCAGAACAGCACCTACAGCCTTTACGACATGAAGGAGAAGGGGGGCTGGGGCGCGAAGAAGACCAAACGTGATGAGGTGACCCACGTCACGAATGTGGGGACTGAGATCAAGACTGGTGGTGATCTGTCGCTGGTTAGTGGCGGTGATCAGTTGTATCAGCGGGCCAAGCTTGAGAGTGGTAACGACCTGGCCATCACCAGTGGCGGCGCAGTCACCTTCGAGGCGGTCAAAGACCTGCACCAGGAGAGCCACGAGAAGAGCAAGGGTGACCTGGCGTGGACCAGCGCCAAGGGTAAGGGGAATACCGACGAGACATTGCGTCAGAGTGAGTTGGTGGCGCAGGGCGAGCTGGCGATCAAGGCCGTGGACGGCTTGAAGATTGATGTAAGGCAGGTTAACCAGAACACGGTAAGCCAGACCATCGACGCGATGGTCCAGGCGGACCCAAGCCTCGCCTGGATCAAGCAAATGGAGCAGCGTGGCGATGTTGACTGGCGCGAGGTCAAAGAGCTGCACGACAGCTTCAAATACAGTAATTCCGGCCTGGGCGCCGGCGCGCAAATTGTCATAGCGATCATTGTTACCTACTTCACGATGGGGGCAGCAAGCGGCGCAATTGCCGCCGCTGGGACGGGTACCTCGATGGCTGGGGCGACGGCTGCTGCCACAGCCACATCTGCCGCAGGCTGGGCCAATGCTGCGGGCAGCGTTGTGCTTGCCGGCATGGCCAGCAATGGTGCTATCAGCACAATCAATAACCGTGGCAATTTAGGCGCAGTGGTCAAGGACGTAACCTCCAGCGATGCGATGCGAGGCTATGTTGTCTCGGGTGTTACCGCGGGGCTGACCGCAGGGTTCTATGACGACTGGACCAGCACGCAGACAGGCACTACTACTGCGCTGCCTAACTCGGGAGCAGTGACATCTGCGAGCCCATTGAGTACCTGGCAAGGTGTTGGTCAATTTACTGCGAATCAGGTTCTGCAAAACGGCACATCGGCCATCCTGACTAAAGCGCTGGGAGGAGAAGCCAGCTTCGGGGATGCATTGCAAAGCAGCCTTGCCAATGCATTTGCTGCCTATGGCTTCAACATGATTGGTGATGTCTCCAAGAATCGGTTCGCCGACGGCGGTATCACCAAGATTGGGCTGCATGCGTTGATGGGCGGGCTGGCAGCTGAAGCTGCTGGCGGCGATTTCCGTACTGGTGCGTTGGCAGCAGGTGTGAACGAAGCCCTGGTAGACAGCCTCGCCAAACAGTACGCCAGCATGCCGGAGGATAAGAGAAAGAGCTTGCTGGTGATGAGCTCGCAGTTGATTGGTGTGCTTGCGGCGTCGGTGGACAGTGATGCTGACGGTGAGAGTTTGCAAACTGGAGCATGGGTGGCGGGCAGTTCGACACAGTACAACTACCTCAACCATGAAGAAAACCAAGAGCGCTGGGCTGCCAAGAAGAAATGCCAGGGAGGAGATAGTGCTGCGTGTGGGCGTGCTGACGCTCTGGATGCTCTAGATAAAAGTCGAGATTTGGCGCTAACCACAGCCTGCAGTGCGAATGGTGCAGGTGCTACCTGTCGTTCTTTACGGCGAGAAGCTTCGGAGGCTGCTCGAAGCCTTGTGGTTGCGAGATTTGGCCCTGAGGCTAAAGAGCAGGCTAAGCAAGTTGAGCAGAATAAAGAGCTTGCGGCGTATTCCATTGAGGCGGAGCTTCGAAGCATTAAGCAAGTAGATAGCCCGATTGCGCTTGCTCAGACAAAGCGCCTGGCTGAGCAGCTCGCTGAATTTGGTTCAGACTTCATTCCGGTTTACGGCGATGCAAAGGGCTTCTATGAGGCTGAGGATCCGTTTGACTATGCCATGGCGAGTATTGGACTCATCCCGGGCGCCGGGGATGCGGCACAAAAAGTTTTAGGTAAGGCTAAAAAGCTGTATTTGGAAGGAAAGGTTGCTGAGTCTGCGGATTTGGTAGAAGAGCTAGCAAAGAGCTTACCTTCAGGAGCAGGTCCTAAAAATCCACTTCTTGGTGATTCGCTACCCCGAAGCGGTGATCGTTTAGTTGTGAATCAAGGGCCCGTACCTACATGTGGTCACAACTCATGTGGCATGGTTTTGGATACCATGGGACATAAAGTAGACATAGGAAATCTGATTGAAAAGCTTCCACCCGGAAAAGACGGGATTTTCCCTCAGGACGTTGCGAATTTGATGAAGTCTGAGGGCGTCAACACGGCAGTTTATGCAAGCCGTAACGTTGCTGATTTGGCAAGATACACAGCAAACGGAACGCCTGTTATTGTCCAAGTGGTGGATAAAGCAGCGGGTACCGGATTTTCCCATTTTGTTGTGGTCGACGGCATTACGACCAGAAATGGCATTTCTGTCGTAGCAATTCGTGATCCTCATGGTAAGCAGTATTTTAGCCCCGCGACTACTTTTGAAAAGAATTTTTCAGGTTATGTTGTTGTTCCAAAGGATGCTCTGAAATGAAATTAAGCATTAAGTTTCCCGAGAATTTGTTAACCCACAGCCTGCTCGAGCAAAGGCTGATTCCTTGCATTTGCAAAATTGCAACGGAGTTTGAAATTGAATTTTTGGACCCTTTGCCAGAAGCTGCAGGAACCGTTCTGGAGTGGGATCGTGCAGAACTTGAAAAAAGAGCGATAGGTGGGGTAGGTGGGCAATACTCTCACTATGCACACGGTCGGGTGTCGTTAAAAAAAGTTGATATTGATATCTACCAAATATTGGATCTTGAAATGTTTTATAGGCTTTTTGGATGGTGCAGCATCTTGGAAGATGGCAACTATGCGCCGCCGGGGCAGTTTTGGGATGATGAATAAGTTTAAGAAAAGGGGGCTGAAGAAAAGGGACAAGAAAAGAGGGCAGATTTATCTAGACTAGAGTTTAAAGGCTGTTTAGTCCTGAAGCAGGTGTAAACCTATTTCAGGACTAGACAGTCCCCTTTTTTCGTTGATTCGTGACAAAAATATTGGAAGGGATTAAGTCAGAAGCAGTAATCGTGGGTAGTGAAGTTGATAAATGGCTTACGAGGGACTGAAATGAGATATTACTTAATGCGACAAGATGTAACTGTCTGCGATAGGTGGGTGCTCGGAGATGTACATCATGTAGATAACTGGCATTTCAGTGATCCTGCAGTTAATTTTACGGAGCCAGGCACATATACCCTCGATGTAAGGTTCGACGGTAAAGAAGTTGATTATTCCCTCGCTGGATACGCCAGTGTTCCTGTTTTAAGCGAGAGGGCAAAAAATTCGCTCGCCGGTTTGCCAGAGATAGACGAACTTTATCAGCATGTCGTTTTTGAGCCGGTTAAGATAAACAATAAAGTGGTTTGCCAGAGCTATTTTTTGATGATTATAGAAACGCAAATCGATTGCGTGGATGAAAAGCGCTCTCGCTATAAAAAGTTTGAGGTAGATGATCCTGTTAGGCCAGATATGGCCGGCAACTATCGTGCTTTCTACAATTTGGTGGTTGACCCGGGTAGGGTCGGATCAAGTCATATATTTAGACTTAAAAAATATTTGGGTGCGATCATAGTAAGTGAAGAAGTGAAACGGCGACTTGTGGCAGCTGGTGTTGTCGGCGTACTGTTTGAATCTGTTAATGGTGATCAAGAAACCGTTACCTAGTTAGTCAGGTAGTTGGGGGAAGGCGGCGAATTTGCTTAATTCGTGGTGGTAGTGCAAAGGCCATTGATTAAATCTGCCCCCCCCTTTTGTTATGTTTAATTACATGGGGGGCGATTTGTGTCGGACAAACAAGTATATGAGCTAACGATTGATGATCTTGATCGCTACAGCGTTTGGTTTTTTCCGATGGACGATACCGTGGAGGATGAGTTAACTGTACGCCCCCTCGCCGAGCAGGAAACGTGCTCAGACTTTCAGATTATCGTTCGAGCTGATTTTTTTGGTGAAAGACACTCTGTGTATCGCGGCTATTTGTATTGGAACTCCAATTCCGCAATTGAATGCTTAAAGCCTGTTGTATTGTCTGATAAGGGAGCCGTCGTAAATTTTTGGAGCGGTATAGTAACTCCCGCGTGGGAAAGTTCAGAGTTTGCCGGTTCGATTAGATCCGAGCTGCCTATTTCTTATGCCTCGGAATCGGTTTTCGGTCTTCCTTCCATTTGCGGAAAGCTGGAGGGACTTTATTATCTTTCTGATGATCAGGTGTGCTGCGTTAAATGACGCGAGAAAAGGGGGGTGATTTATTTAAATTTGCGCTTGGATCTATTAAATAAATCTGTCCCCTTTTTGTTTTGCTAGAGAAGTGAAAAAAGGGAGCGGGAAAAAAGGGAGCAGATTTATCTGAATTAGGGTTGAAAAATCTTTTAAACAAATCTGTCCCCTTTTTCTAATAAGCCCGAAAGATAATATGGGGGCTGGCGCATGTATAGGTAATGCATGTCGCGGACTGCCCGATGGCGAGAAAGTCAGAATTAAGGTGGTGGACTAATGGCTAGGTTTAGAGAAAGTATATATTTGTCTTATTCGCAATTTTGCGTGTTTTTGAGTTCGCTTGATCAGCCGTATAATGATTGGAGTGATCGTAGTTATGCGCAAGGATTTGCGTGGAGGTTAGGGAGTGTCTCTTTTAGAGCTTTGATTGACGAAGGGGATCATATAATTAGCTTTTTCATTAACGAACAAGTGCCCGCTATAAGCGCAGACGTGGTTCGGGCCTTTAAAGTTCCCTTCTCGGTAATAGATAGAAATATTGAGGTTGGTAGTATTTCGAGTACGGTTCCTCTAGAACTGCCTGAAGGAGATTATTCTCTTCAGGTCGAATTTATAAGACCCTCCTCAAGTGCAGTGTATGAAATAAATGTCCATTTAAATTTAGGGGGCTGCGATTTTGAGGTGTTGAGAGCAGACGTCGAAATTGACGAGCAAGGTGCGTTTGATATCGATGCGGTTCCTGCGGGATAAAATTTCGGAGAAATGGGGGCGGATTTATTTTCAGGGAAAGGGGGAAAGGGGACAGATTTATTTAAATTAGAATTGAAAAGCATATTAAATAAATCTGTCCCCTTTTGCAGAGTTATCTGACATCAATAGGAAGGAATTTAACAAGGTAAAAAATGATCTGATAAATCAATGGGAGGTAAATACTGGGCAAGTGTGGCCGCGCTACACGGAGGATGTTGTCGCAAAAAACGGGGTGACAATTTCGCGAAAAGCCGGACAGCCGTTTGACGCACATCATATTATTGAAAATAGCTTTGGCGGACCTAACGAATGGTGGAATATGCATCCTGCCAGATTTCCGGATCAGCATCAGGGTGGAATACACCGTGCCGGAGGTGTGGCCAGAGAGATTTTTTCCGACAAAAAGTAGGGGGTGAAGATGGATATTAAAGCTTTTTTAAAGAGTAAGAAAGAAGAGCATTTGCTCGATGGCTTGGCTGCTGTAGATGATGCGAGTCTTAATGCAATAAGGGCAGGGCAGAAAAATGCTCCTGATGATTACTTAGAGTTTTTGCAGGAGTTCGGAAGTGGGGAAATTGAAACAGTCGGATTCATGCTCTACAACGGCCTTATAGAGGCAAGTGATATTTTTGATGAGGAGACTGCGGCGCAATTTGAAGGTGTCATGATTTTTGGCGATGATATGCAGGGACGATGTGTCGGTTTTGATAAAAATGATAAATGGGCTGTAGTGGAAATAGACTCTGCAGATATGAGTGTTAAAAAGTTATGTGATACATTTTATTTGTTTGTTTATAATTTGTTGGAATGAATTTGGAACAGAAAAGGGGGCTGAAAATGGTACGAATTTATTTTAGGTGGCAGTAAAAAACCTATTAAATAAATCTGTCCCGAATGGCACTTACTTAACCTTCTTCGGGTGTCCATTTCTCCTGACCTCGGCCCTAGCCGTCGAGCGCGTCTGCATCAGCATCGGGTAAGGCTTGGGCCTTCGTTTTATGGCGCGAGGCTCAATCCGTCCCGGCCGGTTTCCGACACGTTTCCTGGCGATCAACCTGAGTAAATTCGGTACCCCATCGTCTTGTTCGTCGGCACCGTACTGCTGCATCGCAAGGCATAATTGGAGGCTATGTTTAAAGCTAAGCTCGCGTGGCAAACAATCCGCTAACAGCGCTGATTGGGCCATGATCATCCGAATCAAATTATGCGCTAGCAGATACACCCATAATTCTTTTACAGCCATGCCAGGCGTCTTGCAGCTCAGCGTTTCAAGACCCAGCGTTGTCTTGATATTGCGCAGATCCAATTCAACATGCCAACGGTCTTTGTACAATGATTTTAGCCCGGCTTTAGGCACTTGTTGCGGGCAGTTCAAAGTGGTTACCAGGATTTTTCCATCGGTTTTCAGTTCACGTACTGTCAGTGTTTCAGGCGCTTCTTCGTAAGAAGCCTGGCTCATCCAAGAAGGTCGCTTCTTGGGCTTTTTCAGCTCAACCAAATGATCCTCCGACCCAAGCGATTGCCCGAGCCGAAAGTCCGTACTGCGCCGTCTGGCGCCGTATTGTTCAAACACGCCGTCAATCCCGCGACGTCGCAGTTCGCACAGCAAAAAGTATGTCGCGTAGTAGGCATCGCCCAGCACAATATCGCCTCGATTCAGTGTATCGAGCATCGTTCTGAGTAACGTCTGCTCATCGCCACCTTTGCCTCGAAAGCGCCCCAGTGAGGCGTCTAAAACGGCACCACTGGACAGGCAAATGATTCCTACCAAACGACAAATGGGAAAGCCCAACCCTGCTTTCTGGCCACGAGATTGCGGATAGGCAGCTTGATTGGCCGCAGTGTCTGGCATGGTCACTGTGGTGCCATCCACGAGACGTACCGGGCGGCCCATCCAGCGCCATGACGGTGGCACGTTGTTACTCATCGAGGATCCCGTGGAGCGCAACAATGTTGAAACCATCTCTACCGGTAACCGCGCCCGTGCTTTGCAATAAGCGCCGGTGTAGACACTGCTGGGGCTTAGCCCATCGCAGCAACGTTTGATCGAAAAATCATTCACGTCCTTCTGACAAGAACGGTCGGCATTCATGGCCTGAGCCAGAAACATCGACAGTGTTTCAGTCGGCGGGAATAAGCGTTGACGATGCTTGGGAATCACTGACTCGGCACGCTGTAGCAGCGCCGGATCGGCTAGCAGCTTAAAGAATGCATGGGCGTTGCTGTTTTTGGCGTGCTGCTGAATGCGCTGCTGTTGATGCCTGACGATTTGACGTCTACGATTCACGCGGGCTGTCCTTGTTCGAGTGGTGTGTGTTCGCAACTATCACCGTAGACCAAGGACGGCCTTTTTTCATTTTTCTGTAGTCATATCAGCTGGTTAGCTGTTAAGGAAGTGCCATTCGGAGCAGATTTATTTGAATTAGGGTTGAAAAATCTATTAAACAAATCTGTCCCCTTTTGTTCGTGCCGCCTGCTCTGCTTGCAAATTATGGAGCACTGTACGATAAGTACCGCCCAGCAATTGAGTCGGAGAAAAAGCGTGAAAATTAATAAATGGCTTTTGGTAGTATTATTGTCGGCCTTGGCTGGCTGCGCACCTTCCCATTCCAATTGGGAAAATGGAATGAATCTATGGGTAGGTACTCATTTCGATTCCCACCTTTACAAAGACTGCACTCGAGGATGTGGCGACTCATATTGGTCGCCTGTAAATAAAAATAAGACCTTTGATAAGGTTGTTGATGAAAACGGAGGCAGGCGGTATTACATAACTTGGATTAGAGATTGCCGATATTCGGTTTTTGTCGCTGCGGATCGGCTAATAAAGTCATGGAGATACGAAACTTCTAACGTAAAAGGATGTTATGTCTTTTAACTGCTGTTTTAAGGGAAAAAAGAGAGAAAAGGGGACGAGAGAGAAAAAGGAAGAGAAAAGGGGGCGGATTTGAATGGCACTTACTTAACCTTCTTCGGGTGTCCATTTCTCCTGATCTCGGCCCTTGCCGCGAGAAAAGGGGACTGCTCGTCCCGTGGCGAAATCATATCAAAGGAAAAAGTTGAGCTGGTGCAAAGAGAAGAAAAGGGCATAGATTTATTTTGATTCGAGATCGCAGAAAAACCAATTAATGGTTGAAGGGAGCCATACATAATGACTGATGAAACAAAAAAAGGATTTTGGCGCTGGGGTTTTGTGCTGTTGCTTGTTGGTATAGCAGCGGTCTTGATAAAACAAGCAACAGAAGAAACGCCTGAGCCTAGCAAACCAACCTTCCTTAGTGACTTGATAATCGTCACCGCGCGAACGCACGCGCGTAATCGGAAGGTTGACGAAAATACAGAGCTTGTTCGTATGGATGCGACTAATAGTCATACTATAACGGTTTATTATTCTTTATTGAATTATGATTCTGATGTCTCTAGTTTTAACTTGGAAGCTACCAAGTCAGCAGTTGTAAATATTTTTTGTGATCCCCAAAATTTTGAAAAACAATCCATTTTTTCGCTGGGCGGGACTTACGTTTATGTTTTTGGTAGCAAAAATGTAAAAGAAATTGGCCGATTTGAATTTAACAAAAAGAATTGTGAAGGTTCTTTGTAAACGCTTGGTCATCGAGGCGGAGCAGTGCGAAAGGGCAGGTTTATTTAGCCTTTACCCTCCCCGCACGAGGCCAAAGCGGGCGACACGAAGGCCGCCCGATTTTCACTCAAGACGGATCGGCATTAAGCCTGCGACTGATGACATCCAGCAAATCACACCCATCGCGCAGCGGAATGGCCAGCAAATGGGCGAAGTCTGAAAGTACTACGGCATCGCTGCTGAGTTGTTCGCGAAAGGCCAGGTTTTCCAGCAGTTGGGTGACGGCCCGAATGCGGTGCACGGCGGCGTCGTGAAGGACGTCGAGAGGTGCCTGGGTGTCGATGATCAGGGCTGGGACGGTGCAGTCGTGGCCGGTTAGGGGAATGTATCGATTCATCATTAAGCTCTCTGGATTATTGAGGGCTCGTTCTTCGGGTCGCCAAACCCGGTCACCTTTTGAGTGACGGCCGGACTATAAGCCGCACCACCAAGCCCGCGCAAGGCATCAAAATGCCGCCGCTTCGGAGCGTGTACGCAGCTACTAACGTCTTGCCACCCATTGCCGACATACTGCTCACGAACAAACGCACTACGACTATGCAAATCTGAAAGCTTCACCCCAAACATTAAAGGACCAATGTGAAAAACCTCCTCCTCATTCTCTTCGCCACCCTCATCCTCGGCGGTTGCGTCAGCCACCCCCTCACCCCCGAAAACCGCGCTCAGATCAAGACCGTCAAAGTCCTGCCCGTGAAGTGGGAAAAAAACATGGTGTACTTCGGCCGCGAACAGGCCTGGGGCGCGGCCCTGGGTGCCGGGGTTGGCGCCGGTGTTGGCATGGCCAGCGGGGCGTCCAAGCTGGGTACGGCGGCGTTGAGTGGCGCCGGGTTTGCCGCGGGCATGAAGCTTGGGCAGTTGGCCGAGATGCCGACGCCGGTGGCCATCCTGACGGTGATGGAGGCGGAAAAACTCGATGTAGGCGTGTTGCTCAAGCAGGGCTTTGTCGATGAGTTGGGTAAGACTTCGACGCTCAAGGTGGTCGGCGACGATGAGCCCGCCGATGCGCAGATTCAGCTGACCGTGTCCGAGTGGGGCTTTCGCCTGACCCAGGGTTTCAGCAGTGTGATTTATCCGACCCTTAACGTGATGGCGCAGATGGATCGCGGCGATGAGATGATCTGGCGCACCTTTGAGGCGGTCACGCCGTTTAATGGCCAGAACGTCTATGGCTACACGCCGCTCACTTACCGCACCGACCCTGAAGCCTTGCGCCGGGCGTTGACAGGGATTACGCAGATTTCTGCGCAGTATCTGGTGAAGGAGCTCAAGTAGGACTGTGCGAAGGCTGGCTGCTGTCGGTGGGCGGGCTTGGACTAATGCCAGTCAGGGTTAAGCGCAGTTCCCCTGTGGGAGCGGGCTTGCCCGCGAAGGCGGTGTGTCAGTCGCTGCATCTGTTGCTGCACTACCGCTTTCGCAGGCAAGCCAGCTCCCACATTTGATCTTCGTTGCTTTGGGCATTGCGTTCGTTTAATTGATCGGCATTGGGCTTGCCCGCGAAGGCGGTGGGTTAGTCGCTGCATCTGTTGCTGCACTACCGCTTTCGCAGGCAAGCCAGCTCCCACATTGGATCTTCGTTGCTTTGAGTATTGCGGTCGGCAGTCATACGGCCGAAACAACTTGAGAACCGCTCTCAACCCCGTAAAATGCCGCAGCCGTTGCATCACCGTCTTTCAGGGAAGAATTCAGGCCAGCGCGCTTTCAGGCTGCCTATCTCCTTGGAAAACCCGGCAACGCTGTTTTCCTCACCCAAGGAGCACCCTGTGAAGACACTGTCCAAAATCCTGCTGTCGGGCCTCACCGCCGCGGCGCTGTTGACCGTGGCCGGTTGCGCCACCGAGAGCAACCGTGCGATGCCGGTGGAGCAAGTCGCCAGCGCCCACGTCGCCTATTCCGGCGTGCGTGTGCCGATTGCCGTGGGCAAGTTCGACAACCGCTCCAGCTACATGCGCGGCATCTTCTCCGATGGCGTCGACCGTCTCGGCGGCCAGGCCAAGACCATCCTCATCACCCACTTGCAGCAGACCAACCGCTTCAGCGTGCTGGACCGCGACAACATGGGCGAAATCTCCCAGGAAGCCAAAATCAAAGGCACCGTGCAGAAGCTCAAGGGCGCTGACTATGTGGTGACTGGCGATGTGACCGAATTCGGCCGCAAGGAAACCGGCGACCGCCAGCTGTTCGGCATCCTCGGCCGTGGCAAGACCCAAGTGGCCTACGCCAAAGTCGCGTTGAATATCGTCAACATCAACACCTCCGAAGTGGTGTATTCCACCCAGGGCGCCGGTGAGTACGCGCTGTCCAACCGTGAAGTGATCGGCTTCGGCGGCACCGCCAGCTATGACTCCACCCTCAATGGCAAGGTGCTGGACCTGGCCATGCGCGAAGCGATCAACCGCCTGGTCGACGGCATCAACGCCGGCGCCTGGAACCCGCGTAACTGATCAGCCACACCACAAGGAGCAGTACACGGATGAGCAAGGCAGTGAAGTTGGCGCTGATGCTGACAGCAATCGCAACGGTAGCCGGGTGCCAGACGGCGCCCCAGCCCCTGTATCAATGGGAGAGCTACCAGCCGCAGGTTTACGAGTACTTCAAGGGTGAGCCCAAGGAAGCGCAGGTGGAAGCACTGGAGCGCGATCTGCAGAAGATCAACGCCAGTGGCCGCAAAGCGCCGCCGGGTTACCACGCGCACCTGGGCATGCTGTACATGAACATGGGCAAGGATGACCAGATGGTGCAGGAGTTTCGCACCGAGAAGGCCCTGTTCCCTGAGTCTGCTGCGTACATGGACTTTCTGTTGAAAAACGCCAAAGCCGGAGTCGCCACCAAATGAGCCTGTTAAAACTCACCGGCGCCTTGCTGGCCCTGGCGTTGCTCGGCGGTTGCGCCGCGCCCAAGACAGTTGATTATTCGGCGTACAAACAGGCGCGGCCCAAGTCGATCCTGGTACTGCCGCCGATCAATGAATCGCCGGAAGTGCAGGCGTCTTACAGCCTGGTGTCGCAAGTCACCTACCCGCTGGCCGAAGCCGGCTACTACGTGTTGCCGATTGCCCTGGTGGACGAAACCTTCCGCCAGAACGGCCTCACCACCGCCAACGATATCCAGGCCGTACAGCCGGCCAAACTGCATGACATCTTTGGTGCGGACGCGGCGCTGTACATCACCATCAGCGAGTACGGCACCCAGTACATGCTGATCTCCAGCGACACCTCGGTGACGGCCTCGGCCAAACTGGTGGACCTGCGCACCGGCACCACCTTGTGGACCGGTTCGGCGCGGGCGTCGAGCGAAGAGGGCAACAACAACGGTGGCGGCCTGGTGGGCATGTTGATCACGGCCGCGGTCAAGCAGGTGATCAACAGCTCTACCGATGCGGCGCATCCGATTGCCGGTATCACCAGTGCGCGCCTGCTGTCGGCGGGGCAACGCACCGGGCTTCTGTATGGGCCGCGTAACCCGAAGTACGGCACGGACTGAACCGCGTCACCTCTGACGACGGTGCTGTTGGATCAAGTCGATGCGGGTGGCCGTGCCCATGGAGTCGCGCTGCCCGTTCACACTGGTGCCGATGGAGCCGTTGTGCAAGGCAACGATCTCGCCCGTATCAACGCTGATCAGCGGTGAGCCGGAGGTGCCGGGCTTCTTGAAGGCATCATGGTAGACCGTGCCCTGATTACGGCTGTCCTGGTCGTATCCCTTGAGTGTGGTGGGTTGGCCCTTGGTATTTAGAAATGAAATGCCGAGGGCCTCTTGCCCATGGTTGGGCATAAAGACTTTCTGCCCAGGCGATGCTTGGGGGCCGGAGGCCAGCTTCAGGGGCGGGAACTGCTCGGCCAAGGCTTTTTTCTCGCCTGCGGGCAAGTCGACACGCAGCTCGGCATAGTCCAACCGGGCGTCGCCACTGAGTGGCGTGGGGTCCAGCGGCACTTTGCGCTCTACCTTCATCCGGCCGGTGCTGTCTTGTTCATACCCCAGCCACAGTTCGAGCTTGCTGCCTTTGGCCAGCGCGTGGCGCACATGTTGGTTGGTCAGTACGCTGTTGCCATCGTTGATCAGCGAGCCGGTACCCAACGAACGGGTATGCACCCGTTCATAGCCCCATGAGTCCCGTGTGACCGTCACTTCGCGGATACTGCCCACGGCCCTGGCCGCGGTATGCATCGGCGTGCCCTTAAGGGATGCGTTGGCGTAGTTCTGCAAGGAGAACGGCGCTTGTTGTGGGGCGAGCATTGGCTCGGGGCGGGGTTTGTACGGTGCTGTCTGCGCTGGCGTCGGCGGTTGCGGAGTTGTTGGCGGTTGCGGCGTAACTCGGGCGGGTGGGGTTGGCAAACGGTTCGGCTGGGAAGCTCGGCTGATCACGTCGTCTGGCTTGATTGGCCCTTGGCTCTTGATATACAGGTCGGCTTGGCCCGAGCCATCCAGGTCAATCGCCAGGCTGTGCTGGCGCGTGTTCGGCTCATAACCAAGCAACGCCTCGCCCGGCCGGCCACTGAAGCGGCGCACAAACTGCAGGTCCTTGATACCCGCGGCCTGCAGCGCGGCAGCCACATCGATCTTGTCCTGCCCGCTGGTGAAATCGGTGATCAGGTCGGGGCGTTGCGCGGTCGACTCGCTGGCGTTGTTATACACAAAGGTATCCTTGCCCGGCCCGCCGGTAAGGGTGTCCTGGCCCAGGCCACCGGTCAGGCGGTTATCGGCGTGGTTGCCGATGAGTCGATCAGCACCCGTGCCGCCAATGGCATTTTCCAGCGTCACGCCTTTGGCAATGGAGACGTTGCCTTTCATGCCGCCCACATCGGAGAAGTGTTCAGCCTTCAGGTTGATGGTCTGGTCCTGATGAAATCGCGAGAAATCCAGAGTGTCGTTGCCGCCCCCATCCCACACGCTGAACACGGGTGCGTCGTCCGCTGAGTTGAGGCTGAGAAAGTCGCGCCCGGTATTGGAGTTGAAGCCGTAGACCGTGTCGGTGTCGCGGGTTTTGTAATTGGCACCGTAGAGCTTTTGGATGGCGGTGATGTCGTCCATCAGCGGCGCGCCGGCATAGTGGGTTTGGCGGTTTTTGTTGTGATCATGGCCCAGATGACCTGCCCACCAGTAACTCATCAGGCTGTAGGCGCGGTTGTCCTCGGCGTAGCGGGCGTTTTCAGCGTAGCTGCCGCCATTGTTGTATTTGCCGGGATGCATGAGGCCCAAGGTGTGGCCGATCTCATGGGCCAGCAGGTACCGGCTGAAACTACCGTGAGTGAAGGGTCGATTCATGCCGTCTGACGCGAACCAGGCTTGGGTGCCATCGCTGTAGATGCCCGGATAAGACGCATGGCCCGACAGGCCGGTCTGGTTCGGGTCATTACCCAGTAACAGCTGCCCATTGGCCTCGGGTGCATTCTCAGTGAAGGAGATATTGGCGACATCCGCCCAAGACTGCATGGCGCGCCTGGCCTGCTCTTTTTGCGACGGGGAGAACTCGTTAGCGCCGGTGGGTGTGCTGTAGGTGGCTTGTGAAGGTGTGAAAAAACGGTAGCCGATAGGTGTGGTGCCGTCTGGGTTCTGCACTTTCCAACGATAGCCCGTTCGAGTGATTTGCTCTGCCGCTTGTTCGGTGGCGTAGGACAGCTTGTCTGAAGCGGCCCCGGCATAGCTCGGGCGTTCGGCGAATGAGGGCGGCTCATAGCGGTGTGTTAGGTTATTTTTTACGGAGTTCATCGCGATTTCTCTGATGTAAAAAGGCTCCAAAGACGTCAAGAAACAGGCTGTTCTGACAGGGAGGCGAACTCTCGATATGTGGTTGGTGGTAATGGCAGGTTCACCCGGTTGTGTCTCGAAGTGTGACGCAGCAATTGGGCGAAGAAATATCCGTGGTTAACCCGTACCGGTGCTGCGTTACGTCTGAGCTGTTGAACGGATCATTCATTCACGAGGTTCAGCCCATGTCCCGCTCTGTGCTCTTGCTGCGTCCTGCTGCCCAAGGCTTTGCCGTCACCCTGCTGGTGGCGCTGGCCGGGTGTGGGCTGTCATCGTCCCCTGAAGTCGCCAAACCGATTGAAGCGGCGCCTCTCGCCGAACTTCACAGCGCGCCGATCCAGAATGCAGTGGTCAAGCGAATGGCGATGCCGGCACCGATGGCGGTGCGAGAAATGGCGACGATGGATTACCGCAGCGAACCCCGCGAGCAATACGCCAACCTGCCGGATAACCCGGTGCATCGCGTCGCCGAAACCCCGGTCTCCACCTTCAGCATCGACGTCGATACCGGCAGCTACGCCAACGTAAGACGCTTCCTCAACCAAGGTCGCCTGCCACCCGAAGGTGCGGTACGACTGGAGGAAATGGTCAACTACTTCCCGTACAACTATGCATTGCCCACTGATGGCTCCCCATTTGGCGTGACTACCGAGCTGGCCGCCACGCCCTGGAACCCGCGTACAAAACTGCTGCGCATCGGTATCAAGGCCTCCGATAAAGCCGTGGCAGAATTGGCGCCCGCCAACCTGGTCTTCCTGGTGGACGTGTCCGGCTCCATGGACCGCCGCGAAGGCTTACCGTTGGTCAAAAGCACGTTGAAATTACTGGTAGACCAACTGCGCGATCAGGACCGCGTGTCACTGGTGGTGTACGCCGGTGAATCCCGCGTGGTGCTCAAGCCCACCTCGGGCGCTGAAAAAAACAAGATCCGCAACGCCATCGACCAACTCACCGCCGGTGGCTCCACCGCAGGCGCGTCCGGCATCGAACTGGCCTACCAGATGGCCCGCGAAGGCTTTATCGATAAGGGTATCAACCGCATCCTGCTGGCCACCGACGGTGACTTCAACGTGGGCATCAGCGACTTCGACAGCCTCAAGCAAATGGCGGTGACCCAACGCAAAAGCGGCGTGTCCCTGACCACCCTCGGCTTCGGTGTGGATAACTACAACGAACACCTGATGGAACAACTGGCCGACGCGGGCGACGGTAATTACGCCTACATCGACAACCTGCGTGAAGCGCGCAAGGTGCTGGTGGAGCAACTCAGCTCGACCCTGGCGGTGGTGGCACGGGATGTGAAATTGCAGGTGGAATTCAACCCCGCCCAGGTCAGCGAATACCGCCTGCTGGGCTATGAAAACCGCGCCTTGAAGCGTGAGGATTTCAACAACGACAAGGTCGATGCCGGCGAGATTGGCGCAGGGCACACAGTGACGGCGCTGTATGAAATTGTGCCCAAGGGTGAGAAGGGTTGGTTGGAGCCTTTACGCTATGCCGCCGCGCCTACGACCGAAGGCAAATCCGCCGAGCTGGCGATGCTACGGGTGCGCTACAAGCCCGCTGCGGGCGGCAACAGCCAATTGATCGAGCGCCCTATCGCCAACCAGGCCACCCCGGCCAGCGACGACCTGCGCTTCTCCTCTGCCGTTGCCGCGTTCGCCCAACAGCTCAAGGGGGATGGCCGCTACACTGGCAACATGAGTTTGCAAGACACCGCCAAACTTGCCCGCTCGGCCCGCGGCGATGACCCGTTCGGCCTGCGCAACGAATTCGTGCAACTGGTGGAACTGGCCCAAAGCCTCAAACCCTGATCTGGCCCACAACGATGTTCAAATGTGGGAGGGGGCTTGCTCCCGATGGCAGTGTGT
Source organism: Pseudomonas sp. W2Aug9 (assembly GCF_023127755.1). Lineage (NCBI taxonomy): Bacteria > Pseudomonadati > Pseudomonadota > Gammaproteobacteria > Pseudomonadales > Pseudomonadaceae > Pseudomonas > Pseudomonas sp. W2Aug9. The sequence continues at coordinate 481,272 of NZ_SPKL01000020.1, read as the reverse complement.
CAGTATCCGATGTGCTGTATGACCCACTGCTATCGGGAGCAAGCCCCCTCCCACAGTAATCCTGCTTCGGCTGACAAAAGGAGTTCGCCCATTACATGGCCGTCCCAGACGATCCACCCAGCGACGAATCGCTGCTGGCCCGCTACCGAACCGGCGACGCTGGCGCATTTGAAGCCCTCTACACGCGCCACCGTCAGGGCCTGTACCGCTTTCTCGTGTCCCTGTGCAACAAAGCCGAACTGGCCGAAGAAATCTACCAGGACACCTGGCTCAGCCTGATCCGCAGCACCACCCAGCCACAAGGCCGGGCGAGTTTTCGTACCTGGCTGTTCCAGATCGCCCGCAACCGCCTGATCGACCACTGGCGCAAGCACGGCATCCACAACCCCTTGCACGACAGCTACGACGAACAGCTGCACGCCCAACCCGACGACAGCGCCGGCCCCGAGCAACAACTGAGCCTGAGCCGCGACCAGGCGCGCCTCGACGCCGCCCTGCAAGAACTGCCCGAAGACCAGCGCGAGGTGTTTTTGTTACGCCTGCATGGCGACCTCGAAGTGCCGCAAATCGCCACCCTCACCGGCGCCCCGCTGGAAACCGTAAAAAGCCGCTTGCGCTACGCCCTACAAAAATTGCGGCGCCTGCTGGCCGAGGAGGTACCTGTATGACTGACCCCCGACACACCCCGGACGACGCGCTGCTCCAGCACTACCGTCAACACAGCACCGGCGAACCGCCCGCGTCCCTCGACGCCTTCATCCTCAACGCCGCCCGCCGCGAAACCCCGCAGCCGCAACCCAGCTTGTGGCAACGCTGGCTGCAAGCCTGCCAACGCCCGCGCTGGCAAATGGCATTCGCCACCGTCGCCGGGTTGGCGCTGATGATCGGCGTGTTCATGCGCTCCCCCGTGCCGCAACCCGAAATCTCTACGGCGACATTCTCCGCGCTGCGCCACGAAGAAGCCGCTCAGCCAGCGCCGCAAGCGTTTTCCGCCCCCGCGCCAATGGCCCGCATGGCGATGGCGCCACGGGTTGAAAGTGCGCCGGTTCAAGCCGAAAGCGCAGTGGCGGATCAGCCAGCGGCGAAACTCAGCAAGCGGGCGCTGCCTACGTTGGAAGAAGGTCTGCAGGAAATTGTGAACCTGCGTCGAGCGGGTGAAACCAGGGCAGCGGATGAAAAACTGCTGGCGCTGTACCAACGCTTTCCCCAAGAGGACTTGCCGGCACGGCTAGAGGCGCTGCAAAAGCATTGAACCTGACGCCACGAACCAGCCCCAGGCCTGTCGACCTGGGGCTTTTTATTACAACCCGCCGTAGGCTCGGGACCACGCCACCGTGTCCGTGAGGGTCTGCTCCAGCACGCGAAAGCTCAGCCCCAGTTCCTCTTCACTTTTACGGTGGTCGAAGCGGGTACGGTGCTCCTCGCGTATCAACAGCCGCAACGTCGCCATGCTCAGCAAGATAGGCTTGCCGGTCAGGTAGGCGTAGGCCTCTTGCACCGCTGCCAACAGGTACAGCGCGGGCAGCGGCAGTTGGCGCGAGGGCACCTTGACCCCGGCAATACGCCCCAGCACCGGCATCAGCTGGCGCATGGTCAAGTTGCGACCGGCCGCGAGATAACGCTCGCCCCGTCGCCCGTTTTGGGCGGCGGCAATGTGCGCCCAGGCCACATCGCGGGCATCGACCAGAGAAAAGCTGCCAGGAATCAGCCCCGGCAACTTGCCGTTGATAACGTCCCTGACCAACTGCCCCGAAGACGTCGGGCCACGGTCACCCGGCCCCCACATCCAACCGGGCAAGACCATGCAGGCGTGCATCTGCGGATGGCTTTCAAGAAACCTCAACACCTCCCGCTCAGCCAGGATCTTGCTGCGGTAGTAGTCATCCGCATCGGCTTCGGCCCGCAGGCACGTCTCGTCGATCGGCATACCGGGGGCACCGTCGAGCACGGCAATCGACGAGGTATGCACAAACCGTCGCACACCGGCGTCATAGGCCTGTTGCAGCAGGGCCCGCGTACCGACGACATTGATCTTTTCCAGCTCCTCCCAATGGCTGCCGCCCTTGTAGTTATCCCGAAAAAACGCCGCGCAGTGAAACACCGTATCGCAGCCTTGCAACGCCGCCGCGAAGGCATCCACATCAGCCATGTCCCCCACCACCTGCTCCACACCCGGCAAATCGCCGAACTGCTGCGCACCCTTGGCCGCCGAGCGCACCAGCGCCTTCACCGCATACCCCCGTGCGACCAGCTCCCGTACCAGGTTGTTGCCCAGCAAGCCCGTGGCACCGGTCACAAAGGTGCTGCGCAAGCGATTGGGGTTCGTGTTCATACAGGCCATTCCATTTGTTGAGAAGGCCAGTAGATATACCGGTCAGCCCGCGCCGCAAAAACAGCGCCTGCGGCATAATGGCTTTGCACATCTGCACACCAGGGAAGCGCGGAGATATGGCATTGCAGGCAAATTGGGACGATCTTCGACTGCTGCTGGCAGTCTCACGGCGCGGCAGCTTTTTACAGGCAGGCCAGTTGCTCGGTATCGCGGCCTCTACCGTCTCCCGCCGCCTCACCCAACTGGAAACCGCCTTGGGCGAGCCACTGGTGGAGCGCGGCGTGGAAGGCTGCCGACTCACCTCCCGAGGCCAAGCGCTGGTGGACGTCGCCCTGGCAGCCGAATCCGGCCTGCGACGCCAGGCCCCCGTCGACGGCGCGCCAGCAACCCTCAGCGGCACCGTGTTGGTGAGTGCCGGCGAAGGGTTTTCTGCCAGCGTGCTCGAAGCCGCCAGCCGCTTCACAGCGCAGCACCCAGGCTGCTCCGTAGAACTCCAGGTCACCACCGACTTCCACAAAATCGTACGAGGCGTGGCCGACATCGCCATACGCACCGCACACCTGGGCGAACCTTCCCTGATCTACAGAGGGCTCGGCAAACTCGCTTACGGCGTGTTCGCAACCGCCGAATACCTGCAACGGTTTCCTGCGCTAACGCCAGCCAATGCCGCAAGTATCGCCTTGCTGCCACCGCTGGACCTGCTACCGCAAATGCGCGCCGCGAAAGCTGCGGGGCTGGACCATGCGCCGATCAGGGTGAGTTCGTTTGCGGTGCAGCTTGAATCGGTGAGGCGGGGGATGGGGGTGGCGGTGTTGCCGCGTATTTTGGCGACGGGGTTGAGTGAGGTTTTTCCAGAGATGGAACTGCCGGCGATGGAGGTTTATTTGGTGACGCGGCCGCAGGCGTTGAGGCAGGGGCATATTCAGGGGTTTTTTGGGGTGTTGGAGGGGGTGTTGCGGGACGAAATATCGAGCTTGGAAAAGTAGCATTTTAGGAGCTCATCGAGGTTTTCTTGATATCCAACCCATCGAGATATAGAAGCTCAGCTGTTCGTAGCAACTGAAATTGCGCGTGCCTTTGGCCTACAAAAAAGCCCTAGATCTCTCGATCTGGGGCTTTTTCATTCATATCTGGTGCCTGGCGGGCCTAGAATTAGGCCTTTAGATTCATGATTTTAAAGGTAAAAATTGCTATTTGTTTTTGCTGGGATACACATCGGGACACATGGCGGTCAACGAAGGCCGGCCACATCCGCCAGCACTGCTTGAACCTCTACTTTAGAAACATAGTGCATCGATGCGCCTCTCGCACGCGCCTTGTGCGGATAAAAAAGTGCCATATTCATCTCACTTCCTACAGAGCTTCTGTAAATAACTCCATCAAAGCCAAATTTTTTAATCATTTCGCATAAATATTGACTGGGGATGTAGTCAATTGCTGCTGCCCTTGGTAGAACAGGTCGTGTTAGCTCCTCTCCAAGGCGCTCTAAAAATTCTACATCGCCCCGCAGCTGGATAATGTCACTCTCATTTTCGCAGATGAATGGAGTAACTAGTTTCCTTGGGAATCGAAGATCAACCAGATTAACTTGCTCAGTTAGTTCAAACTCAGCAACCGTAACTAGCTCCCCTGTGTGGGGCCTGATTTCCGAAATGGCTGTATTTAGATCCGAGGCAATATAAAGATAGGAAATGCCTGCCGGGTTCGCCCTGCCGTGAGTTGCTTTTTCCTTGGGAGGAGGGCCCATCTGATCGGCAGTATATGGAACGGATGTTTCCTGTATTCGTGCACGATACCACACAGCTGGTATATCAGCATTCTGCAAAATTAACTGAGTTGCTAAGAAATGCATACGCTCGTCACTAATTGTGCCTTTAGGAAAGAATCGGTTTTCCTCCATTAACTCCGTTCTGAGTCGAGCCCATAAGTTAAGGTTGGTGGATGTGGGCTGAGAAATTGGGACAAAGTTTGTTCTGAGAAGATTTGCATCATCAAAGATTTCTCCTAGCAACTCTTTGGTTTGTAAAATGGAAAGAGAGTCACATAGCCTCCAATCTAATTTAAACCACTCAGCTAGGTTTTTTCCGCCGTCCTCCGTTACTATGTAACTTCCCTGCAGTTGCTCAAAAAATTCCCTTAAAAGTATAGGGGCGATTAAAGGTACATTTTCTGCCTTGCAAAAGGAACAGGTCCCTGTCTCTGAGGCTTTAGCAGCAATTTCTCGAGAGATTTGCCGGTCTTCAAAACACAACGAGCAACATTTCGGCATGAGTCAGCCCCTGAAATATTGCGCGAGAGTTTCTATGTGGTGCTTCATGGAGATTTTTTTAATAGACCCTAAGCCAGGAAAGTGTTTCTCTCTATGAAGCTGGAGGAATTCTTCAACAGCGGAGCTTCGAAAGATTTTTGTGTCAGGCTTTTCTACTTCATTGACAAGTTTTGTGAGAGCTTCGTAAAACTTTCCCGCAGGGTCTGTTGGGGTGTCCTGTCTATCGGATTTGAAGTGATGAATAAACATAGCATCATCCATTTCTGGATCGATAAATGTTAGGTGGATAGCCACGGCATAAGCTGGTCCCCCAGTTTCTGAATATTCATCCCCGACGATTAAGAAGTCGCCAAAACCATTCATTCCTTCCTCTGCAAAGGTTACATGCAAATCTGAGAAAGGCTCTGTGTCAGGGTATTTGCTATTTGCTTGTTTTCTAAATCCATCTCGTAGCAGAATTCGGTTTGGTGATTCAAAATGCCTGCGATAAAGTTTTCCGCAATGGGCTTCAAAGAAGATATGATCTGCGTGAATGTTTTCGTTGTTTATAGCGATCGAAAGATCTTTAGGGTCGGAAAAACCAGCATGAATAAAGCTGAGTTGGCGTCCCTTAAATTTTTCTGCCAGCTCAATAGCCATCCAGGTAGTACTGGAGGAATTTAGAAGCACACCGACAGATATGTTTTGGCTGGATTTCAGTTCTCCCTTAATGAAGGAGTCAATGGCATCCGCCTTTTCCGTATGGTCGCCATAGGTTGGGTTGGCGATTAATATCGCGTTGGCCTTTGCTTGACTGAGTTGGTCGACTGCTCGTTTTAGCCCGTTGAGGGATTCTCTAACTGGCTCAATTATAGGTGTAAAATTACTTTCTGAAAAAATATCCGCGCACTCGCGAATAGCTAGTAGATCAAATTGCTTGCCCCTGAAATATGGATAGTACATTCAGTTATGCCCAGGCTAGGGCCTCCCCAATTTGAGTGTTGATAGCCCTTAATAGCTTGGGCTGGTCCTTTTCTTTTATAGGTGCAGAAAAAATGGCCGCTACTAACGATTGCGGAAGTTGTGATAAGAAATTTGCCAACGTATGTGAGCTTCTGGAATGCCTCATGACATTGACCATTTTTGTATGAACTTCGTATGGATCTAGCTCGCTGAATATATTTCGTAGCGCGCTATGTATTTCAGTATTGGGGACGTTAGGGGCTGCCACTCCTAACTCCGAGAGCAGGCTAACAGCTTCTCCAATTTTTAAAGAATCAAATATTACTTCAGGTCGAACTAGGTCTGGCCTGTCTACGGCCTCTCGTACGGTGGAGATGGTAAACCTGTCACTTAGTAATAGAACGCCTATTTCGTCTCCGGTTCTCTTCATGACTTCGTCAGCATGATTCTCTCCAGTGACCACATAAACTTTTGAAAATACTTTTCGATATGAGGTTACTTGGTTTGCTAGCCGGTCAAGTCGGTCTCTTTCGGACTTGATTTCATATGCTGTAGCAGTGCCGTTAAAAATTGCCACATCGACTTTGCATGTTTCAACTCTGAACTCTGTTAGCAGTGATGCTGTCTTTAAAGAATGCCGCCCTAGCAATAATTTATTAGTTATCGCAGATTTGTACGAGTATTCAGTTCTATAGTTTTTTTTTCTGAGAACATTAAAGGCTGCTTCAAATGCAGTACTCACGGAGTCCGAAAGCTTAAGATCTTCTAGTAATCGACTTTCGAGCAGTAGACGGGAAAAAATAGGAGAGCGACCTTTAGTCGCAAGCTCCCGTAAAACAGCAGCGGAGAATAGTCTTGCAATTGCAGACTGTTGGCTATTATCGAAAGTCTTAAGGGTCATGCTCATTACAACAAATCCTTGGCTACCCCGTGGGTTTCGAGTGAAGAGGTCAAAGCAAACGTCGTTACTCCTCACGTGAGCAGCCTATTCTGTGGGCAGCATTATGCATGAATAGCAGATCTTTTGCCGAGGTCAAGCTACACGTGGCTCTGACAAGCCTAGCCAAAAAGGAAAATGTTACAGATTTCTCTCATAGGCTGATATTGCGGAGGTATTGATGTATTTGCCTGGCGGAACTTAGGGGGCCGGTTGCATTGCGACCGTTGGAGAAGAAATCATATGTCGTCGTGAAGCCTCGTAAGGCGGGTAAACCAAGGCAGCCGATGAGAAGCTACTGGCGCTGCCTAAGCGCTTTCCGAACGAGGATTTGTTCGCTCGGTTTGAGGTATTGCATAGGCACTGAATCACCACCCACAAAAAAGCCCCAGATCTCTCAACCTGAGGCTTTTTCATTTGATATCTGGTGCACCCGGCGGGATTCGAACCCACGACCCCTGCCTTCGGAGGGCAGTACTCTATCCAGCTGAGCTACGGATGCTTGTGCGGGCGACATCATACCCATGTCGACCTGATGCGTCCATTCCGGCATTTGCCCCGCCCCCTGTCGTCCATTTCCGACAAAAAATGGCTAATCGCCACCCTCATTCACAACTCACCGCGCCGCACGTCCCTTTGTTTGCTTTGCTCTTGTGGCTTTAACCCGCTTCCACGCCGCAATTCCCCAGGTGAACGCATGCATTCCAAAGGAACCGTGATGCTCGATCTCCCGCTCAGACAAACCCTGCTGGCTCGCTCCGATTTGTTTCGAGGTATGCCGGAGCACCTCTTGCGCTACGTGGCCACCCATATGGTGGAGCGTGTGCTGGATGATCGTGAGCTGTTGTATTTCAAGGACGACACCCTCGAATTCATTGCGCTGGTGGTGGAGGGCCGGATTTATTCGGTGGTGCATGGGCCGGATGGGCGCGAGCAGATCATCGGCAGCACCGGGGCCGGGCAGGTGGTGGGGGAGACGGCGTTGATCAAGGATCATGGGCGCGAGTCTTCCACCTTCGCCAGTGGCCCTACGCGCTTGTTGCAGTTGGGCAGTCGGCATTTTGGTGTGTTGTTTGAGGAGCCGGCGTTTCTGCGGCGTTTGTTGATGCTGATGATGCTGCGTTTGCTGCAGGCCATCGAGTTGCTGGAGTTGGTGTGCCTGCATCGGCTGGAGTCGCGGTTGGCGCGGTTTCTGTTGGCCAACCTGGGCGAGATCGACCTGGCGTTGGCTTTGCCCAGTGTGTCGCTGCCCGCAAGCCAAGGGGTGTTGGCGTCGATGCTGAATACCAGCCGCCCCAAGCTGAATGTGCAACTGCAAGTGTGGCGCCGCAATGGCGTGATCAGCGGCAATCTGGAGCGCATGGTGATCAACGATCTTGAGCATTTGCGGCGCAAGGCGTTTGCCTTGAATTAGTTGCCGCAGTGTTCCCCAGGTAACAGCGTACCCCCGTCGAGCCCTCGCAGACTGGCCCTTCATCAAGGATGCACAGGAGTGCTGGCGATGGGGATGACTGTTGAGTTCAAGGATCAATGGGCCGCCGATGACCGTTTGTTCGAAGCGAGTTGGCGCGCCGTGCAGGACGAGCTAAAGCGCCGGGCGTTGCGGCGGGCCAAGGGCAATCTGGATCAGGGCCAGGAGTGGTTGTCGGCCACGGCGATCAAGGCCCTGCTGTTTTTTCGGCGTTCGCCGGAGCGCATTCGTGACCCTGAGGGGTTTCTGTTTCTGGTGCTCGATCATGTGTTTCTCGACAGCTTGCGGCGCAGCAAGCGCGAGGGGCGGCTGTTCGATGATTCGGTGGATCTTGAACACGATCACCTGGCCGCGCTCGCCGCGCCCTGCGCTTCGGTGCTGGAGCGGGTGGAATGTTATGAGCGCCTGGAGCAGATCGAGGCGCACGTCGCACGGTTACCGCTGTTGCAGCAGCGCTTGTTCGAGATGCGTTTTGTCGACGACCTGCCTTACCCGCAAATCGCCGCCGAGTTGCACGTCAAGCTGCCGCTGGTGCGCAAGCGTGTGCAACTGCTGCGCAGTGCTTTGCGCTGAAGGTGATTCACAGACGTTGGCGTGGGGCGTTCTAGTGATATGAGCGCAGCACGCCGCCGCTATCCACACCCAAACCTGGGTGAATGCCATCAAGGAGAGATGTATGACAGAGGTCAACAGCCAGATCACCGACGCGGTCACTCAAACCAACGTCAAGGTGGTGGCCGAGGCGCCGGCCCAGGCCATCGCGTCGCTGTACCAGGTGGCCAGCAGTGCGGCGGGCCTGTCGTTGCAGAACGCGGTCAACAGCCAGCAGGCGATGAATCAGATTTCCAACGCGGTGATCTCCAAGGCCGTGGCGCTGATCATGCAGATTGGCGAGAAGGGCTGAGGCCTCGGGAGATTGATTATGTCGTGGTTCAGCAGAAAGAAACCC
>NZ_SPKL01000020.1:14401-472330 GCF_023127755.1 Pseudomonas sp. W2Aug9 | reverse complement strand
CCAAGCAACGCCCGCCGCCGACCCGCCGCCGCCAGCGCCCGCTGCACCGGCCTCGCGCTCGATCATGGCGCGCATGAACGAGCACCTGCTCAACCAGGTAAGCACGCCGTCGCCCGATAGCACGGCGGCGCTCAATAGCCAGATCGTGCAGGCGGTGCAGTTCACCAACGCGCAGAACTTTGCCTATGCCCCGGCGCAGATCGCGGTGCCGGCCGACATGATGATCAGCCAGGCGGCCGGGCTGGTGGCGCAGGCGGCGGCGGGGTACTTCGACGGGGTCAGCAAGATCGCGTTGGCGGCCCAGGCCGTGCTGCTCCAGCAAATGACCGAGAACATCGTCAACGACAACCTGCCAGGCGCTGCCGAAGACGCCTTGGGCGCCTTGGCCACCGACCTGCTTGTGGGCGCCGCTGCCGCCGTGGCCGCCGCCGCCGGAGCCATGGAAGCCGAAGCCGCCAGCGTGGCCATCGACAAGATCGACCAGAGCATCGCCAAGTACGCGAGCACCCTGGCCAACCGGGCCGCGCCAGCGGCCTGAACCCAGCACAGCGCTCCAGCGTTCGGCTGGAGCGGTGCAACAGCAACTTGAAAGCAACTTTTCTTGAGTGAGGAGCGACATCATGCAGCCTGGAGATATTATTTTTTCTGTCAAACAAGATGACGACAGCGCTACGCGGGCGTTTATCAAAGCCGGTCAACTGGTCAAGGCCAAGGTGTTCTCGCAGGACACGACCTACCTGAATGTGGTGCATCCGGCGATTGCGGTAAGCGACACGATGGTGATCGAAAGTGTCGGCAGTGGCCTGGCCCTGACCGACCTGAGCCTGGAAAAACCGCCGCGCTCGGCGATGGTGTTTTCCTGCGTGGATACCGAACTGGGCGAGGCGGCGACGGTAGCTGCCAAGCAGTTCTATTTCGACAAGATCGGCGGTGATATCCGGGGCCGCTATAGCGTGTGGAACGCGATGATCTCAGCCTTTCGGCGCTGGACTTCCGATACCAGCCTGGTGACGCGGATCAACGAGTCCATCGACATCGGCAGCGGGTCCTTTTGTTCGCAGTTTGCGGCCAACTGTTATGAAGTCGGCAACCTCTACAACGAGGCCAATCTGCTGCCGCCTCCGCCTGCCATTTTCCCCAACCAGCCTAGCGCCATAACGCCTGCGGAGTTGGCGACCTTCTGTGATTCCTCGCCGCACTTTTACTTTGCAGGCTTCTGGCAGGACAACGTTGAGGTGCGGCTTTAGCGGCGCTGTTGCCGTCCAGCCAGTTCCGCAGGAGGTTCACATGCAGCCACCGGTTCTATCCAGCGCTGATCGCCAGCGGCTTGAGGCGATGCTGCGCAGCCCGCAAATGTTCGAGGGTGCGCCGCGAGCCATCGTTGACGAGAGCCTCAAACGCGCGGTGCAGGTGCTTGAACAATCGAAGACCAACGAGCAGGCCATTCGCCAGGCCGCCCAGCAGAGCGAGGCGGCGGTACGCCAAGCGCTGAATGGCGCGCCCGATCAAAGCGTCGAGCAGTTGGATCTCAAGCGTGAAGTGAACAAGGAGATCCAGCAGTTGATCGCACGGATCGAGGCCGCCCGGGCCGGACCTGCGAAATCCTGAAGCCACAGGTTTCACAGCCCTTGTTTGGCAACGTTCATTGATGAACACGGAATGCACCGTGTACTAAATAAGGAAATTGATCATGGCATTTGTTAACGAGCAAATTACCGACGCGGTCACCCAGACCAACGTCAAAGTGGTGGCCGAATCGCCAGCGATGGCGATGAGCACCATCTATCAATCCATGGCGCAGGCCACGGCGATTCTGTTCCAGAACGCCGTGTCGGCCCAACAGCAGCAAAACACCCTGGCTCAGGCGGCCACCAACCAGGGCGTGATGCAGATCTACAGCGTCGATACCACCGCAGGTGCGGCGGCCACCGAGAAAGTCGCCCAGGGCGGCGTGTCGGATAACCTCACCAGCCTGTTGACCGTGCTCAAGTCTTTCCAGCCTTAAGCACTGAGCGATAACGGATGTTGTTCTTTCTCAACCCAGGAGTTTCAACCATGAGTACAGTCAGCCCGCAAATCACCGATGCCGTCACCCAGACCAACGTCAAGGTGGTTGCCGAATCACCCGCGATGGCCATGAGCACCATCTACCAATCCATGGGCCAGGCCACGGCGATCCTGTTCCAGAACTCGGTCTCGGCCCAACAGCAACAAAACACCCTGGCCCAGGCGGCCACCAACCAGGGCGTGATGCAGATCTACAGTGTCGACACCACCGCTGGCGCCGCGGCCACCGAAAAAGTCGCCCAGGGCGGCGTGGCCGACAACTTGACCAGCCTGCTGGCCGTGCTCAAGTCGTTCCAACCTTAAGCTGCGAGGTCCCCAACGGCCCCGGCGCCCACAAGGCTCCGGGGCTGTTGTCGTGTGTGCGCTTGATCTGAAAGATGAGCCGGATGCGCCATATTCGTTCTTTTTTTCGAACATCCTATTGCCCTGTACCCCCATTGATCCTAGGATTCGTTTGAGATTTCAAACGCTCTGTCTCCCGTGCGCACTTTTATTTCTTCTGCGTGCTGGGGCTGATTTCCCTGACGGCAGCCCACAAGGCGCCTTTCAACAACTCTAATTCGCTCCGCGTGCGCGCGGTGCTGTTAAGGAAAGCCGACATGCAGCTCAAAGATACCCAATTGTTCCGCCAGCAAGCCTTTATCGATGGCGCTTGGGTCGATGCGGACAACGGTCAGACCATCAAGGTCAACAACCCGGCCACGGGCGAGATTCTCGGCACCGTGCCGAAGATGGGCGCCGCGGAAACCCGCCGTGCCATCGAAGCCGCCGACAAGGCGCTGCCGGCCTGGCGTGCACTCACCGCCAAGGAGCGCGCCAACAAGCTGCGCCGCTGGTTTGAACTGTTGATCGAAAACCAGGACGACCTCGGCCGCCTGATGACCCTCGAACAAGGCAAGCCACTGGCCGAAGCCAAGGGCGAAATCGTCTACGCCGCCTCCTTTATCGAATGGTTCGCCGAAGAAGCCAAGCGCATCTACGGTGACGTGATCCCCGGCCACCAGCCCGACAAGCGCCTGATCGTGATCAAGCAGCCTATCGGCGTGACCGCAGCCATCACCCCGTGGAACTTCCCTGCAGCGATGATCACCCGCAAAGCCGGCCCGGCCCTGGCCGCCGGTTGCACCATGGTGATCAAGCCGGCCTCGCAAACCCCCTTCTCGGCCCTGGCCCTGGTTGAGCTGGCGCACCGCGCCGGTATCCCCAAAGGCGTGCTCAGCGTGGTCACCGGCAGCGCCGGCGACATCGGCGGCGAACTGACCAGCAACCCGATCGTGCGTAAATTGTCCTTCACCGGCTCGACCGAAATCGGTCGCCAGCTGATGGCCGAATGCGCCAAGGACATCAAGAAAGTCTCCCTGGAGCTGGGCGGTAACGCGCCGTTCATCGTGTTCGACGACGCCGACCTGGATAAGGCCGTCGAAGGCGCGATCATCTCCAAGTACCGCAACAACGGCCAGACCTGCGTGTGCGCCAACCGCCTGTACATTCAGGATTCGGTGTACGACGCCTTCGCTGAAAAGCTCAAGGTGGCGGTGACCAAATTGAAGATCGGTAACGGTCTGGAAGAAGGCACCACCACGGGCCCGCTGATCGACGAAAAAGCCGTGGCCAAGGTTCAGGAACATATCGCTGATGCCCTGAGCAAAGGCGCCACGCTGCTGGCCGGTGGCAAGGCGATGGAAGGCAACTTCTTTGAGCCGACCATCCTCACCAACGTCTCCAAAGACGCCGCCGTGGCCAAGGAAGAAACCTTCGGCCCGCTGGCGCCGCTGTTCCGCTTCAAAGATGAAGCCGACGTTATCGCGATGGCCAACGACACCGAGTTCGGCCTGGCCTCTTACTTCTACGCCCGTGACCTGGGCCGTGTGTTCCGTGTGGCCGAGGCCCTGGAGTACGGTATGGTCGGCGTCAACACCGGGTTGATCTCCAACGAAGTGGCGCCGTTCGGCGGCATCAAGGCCTCGGGCCTGGGCCGTGAAGGCTCCAAGTACGGGATCGAGGATTACCTGGAAATCAAATACCTCTGCCTGGGTATCTAAGGCGCGGGATTGCAGTAAACGCAGAGGGCACGAGAGCGCTGTCCCTTTGCGTGTTTCACATCGTTATTCGTAGTGGCCGGGAAAGCTGGGGCAGTCGATCATCGAATGCTGCCGTAGTTGCCTCCCCGCCACGTATGCCTTGGACCACGCCACCCGATGAGTGGCGAATGAGGACTTTATGAGCAAGACCAACGCTTCCCTGATGAAACGCCGCGAAGCCGCTGTACCGCGCGGTGTTGGCCAGATTCACCCGATCTTCGCCGACTCGGCGAAGAACGCCACCGTGACCGACGTTGAAGGTCGCGAGTTCATCGACTTCGCCGGCGGTATCGCCGTGCTGAACACCGGCCACGTGCACCCGAAAATCATCGCGGCCGTGACCGAGCAGTTGAACAAGCTGACCCACACCTGCTTCCAGGTATTGGCCTACGAGCCCTACGTCGAAGTGTGCGAAAAAGTCGCCGCCAAGGTGCCGGGTAATTTCGCCAAGAAAACCCTGCTGGTCACCACCGGTTCCGAAGCGGTGGAAAACGCGGTGAAGATCGCCCGCGCTGCCACGGGCCGTGCTGGTGTGATCGCTTTCACGGGCGCTTACCACGGCCGCACCATGATGACCCTCGGCCTGACCGGCAAGGTCGTGCCTTACTCGGCCGGCATGGGCCTGATGCCAGGTGGCGTGTTCCGTGCGCTGTATCCGAACGAACTGCACGGTGTGAGCGTCGATGACTCGATCGCCAGCATCGAACGCATCTTCAAGAACGATGCCGAGCCACGTGATATCGCCGCCATCATCATCGAACCGGTACAGGGCGAAGGCGGTTTCTACGTCGCGCCGAAAGCCTTCATGCAGCGCCTGCGCGAACTGTGCGACAAGCACGGCATCCTGCTGATCGCCGACGAAGTGCAAACCGGTGCCGGCCGTACCGGTACCTTCTTCGCCATGGAACAGATGGGCGTTGCCGCCGACCTGACCACCTTCGCCAAATCCATCGCTGGCGGCTTCCCGCTGGCCGGTGTGTGCGGCAAGGCCGAATACATGGACGCCATCGCCCCAGGCGGCCTGGGCGGTACCTATGCCGGTAGCCCGATCGCCTGTGCGGCAGCCCTTGCGGTGATGGAAGTGTTCGAAGAAGAGCACCTGCTGGACCGCTGCAAGGCTGTCGGCGAGCGCCTGGTGACCGGCCTCAAGGCCATCCAGGCCAAGTACCCGGTGATCGGCGAAGTGCGTGCCCTGGGCGCGATGATCGCGGTCGAGCTGTTCGAAGACGGCGACACCCACAAGCCAAACGCTGCCGCCGTTGCCTCCGTGGTGGCCAAGGCGCGTGACAAGGGCTTGATCCTGCTGTCCTGTGGTACTTACGGCAACGTGTTGCGCGTACTGGTGCCGCTGACCTCGCCGGACGAGCAGTTGGACAAGGGTCTGGCGATTATCGAAGAGTGTTTCTCCGAACTCTGACACGCCCCGCTCCTACGAAAAGCAAAAAAACCGCTTCGGCGGTTTTTTTGTGCCTGCTTCATTGTACGCACGCGGCGGCATTGTCTAAGGTGCAAGCATTGCCGATGGAGCGTGCTGGATGACTGCTGTTGATTTACCTGCTGTACCCCGAGTGTTGATTGCCGAGGCGGACCCCTGGTCGCGGGACCTGCTCAAGCAAGTGTTGTTGAATGTGCGTTGTGACGCGCGGCTGGATGTGTGCGCAGATGGTGACCACGCTGCTGCGCTGTTGCGTGAGAAAAGCTATGACCTGATCCTGGCGGATTGGGAGCTTGCAGGCGTCGATGGTCTGAGCCTGCTGCGCAGTGTGCGCCAGCAGCGCCGCTCCCCCGCATTGCCATTTATTCTGCTGAGCAGTCGCAACGACAGCGCCAGCGTACGCGAAGCCTTGCCCCTGGCGCCCACGGCCTACCTGACCCGCCCGCTGAACATGGAGAGCCTGACCCAGCGCCTGCAAGACCTGCTGCTTAACGAAGGCGAAAGCGTGTATTGCGAGATCCCGGCGCTGGCACCGGGAATGACCTTGCCAGCATTCCTGGAGCAGCGCCGAGAGGTCTGCGATGGCGCACCGTTGCGTGTGGACGTGAAAGCGGCGGTGCATCGCAGCCTGGGCCCCGAGGGCGTGGACCTGCAGCAGCTTGAAGATCAGGTGCGCATGGACCCGCAAATCACCGCTGTGCTGATCGCTGCCGCCAACAGTGCCGGGTATCACGGCACGCCGGTGCAGACTCTGCACGCGGCCCTGAACAAGCTGGTCCCTGGGCAAAGCATGAACCTCATCCTGGGCCTTGCGCTCAAGCACAACGTGGTGCTGGGTGACTCTGGGCTGGTGGCCTACGCCGAGCGGCACTGGCAGTTGTCCGAGGACAGCGCCGAGTACGCCCGGCGCCTGGCACGCATGTTGGAACTGGATCACCAGCGCTGCTACAGCGCCTGCATCCTGCATCGGTTGGGCGACCTGGCCTTGTTGCGCTGCCTGGAAGACTGGCGTCAGGGCGGCGGCGCCCTGGATGACGAAGCGATCGGCGAATCCCTCGACAACTTCGGCGCCGCCTACGGTTCGGCGTTGCGCACTCGCTGGCGCTTGCCGTTGGAATTGCGCCAATTGATCGCGGCCACCTATTCACTGGAAGGCGGTGTGTATTCACGCGAAGCCTTGGTGGTGAACCTGGCGACGCAGATGGCGCGGTTGACCGAGCACGAAGGGCTGCAAGAGCTGGCCGGCAGCAAGACCGCACGGCTGCTAAAGGTGGGCTTGTCCGAACTGACGCGAGTACGCAAAACCTGAAACACACACCGATCAACTGTGGGAGCTGGCTTGCCTGCGATAGCGGTGGGTCAGCCAAGACGCCATCGCAGGCAAGCCAGCTCCCACAGTTGATCGGTATCAACCGGCTATAACGCGGTTCTTGCCTTGGCGTTTTGCCTCATACATCGCTGCATCCGCCCGGGCGAACAGGCTGTCGAGGGTGGAGTCATCTTCACGCAAGCTGGCCAGGCCCTGGCTGACGGTCACGCTGAACTCGCGCCCTTCATAACTGAACAACAAGGCCTGGATCTCCTTGCCCAGCCGTTCGGCTACTTGCAGGGCCATTTCTGGCGCGCAACCGGGCAGCACAGCGGCGAATTCTTCGCCGCCAATGCGCCCGAACAGGTCGCCACGGCGCAATACCCCCCGACCACTCTCAGCGATGCGCCGCAGCACCTGATCGCCCTCCAGGTGGCCGTAGGTGTCGTTGACGTCCTTGAAGTCATCGATGTCCAGCAACAGGAACGCCAGCGGTGTGCCCTGAACGCAGGCGTTGTCGAACGCCTGGTTGGCGCATTCGAAAAAATACCGGCGGTTGCTGCTTTGGGTCAGCACGTCGGTGGTGGCCAGACGTTGCAGTTCCAGCTCCAGCAGCTTCTTTTCGGTGATGTCTTCGGCCATGCCAACCACAATCAGCGGTTCACCGGGCACCACCTGCTGGTTGATGTAGCACTTGTCACTCAGCCAGCGGATTTGCCCGTCGGCGGTGATGATGCGGTACTCGCGGTCTTCCACGGCGCCTTGTTCCAGCACGCGGGCCAGGCTGTGTTCGGCGTAATCGAGGTCTTCGGGGTGAACACTGTTGCGCCATTCGCGGTGGTCGGCCAACAGCAAACCGGCCGAACGACCGAATATGCGCTCGTAGGCTGGGCTCACATACAGCACGCGACGGGTTGCCCAATCGATGGCCCAGAGCACAGCGTTCACGCTGACCAACAGCGAACTGAGCAACTGCTCGCGCTCACTCAGCCGCTCCACTTCGCCCTGGGCATGCATCAGCGCCAACAGGGTCGCCGCCGCAGCTGGACGCGGCGGCTCGGCAGTGGGCACATCGGGCAGGCAGGGCTTTTCGTGAACCATCGGTACAACTCTCTCTGGGCGCGCCGCAGGATGGAGCAGCGGTCACTACAAGGGGTCACCATGATGGCGAAGTGTTCTTTGAGAGAGGGGATTTGCAGTGAAGTTCCGTGATCGGCATGGATTGACGGTGCCCGGAAAATGGCGCCAAAAAGCCAGTGTGTGGGAGGGCAAGCCCTCCCAAAGTACCGTCAGACCGCCGCAGGGCGCAGCGAGTAGGTCTTCAACTGGTGGGCAAAGTCGCGCAGGGATTGAATGCCGCTGGCCTCGGCTTCGTGCACCCATTCCTTGATCGCGGCCAGCATATCGTGGCCATTGGTGCTGGTCTTGAGCCAGATCTGCTGGAGCGCCAGACGCTTTTCATAGATCACGGTCAGCGCATGGCTGTGCTCCAACATGCTTTGGATGCGCAAGTGGTGACGGTCATCCAGCAAGCTGGTTTCCCGTGACAACAGGCGCTTGGCACGGTGGAACTGGTGACGTACCGAGTGATCGACCTTCTCCAACTCCTGCTTGACCAGCGGGCCGATCACCAACTTGCGGTATTGGGCCATGATCTGGAAGCGGTTGTTGAGGATCGCCATGGCGGTGTCCATATCCAGGCTGCCCTTGCCTTCGACACGGTGGGCGATGGGGGCAACACGCTGCACCTTGGCCAGGCGCAGGAAGCTGAACACCTTGATCCAGGCCCAGCCCAGGTCGAACTCCCACTTCTTCACCGACAGCTTGGCCGAGTTGGGGTAGGTGTGGTGGTTGTTATGCAGCTCTTCGCCGCCGACGATGATGCCCCACGGCACCAGGTTGGTGGCGGCGTCACGGCATTCGAAGTTGCGATAGCCCACGGCGTGGCCCAGGCCGTTGATGACGCCGGCGGCCCAGAACGGAATCCACATCATCTGGATCGCCCAGATGGTGATACCGATGGTGCCGAACAGCAGCAGGTCGATCACGCCCATGAGCGCCACGCCCAACAGCGGGTAGCGCGTGTAGAGCTTGCGTTCGATCCAGTCGTCCGGGCAGTTCTTGCCGTAGATGCGCAGGGTCTCGGGGTTTTCCGCCTCGGCACGGTACAGCTCGGCGCCCTTGCGCAGCACCGTGGACAGGCCCTTGATCACCGGGCTGTGCGGGTCATCGACGGTTTCGCATTTGGCGTGGTGCTTGCGGTGGATGGCGGTCCACTCGCGGGTGTTCTGCGCCGTGGTCAGCCACAGCCAGAAGCGGAAGAAGTGTTTCAGGCCGGCATTGAGCTCAAGCGAGCGATGGGCCGAATAACGGTGCAGATAGACAGTGACCCCAATAATGGTCACGTGGGTCATCAACAGCGTGACTGCCACCAGTTGCCAGGCTGACAGGTCAAGAAAACCGTTGTACCACATAGGCTGTATGGCCCTCAGATAAAGAAAAGAACAGCTCACGCATTATCACTAAGCCTACAGAGAAAACCAGCCGCTCTTTCAGATAGGAGTGACTGGATGTTTCTTATTCTATAATCCCCAGCCTTCGTAGGGCGATTCTGTTTTTTTTGGTAAGGATTACTGACCATATGCTGTTTTCATACCGAGGAGCCCTACGTGCGGGGCTGGTATACCTGCTGATTTCCGTCGTATGGCTCAGACTCAGCCACCAATTATTGATCAACTTTATCGATGAACCGGGGGCGCTGGCGCATTGGCTGCAACTTCGCGGCTACGTCTGGGTAGCCCTGAGTGCGCTGGCTATATACCTGATGGGCGTATGTTTCGCCCGCGCCCACCAACTACAGCTGCCCCTGCAAGAAAACCGCGTACGCCTGCAACAGGCGGCCGCCGTGTTTGATTGCACCCGCGAAGGTGTATTGGTCACCGATGCACAGGGCCTGATCGTGCACGTCAATCGCGCATTCATGGAGATTACCGGCTACCGCCGCGAAGACGTCATGGGCCAGCCGCCCAGCCTGTTCAAGTCCGGGCGCCATTCGTCGGCTTTCTATCAACAGATGTTTCAGACCCTGGAACGTGAAGGTGAATGGAGCGGCGAAATCTGGAACCGCCGCAAAAGCGGCGAGGTGTATCCACAGTGGCAAACCATCCGTGTGATTCGCGATGAGCGGGGCCATATCAGCCATTACGTCGCGGTGTTCTCGGACATCAGCGCCATCAAGGACTCCGAACACGAACTGGCGCACCTGGCCCATCACGACCCGCTCACCGACCTGCCCAACCGCCTTTTATTCACCGATCGTACCGAGCAGGCCCTGGCCTCGGCGCAAGTGCACAAGCGTGGCTGTGCCCTGCTGTTAATGGACCTGGACCACTTCAAGATCATCAATGACAGCCTTGGCCACAATGTTGGAGACCAGTTGCTCAAGCTGGTGGCTGACCGTCTCAAGGGCCTGTTCGGGCCTGGGGTCACACTCGCGCGGCTGGGCGGCGACGAGTTCGCGGTGCTGGCGGAAAGTTGTCCACAGGTGATCCAGGCCGCTGCCTTGGCGCAGCGCATGCTCAATGCCATGAAAGACCCGTTTGTTTTTGACGGTAATCAATTGTTTATCAGCGCCAGTATTGGCATCAGCCTGTTCCCCAGCGATGCCTTGAGCGCCGAGCAATTACTGCGCAATGCCGACTCCGCGTTGTTCAAGGCCAAAAGCGCCGGCCGCGAGGGCTATGCCCTGTACACCGAAGAGCTGACCGCTCACGCGCAAAATCGCGTGGAGATCGCCAGCGAACTGCGCCGTGCCCTCGACCAGCAGGAACTGCGCGTCTACTACCAGCCGGTGCATAACCTGCCCGACAGCCGTTTGGTGGGCGTTGAAGCGCTGGTGCGCTGGCAGCATCCGGAGCGCGGCCTGGTGCCCCCTGGCGAATTCATCCCCATCGCCGAACGCACCGGGTTGATTGCCGATATCGACGCGTGGGTGATGGACCAGGCGTGCCGGCAGATGTGCCAATGGCTGGCGGACGGCGCGCCGTTGGGCTTTATCGCCGTCAACGTCTCCAGCCGCCTGTTTGCCCGGCGTGAACTCTATGAACAAGTGGCTCAGGTGCTGCACGACACGGGCCTGGACCCGGCGTTTCTTGAGCTGGAAGTCACCGAAAGCGCAGTGATGGACGACCCCGAAGTGGCTCTGGAGCAACTGCACCGTCTGCGCGAACTGGGCTTGCGCCTGGCCATCGACGATTTCGGCACCGGCTACTCTTCGCTGTTGCGCCTCAAGCGCCTGCCGGTGCAGAAGCTGAAGATCGACCAAGGCTTCGTCGCCGGTCTGCCGTGGGACGAAGACGACGCCGCGATCGTACGTGTGGTCATCGCCCTGGCCAAAAGCATGGGGATGCAGGTACATGCCGAAGGAATCGAGCAGGTGGAACAGGCACGGTTCCTGTTGGGTCAGGAGTGCGATATGGGCCAGGGATACTGGTTTGGACGGCCGATGCCGGCCGACGCTATCGACTGGACCCGAGCACCCCAAATCCAGACTTGAAATGCGCTCAAAATGTGGGAGGGGGCTTGCTCCCACATTTGGATCACATCAGGCCTTAACTTCAGCATCTGAGCAGAAAATCCACACGCAACCCCGCGCCCTATCAGAAAATTCTTTCTGGTTATATAAACATTCTTAAATAGTATTTTTAAGAATATCCACGCTTATCTACTATCGCCCTCACGCCGCAAGCAGTGTCGTCACTGCCAGGCACTATTCATTTCAGGAGCGAGACCATGAGCGCATCTCTACGTAGCGTCGACGGCCAGGACGAAGCAGCCATTTTGCGTGAGATCCAGAGCGCCTTGCGTGATCTGCGCTTTGGCGCGGTGGAAATCACTGTGCACAACGCCCAAGTGGTACAGATCGAGCGCAAGGAAAAATTCCGCCTGCAGAACCCGGGTAACAAACCGAGCTGAGCAAGAACGGCGATAGACCCGCAACTAATAAGAAAAGCCAACACTCAATAATTTCAGGAGCTTCTATGTCGTCGATTCGCCGTTATGCCTTGGCCGCGCTGGCCAGTGCCGTGTTTGCCGGTTCCGCTGTTGCCAAGGACTACGAGTTGCTCAATGTCTCGTACGACCCGACCCGTGAGCTGTACCAGGACTACAACGCAGAGTTCACCAACTTCTGGAAGCAGTCTCACCCCGGCGACAACGTCAAGATCCAGCAGTCCCACGGCGGCTCGGGCAAGCAGGCACGAGCAGTGATCGACGGCCTGCGCGCCGACGTGGTGACCCTGGCCCTGGCCGGTGACATCGATGAAGTCGCCAAGCTGGGCAAGACCCTGCCGGAAAACTGGCAGACGCGTCTGCCGGACGCCAGCACCCCGTACACCTCGACCATCGTGTTCCTGGTGCGCAAGGGCAACCCTAAAGGCATCAAGGATTGGGGCGACCTGATCAAGAAAGACGTGTCGGTGATCACGCCCAACCCGAAAACCTCCGGCGGGGCGCGCTGGAACTTCCTTGCTGCCTGGGCCTATGGCCTCAAGGCCGGAGGCAGCGAAGCCAAGGCTCAGGAGTACGTGAAAGAGCTGTTCAAGCACGTCCCGGTGCTGGACACCGGCGCCCGCGGTTCTACCATTACCTTCGTCAACAACGGTCAGGGTGACGTATTGCTGGCCTGGGAAAACGAGGCGTTCCTGGCCTTGAAAGAAGACGGCGGCGCCGACAAGTTCGACATTGTCGTGCCGTCCCTGTCGATCCTGGCGGAGCCGCCGGTGGCTGTGGTCGACAAGAACGCCGAGAAAAAAGGCAATACCGAGATCGCCACCGAATACCTCAAACACCTGTACAGCCCGGCCGGCCAGGAGATTGCGGCGAAAAACTTCTACCGCCCACGCGATGCAAAAGTAGCCGCCAAATACGCCCAGCAGTTCCCGAAACTGGACCTGGTGACTATCGACAAAGATTTCGGCGGCTGGAAAACTGCCCAACCGAAATTCTTTAACGACGGTGGCGTGTTCGACCAGATCTACACGGCGCAGTAAGCCAAAGTAACTGTAGGGGCCTGACTTTCTGTAGGAACTGGGCTTGTGTGGGAGCTGGCTTGCCTGCGATAGCATCACCGTGGTGTGGCTGATACACCGAGGTGCCTGCATCGCGGGCAAGCCCGGCTCCCACAGAAAAGCCAGCTGCCACAAAAAGCGCGCTCCTACAGTGGTTTCTACCCTTTAACCAAGGACTCTTATGTCGCGTCGTATTTCCCCCGTCATACCCGGCTTCGGGCTGACGCTGGGCTACACCGTCGTGTACCTCAGCCTGATCGTGCTCATCCCGCTGGCGGCGATGTTTGTACACGCCGCCCAACTCACCTGGGATCAGTTCTGGAACATCATCTCCGCACCTCGCGTGCTGGCGGCGTTAAAGCTGAGCTTCAGCACCGCGCTGTACGCCGCGCTGATCAATGGCGTGATCGGCACGCTGCTGGCCTGGGTGTTGGTGCGTTACACCTTCCCCGGCCGCAAGATCATCGATGCGATGATCGACCTGCCGTTCGCCTTGCCCACCGCCGTCGCCGGTATTGCCTTGACCGCGCTGTATGCGCCTAACGGCCTGGTCGGCCAGTTCGCAACCGACCTGGGCTTCAAGATCGCCTATACCCCCTTGGGCATCACCCTGGCGCTGACCTTCGTGACCTTGCCCTTCGTGGTGCGCACGGTGCAGCCGGTACTGGCCGATATCCCCCGGGAAGTCGAAGAAGCCGCCGCTTGCCTGGGTGCCAAGCCACTGCAGGTGTTCCGCCATATCCTCGTGCCGGCATTGTTGCCTGCCTGGCTGACCGGGTTCGCGTTGGCCTTCGCCCGTGGCGTGGGTGAGTACGGTTCGGTGATCTTCATCGCCGGCAACATGCCGATGAAAACCGAAATCCTGCCGTTGCTGATCATGGTCAAGCTGGACCAATACGACTACCGCGGCGCCACCTCCATTGGTGTGCTGATGCTGGTGGTTTCCTTTGTTTTGCTGCTGCTGATCAACTTGTTGCAGCGGCGCATCGAACGTCCATAAGGAGGCGCGGAACATGTCCCAATCGTCTATTTCCGCCGCGTCCTCGGCCAACGCTGCCCGCCGTGGCAGCGCGACGTCGCGACGTATCCTGATCGGCCTTGGCTGGCTGGTGTTCGCCCTGTTCCTGCTGTTGCCGCTGGTGATCGTGGTGTCCCAGGGCCTGAAGAATGGCCTGGGTTCGTTCTTCACCGCGATCCTTGAGCCGGACGCGCTGTCGGCGCTGAAACTCACGGTGATCGCCGTGTTGATTTCGGTGCCGCTCAACCTGGTGTTCGGGGTCAGCGCGGCCTGGTGCGTAAGCAAGTATTCGTTCCGTGGCAAAAGCATCCTGGTCACGTTGATCGACCTGCCGTTCTCGGTTTCACCGGTGATTGCGGGCCTGGTCTACGTGCTGATGTTCGGCGCCCAGGGCTTCTTCGGCCCATGGTTGCAGGACCATGACATCCAGATCGTGTTCGCCTTGCCCGGCATCGTGCTGGCGACCATCTTCGTTACTGTGCCGTTCGTGGCCCGTGAGCTGATCCCGCTGATGCAGGAGCAAGGCACTCAGGAAGAAGAGGCCGCGCGCCTGCTGGGCGCCAATGGCTGGCAGATGTTCTGGCATGTCACCGTGCCGAACATCAAATGGGGCCTGATCTACGGCGTGGTGCTGTGCACGGCGCGGGCCATGGGCGAGTTCGGCGCGGTGTCGGTGGTGTCCGGGCACATTCGCGGCGTCACCAACACCCTGCCGCTGCACGTCGAGATCCTCTACAACGAATACAACCATGTTGCCGCGTTTGCGGTGGCCAGCCTGTTGCTGATCCTGGCGCTCTTCATCCTGCTGCTCAAGCAGTGGAGCGAGAACCGAATCAACCGCCTGCGCAACAGCGCCGGTGAGGAATAAGTCATGTCGATCGAAGTCCGTAATGTCAGCAAGAACTTCAACGCCTTCAAGGCCCTGGACAGCATCAACCTGGATATCCAGAGTGGCGAGCTGGTGGCGTTGCTGGGCCCGTCCGGCTGCGGCAAGACCACCTTGCTGCGCATCATCGCCGGCCTGGAAACCCCGGATGCCGGCAGCATCGTGTTCCACGGCGAAGACGTGTCCGGCCACGATGTGCGGGATCGCAATGTTGGCTTCGTGTTCCAGCACTATGCCTTGTTCCGCCATATGACCGTGTTCGACAACGTCGCCTTCGGCCTGCGCATGAAGCCGAAAAACCAGCGCCCGAATGAAAGCCAGATCGCGGCCAAGGTCCATGAGCTGCTCAACATGGTGCAACTCGATTGGTTGTCCGACCGCTACCCGGAACAACTCTCCGGTGGCCAGCGCCAGCGTATCGCCCTGGCCCGCGCGCTGGCGGTGGAGCCTAAAGTGCTGCTGCTGGACGAGCCCTTCGGCGCCCTTGATGCCAAGGTGCGTAAAGAGCTGCGCCGCTGGCTGGCGCGCCTGCACGAAGACATCAACCTGACCTCAGTGTTTGTGACCCACGACCAGGAAGAGGCCATGGAAGTCGCCGACCGCATCGTGGTGATGAACAAGGGCGTGATCGAGCAGATCGGCTCACCGGGGGATGTCTACGAAAACCCGGCAAGCGATTTTGTTTATCACTTCCTGGGTGATTCGAACCGCCTGCATTTGGGCGAAGACAAGCACCTGCTGTTCCGCCCCCACGAAGTGTCGTTGTCGCGGCATGAACTGGAAGATCACCATGCGGCCGAGGTACGCGATATTCGTCCGCTGGGCGCAACGACTCGCGTGACCTTGAAGGTGGAAGGGCAAAGCGAGCTGATCGAGGCCGAGGTGGTGAAAGACCACGACAGCCTCACCGGGCTGGCCCGTGGCGAGACCCTGTTCTTCAAACCCAAGGTCTGGCAAAAAGCCTAAACTCAATACAGAACCCAATGTGGGAGGGAGCAAGCCCCCTCCCACATTTAGACTTCACTTGGCTTGAGATCGCGGCGTCCCACCGGGCCTGAACGTTGTTCAATCTGCTTTTGCAGGTCCTGCCGCAACCCCAGCAAAAACGCTAACTCCGCCACCACAAACAACGGCCCCACGATCAGCCCCGACACATCGTCCACAAACGCGGGTTTCTTGCCTTCGTAGTAGTGCCCGACAAACTGAATCACCCAGCCCACCACAAACATACCCACGCCACTGCTCAGCCATACCATCGTGCTCTGTGCCGCCAATACATGCCCAGCCCATACCGACAGACCCATCAACACCGTCATCAGCGCGCCCAGGGCCAGTTCCAGGCGCAGGTAGAACCACGCCGAGAACAAAGCCAGGAGCACCGCTGGCGAGACCCAAAGGCCACCCACCGTCCACTCGGGGCGTGACAGCAGCACGGCCACGGCAACCACTATCAATGGGATACCGATAAAGTGACTGACAATATTGCGCGGGTCGCGGTGGTAGGCGGCGTATTGACTGAGGTGGTCGACGAGGCTTTTCATTGTTGTTCCTCCTGTAGGATGTTTGATCATGCCCTGTCAGTCGGTGCCTAACTGTCAATTGGGCGACAATCTTCGGAGTTCCCATGGACACAGGCAAATGGCACGCGCAATTGGTTCGCGGTCAGTGGTTCAGCCACTTGCCGCCAGACTTTCAGCGTAGCCTGCTGGGGGCGGCGCGGTTGCGCGTACTTGCAACGGGGCAGTTCCTGTTCAAACGCGGCGACCCGCCGTGTGGCCTGTATGCGGTGCTGGAAGGGGCGGTGCGCATCAGTGCCGTCAGCGCCCAAGGCAAGGAAGCGGTATTGAGCCTGGTGGAAACCCCTCACTGGTTCGGCGAGATCTGCCTGTTCGACAACCTGCCACGCACCCACGATGCCCTCGCCACGGGAGCCTGCACGCTGTTGCAGGTACCGCAGGCGGCGATACTCAAGATTCTTGAACAACAACCGGTGTTCTGGCGCGATATGGCGCTGTTGATGAGCCATAAACTGCGCCTGTCTTTGATCAACATTGAGCAGATAAGCCTGATGCCCGCCTCAAAGCGTCTGGCCCATCGGTTGCTGATGATCGCCCAGGGTTACGGCGAAATAGAGCAGGCGCGCCGCGTGCTGCAACTGCCTCAGGAGGATCTGGCGGCGATGCTGGGCCTGTCGCGCCAGACCATCAACAGTCTGCTCAAGGCGCTGGAGCAACAGGGCATCATTGGTTTGAGCTACGGCGCCATCGAGATACTGGACCTCGCCGGGCTGCGCCTGGCCGCGGGCCTATGAACCGCGATAGGTGGAGAAGCCGTAAGGGCTGAGCAACAGCGGGATGTGGTAGTGCTGGTCGACCTGCTTGACCTGGAAAATCACCGGCACCTCGGGGAAGAACGTCTCGCGGTTGGCCTTCTTGTAGTAATCGCCGGTCTTGAACACCACACGGTACTCGCCCGGCTTCATGCTCTGGTCGGCGGGGAACAGTTCGGCGATGCGTCCCTGTTGATTGGTCACGCCCTGGGACAGTGATTGCCACTGATCGCCCACATGCTGTTCCAGGGTGACGCTGACACCGGCCGATGGCAGGCCGTTTTCCAGGTTGAGCACGTGTACGCTCAGCGGGTTGCCGGCGGCCAGGGCCAGGTTGCACAGGCCGCTCAGGCTGAGGGCGGCAAGGGTCATGCTAAGGTTTTTCATCGAGAAATCCTTGTGACAGTGGGTGGAATCAAGGGGTGGTTTTCAAGCCCAGTTGCTCGGCAGCCTGTACGGCGCAGGCTTCGTCCTGCGCAGCGCCGCCGGCACCGGCGATGCCCAGCGCGCCGACCAGTTCAGCATCAGCGAACAGCGGCACGCCGCCGCCGAGCAACAGCAACTCGGGCAAGCTGTTAAGGTTGGCGGCTTCAGGGTTGTTACGCGCACGCTCGGCAAACAGCCGGGTTGGGGTTTTGGTCGACAGCGCCGTGTATGCCTTGCGTTGGCTGGCGAGGCTGTTGTGCGGGCCGACACCGTCAGCCCGCAGGCCCAGCAGCAGGTTGCCGCCGCGATCAAGTACCGTCAGTGCAGCCGTGCAATGGGCCAGGCTGGCGTCGGCCAGTTGGCGTGCGGTGCGCAGATCCAGCTCGGCGTGGCGCGGCAGTTGTGGCGTGGCCTGTGCAGCGGTGGTCACAGCGAGGCTCAAGAACAAAGCGGTGCGATACATGTTTGTGGCTCCAGGAGGCAGGTGCTCACGGTAGCCAGTGGACGCGGACAAAAGTCGCACAATTGGATGACAGGTTTGTAATCAAACCCAGAGGTAAGACATGCAGGTGTTGTTAGTGGAAGACCAGCCGCAACTGGCGCAGCTTATGGCCCAGGGTCTGAGCGAGGCCGGCTTCTCCGTGGAAGTTGCGGCCAACGGCATGGCGGCGCAGCGGTTTGTGGAAAGCTCTGTGTACGAGCTGGTGATTCTGGATGTGATGCTGCCGGGCTTGAACGCCTGGAAATTGCAGCAGGCGATTCGCCAACGCGGCAAAACGCCGATTTTGTTTTTGACCACGCCGGGCGGCATTGAGGACCGATTGCGGGGGTTGGAGCTGCACGAGGATGATTACCTGCTCAAGCCGTTTGACGCCAAGGTGTTGGTGGCGCGCGTGAGGAAAGTATTGCGCCGGGATCGTGGGCGTTGATTGCCTGGGCGACCGCTATCGGGAGCAAGCCCCCTCCCACACTTTGAACGTGTTCACAAATCAGAATGTGGGAGGGGGCTTGCCCCCGATGAGGCCATCACAGCCACTGAAAATCCTCCTACCGCAATCCCTCCCGAAATTGCCCGGGCGTCATCCCCGTCCAGCGCTTGAACGCCCGGTTGAAACTGCTGGTATCGGCAAACCCCAGCAAATGGCTGATCTCGGCCAACGAACACTGCGGATCCCTGAGGTGCAGCAACGCCAGGTTCTGCCTGCACTCATTGAGTAGCGCATCAAACCGACAGCCTTCATCCGCCAAGTGGCGCTGCAAGCTGCGCAAGCTCAGGTGCAAGGCCTGGGCAACGCGTTCGGCACTCGGCTCGCCATCGGGCAATTGCGCCTCGATCACGGCGCGCACCTTGCGCTCCCAGGTCAGCGGTTGCAGGTGGGCGAGGGTGCGCTTGAGCACGGTTTCATTGTGTTCGGCCAATTCCGGGTTGGCGTCGTCAAGATGGCTGTCGAAGTCGTGGGCAGCGAACTCCAGGCGGTCTTCGCTGGCGGCAAAAAACACCGGCGAGCGCAATACGGTATGCCACGGCGTGGGGTCGGCGGGTTCCGGGCGCATTAGATAAACGGCCAACGGCGCGTAGTCACGCCCCAGGCGGTTGCGGCAAGTGCGCACATAGATCGCCACGAAGGCGTCGATGGCCTCCGGCGCCGGCGCGGGGCTGCCTTGGGGTTGGAGCAGGCGAAAGTGGTACGCGTCGCCATGGCGGGTCAACTCCAGGCTCAGGGCGTCACTGACCACCTGGTGATAGCGCACGATGCGCTCGAACACCTCGCGCAAGCTGCCGCTGGCCACCAGGGCATAACCGAGGGCGTGAAAGGTGGTGGGGCTGACGAACCGCGACACCCGCAAGCCAATCGCCGGATCACCGCTGGCCTGCACCGCCAGTTGCCAGAGGCGCGTGGTGGCCGACAACGGATAGCGTGCGTTGGGGTCGTCCATCTGCTGCGGGTCGAGTCCGGCCTCGGCGCAGAGCGTGGCGCTGTTCAGGCCCAGGGCGTCGAGCTGCTTGCGCAGGGCGCGGGTCCAACTGGCGAGGGAAGTGGGTTCGGTCATGGCGATTGGCGCTTGCGGTCAACAGGTTGGCGTCCGAGGCTAGCATCCTGCCCGATCGCTTAGGGCAGGATGGACACATCAATGTACAAGAGGATGGAAGCATGGACGGTACTTCTGCAAGTCCCCAACAGATGAACGCACAACAACGTTCAGCGCATATCCGTGAGGTGGTGCTGGCCGAGGGCGCCCGATTGCGCCAGCGCCATCCCTGGCTGCTGCATCAGGACGCCCTGGGCGTGGGCATCCTGGCGTTTGCCTTGTTGGGCATGCTCGGCTCGGCGGCGCTCTATATCAGCGGTCACCTGGCCTGGTGGGCGTGCCTGCTGCTCAATGCGTTCTTTGCTTCACTGACCCACGAGTTGGAGCACGACCTGATCCACAGCATGTACTTTCGCAAGCAGCGCCTGCCCCACAACCTGATGATGGGCCTGGTATGGCTGGCACGGCCAAGCACGATCAACCCGTGGATACGCCGGCATTTGCACCTCAACCATCACAAGGTCTCCGGCACGGAGACCGATATGGAAGAGCGCGCCATTACCAACGGCGAGCCCTGGGGGCTTGCGCGCTTGCTGATGGTGGGCGACAACATGATGTCGGCCTTGATCCGAATGCTGCGGGCCAAGACCTGGGCACACAAGCTCAGCATCCTCAAGCGCGTGGTGCTGGTGTATGCCCCGCTGGCACTGCTGCATTGGGGCGCTTGGTACGTCTTCCTGGGCTTTCATGCCGCCAACGGCATTGCCAGCCTGTTGGGCGCGCCGATCATGTGGTCGGCCGGCACCTTGCAGATGATGCAGGTGATCGACATCGCTGCAGTGGTGATCATCGGCCCCAACGTATTGCGCACGTTCTGCCTGCACTTTGTCAGCTCCAACATGCACTACTACGGCGATGTGGAACTGGGCAACGTGATCCAGCAGACCCAGGTATTGAACCCCTGGTGGCTGTGGCCGTTGCAGGCGTTCTGCTTCAACTTCGGCAGCACCCATGGCATCCATCACTTTGTGGTGAAGGAGCCGTTCTACATTCGCCAGATGACCGTCAAGGTGGCGCATAAGGTCATGGCCGAGATGGGTGTGCGCTTCAATGATTTCGGCACCTTCGCCCGGGCCAATCGGTTTGAGCGCCAGGAGCAGCCGGGCGTCAAACTCGCTTTCAGCAAGCAATGAACGCCAGGGGCAAATCGCGGATCTGTTCGCGCACCGGCGGCTGGTAGTGGTCGTCACTGATCAGTTCATGCAGCAATTGTTCGCGCAGTTGGTGGAATTCAAAGCTGCTGCGCTGGCGCGGATGGGGCAGGGTGATGTCCACCACCTGCTTGATGCGCCCCGGCCGGGGCTCCATCACCACCACGCGGTCGGCGAGGAAAATCGCCTCTTCCACATCATGGGTGACCAGTACCGTGGTGATCCTGGCGCGGGCGCGAATTGCCAGGAGTTCGTCCTGCATCTGCTGGCGAGTCAGTGCATCCAGGGCGCCGAACGGTTCGTCCAGCAACAGGATGCGCGGGCTGGCCACCAGGCCACGAGCGATCGCCACCCGTTGCGCCATGCCGCCGGAAAGTTGATGCGGGTAGGCGCGAGTGAAGTCGGTGAGGCCCACCAGCTCGATAAAGTCACGGATGCGCCGGTTGCGCTCGGCCTCGTTCAGCGGCTCGTTGACCAGGCCCAGGCCGATGTTCTGCGCCACGGTCAGCCAGGGAAACAGGCGGTGCTCCTGGAACACGATGCCGCGCTCGCCACCGATACCGCTGACGGCCTTGCCATCAACCTGGATCTCGCCGCGATATTGCGTGTCGAGCCCCACCAGCAGACGCAGCAGGGTGGACTTGCCGCAACCGCTGGCGCCGACAATCGCGACAAATTCCCCTTCGGCAATCTGCAGGTTGAATTCGCGGATGGCTTCCAGTTCGAAGCCGTCGACGTCGAAGCTTTTGCCCACATGGTTGAAGCTGACAATCGGTGCGTTCATGCGTGTCTCCAGCGGGTGGCACGGGTTTCGATGCGTTGGCCGATCAGGTTGAGGGCGGCGCCGGTGAGGCCGACCAGGAGCATGCCGCTCATGATCAGGTCCATGCGCAGCAACTGTTGGGCGCCGATCATCAGGCTGCCGATGCCGCCGTCCGAGGGCATGAAATATTCCGCGCCGATGGTGCCCATCCAGGCGTAGATCAGGCTCAGGCGCAGGCCGGCGAAAATCCCCGCCGCGGCCCCCGGCAGTACCAGACGACGCAGGCGCTGCCACAGGCTCAGGCGCAGCACCTGCGCCGCCTCGCGCAGTTGCGGCGACAGGTTGAGCACGCTGCGCTGGGTAGCGATAAATAACGGCCAGAACGCGGCGAGGGCGATAAACACCCACTTGGCCAGCTCACCCAGGCCGAACCAGGCGGTGAGCAGCGGCACCCAGGCGAAAATCGCGATCTGGCGCAGCGCGGCCAGGGTCGGGCCAAGTACCCGTTCACTGCGCCGCGACAGCCCCAGCCACAAGCCCATGGCAAAGCCCAGGCTGCCGCCGAGCAGCAAGCCGCCCACGGCCCGGCCGAGGCTTTTGCCCAGCGCCGTGGTCAGGCTGCCATCCAGCACACCCGCCACGGTGGTTTGCAGCACCGCTTGGGGGCTGACCAGAATGTTCGGGTCGACCCAACCCTGTTGCGTTGCCACTTGCCACAACGCCAGCAATAGCAGCGGCAACAGCCACGGTTGCAAGCGTTGCCAGCCTTCATAGCGTGGCCCGCGGCGGATCTGCGCTGTAGCCGGATGGGGCCAGTGCACCCACTTGCGATCCAGCCAACCGATGCCGCGGTCCATCACCACACCCAGCACACCGATGACCACGATGCACACAAAGACAATATCGAGCATGAACAACTGGCGCGCCCACACCATCAGGTAGCCGATACCTTCGCTGGAGGCCAGCAACTCCACGGCCAGCAACGACGTCCAGCCCGCCGCCAGGGCCAGGCGTACCCCGGCCATGAACGCCGGTAGCGCAGCGGGCAGGATCAGGCGGCGGATCAGCAAGTGGGTGGGCAGGCGCAACACGCGGGCGGCTTCGCGCAGGTTGGGTTGGGCGTCGCGCACGCCCACCAGGGTGTGCAGAGTTACGGGCACCACAATGGCCTTGACCAGCACCACCAGTTTCAAGGTTTCGCCAATGCCGAAAAACACCATGAACAGCGGAATCCACGCCAAGGTCGGTACCTGCGACAGCGCGCTGAACGTGGGGAATACCAAACGCTCGGCGCGGGCGCTGAAACCCAGGACTGCGCCGAGTATCGCGCCCACGCCGATACCGGCCAGCAGGCCCCAGAACAGGCGCTGCAAGCTGATCGCAAGATGGCTCCATAACTCGCCACCGGCCAACTCCACTGCGCTGCTCCACACCAGGGTGGGGGCGGGTAGAATCTGTTCGCTCATCCAGTGATTGCGACTGGCCAACCACCATAGGGCAAACAACGTGAACGGCAGCAGCCACGCCAACAGGCGCTGACACAGCTGCGGCCAACGCGGCACTCTGCCGTTGGACGGGGCCGCCAGAGGTAGGCTCAAAAGTGAAATCCGGGCCATGGAAGACCTCCGTGTCGCCAAATGCATTATGTGATTTCGATCTTATAAAAACGTAATCAAGATGATTGCGAGATAAGAGAAATCATTTAAAGCCTCAGCTCTCCACGCATCCAATGCATTCGAAGAATATTTTCGATGCTGTTCATGCATACCGCTCTGGAGCCTGTGTATTCGCTCGCATAGTCCAAAAAGCTATTAAATTGTGCATTTATAGTATTTAAAGTTTTGTTCGTGCTGTGCCTATTTTTTGCTCCCCAGGCGACCGTCGCCCACCAGGAGCTGCGCTTATGAAACTGCCCTTCAAACGTCTGATCAGCCTGTTCGCCGGTACCGCCCTGGCCGGGCTGGTGCATGCCGCTGACCTCAAGGAAATTCGCATCGCCGTGCCCGACCTCAGTGCCGGCAGCCAGCACAGTGGCGGCGGCATCACCGACGTTTTGCGTGAACAGCAAATCTATGAAAAAGCCTTTGCCGACCAAGGCATCAAGATCCAGTGGAATTACTTCAAAGGCGCGGGCCCTGTGATCAATGAAGCCTTCGCCAACGGCCAGGTGGACCTCGCCTATCTGGGCGACCTGGCGGCAATCATCGGCCGTTCCAATGGCCTGGATACGCGGCTGCTCAGCGCCACAGCACGTGGGGTCAAGCACTACCTCGGGGTGGTGCCGGGTTCAGGCATCAAGACCCTGCAAGACCTCAAGGGTAGGCGCGTGGCGGTGTTCCGCGGCACGGCCAGCCAGTTGTCGTTCGACAGCGCATTGGCCAGCCAGGGCTTGAGTGAGAAGGACCTGAAGGTCATCAACCTGGACTTCAATGCCGCCAGCGCTGCGTTGGCCGCCAAGCAGATTGACGCAACCTGGGGCGGCTCCACTCTCACGGCGTTGCAGGCCAAAGGTTTGGCAGAAATACCGCTGACCACCAAGGACCTGGGCGATGCCGGCAGCATCCAGGCCGTGCTGGTGGGCAGCGCCAAGTTTGTCGACGAACACCCAGATGCTGTGGCCAAGCTGCTCAAGGCCCAGCAGCAAGCAGTGCGGTGGTTGACCGATGACAACAACAAGCAGGCCTATATCGCGCTGGTGTCGGGGTTGGCCAGTTACCCGCCGGTGATCCTGACCAATGATTTGAAAGACCAGAAACTCAGTGAGATTTTCCCCTCGACCCTGGACCCGGTGTTCCTGGGCAAATTGCAGGATGCGGTGGATTTGGCCTCGAAGGAGAAGCTGATTCGCAAGTCGTTTCAGGTGAGCGATTGGGTGGCGCCGGGTTTGGTGGCGGCGGGGCTCTGAGCTTGTCGGTGCCTGGGCTATCGCTATCGCAGGCAAGCCAGCTCCCACACTTGAATGTGTTCACCGCTCAATGTGGGAGCTGGCTTGCCCGCGATGAGGCCCTTCAAACCGCCACACTTACCTGCTGACTATCCACCTCCACCAACGTCTCGATCATCGCCTTCGCCGCTGGCGACAACCGCGACCCCGTGCGACTGACAATCCCGCAACGCGCACTCATGGTCTCCATATTCTGCGGCAGGTTGCGCCAATGCAGCAGCACCAGCGAACCGCTGGCCACATCCTCGGCGAACGCTTCCTCGGTGCCGACGCCGATGGCGTTGGATTGCAGCACAATCTTCACCAGCGCCGGGAAGTGCTCGGTCTGGATGCTCGGGGAAAAATCCATGCGCCCACTCAGGTTCGCCAGCAGTTTGCGAATACCCTGGGAGATCAGCGGCGCGGCCAGCGGATAGTCGAACATATCGTTGGTCGACAGGCTGTCCTTGGCCAGCAACGGGTGCCCGGGGCGGCAGAAAAAGACGCCGCGCTTGGGTGTCAGTGCGCGGGTCTGGAAATTCGGGTCGGCCTCGAACTGACGGATGTCGGCGATAAAGAATTCGATCTCTTCACGGCTCAGGCTGCGGCTGAGGGTTTCCCAGTTGTCCACCTGGAAACTCGTGCGGATTTTCGGGTGGGCGTTGATAAATCGCGCCACCGCATCCGGCACCAACTTCACCGCTGGCGCGGGGCCGCAGCCGAAGCGCATGTCGCCGGCGTCGAGCTTGGTCATGCGCGTCACTTCACTGCTCAGCAGCGCTGCGCCGTGCACCAGGCTCAGGGCGTGCTGCAACACCACCTGGCCTTCCGGCGTAGGGCGCAGGTCCTTGTGGCCGCGGTCTACCAGCACGCAACCAAACTCCTGTTCCAGCCCTTGGATGCTGCGGCTGAACGCTGGTTGGGTGATGCCCATGGCGTCCGCCGCACGCACGAAACTGCGGTGTTCGTTGAGGGCGATGAAGTAGCGCAGTTGGCGAAGATCCATATGCTTTCCCGGCATTTTAAAAATAGGTCGAAGGCATTTGCGACCGAGCAAGCTGAGGTTTTAAATGCAAGCTCTTATTCCGTCAACGAAGCATTGATTCATTTGCTAGATCTAAAATGCATATGGATAGAGCGTTGCTGGAAAGCATCTCCACCATCAGCAGGCACATGAGGGTCATCACAATGAGCAACGCCGCATTAGCTGTTCAACCCATCGCCCACGCGCTCGACATCCACCCGGTGGCCGGTCGTATCGGCGCCGAGATCCGTGGCATCAAACTGTCTGGTGACCTGGATGCCGCCACCGTTGAGGCCATCCAGCAGGCACTGGTGCAGTACAAGGTCATCTTCTTCCGCGAACAAACCCATCTCGATGACCAGAGCCAGGAAGCCTTCGCCCACCTGCTTGGTGAGCCGATTGCACACCCTACGGTGCCGGTGCGCGACGGCACGCGCTTTCTGATGGAATTGGATGGCACCCGTGGTCAGCGCGCCAACTCCTGGCACACCGACGTGACTTTCGTCGATGCCTACCCGAAAGCTTCGATCCTGCGTTCGGTGCTGGCGCCAGCGTCCGGCGGCGACACCGTCTGGGCCAATACCGCCGCCGCTTACAACGACCTCAGCGTCGAGCTGCGTGCGTTGGCTGACCACCTATGGGCGGTGCACAGCAACGAATACGACTACGCCGCACGCAAGCCGGATGTGGCGGTGGAGAAGCTGGAGGAATACCGCAAGGTCTTCACTTCGACAGTGTACGAAACCGAACACCCGGTGGTGCGTGTGCACCCGGTCAGCGGTGAGAAAACCCTGCTGCTGGGGCACTTCGTCAAGCGCCTGAAAGGCTATTCCCAGGCGGAGTCGACCCAGCTGTTCAACCTGCTGCAAGGCCACGTCACGCGTCTGGAAAACACCGTACGCTGGCGCTGGAATACCGGTGACGTGGCGATCTGGGATAACCGTGCCACCCAGCATTACGCGGTGGACGACTATGGCACCCAAGAGCGCATCGTGCGCCGGGTCACGCTCAAGGGTGATGTGCCGGTGGGTGTGCAGGGGCAGCGCAGCCAGACCACGAAAGGTCTCTAAGCCGGTTGGAGATCAAAATGTGGGAGGGGCGGTGCGACGATTCGACTTGCTCCCGATAGCGGAGTGTCAGTCACAGCATCTTTGACTGGCCCACTGCTATCGGGAGCAAGCCCCCTCCCACATTGGATTTGTGGCGTTTACCAGACGCCGATTTGCACCACTTTTTCCGCCTCCGGCTCCCCATAGCGAAACCATTGCCCGCGCACTTCGATCTCGGTGTGGCTGATGGTGGTACGCCGCTTCAACCCACGCAGCCATTCGAACAGATAACCCAAGTGAGTCTCGCGCACCTGGGCATAGGCGGGATCGCTGCCTAGGTCGTGGATTTCCTGCGGGTCGTTTTCCAGGTCGAACAGCTGCGGGCGAAAGCCGTCATAGGCCAGGTACTTCCAGCGTTCGCTGCGCACCATGGTCATGCGGCAACGGTCGATGGGCTGCGCCAGGCGTTCCCGGGCCGGGGCCTGGAAGGCGTAGTCGTATTCGGCAATGGCGTAGTGGCGCCAGGTGGGTTGCTCGCCGTGCAGCAGTGGGATCAGCGAGCGGCCTTCGAGGCGATGGTCGGCGGCGGGCAGGCCCAGAGCGTCGAGGAAGGTGGGCAGGGCGTCGATGGTTTCCACCAGGCGTGCGTCCACGCTGCCACGGCTGACATCGGCACTGGCCCGTGGGTCGCGCACGATCAAGGGAACACCCACCGCAGGCTCCAGCAAAAACTCTTTTTCACCGAGGTAATGATCGCCGAGGAAGTCACCATGGTCGCTGGTAAACACGATCAGCGTGTCGTCCCAGCGGCCAGTGCTTTGCATGAAATCAAACAGCCGCCCGAGTTGATCGTCGATCTGTTTGATCAGGCCCATGTACGTGGGAATCACCGTCAGGCGCACTTCGTCGCGGGAAAAATTCAGGCTCTCCTGGTGTTGGCGAAACGCCTGGTACACCGGGTGATCGCTGGTGTGTTCAGGTTGAATCGGCGCCTGGATATGCTCGGCGCCATACAGCGCGTGGTACGGCGCCGGGGCAATGTAGGGCCAGTGCGGCTTGATGTACGACAGGTGCAGGCACCATGGCTGCTGCCCCTGCTCGCCGATAAAGTCGATGGCGCGGTCGGTGGTGTAGACGGTCTCCGAATGTTGTTCGGCCACCCGCGCAGGTTTGCCGGCATTGCGCATGTGCCAGCCGCTGAGCACTTCACCGTCTTCACCTTGGGCCGCATTGGCCCAGTCATGCCAGGGGTTGCGACCACCGTAGCCCTGCTCGCGCAGGTAACGGGTGTAGGGCGCGGACTCGCGTTTGTCGTCGAACAGCGGGCTGTCGGGGTAGATGCCGTCGTGGCGCAGGTACGCATCAAAGCCCACCTCATTGAGCGGCTCGGCCTGGGCGCTGTCGGGGTCGATATGCAGGCGTTGTAACGCCTCCACGTTCGGCGTGGCGTGGGTCTTGCCCACCAGCGCGGTGCGGATGCCGTGGGGGCGCAGGTAGTCGCCAATCGTCAGTTCTTCCAGCGGCAGCGGTACGGCGTTCCACGCCACCTGATGGCTGCTGACGTAACGCCCGGTATAGGCCGACATGCGCGAGGGCCCGCAGATGGTGCCTTGTGTATAGGCCCGACTGAAACGCACACCGGCAGCGGCCAGGCGGTCGATATTCGGCGTGTGCAGATGGGCATGGCCGTAGCACGACAGATAGTCGCGACGCAGTTGGTCGCACATGATGTAGAGCACGTTGCGCACGGGTTTTGGTTCAGACATGGAGGTTTACCGGACGAAGGACAGGAGCGTTTTTTCGCCGTTCGCAGGGTGTGCTGGCAAGTGCATTTGAGGTCTGGATTTTATGCAGGGAATGCATGGGTGTGGCTGCTGGCGCCATCGCAGGCAAGCCAGCCGACACTCATCTACCTGACGCCCCACGATCAGCCTGTGGGAGCGGGCTTACTCGGCGAAGGACCTGATGTGAGCAGCCAGCTCTGCCAGCTCTTTATCGTCTTCCCCGGTCCCGTGCATCGGGAATAATTTGGCGTGCAGATGATCGACGCCGTAACCCTCCAGAATCATGCCCGTTCTAGCCACACCTTTTAGCGCTTCGTCCAAAAGCTGCGCCGTCTTCTTGGCTGCGATGACCAAGTCACACAGCGCGGTGTCCGGTTCGGCAAACGCGTAGCTGCCGTGATGGGTTTTGGGGATAACGACACTGAACCCCGGCGTGTTGGGAAATATGGAGAGAAAGGCTATGTGGGTCTGGTCTTCCCATAGGAGGTGGCGGGCCTCCGTTCACCACTGACTCAGACCGCAATATTTTCCAACGCATAAGCATCCTCGTCCCTCTCATCAATCTCCTTGATCTGCTCAATCATCGCCTCCGCCAACGGCGACAATCGATACCCCGCACGGCTGACAATCCCGTAGCGGGTGTAACGCTCCTCCAGGTTTTCATCCAGGCCATCGATCTTCAAACACACCAGCTCGCCCCGCGCCATGTGCAGCACATCGCTGTTGGCGCTGACGATGCCGATGGCATCCGAGCGCAGCACCACGCCCATCAGGCTATAGCCGTTTTCGCACTCCACATTGGGTTGGTAATCGGGCCGGCCGCTGAGGTCGGCGATGACCTTGCGCAGGTTCGGCGGGCGAATGGTGACCGCCAGCGGATAACTCATCAGTTCATCGGCGCGGATGCTTTCGCGGCCGGCCAGGGGGTGGCCGGCGCGGCAGCAGAAATACCAGCGACGGGCGCGCAGGCGGTGGGTGTGGTAGTCGGGGTTGGCTTCGAAGTGGCGAGTGTCGGCGACGAAGAATTCGAACTCTTCGCTGAGCAGGCGTTTGCCCAGGCTTTGCCAGTCATCCACCTGGAACTGCACGCGGGCCTTGGGGTAGCGCCCGATAAAACTGCCGATGGCGCGCGGGATCAACCCACCTGCCGGGGCCGGGCCGCAGCCGAAGCGCAGCTCGCCGGCTTCCAGGCCGTTGAACTGGCTGATCTCGTTGGCCAATTGCTGGGCGCCGCTGACCAGGCGCCGGGCATGTTCGAGCAGTACCTGACCTTGCTTGGTGGGCGCCAGGTCCTTGCGGCCACGGTCTACCAGCTGGCAGCCGGCGCTGTGTTCAAGGGCCTGGATGCTGCGACTGAACGCCGACTGCGACAGGTTCACGGCCAAGGCTGCCGCGACAAAACTGCGTTGCTCGGCGAGGGCGATGAAGTGGCGAAGCTGGCGCAGATCGATATGCATTTTTCACATCAAAAATATCCGGGAAATGCATTGGCTATGCATTAGGTCGACTCCTTATAAAGGCTATCTCTTATGCAGTAAATGTTCGTAAAAACATAAATAAATAACCTTTAGGAATATCTGGCGACGGATATCTCCGGGTTCTGGAGCCGCTTATGAGTCTGTTCAAGTCCTTGCCGCTGGCGATGCTGGTGGCCGGTAGCAGCAGTTGGTCGCCTTCCCAGGCCGCTGAAACACCCGCGCCTGCCGGCAAGGGCGAAAGCGCCAGTGGCCAACTGGAAACCGTCACCGTGACCGCCCGGCGGCGTACCGAAAGTGCCCAGGCCGTGCCGACGCCCATGAGCGTGGTCGGTGGGCAGGCGCTGGAAACCCAGCGGGTGTACCGCATCCAGGATTTGCAGCAACTGGTGCCCAGCGTCAACGTCGCCTACATGCACGCGCGCCAGTCCAGCGTGTCGATTCGCGGCCTGGGCAACAACCCGGCCAGCGATGGCCTGGAAGGCAGCGTGGGGTTGTACATCGACAACGTCTATCTCGGGCGCCCGGGCATGGCGGTGTTCGACCTGATGGACATCGAGCAGCTTGAAGTACTGCGTGGCCCGCAAGGGACGTTGTTCGGCAAGAACACCACCGCCGGGGTCATCAACATCAGCACCCGCGCACCGAGCTTTACGCCGGAGCGCAGCATCGAAACCTCTCTGGGCGAGGACGGTTATTTCCAGACCAAGGGCACGATCTCGGGCCCACTCACCGAGGACCTGGCAGGACGTTTCTCGGCCTATCGCACCCGCAGCGACGGCGACATCAAGAACGAGCACGACGGCCATGAGCTTAACGGCGGTTCGCGCCAGGGCTTTCGCGGGCAACTGTTGTACAAGCCCAACGAGGCGTTCAACCTGCGCTGGATCGGTGATTACAACGAAGAAGATTCCAGCGCCGGCACCCGCGTGTTGTACAGCACCGGGCCGACCATCAATGGCACCAACCTGTATCAATCCCGGGCCAACGCAGCGGGGGCGACCCTGGTGGATGGCACCCATCGCAAGGTCAACCTGGACAACGACCAGCATGTCACCGTGTTCCAGGGTGGTACCTCGCTGGAGGCCAACTGGACGCTGCCAAACGACTTCACCCTGACGTCGGTGAGTGCCTATCGCTGGTGGAATTTCACCCCACGCAATGATGACGGCCTCAACGTACCGGCGTCGTATAACGCCGGGGTTTCGGTGGAAGATAAGCAGTGGTCCCAGGAGTTTCGCTTGGCATCGCCTACCGGCGGCTTCTTCGATTACGTGCTCGGCGCCTATTACTTCGGCTCCGACCTGGACAACAAATCCTTCGCCTATTACGGCCCCAAGGCCGATATCTGGAACGGCACGCCGAACGGCGCTTTGAGCAATGTGAGCAGCGTCGGCAACGGGCATATCCGCACCGACAGTTTTGCCCTGTTCGCCCAAGGCACCTGGCACCTCACCGAGCGCCTGGATTTCACCGCCGGCCTGCGCGGCACCTACGAAGAAAAGAGCGCCTGGGTCACGCGCAATGCGCCGCTGGGCGGTGCTGCGGTGAGCGGTGCGGCTGCCACTGCACGGCGGGGGCGCACCGGGGCGTATGACTCGGGCGACCTGACGCAGTACAGCGCCACCCCTTCGGGGCTGCTCAACCTCAGTTATCACTTCAATGACAACCTGCTCGGCTACGCGACGCTGTCCCACGGCGAGAAGTCTGGTGGGGTCAACCTGGCGGTAGGGTCTGCGCCCACGGCCGGTGCCGACTCGTTACTGATCGGCACCGAGCGCGCCAACAACGCCGAGTTGGGTTTCAAGAGCACGTTGTGGGACCGCCGCCTGCAACTCAACGCCAACCTGTTCTGGACCCAGGTCAACGGCTACCAGACCAACGCCTACGACCAGGACAACCGCGTGCAGTACCTGACCAACGCCGGTTCCGTGCGTTCGCGGGGCGTGGAAGTGGAAAGCACACTGGTGCCGATCAAGGGCCTGACCCTGAATATCAACGGCTCGTTCAACGACGTGAGCTACCTGTCGTACAAGGATGCACCGTGCCCACCCGAAACCAGCCTGCGCCCTGGTGCTCCGGCGTCCTGCGACCTCACGGGCCATCAAGTGGTGGGCGCGTCCAAATGGATCGCCAACGCCAACGGCGAATACAAATGGAACCTGGCTAACGGTTTGGAACCCTACGTCACCGCCAGCTACGCGTTCCGTTCCAAGGCGGTGGGCACGGTGGAAGATTCCGACTACGGGCAGATCCCGGCGTATGCGGTGGTCAACCTGTCCACCGGCCTGCGCGGTAACTATGAGCAGGGGCAGTGGGACGTGTCGCTGTGGCTGAAAAACGCCTTCGACAAAACCTACTACACCACCCTGTGGACCGGCGGTAACGGCGGTTACGAGGGCCTGTTGGGCACGCCGCGCACCCTAGGCGTGACTGGGCGCTACGACTTCTAGGTCAGTGCGATAGGTGGCCGGGCTGAACACCCGCGTCACCAGCAGCATCGCCATCACCGTCACTGTCAGCACCACCCAGGCGCTGACAAAGTTGCCGGTGAGCTCGCGCAGCGCGCCGGTCAGCCACGGCGAAAGTGCATTGATCAGAAAGCCTACGCCTTGCACGAATGCTGCCAGTTGCCCGGCTTGGCGTGGGTCGCGGTGGTGGTCGAGGGTCAGCAGCAGGCTCAGGGCGAAACACGCGCCCAGGCCGAAGCCGATCAGCGCTACCCACAGGTGCGGGAATTGCTGTGGCGCCATCAGCAGGCCGAGGTAGCCGACCGTTTGCGCCAGCAGGCTGATGCTCAGCAACGGGCGCCGATCAATCCCACGTTGCGCCAGCACCGGCATCAACAGTGCGGCGATCACCTGGAAGATGGTCATGAACGCCAGCAACGAGCCGCTGGGCAGCACGCCCCAACCCAGTTGCTGATAGTAGGCGGGCAGCCACGCGACCATGCTCATGTAGCCACAATTGACCAGGCCGAAATACAGCGCCAGCAGCCAGGCACGCCGGTTGCGCAACCCTTTGAACGCAGGTGCCTGTTGTGGGTTTCGCGCGGCACCCAGCGGCAGCCAGGCCCATAGCAGCAATGCCCCCAGCGCCGGCAACAACCACACCCCCAGGCCCGCCTGCCATTGCTGGAAATGCATGGCCACCACAGGGCTAAGCAGCGCCGCCAGCCCACCACCGGCCATCAGCGAGGCCGAATACACGCCCATCGCCACCGGCACGCGGTGATGAAATTCGCGCTTGATCATCGCCGGCACCAGCGCCTGGATCAGCGCCACGCCCGCGCCGCCGAGCAGTGCGGTAACCAACAGCGCCGAAGCCTGGCCCATCAACCAGCGCGCCAGGCACGCCAGTAGAATCATTAACAAGCCCAGGGCGATGCCGCGACGCTCGCCCAAGCGGGCTTCCACCCGTACGCCCACCAATGCTACCAACCCCATGCAGATCACCGGCAGGCTGGTGAGCAAGGCGCTGCTCTGGAAGCTCAGCCCGGTGGCCTGGCGAATCTCGCCGAGCAACGGGCTAATGGAGCTGAGGATGGGGCGCAGGTTCAGGCCGAGCACCACCAGCAGGCCCCAGCCGGCAAGGGATTTATTCAGGGTCATGCAGAGCTTTCCACTGGTGATACAGCGCAGTCATTGCGCTGTCGGGCAGGTGCTGGATGGGCAGGCGTTGCGCACCGATGGGCAAGCCGACCTGTTGGCTAATGGCTGCGGTCGACAGGCCGAACGGCTCGGCCATTTCGTTGCTGGCGGCAAACACCACCCGTTCTACACCGCACAGGTACATGGCGCTCAGGCACATCGGGCAAGGCTGGCCGCTGGCGTAGATCACGCAGCCGTCCAGGCGTGCACCCAGTTGGCGGCTCGTTGCACGGATCGCCAGCAGCTCGGCGTGGGCGGTGGGGTCCTGGGTCAGGTGGATCTCATTCACGGCTTCCACCAGCACTTCACCGTTGCGCGTCAGCACCGCGCCGAAGGGTCGGCCGCCTTGGGCAACGTTGGCGCGGGCCAAGGCGATAGCGCGTTGCAGGTGTGGTTGATCGTTGGTCATACAAGCCCCCCCGGGCGCGATGAAAGGTGAAGTATGGTCAGCCACTGGGGTATGCTGAAATTAAATATAAACATGCCAATCAGTGGCAAACGCAATGGTGATGACGTTGTTCGATCCCGTGTTGTTGCGCAGTTTTGTCGCCGTGGTGGACTGCGGCAATTTCACCCGCGCTGCCGAGCGCCTGCATTTGACCCAGTCCACTGTCAGCCAGCAGATCCGCCGGCTGGAAGACGCAGTGGCTTGTCAGTTACTGGACCGCGACCAGCGCCGCGTGGTGGCTACCGCCGAGGGTGAGCGTCTGCTCGCGTATGCGCGCCGCATTCTCGCACTGCACGAAGAAGCCGCTGACGTGCTGATCAACCAGCAGAGCGACGGTGTGTTGCGCCTTGGCGTGCCGGAGGACTTTGCCGCCGAGCGCCTGATGCCGCTGCTTTCAGCGTTTGTCGTGGCGTATCCACGGGTGCGGCTGGAAGTCACCAGCGGTCTGGGCCCTGAATTGCAGCGCCAGTACCGGGGTGGTGAGTTCGATGTGCTGCTGGTCAAGCAGATGGGCGACAGCGACGACTGTGTGGCGTCGTGGCCGGAGCCCTTGTATTGGGTCGACAGCCTGAGCACCCCGGCGCTGGGCCGCGATCCGCTGCCGCTGGTGGCTTTCCCGGTGGGCGGCTTGTACCGCAACGACATGCTTCACCATCTTGAGCGGGCCGGCTGGCGTTGGCGCATCGGCTACTCCAGTGCCAGCCTGGCCAGCGTGTGTTCAGCGGTGGCGGCAGGCTTGGGCATCAGCCTGTTGCCGGAGCGGGTGTTGCAACCGGGCCATCGCATACTCGACCCAGAGAGTGGCCTGCCGCCTGTCCATGGCGTGCGATTGGCCTTGTATGGTCGCAGTGGCCTGGGCGCAGCGGGCCAGAGTTTGTTGGGAGAATTGCTGGCGTTATGCAGTGGGAACCCGCACTGAGCCATACCTTTGCTGAATATTTTGTATGCCTTTAAAGCATTGAAAAACAAGGGTTTGGTGCCAGGCCCCGAGCCACGTGGCTTTGACGTAAGCGGTTGTTTTATTTATGCGTTTTTGTTCTATGTATAACTTTAAAGATTACTTTAAGAGATAAGTGTCAGGCCCCGATGATTCAGCCCTCGACGGGGCTGCACGCTGGCCCGTCGGTTTTTCAAAACCGTAGGGAGTGAATCAATGGGCAATGTCCAGACCGCCGCCAGTGCACCCGAGGCGCAATGGCGCCAGGCACCGAGTGGTGAGTTGGTCG
Source organism: Pseudomonas sp. W2Aug9 (assembly GCF_023127755.1). Lineage (NCBI taxonomy): Bacteria > Pseudomonadati > Pseudomonadota > Gammaproteobacteria > Pseudomonadales > Pseudomonadaceae > Pseudomonas > Pseudomonas sp. W2Aug9. The sequence continues at coordinate 437,127 of NZ_SPKL01000020.1, read as the reverse complement.
ACCTTGGCCGGCCGCATCGCGCGCCGTTGGGGCAATTGCGCCTGCAGAAGACCCCGAAGCGTTTTTCCAGCCGCCGCGAAGGGATTTTGCTCGGGTTGCTGGTGTTGGCGCTGCACGGCGCAGTGATCTATTGGGTGAGCCAGAAACCCACGCCGGTGCTGCCGATTGTGCCGCCGGAAATTCCGCCGATGACCATCGAATTTTCCCAGCCGGCGCCGCCGGTGGTTGAACCGCCACCACCTGTACCGCCACCACCGCCGCCCCCTGTAGTCGAGCCACCGCCGCCGGTGGTGGATGAGTTGGCGGCCAAGCCGGCGCCGCCCAAACCTATTGTGAAACCCAAGCCCAAGCCCAAGCCCGCGCCGAAACCTGAGCCCAAGCCGGCCCCCAAACCCGTCGAGCAGCCGCCTGCGCCACCGACGCCAGCCCCACCTGCTCCGCCCGCACCCGCGCCGGTGACGCCGGCTTCGGCCAACGCCGCGTACCTGAAAAACCCGGCACCGGAGTATCCGTCACTGGCTCAGCGTCGCGGTTGGGAAGGCACGGTGTTGTTAAGGGTGCATGTGCTGGCCAGCGGTAAACCGGGCGAGATTCAGGTGCAGAAAAGCAGCGGGCGCCAGCAGCTCGATGACGCCGCACTGGCCGCCGTAAAGCGCTGGAGCTTCGTACCGGCCAAGCAGGGGGATGTGGCCCAGGACGGCTGGGTCAGCGTACCGATCGACTTCAAGATTCATTAATTATTCGGGCGCGGTGTGCACACGCCGCGACCTGCACAAGAGGGAAAACATCATGGCATTAGCGTCTCCACTTGAATCCATCGAAAGCGCGGTGATCTGGCTGCTGGTGATCTTTTCGGTCGCCACCTGGGGCCTGGCGTTGCTCAAGGGCGTGCAGTTCGGTCGCCTCAAGGCCCAGGATCGCAAGTTTCACAAACAGTTCTGGGCGGCATCGAGCCTCGATTCAGCCGCCGAACTCGCCGAAACCCAGCCCGGCGCCGCCGCGCGCGTGGCCCAGGCCGGCTATGGCGCAATCCAGGTGGGCGATACCCCTCACGCTGCGGATCTAAGCCAGGCGATCAATCATCAGGACCGCCTCGAACGCGCCCTGCGCCAGCAAATCGTGCGCGAGCGCCGCTCCCTGGAGACCGGCCTGGCTGTGGTCGCCAGTATCGGCAGCACCTCGCCGTTCATCGGCCTGTTTGGCACCGTGTGGGGCATCATGGAAGCGCTGAAGGGGATCAGCGCCGCCGGGTCCGCCAGCCTGGAAACCGTGGCGGGGCCGATTGGTGCGGCGTTGGTCGCGACCGGTGTGGGGATCGCCGTCGCGGTGCCTGCGGTGCTTGTCTACAACTATTTCCTGCGCCGCCTGAAGCTGACAGCGGCAGACCTGGATGACTTTGCCCACGACTTCTACAGCCTGGCGCAGAAGAACTCATTCCGCGTGCTGTTGCACCCGACACTGACCAAAGCCAGCGCCGCCAGCCCGCAAAAAGTGAAGGAGGCGTCCTGACATGGCCTTCTCCACGCAAGACAGTGATGAGGTGCTGAGCGAGATCAACGTCACGCCCCTGGTGGACGTGATGCTGGTGCTGCTGGTGGTGTTTATCGTCACCGCGCCGTTGTTGACCAACTCGATCCCGATCAACCTGCCCAAGACCCAGGCCGTGGCGCCTGTCGAGCAGAAAGACCCGCTGGTGGTGAGCATCGACGGCGCGGGAAAACTGTTTATCAACAAGGACGAAATCCAGCCGGACCTGCTGGAATTCAACCTGCAGGCGGCCAAGGCCAAGGACCCCGATGTGCGGGTGCAATTGCAGGCTGACGATGGAGTGAACTACGGCGAAGTGGCACGCGCCATGGCGTCGATTGAACGTGCGGGGATTACCAAATTGTCGGTGATTACCGCACGTTAGTTTCATCCGCCGCGACACGTTTTTTAGGCCGTTTCCTTGGCAGGGTGCGGCCTTTTTTTATTTTGTGGTTACAGTGTTTATAGAGGAAAAGAATTTTCACGTATTTGAATATTTCTGGGCGTGCAATTCACAACAGTATGATTACTCTAGTCGGCGCATGGAGAAATTTAACTAATGGAGAAGTTGCATGAACGTACGCTTTCCTATTCATTCGGTAAGTGCATTTGTTAACCCACAATTAACTCCCCCTCAGCTCGAAGAAACCCCCACTGCAAGGATTTATTCGCGGCCTGATAGGCCGGGTGTGCAGCATCCGCTTCCCAAAAAATCATTAAGTCGCGCTGATTATCGAGAGAGTAAAGCGCCAAAGGCCGGGGCGCCGGTGTTGAAACCAAACCCTGAAATAGATGCTTATATCAGCACACACTCTTTTGACTACATTTCTCCCGAGAAAGAAATTTCGACGATACTCTCGGCGAAAATAAAACAACATTGGGGCGTCGACGTTGATCCTGATAAAACGTATCTGGTTACGTTTAAAGATAATGGTAAAGATGATAAAGATGTTGTGGAAAAAATAACGCTGACACAAGCGGCGTTGAAAAACAGACAAGATGTAACGATTGAGGATAATGAGGGCTGGTTTGTAAAGATTGCCAAGTATTTTTCGCCGGCAGTTTATATTTACAATAAAGTTGACGGTTGGGTGCAGGAAGCACACAGTCGACAAGCTATTTACCGAGAGCCGAGTTCCCCAGGTTCTGCGCTGTATAGTGCAGACACTCAAGTGTCCATTCCTGTTGAAGACTTCAAAGCCTTGGTCTGGGATACAGACCGAACCAAACTTTACAAGAACACCCTTGACGGGTTTTGGGACAAGCACAGTAGTTCCTATGCTTCATTGAGTAAAATATCCTTTGTTAAAGCGATCAACCTACAGCGCTTGGAAGGCACGCTTGGCCCAGTCGAGGCGGCACTCGCCCAGAGGGCGTTGGGGCCTGTTGCGCAAAAGCAATGGTCCGAGCTGACGGTTCAGGACTTTTCAGCACCTGCCGTCAAGGATCCGAACCTGGATATCGGGTTGCTGAGCATCAATGGCCTGCAGTCAACCGACTTGATGTGTGTGACCGATCGCAAAACCCAGCTGACCTTGCTTTACATCCCTGGTAACTCCTCGCCGATACATCGTTTCGATAACCCACAGCAAATGAATATCTGGCTGGCCAAGCAAGCCACTGATCCTGTGAAACTTGAATCACTGCTGACCCATTTTTCCCTCAAGGACCAGGCCCAAAAGCTGTTGGCAGACGGTGTGCGTCAATCCTTGGACGGGATGGCACATTGGTCCAATGCGCAAGTATCTGGCAACGGCTTCCTTGCAAGGATCAACGGCTGGGTGCCCGATCGCTTTATCTCGGTTGAGCCTTTGCGCAGCGATCCTTTTGAAGCGGTCAAGGTCCGGCAAAAGGCGCGGTCTTATTCGGATGCAGAAAACGCGATCGTCAGCGATGGTGACTACACCAAGAACAAAGTCTTGCAAGGTGTGGAAGAGGCCACGAAGGTTGCCATGTTCATGACGCCTCTGGCATTGGTCATGCCGGAAGTAGCGATAGGCTTGGATGTTTTTTTCATGGCAGCCGGAGCCACTCAAACAGGTATCGGTATTGATGATGCCGTCAAAGGAAAGGCCACGGGTTCTGACCGGATTGTATTTGGAGTACTGAACGCGATACCGCCCTTGGTCACCCATGCGGGGGCGCCGCTGGCGAAAGCGATGACAGAGAGAATGGCCAACGGGGGCGTTACAGCAGGGGTTGATGCAGCAGCCCAGGCGCCCACTCAAGTTGCTGAACAGGAGCGTCCATTCTTCAATCCCCCACGACGGGTCAATGGGCATATCGGCTACCCAATGGGGCCTACTACGCCTCCCGTTATCCTCGATGAGTTCACGGTCCCCATGGACGACGTGCAGCGAATGTTTTCTCAGGACTACATGGTTTTTGTCGGGCAGTACGGTACTAAAGTCACTTATGACGTTGAGGCACGCCTCTGGCGTGGGCTCAACGAAGATGGTCAAGTGAATGATATATTCTATTGGCGTAATGGCCGAGGAAGATGGTTAGGTGGTACTAAAACCGAAGCGATCGAAGGGAATAAGAGCGTACCTCCATCAGTTATAAATAAAACGCTTAAGTTACCACGGTTGCCGTCGCTGCCGTCCGGTACGACAGAAGTGCCCAAAGTCATTCATTATTTTTGGGCTGGCAATGAAATGCCGGAGCATTTAATCCAGAACATTATTGAGAACGCCAGGAAAAGCCCGGGTTACAAGTCTGTTGTTCACGTGGATGCAAACAGCGGGAGCGCGTTTCAGAAAATAAAATCTGCTCTGGATCACAAAGTGGGTGGGCTGGAGGTGCATGATCTGAAAGAGGATGAAGCTTTTCGAGAGCTAACGTCAAGTAAATATGGAGAGATGTATCAGTATTTTAGATCGGGTCAAGGGCAAAATTTAGCGGCTTCATCGGATGTGATGCGCGTTGCACTGATAAAGAAGCACGGTGGAATATACCTGGATACGGATGACACGCTGACCTTCAACGTGGGGGATGTCACGCTGAAAGCCACACCAAGTGATCTATTGATGAACTCGCCCATTACTTATGAGGGAGCGGATTTCAATGGGTTCAATACAAGTAATTTCGCAAGCCATGCAGACAATCCATTATTTGACAAGATTCTGGAGGAGTCATATCAGCGGTTCAAAGCCAACGAGTCGTGGTTTAACAATAATCGTCCGTTTTTAAGAGAAGGTTCGACAGACATAGAACGGCAAGCCTATAAAGAGTACGAGACGAAAATCTTCGAGGTTACCGGGCCGAGAATGTTTGGTGATGTAGTGGCGCAAGAGGAATATGGTTTTTTCCCGTTTGTTGATGACATGACTGAACTTTTGAATGCGCGTCTTCTTTTGCCCGAATATTTCGGAAAAAAGTACATGGAAGTACGCGATTTCTATATGCCCATGAATCGTAAGTTTGGGGTCGATATCGGCTCGGAGCACTCTATGCATCATTCTCGTTGAGTCGGTATAGCGGTAGCGGTCGTTGAGCATTGGGTTATCCAACTCAACATTACCGGCCCCCCGATGCCATGGCGTCGGGGGGCACAATGGTTGGGTTTCCAGGAATGTGGAAGGGAGTCGGATTCGAATAAATGATGTGATGAGCTTTTGGTTATTAATAAATTCCTTTTTATTCCTTATTTGATTGTTGGGGCGCCCCTATACTGGTCAGCAACGTTAAAAGCTGCAGGAGGGCACACCCATGCACAGCGAGTCGATTCGTTATCTGATCGTGCCGGGCTGGCAAGGATCGCCAGAAGATCATTGGCAAACCCATTGGCAGCACAGCCTGCCCAACAGCGCTCGCGTGGAGCAGGCCGATTGGCTGACGCCGCGTCGAGAGGATTGGGTAGCTGCACTGGCTGAGGCGATTGCCGCCGACAGCACACCGGTAATCCTGATTGCCCATAGCCTGGGATGCATCACCGTGGCTCATTGGGCGGCCACTGCCCCCGTGCATTTCTTGCGTCAGGTTCGCGGCGCCTTGCTGGTAGCCCCAGCCGATGTCGAGCGCGCAGCCTGTGCCCCGGCCCTGCGTAACTTCGCACCAATTCCCACCGACCTGCTGCCGTTTCCCAGCCAGGTGGTCAGCTCCGACAACGATAGCGCCGTCAGCGCGCCCCGGGCTCTTGAGTTGGCGCGTCAGTGGGGGGCCGAAGCCGGCATTTTGTCCGGCGCCGGGCATATCAATGTGAAGTCCGGCCACCGCCGCTGGGAGCAGGGTTTCGCCTATCTCTATCGCCTGCAGAGCCGCCTCGAGCACCATGCTCGGCGTAGTGCCTGATATTTTTTAACGCCCCGTCCCTGAGTGGATTGGGGCGGGAGCCTGCCATGAGTTTGCATGAAACCTACGGCCAGCCTTTGCTGACCTTTCCCGATGCCGAAAAGAGCCCACTGAGCATCCGCGCCAAGGCGTTGGTGTTCGTCGACCCACGCTCACGCCAACTGCGTGAAGAATTGGAAAGCCTTGCGCCGCGCGCCTTACCCGTATTGATCCGCGGTGAAACCGGCAGTGGTAAAGAACTGCTGGCGCGACACATCCACCGTGGCAGTGACCGTACTGGCCTGTTTGTCTCGGTCAACTGTGGCGCCATCAGTCCTACCTATGCGGATGCCGAGTTGTTTGGCTATGCCGCCGGCAGCCACAGCGGCGCAGCGAGCAGTCGGGCTGGCTGGTTTGGCTCTGCCAACGGCGGCACCTTGTACCTGGATGAGATTGGTGACTTGCCGTTGCCGATCCAGGTGAAATTGCTCGCGGCCCTGGAAAATCATGAGGTCACCCGCGTCGGTGCCCATCAGCCCAGCCCGGTAGACGTACGTCTGGTGGCCGCTACCAGCATCGACCTGGCCCAGGCTGTGGCCGTTGGCAAGTTTCACGAGCGCCTGTTTCATTACTTGAGCGAAGGCCGGCTGGACCTGCCGGCGTTGCGCGAGCGGGTGGGGGATATTTTGTCTCTGGCCGAGTATTTTCTCGGCATCTACAGCCAGCGCCTGGACCTGCCGGTGCCGCTTATCAGCGACGCCGCTCAACAGGTACTGGAGCGTCACACCTGGCCGGGCAATACCCGCGAACTGGAAAACGTCATTCACTTTGCCTTGCTGGTGAGCAGTGGCGATGAAATCTTGCCCGAGCATTTGAACCTGCCGGTGGCCGGCTCGCCGCTGGAGCAAGTGCGACGAATTTTTGCCAGCGCCGGTGCGACCGAGCGCGAATCGCTGCGTACCTTCCTGTATGAACAAAATGGAATATCAACGTGAATAAAAGATATTGTTCGGGAATAAAAAATCTAGGTATTGTCCTTCCTACGCCGCGATAGCATTTCGCTGGCACCTCACATAAAAAATGGTCGTTAGAAAAGGACACTGCATGAAAAAGGTTCTGTTGTTTACCGCCCTGGCGGCTGCCCTGACTGCCGGCTTCGCCCAGGCCAACGAAAAGCTGGTGGTAGCGGCCACGCCGATTCCGCACGCTGAGATCCTGGAGTTGATCAAGCCGACCCTGGCCAAGGAAGGCGTGGACCTGCAGATCAAAGTCTTCACCGATTACGTGCAGCCAAACGTGCAAGTCGCTGAGAAGCGCTTGGACGCCAACTACTTCCAGACCCTGCCGTACCTGGAAAACTTCAACAAGGGCAAGGGCACCAACCTGGTCACGGTAGTCGGTGTGCATGTTGAACCCATCGGCGGCTACTCGAAAAAGATCAAGAAAATTGAAGATCTGAAAGACGGCGCGACCGTGGCCATCCCGAACGAAGGCTCCAACAGTGGACGCGCCCTGTTGCTACTGCAGAAGAACGGGCTGATCACCCTGAAAGACCCGACCAACGCGTTGTCCACGCCAAAAGACATCAAGGACAACCCGAAAAACCTCAAATTCAAAGAGCTGGAATCGGCCCTGCTGCCACGCGTGCTGGATCAGGTTGATCTGGATGTGATCAACACCAACTACGCCCTGGAAGCCGGCCTGAACCCGGCCAAGGACGCGTTGATCATCGAAGATGCCAAATCCCCTTACGTGAACTTCCTGGTAGCGCGCCCGGACAACAAGGACAGCGACGCTATCCAGAAACTGTCCAAGGCCCTGACCAGCCCGGAAGTCAAAGCTTTCATCGAGAAGAAGTACAACGGCGCAGTCGTGCCGGCGTTCTGATGTAACTCAAAACCCCCTTCAAGGTTTCAACGCCGACGGCTACTACAGCGTCGGCGTTTTTTTTGTGGGAGGGGGCTTGCCCCTCCCACATTGATCGCCCTGGCGAAGGTTAGTTTTTTGGGTGATATCAATATGCTATTTCGGTATTTAAATTTTGCTTTTTATACCTTTAAAGTTCGCGCTACCCGACGTTATCCACGTCGGAACGGATTGCGCTCGCAGCATTACCCATGCGGCGATATGGACTGCACATGACCTTCGATTTCGCTTTTATCCTCAGCACCTTGCCGGCGTTCCTGCAAGCGGTGGGCGTAACCCTGCAAGTGGGCCTGATCGCCATCGGCACCTCCTTGCTGGTGGCGCTGATCAATGCAGCCTTGTTGGTGTTTCGCACGCCGTACCTGTCACGGCTGGTAGCGTTGTATGTGGAGCTGGCGCGGAACACGCCGCTGTTGATCCAACTGTTTTTCGTCTACTTCGCACTGCCGGCCCTGGGTTTGAATATCTCCGGGTTCTGGGCGGCAATCATCACCATGACCTTTCTCGGCGGCGCCTACCTCACTGAAGTGTTGCGCGCCGGTGTGGAAGCGGTGCCGCTGGCGCAGATCGAGTCGGGCAAGTCCATTGGCCTGTCCGACTGGCAGCTGTTGCGCCATGTGATTCTGCCCCAGGCCGGCATCCTCAGCCTGCCGGCGCTGTTCGCCAATTTCATCTTTCTGCTCAAGGAAACCACGGTGGTTTCCGCGGTGGCGGTGCCGGAGATTCTCTACACCACCAAGAGCTACATCGCCCTCTACTACAAGACCTACGAGATGCTCACCGTGCTGACGCTGATTTGCGTGCTGCTGTTTTTGCCGTTGTCGTTGCTGCTCAGCCGTTTGGAAAGGAGGCTCCAGCATGGCCAGTTCGGGTCTTGAGTTGCTGTGGGTGTCGTTGCCACAACTGGGTAAAGGCGCTGCGCAGACCCTGTCGATTTCGTTTTTGAGCATCGCTTTCAGTACGGTCGGCGGCGTGCTGTATGGCGTGCTGCGCACCTTGGATAACAAGGTGATCAACGGTGTGCTGCGCATCTACCTGGAGCTGTTCCGGGCGATTCCGGTGCTGGTGTGGTTGTACCTGCTGTTTTTCGGCCTGCCGATTTTCTTTGGTGTGAGCCTGCCGAGCTTCTGGTGCGCGGTACTGGTGTTGTCGCTATGGGGCGCCAGCGAAGTCGGCGAGGTGGTGCGCGGTGCATTGCATTCGCTGCCGCGTGGCCAGCGTGAAGCGGGCTTGTCGATTGGCCTGTCCGACCCGCAGTTGTACGGCTACGTGCTGCTGCCCCAGGCCCTTAAACGCATGACGCCGCCGACCATCAACGTCTACACGCGCATCATCAAGACCAGTTCCCTTGCGGTGCTGATTGGCGTGGTGGATGTGATCAAGGTCGGCCAGCAAATCATCGAGCGTACCTACGAGTCGGTATTGATCTACGGCGCGCTGTTCCTGTTTTTCTTCTTTATCTGCTACCCGTTATCGGCCGCCTCCAAGGTGCTGGAACGGCGCTGGGCCCACGCATGAGCGCATTGATCGAGTTCCAGGGTTTCAACAAATTCTTTGGCCAGGCGCAGGTGCTCAAGGGCATCGACTTGAGCGTGCAAAGCGGCGAAGTGGTGGTGATCCTCGGCCCCAGCGGCTGTGGCAAAAGCACCTTGCTGCGCTGCCTCAATGGGCTGGAAGTCGCGCACAGCGGCAGCCTGCGGTTTGCAGGCGTTGAGCTGCTGGATAAAAACACCGACTGGCGCCAGGTGCGCCAGGACATCGGCATGGTGTTCCAGAGCTACCACCTGTTCCCGCACATGAGCGTGCTCGACAACATCCTGCTCGGCCCGCTGAAAGTGCAAAAGCGTGACCCCCGCGAGGCCCGTGAGCAGGCGCAAAAACTGCTGGAGCGCGTGGGCCTGGCCGACAAGCGCGACGCGTTCCCGCGCCAGCTCTCCGGCGGCCAGCAGCAACGCATCGCCATCGTGCGTTCATTGTGCATGAACCCCCAGGTCATGCTCTTTGATGAGGTCACGGCGGCTCTTGACCCGGAGATGGTCAAGGAAGTGCTGGAAGTGATCCAGGGCCTGGCCCGCGATGGCATGACCCTGCTGATCGTCACCCACGAAATGGCCTTCGCCCGCGCCGTCGCCGACCGCGTGGTGTTCATGGAGGCCGGTCGCATCCTCGAACACAACACCCCCGAGGCATTCTTTACGAACCCGCAGACCGCACGCGCGCAGCAGTTCCTGGAGAAGTTCTCCTTCGTTTCAACACTGCCCAAAAAGATCAAGGAACTGGAGCTGATATGAAAAAGTTACTGCTGCCACTGTTTGCCGTCGCCTTGCTGGCCGGCTGCGATAAAAAGGCCGAAGAGCCGGTAAAACCCGCGGCTGTCAGCTACATCGACAAAATAAAAGCGCGGGACAAGCTGATCGTTGGCGTCTTCACGGACAAGCCACCGTTTGGCTTTGTCGATGAGGCTGGCCGCTACGTCGGCTTCGATACTGACATTGGCCGTCAATTCGCCAAGGACCTGTTGGGCGACGAAAACAAGGTGGAGTTTGTCGCCGTTGAGCCCGCCAGCCGCATTCCGTTCCTGCAAAGCGACAAGGTCGACCTGATTCTCGCCAACATGACGGTGACGCCCGAGCGCAAGGAAGCGGTGGACTTTACCAACCCCAACCTGAAAGTCGCGGTGCAGGCCCTTGTACCGAATGACAGCACGGTAAAAAGCCTGGATGACCTGGCCACTCGCACCACCATTGTCACCACCGGCACCACCGCCGACATCTGGCTGACCAAAAACCACCCGGACTGGAAGCTGCTCAAGTTCGAGAAAAACTCCGAGTCGCTGCAAGCGCTGTCGGCCGGGCGTGGCGATGCCTATGCCCAGGACAACCTGGTGCTGTTCAGCTGGGCCAAGCAGAACCCGGGCTACCGTGTGCTGGAAGAAAAGCTGGGTGATGAAGCACCGATTGCTCCGGCGGTGAAGAAGGGCAATACCGAACTGCGCGACTGGGTGAATGCCGAGCTGGCAAAGCTGGGCGAGGAGAAGTTCCTGCTCAAGCTCTATGACCAATATGTGCGCAAAGAACTGAGCGATGACACCAAGCCTGAAAGTGTGATTGTTGAAGGCGGGAAGTGGCAGGGCTGAAACCTGACTTTTTGTGTTGGCTGCACCGGCCTCATCGGGAGCAAGCCCCCTCCCACACTGGATCGGGTTCACACATTCCGATGTGTGAATACAGGTCAAAATGTGGGAGGGGGTTTGCTCCCGATGAGGCCGGTACAGTCACCACCTACTCCGGCCAATGCCAGGCCGGCCCATCCAGAATCCCTTGCCCCACGATCCGCGTTTCCCCCAACACCTTCTCCAGCACAATCGAATTGCACCCCTCATCCTGCTGCAACGCCGCGATCAAGCGGCTGGCATGGGACACCACCCACACCTGGCACTGCTTCGACGCTTCGATAATCAGGCGCGCCAAGGCGGGCAGCAGGTCCGGATGCAAGCTGGTCTCAGGTTCGTTCAGTACCATCATGGTCGGTGGGCGTGGCGTCAGCAGCGCTGCGATCAGCAGCAGGTAGCGCAGGGTGCCGTCTGACAGTTCCGCCGCCGACAACGGCCGCAGCAAGCCTTCCTGATAGAACTCAATGGCAAAGCGTCCGCCTTGCAACGGTTCAATGTTCAGGCGCGCCCCCGGGAATGCATCGCTTACGGCACGTTGCAGCGCCTCGGGGTCGCCGATCTCGCGGATAGTCTGCAACGCGGCCGCCAAATCGCGGCCATCGTGGTGCAACACCGGCGTACGCGTACCCAACTGGGGCTGGCGCACTGGCGCGTCCACGTCGCTGCGAAAGTGATCATAAAAGCGCCAGCCACGAATGCTTTCACGCAACAGCAGCACTTCCGGCGAGCCGCGCAGGCTGCCGACCTGATCGAACAGGCTGTGGTAGTTGGGTGTGTGCTGCGCCAGTACATCCCAGGCACGGCCTTCGCGGGCACGCACCATGGCACCTGAGCGCTGCACCAACAGGCTGGCCGGGCGGTAGATGTGGCCGGCCCAGATGCATTCCTTCTTCACTTCGGGGTCGAGGCTGAAGAACGACGAGGTTTTTTCCGGCAATCCCAGAGAGATTGCGTAGCTGAAATCTTCGGCGGCAAACCCCAAGCGCAGGCGTTTGACGCCTTGGCGCACATTGGATTCGATCGGTACTTCACCAGTGCGCATACGCCGGCTGATGGTTTCCGGCCCGGCCCAGAAGGTCGAATCCAGCCCGCCTTCACGGGCCAGGGCATTGATCACTCCGCCCTGGGCGGTTTCTGCCAGCAGGCGCAGGGCCCGGTACAGGTTGGACTTGCCGCTGCCATTGGGCCCGGTGATCAGGTTCAAGCGGTCCAGCGGCACTACCAATTTGTTGATCGAGCGGTAATTGGCCACCGCGAGGGTTTTCAGCATATGCATTTAATCGGCTGGGGAACCATTGGAGTATGGGATCCTCCATGCAGATAAGGAACCCTGATCTAAGCTCACAGTCGCATACACACTTGTACCTTGCGTCACGCAAAAGGAGCCTGCATGGGCGGTCGCACTTCGACATTTATTCTCAGCCTTGGCCTCCTGGCGCTGCTGAGCGGCTGTGGCCAAGACAAAGCCGAGCCCAAGCAGCATTCACGGGTATTTGTGCAAACCGTGCAGCCGGCGGATTTTGCCGCGGCGGTCACGCTGACGGGCGATATCCAGGCGCGGGTGCAGACCGATTTGTCCTTCCGCGTGGGTGGCAAGATTATCCAGCGTATGGTCGATGTGGGCGACCGGGTTACGGCCAAGCAAGTACTGGCCAAGCTCGACCCCAAGGACCTGCAAACCAACGTCGATTCCGCCCAGGCCCAGGTTGTGGCCGAACAGGCGCGGGTCAAGCAGACCGCCGCCGCCTTCGTGCGCCAGGAAAAACTCTTGCCCAAGGGCTACACCAGTCGCAGCGAATACGACGCCGCCCAGGCCGCGTTGCGCAGCAGCCAAAGTGCCCTGGCCGCCGCGCAGGCGCAATTGGCCAACGCCCGTGAGCAACTTGGCTACACGGCGCTGGTCGCCGATGCACCGGGGATCATCACGGCGCGCCAGGCCGAAGTCGGCCAAGTGGTACAAGCCACCGTACCGATCTTCAGCCTGGCCCGTGATGGCGAACGTGACGCGGTGTTCAACGTGTATGAATCCCTGCTGGTGGAGCCGCCGCCGGATGCGCCGATTACCGTCAGCCTGCTGGACAACCCGAGCATCAAAGCCGTGGGCAAGGTGCGTGAAGTGACCCCGGCAGTGGCGGCCAATACCGGCACCATACAAGTGAAGATCGCCCTGCAAAACCTGCCTAAAGGCATGGAGCTGGGTTCGGTGGTGAGCGCCACCGCCAACGGCCCGGCCAAGACCAGCATCGAATTACCCTGGGCGGCCTTGACCAAAGACCTCAGCGAGCCTGCCGTATGGCTGGTGGATGCCGACGGCAAGGCGCAGCTGCACAAGGTCAAGGTGGCCCGTTACCTCACCGGCAAGGTGATTATTGGCGAGGGCCTTAAAGGCGGCGAAAAAGTCGTAGTGGCCGGTGGGCAATTGCTGCACCCCGGCATGGTGGTCGAGATCGCCCAGCAAGGAGCCCAGCCATGAAGCAACTGACGGTCATCGTCGCCGCCAGCCTGTTGCTGATGGCTTGCTCCAAGGAAGAGGCGCCGCCTGAGCCTGTGCGCCCGGTGTTGTCCATGCAAGTGAAGGCTGAAGATCAGGAAAACCTCGGCCGCTTCGCCGGCACTATCCAGGCCCGCTACGAAAGCAACCTGGGTTTCCGTGTGTCGGGCCGCATCGCCCGTCGCGCCGTCGACGTGGGCGCCGAGGTGGAGAAGGGGGCCTTGCTTGCCGTGCTCGACCCCACCGACCAGCAGAACCAACTGCGTGCCGCCCAGGGCGACCTCGCCCGCGTGCAGGCACAGTTCATCAATGCCCAGGCCAATGCCCGTCGCCAGCAGGAGCTGTTCAACCGGGGCGTCGGCGCCCAGGCTCAGTTGGATGTGGCGCAGACTGACCTGAAAACCACCCAGGCCACCCTTGATCAGGCCCGCGCCTCGGTCAATCAAGCCAAGGACCAGCTCAATTACGCCGAACTGCACACTGACCACGCCGGTATCGTCACCGCCTGGGATGCCGAGGCTGGCCAGGTAGTCAGCGCGGGGCAGCAGGTGGTGACCCTGGCTCGCCCGGACATCAAGGAGGCGGTGATCGACCTGCCTGCCGGCCTGGCCGAGCGCCTGCCGACGGATGTGGTGTTTCTGGTCGCCGGGCAACTGGACCCCAGCGTGCATACCACCGCCATCGTGCGTGAGATCGAACCCCAGGCCCAAAGCGCCACGCGCACCCGCCGCGCACGTCTGAGCCTGACCGACACTCCCGCCGCGTTCCGCCTGGGCACGGCCATCAGCGTGACCTTGAGCAGCGCCATTACGCCGCGTATCGAATTGCCCTTGAGCGCCTTGCAGGACGTCGACGGCAAGACGCGCATCTGGCTGCTTGATACCCAGAGCCAGACCGTGCAGCCACGCGACGTCAGTGTGGTCAGCCGGGATGCTGGCAGCGCCTTGGTCAATGGCGGCATCAAAGCCGGTGAACGCATCGTCACCGCCGGCGTGAACAGCCTGAAACCCGGGCAAAAAGTCAAAATCGACGAGGACAGCCCGCGATGAAAGGGAGCTTCAACTTATCCGACTGGGCACTCAAGCATCAGTCCTTCGTCTGGTACCTGATGTTCGTCGCGCTACTGATGGGCGTGTTCTCGTATATGAACCTGGGCCGCGAAGAAGACCCCTCGTTCACCATCAAGACCATGGTGATCCAGACCCGCTGGCCGGGCGCTACCCAGGAGGAAACCCTCAAGCAGGTCACCGATCGCATCGAGAAAAAACTCGAAGAGCTCGACTCCCTCGACTACGTGAAAAGTTATACGCGACCGGGTGAGTCCACGGTGTTCGTGTTCCTCAAGGACACCACCAGCGCCAAGGCCATTCCGGAGATCTGGTACCAGGTTCGCAAGAAGATCGATGATATTCGCGGCACCTTCCCCCAGGGCTTGCAGGGGCCGTCGTTCAACGATGAGTTCGGTGATGTGTTCGGCTCGGTGTACGCCTTTACTGGCGACGGCTTGTCGATGCGCCAGTTGCGCGACTACGTGGAGCAGGTGCGCGCCGAAATCCGCTCGGTGCCGGGGCTGGGCAAGGTCGAGATGATCGGCCAGCAGGACGAAGTGATCTACCTGAACTTCTCCACGCGCAAACTGGCGGCGTTGGGCATTGATCAGCGCCAGGTCGTGCAAAGCCTGCAATCGCAGAATGCGGTAACGCCCGCCGGGGTGATCGAGGCCGGGCCGGAGCGGATTTCGGTGCGCACCTCCGGGCAGTTTGCTTCGGAGAAAGACCTGGCCAACGTCAACCTGCGCCTCAATGACCGCTTCTATCGGCTGGCGGATATCGCTGACATCAGTCGCGGTTACGTCGACCCGGCAAGGCCGATGTTCCGTTTCAATGGCAAGCCGGCGATTGGCTTGGCGATCGCCATGCAAAAGGGCGGCAATATCCAGTCGTTCGGCAAGGCGCTGCACGGGCGCATGGATGAGCTGACTGCCGACCTGCCGGTTGGCGTCGGTGTGCACAAGGTGTCTGACCAGGCCGAAGTGGTGGAAGAGGCCGTCGGCGGCTTTACCAGCGCGTTGTTCGAAGCCGTGATTATCGTGCTGGTGGTGAGCTTTATCAGCCTCGGTATGCGCGCTGGGCTGGTGGTGGCGTGCTCGATTCCGTTGGTGCTGGCGCTGGTGTTCGTGTTTATGGAATACAGCGGCATCACCATGCAGCGGGTATCGTTGGGTGCGTTGATCATTGCACTCGGCTTGTTGGTGGACGATGCGATGATCACCGTGGAGATGATGATCACGCGCCTGGAAAAAGGCGAAACCAAGGAGCAGGCCGCCACCTACGCCTACACCTCAACAGCGTTCCCGATGCTCACCGGTACGCTGGTGACCGTAGCCGGTTTCGTGCCGATTGGCCTCAATGCCAGTTCGGCGGGCGAGTACACCTTTACTCTGTTCGCGGTGATTGCCGTGGCGATGTTGGTGTCGTGGGTGGTGGCGGTACTGTTTGCGCCGGTGATCGGCGTGCATATTCTCAGCGCCAATGTGAAGCCGCATAACGCCGAGCCTGGGCGCATCGGCCGCGCGTTCAATGGCGGTATGCTCTGGGCCATGCGCAACCGCTGGTGGGCCATCGGTATCACTGTGGCGCTGTTTGCGGCCTCGGTGTTTTCCATGCAGTTTGTGCAGAACCAGTTTTTCCCGTCATCGGATCGCCCGGAAATCCTGGTTGATCTGAACCTGCCGCAAAACGCCTCGATCAACGAGACGCGCAAGGCGGTTGACCGCCTCGAAGCGATCATCAAGGACGACCCGGACATTTCTCGCTGGAGCACCTACATCGGCCAGGGCGCGATCCGTTTCTACCTGCCGCTGGACCAACAACTGGAGAACCCGTACTACGCGCAGTTGGTGATCGTCAGCAAGGGCCTGGAAGAGCGCAGCGCCTTGATTGCGCGATTGCAGAAACGCCTGCGCGATGATTTTGTCGGTATCGGCAGCTATGTGCAGCCGCTGGAAATGGGCCCGCCGGTCGGGCGGCCGATCCAGTACCGCGTCTCCGGTAAAGACACCGACCAGGTGCGCAAGCACGCCATCGAACTGGCGACCTTGCTGGACCAGAACACCCACTTGGGCGAGATCATCTACGACTGGAACGAGCCGGGCAAAGTGCTACGCGTCGACATCGCCCAGGACAAGGCGCGGCAACTGGGGCTGTCGTCGGAAGACGTGGCGCAGTTGATGAACAGCGTGGTCAGCGGCGCGGCGGTGACCCAGGTGCACGACGATATCTACCTGATCAACGTGGTCGGTCGCGCCGAAGATGCCGAGCGCGGCACGCCGGAAACCTTGCAGAACCTGCAGATCGTTACGCCCAACGGTACCTCGATCCCGTTGCTCGCGTTTGCCACGGTGCGTTACGAGTTGGAGCAGCCGCTGGTGTGGCGTCGTGACCGCAAGCCGACGATTACCATCAAGGCCGCGGTGCGCGATGAGATGCAGCCGACCGACCTGGTCAAGCAACTGGCGCCGACCATCCAGAAATTCAGTGACGGCCTGCCGGTGGGCTACAAAGTCGCCACCGGCGGCACCGTGGAAGAAAGCGGCAAGGCCCAGGGCCCGATTGCCAGTGTGGTGCCGTTGATGCTGTTCCTGATGGCCACGTTCCTGATGATCCAGTTGCACAGCGTGCAGAAAATGTTCCTGGTGGCCAGCGTTGCACCGCTGGGGCTGATCGGCGTGGTGCTGGCGTTGATCCCCACCGGTACGCCGATGGGGTTTGTGGCGATCCTGGGGATCCTGGCGCTGATCGGTATCATCATCCGCAACTCGGTGATCCTGGTCACACAGATTCATGAGTATGAAGTGGCGGGCTATACGCCGTGGGATGCGGTGGTGGAAGCGACCGAACACCGGCGTCGGCCGATTCTGCTTACGGCGGCAGCGGCGAGCCTGGGCATGATCCCGATTGCCCGGGAAGTGTTCTGGGGGCCGATGGCCTACGCGATGATTGGCGGGATTATCATCGCCACGTTGCTGACGCTTTTGTTCCTTCCGGCGCTGTATGTGGCCTGGTACAAAATCCGCGAACCCAAACAAGAGCATCAGGAACAGCGCGGTTAAAAATGTGGGAGGGAGCTTGCTCCCGATGGCGATGGTTCAGTCAGTGCATCTGTATCTGGCCCATCGCCATCGGGAGCAAGCCCCCTCCCACATTTGGATCTTCATCTCGCTTGAGGCTGTGGGACGCTTCCGAAAAATCCACTTGTTGCCCCGGCCACTGTCTGCATGTTTTACCCTCTCGACCTAACTTCTCCGTCCTGGTCGATTCCCATGCAGTGCCTGCGCCTCATCTTTGTGCTCTGTGCGCTTGTTCTTGCGCCCTCAGTCTTTGCCTCCACCGTGCTGGAAAACGCCCTGTGGCGCGTTGACCTCGAGCCTGCAACCCTGGCGCTGCGTGTCACGCCAGCGGGGGAGGCCCCGGTACAAGCCTCCAGCGGTGTCGCCGCGCACGCTGTCAGTGCGTTGCAAGCTGATGCCGCACAGGTCTCCTGGCAATGGGATAGCGGCGCCTACCGCCTGACGGCCCGGCTTGAGCAGCGCGAACTGTCCCTGTCTATCAGTGCTCGCGAGCCGGGTGAATTGGCCCTGCTGCGCCAGCCGGCCACGGCCATGGGCCAGGCGCTGATCTGGCCGTTGGCTGAAGGGCATTATGTGCCCTTTGATAACCCCGTGTGGAAGGCGTTCCTGCTTGAGCACGGCGAAGTCAATACCACCCAGGACCTGAGCTTGCCCTTGTGGGGCCTGGATCACGGGCGCTTCACGCTTAACTGGCTGCTGACCAACCCCTACAACAATCGCCTTGAATGGCAAGCGGACGGCCAGGGTCTGGCGCTGTCAGCGGCCCATGAATTCACCACCCTTGCCCCCGACGCACCGATGACGCTGCGCCTGTACCTGGGCGATGCAGACCCATTGGCCGGGGCCAAGCATTATCGCCAATGGTTGGTGGAGCAGGGCCGTTACGAGCCGCTGGCGGACAAGCTGCGGCAAACCCCCGAGGCGGTGAAATTGCTCGGCGCCAGTCACGTTTACCTCTGGGGCAACGGCTTGCTGACGCTGGATGATGTCCGTGATTGGCCAACGTTGATCAAACGGCTGCGCACTCATGAGCTTGGCAGGCTGCTGGACAAAGAGTCTGCGAAGGTGCTCGCACAGACAACCGCATTGAATCGTTATGAGCAAACCGTGTTGCTGCGCGGCCTCAATGCGGCCATCAACCAGAAGGCCCGGCAAGCCTGGCAAGTGGAAGAGCCCGACATGAGTCGCCTTGCCACTCGCTACGGCGAGTTGCGTAGCGAGCTGGCCGTGGATTTCGCCTCAGCCTTGAGTGATCGCCCCGAAACCTGGGGGCATTCGACTATCCAAGCCTTGCGTGACGCGGGGCTCTCGCGTCTGCTGTTGACCCTGGGTGATGGCTGGGAAGGCGGGCTCTGGCATCCCGAAGCGATTCGCGCAGGCGTGGATGCCGGGTATCTGATGGCGCCTTACGATTCGTATGAAACGGCGCTGTCGGCCAGCGAAAATCCGGACTGGGCCACTGCCCACCTGGGCGGTAAGGCGTACCGTGACTGCGCAATCATATTGAAGAACGGCCAGCCGAAAGCCGGTTTCCAACAATCCGGCCACTACACGGACCCGCGCTGTGTGCGACCGTTGCTGGAAGCACGGGTAAAGGCGGTGCAGGCCGCAGCCGGATTCAATGCCTGGTTCCTCGATGCGTACGCCACCAGCATGATCTTTGACAGCTACCGCGACGGCGCCTCCATGAGTCAGGTGCAGAATGCCCAGGGCAATATCGACGCCTCGCGCTGGATCAACACTTCGCTAAAACTGCCCGCAGGTTCCGAAGACGGCAACGCCGTCACCGCTCAGGGCATTATGTTTGCCCATGGTATGCAAACTCCGGTGATTGGCTGGGGTGACCGGGACATGACCCGCGACCGGCAGTCGCCCTATTACGTCGGCAACTGGTACCCGGCGGAACAGCCGGCGGTGTTCTTCAAGCCTGTGCCGTTGAAAGCGTCGCTGCGCACGGTGTATTTCGACCCGACGATGCGGCTGCCGTTGTATCAGGCGGTGTTCCATGGCTCGGTGATCACCACTCATCACTGGCTGTTCGACAACCTCAAGCTGAGCAATGTACGGGCTGAAAATGAACTGGCCCAACTGCTCTACAACGTACCGCCGCTGTATCACCTGAGCGCGACGACACTCAAGGACAGGCTGCCGGTGATTCAGCGCCAGGACCGGTTCTTTCGGCCGCTGCATCAACGGTTGGGGACTCAGGCAATGACTGAATTTCGATGGCTGACAGCGGACAAACTGTTGCAGCAAACCACCTTCGCCGATGGGACGCGGTTGGTGGCGAATTTTTCGGACGCGCAGAAAGATGGGTATGCCGGGCGCAGTGTGACGGCGCTGGTGGAGGGGGAGGAGCCGGTGGTGTATCAGGTGAAATAACGCTGCCCGTTACGGCGCCATCGCGGGCAAGCCCGGCTCCCACAGTGAAATGCATTCCGAATGTGAGAGC
The DNA here is from genome assembly GCF_023127755.1 of Pseudomonas sp. W2Aug9. Classification (NCBI taxonomy): domain Bacteria; kingdom Pseudomonadati; phylum Pseudomonadota; class Gammaproteobacteria; order Pseudomonadales; family Pseudomonadaceae; genus Pseudomonas; species Pseudomonas sp. W2Aug9. Next base: position 417,158 of record NZ_SPKL01000020.1, on the reverse strand, counting down.
TGGCTTGCCTGCGATGAGGCCGGTACAGGCGATGCGGCACTAAATTTTACGCCACACACTCGCCAACCAAGGCTGCTGTTCCCGCGGCAACCCGGCCGGCCGGTAGTAGTGCTCCAGCTCTTCAAATCCGGCCTCGGTCAGCAAGCCCCGCCACGCTTCCAGGTCGTGATAAGAGCCATACCGCGGCCCATTCCAGCCTTCCTGGTTTTCACCTCGAGGGTTGGAGCTGAACAGCACGCCCCCAGGCTTCAATGTGCCATGCAACTGCTTGAGAACCCGCGGCAATTCCTGCTTGGGAATATGAAACAGCACCGCATTGGCAAACACGCCATCGAAGCGCTCGGGTGGCAGGTCCAGCTTGAGAAAATCCTGTTGCAATACCTCACAGCCGCTGTCGTCCCGCGCCATCTGCGCAAACCGCTCGGAGCCATCCAGCCCCACGGCGATATGCCCCATGCGCGTAAAAGTCTGCAAATCCCGCCCCGGCCCGCAGCCGAAATCCAGCACGGTAAACGGCGCCGAGCCCTGGATATGTCGCAACAGCGCGTCGATGTTCTGGCTCACATCGTGATCGCGGGTGCCTTCACGGAAGTCTTCGGCGACTTTGTTGTAATGGCCGAGGGTGGTGGCGGTGATCTGGTTGAGGTCGTCGGGGGCGAGTTTCATGGTGTGGCGCACCGCTGCGGTTGAGGTGGTCGGACTATACCTCAGGCTCACCCTTGAGTTGAAAGACGTGTATCTGGTGTAGGGCGGTTCATTGTGTGCGTGTTGGGAGAATCCGACAGACCGCCCCGCAGGATTCTGGGTAAGATTCGGCCCTCATTCAAAGAGGGTTGTACATTCATGGAAGAAGAAAAACGTTCACGTGAGGGTCAGAAATTCACTGCAAACAAGGTGGACCAATACGCCACGAAACTCAGCAGCGGCCTGCTCTGGCTCAATGAACGCGCCTGGCCGCTGACGGTGGGGATCCTGTCGGTGGCAGGCTTGTATTTGTACCAGTACATCCAGGTGGAAAAGGTACCCCTGAGTATTTTGTCGGCCGCGGCGTTCACCGCATTGCCGGCCATGTTCGCCATGTTGGTATTCGTCATCGGCATGATGGGCGCGTCGATCCTGATCCCTACATTCATCTTGTTCAAACGCCTTAACGACACGGGCGTGCGCCTTAGTGATCAGCTGAATCTCAGTCCGCTTTCCCCTCAGTTGACGGCCCAGCACCGGCGTTTATTGTTGCACTGGGCTGCCAGCCTGGTCGTCATGGCCATCTTCTGGATGTGCGCCGTGTACCTGTCGGTGAACGCCGAAAGTGGGCCTTTGCTGACTGTCAGTTGGATTGTGGCGATCGTGGTGGCGGTACTCGCCTATGTCGGCATCATCATGCGCGCACGCCCTGCTCAGGTTGGATTGCGTGACATATCCGGCGAGTTCTGGCTGGCCAGTGTGGGTGCTGGCGCGGTTCAAATGCTGGTAATCCTGATGGTAACCGTGCCGGTCTCCCGCGCCTTCCTTGAGTATTCCGACAGCGCTGTGCTCTTTGCACCGTTCATGTTTGCCGAGGTGGTCGTACTGTTCCTGGTCCAGGGCTGTGGGGCCTGCCTTGTGGTGTACATGCGCGATCACAAGAACCCGGTTGCCTTCGCATCACTGGCAGCCTTTGCACTCATCGTCTTCCTCGGGCTGATCCCGGCAAGCGGGTCGAAGCTGGGTGGGTTGCCATTGCAAGGCTCCGCCTCCGGAGGGCGCGTGTGTACGCTGATGACCTGGTCGGACGACGCCAAGGTTCTTCGCGTGCTGGTAGACGCCGACAACCCGCAGCGCAGTGTAAAACTGCGGGTAATGGCAGACTCGGACGGCAGCTACATCGTGCGCCCCTGGCAGGCCAAGGAAAAAACCGTCAGCTTCGTGCCCCATGCCAGCGTCGCGCAGTTGGACGAATGCCCGTGAGTTCAGCGCTTGTTCAATACCCGCGCCAAGCGATCCCCACTCAGTTGAATTACCGCCACCAGCACCACCAACAACACAATCACCGTGAGCATGATCTGCGAATCAAACCGCTGGTAGCCATAGCGGTAGGCAATGTCGCCCAAGCCACCGGCGCCAATCGCACCGGCCATGGCCGATGAGTTGATCATGGTAACCAGGGTGATGGTGAACCCGCCGACGATCCCCGGCAGGGCTTCCGGCAGCAGCACATGCCAGATGATGTGCCAGCGCCGGCAACCCATGGCCTGAGCCGCTTCGATCAGGCCTTGGTCGACCTCGCGCAGGCTGACTTCGGCGATGCGTGCAAAGAACGGTGTGGCGGCGATGGTCAGCGGCACCACGGCCGCCCATACACCGTAGGTGGTGCCGACGATCAGCCGAGTGAACGGGATCAACGCCACCATCAGGATCAGGAACGGAATGGAGCGGAACAGATTGACGAACGCCCCCAGCACGCGGTTAAGCGTCGGCGCCTGGTAGATGCCGCCCTTGTCGCTGGTAACCAGCAATACCGCCAGCGGGATACCGACCAGCAAGGCGATCAGCGACGACACACCGACCATCAACAAGGTGTCGATAGCGCCCTGTACTAAACGATCAAACCACATAGCCCAGCACCTCCACCCGGTGTGCCCAATTGCCGGCGCGGTTACGCAGCTCTTCGGCATTGTGCGGCGACCCATTCACCGCCAGCAGTAATTGCCCCAGAGCGTGCCCCTGGATCCGCTCCACACCGCCTTGCAGCAAACGCACGCGGCCGCCGAGGGCGCTGAACAGTGCGGCCAGGTCCGGCTCATCGGTATCGCTGCCGGTGAACTGCAAGCGCAGCACCAGCGCCGCATCAGCCGAGGTTTGTGTCGGTTGCAGGCGGTTTTGCAATTCGGGCGGCAGGCCGTGTTGCAGCGGTGCGAGCAGGGTCTTGCTGACCTCATGCTGCGGGTTGCCGAACACTTGCCACACCGGGCCTTGCTCGACGATGCGCCCGTGTTCCAGCACCACCACGCGGTCGCAGATTTCGCGGATCACCGCCATCTCATGGGTGATCAATACGATGGTCAGGCCCAGGCGTTGGTTGATCTCACGCAGCAGGCCGAGGATCGACTGGGTAGTCTCCGGATCGAGGGCCGAGGTGGCCTCGTCGCACAGCAGAATCTCGGGGTCGTGCACCAGCGCGCGGGCGATGCCGACGCGCTGTTTCTGCCCTCCGGAAAGCTGCGCCGGATACGCCTTGTGCTTGTCTTGCAGACCTACCAGCTCCAGCAGTTCATGCACCTTACGCACGCGTTGTGCCTGGTTCACGCCGGCGACCTTGAGAGGCAGTTCGACGTTCTGCCACACGGTCTTGGCCGACATCAGGTTGAAGTGCTGGAAGATCATGCCGATGCGCCGGCGCAGTGCTACCAGGTGGTCTTCATCGAAGCCGCCGATGTCCACCTGATCGATCAGCACGCGCCCGCTGCTGGGTTGTTCCAGGCGGTTGATGGTGCGGATCAGCGATGACTTGCCGGCACCGCTGCGGCCGATGATGCCGAACACTTCGCCACGCTGGATCGCCAGGTCGATGCCTTGCAGGGCGTGTACGGTGCCGCCATAGGTTTTGCCCAGGTTGATAAAACGCACGTGGGCGCGATTGAGGTCCGGGTGCAGTTCAGTCTGCTCGGCGTCCCTGGGCGCATGGCCCAGGTCGCGCAGTTGGGCGTTGGCGGCGGTCATTTTTTATCTTCCCAGCCGACTTGGTAGAGCTTGCCCAGGGATTTATCCAATGCGGCACGTACCACCGGCGAGTGCTGGTAGATGTCGACGAACTTGATCACTCGTGGGTCGGTCTTGCTCTTGGGCTGAATCACGAACTGAATCACGTACTCCGGGTGGTCGAGGCCATCGAACAGCAGCGCCGATTGCGCATCGAAGGTCTTGGACAGGCGGATATACGCCGGGTAGCCCTGCACCAGGTCGGCGTCGTCGTAGGCGCGTACCAGTTGCACGGCTTCCACCTGCAGGATCTTGAGCTTTTTGGGGTTGCTGACGATGTCTTCTTCGGTGGCCTTGTAGCCCACGCCCGGCTTGAGGGTAATCAACCCGGCCTTGGCCAGCAGTTGCAGGCCGCGCCCGCTGTTGATCGGGTCGTTGGCAATGGCCACGCTGGCGCCTTCGGGCAGGTCGTTGAAGCTTTTGTATTGCTTCGAATACAGGCCGACGTTGTTGATGATGCCCGGTGCGTAAGACACCAGGTCAAACCCGGCGGCGGCCTTGGCGTTTTCCAGGAAGGGAATGTGCTGGAAGTAGTTCACGTCGATATCGCCGGCGGCGAGGCTGACGTTGGGGGCGATCCAGTCGCTGAACTCGACCAGTTCGACTTTCAGGCCCTGTTTGCCGGCCTCTTCAACGGCCGCTTCCAGCGGAATGGCGAAGGCGGCGGTGGTGCCGATTTTCAGGGGAGGGTCGGCGGCGAAGACCGCTGTGCTGAATAACCCGAAGGCCAGGGCCAGTGCTTTGACTGGGTGGGTGAGCAGTGTTTTTTTCATAATCAATTTCCAGTCATAAGGTATAGGCACAAACAATGGAGATCCAATGTGGGAGGGAGCAAGCCCCCTCCCACATTTTTTGATCAGTGACGGTAGGTGGCGCCGGTGTGTTGTTCGGGTAGCCGAGCGGTGCCGTGGAAAACTTTTTCCCGCAGGGTGCCCTGCTCATAGGCGGTCTTGTACGACCCACGTCGTTGTAGTTCCGGTATCACTAGGTCAATGAAATCCACATAGCTCTCCGGCGTCACAACGCGCGTCAGGTTGAAACCATCCAGCCCGGTTTCGCTGATCCAGGATTCCAACTCATCGGCAACCTGTTCAGGCGAGCCCACCAAGGTGATATAGCGCCCACCCAGGGCGTGCTGTTCGAGCAATTTGCGCCGGGTCCAGTCGTTGTTTTGCAGGTTCTTGGTGGCCGACTGGATCGCGTTGCTCTTCACGTACTGGATCGGTTCGTCCAGTTCGTAGGTAGAAAAATCAATCGCCGTGGACGCCGAAAAGTGCGCCACACCGGCTTCCGCACTGGCATAGCTCAGGTACTCGGCGTGCTTGGCCCATGCAAGCTCCTCGGTGGCGCCCACGATCACGTTGAGGCCCATGAACACCTTGATGTCATCCGGGTTGCGCCCAGCCTCCACTGCGCTGGCGCGCACCTTGTCCACCTGTAGCCTGGTCGCGGCCTTGTTCTGCCCGCTGATGAACACGCACTCGGCGTGGCGCCCGGCGAACAGCAGCCCGCGCTCGGAACTGCCGGCCTGGAACAACACTGGCGTACGCTGCGGCGATGGCTCGCACAGGTGATAACCCTCTACCTGATAAAACTCACCGTGGTGCTCCACCTTGTGCACCTTGCCCGGTTGCGCATACACCCGCGTTTGCGGGTCGTTGAGCACCGCGTCGTCTTCCCAGCTGCCTTCCCAGAGTTTGTACAACACCTCCAGGTATTCATCGGCCTGGTCGTAGCGCCGGTCATGTTCGACCTGTTCGGTGAGGCCCATGGCTTTGGCGGCGCTATCGAGATAGCCGGTGACGATGTTCCAGCCGACGCGGCCACGGCTCAGGTGATCGAGCGTGGACATGCGCCGGGCGAACAGATAGGGCGGCTCGTAGGTCAGGTTGGCGGTAAGGCCGAAGCCAAGGTGCCGGGTGACGGCGGCCATGGCCGAGACCAGCAGCAACGGGTCGTTGACCGGTAGTTGGATGGACTCCTTGAGCGGCACGTCAATCGAGTTCTGGTACACGTCATAGACGCCGATGATATCGGCGATAAACAAACCATCGAACAACCCGCGCTCAAGGATCTGCGCCAATTCGGTCCAGTATTCGAGGCTCTTGTACTCGGTCGAGTTGTCCCGTGGGTGAGTCCACAAACCGTGGTTGATATGCCCGATGCAGTTCATGTTGAAGGCATTGAGCAGGATCTTTTTCTTGCTCATCAGATGGTCCCCCGCAGCGGCGGGTTTTCATCGTTGAGGTAATAGTTGCCTACCGCATGATATTTCCAGCGCACCGGATCATGCAGGGTGTGCACCCGGGCGTTGCGCCAATGGCGGTCCAGGCCATGCTCGGCCAAAGTCGCCTGGCTGCCGGCCAGTTCGAACAAGGTGCTGCCCGCTGCGAGGGAAATCTCGGTGCTCAGGGCGCGCACTTCGGCCACGGCGATGGACGCGGCGGCGACGGTCTGGGCATTGCTGTCGGCCTGGGCGCGGTCGAGGAATTCGCCGGAGCGCTCCAGCAACGCCTCGGCGGCGTGCAAGCGAATGCTCAGGTGGCCGAAGCTCTTTAGAGTCAGCGGGTCTTCGGTGGCCTTGTCGTTGCCGGAATCGATCCACGGGCGGGTCTTGGTGCGCACAAAATGCAACGCATCTTCAAACGCTGCGCGGGCGATGCCGGTGTCGATGGCGGCGTGAAGGATCTGCGCCAAGGGGCCCACGGTGGTCGGGCGTTCGAAGGCGCTCTGGAATGGGATCACGTCCTGCGCTGCGACCCACACGTTATCGAATACCACTGAGCCGCTGCCAGTGGTGCGCTGGCCGAAGCCGCTCCAGTCGTCGATGACCGTCAGGCCCTCGCTGTCACGGGGTACGAACGCCAGTTGCTGGATGCCGTTTTCATCCACCACCGAGGTGGGAATGCGTTGGGCATAGATCGCGCCGGTGGCGTAGAACTTGCGCCCGTTGATGCGAAAACCGTCGCCGTCGCGGGTGAGGCTGGTCACGCGGTCATGGGCGGTCTTGGTGCCCAGTTCCGCCAAGGCGTTACCAAAGCGCTGACCGGCCAGCACCTCGGCGTACAGGCGCTTTTGCTGCTCGGGGTTGCCGTTTACGCGCAGCACTTCAAGGGCATAAAAATGATTTTGCGGGATCTGGCCCAAGGAACCATCGGCCTGGGAAATCAGTGCAATCACCTTGGCCAGGGTGACATTGGATACGCCCGCGCCGCCGAATGCCTTGGGCACCGTGATACCCCACAGGCCGGAGCGCGAAAACACGTCCAGCTCGGGCCACGGCAGGCGGCGTTCGCGGTCGCGCTGGGCGCTGTCGCGGCGCAAATCTTCAGCGAGGTCGCTGGCGACGATAAGGGCTTGCTCATCGCTGGTGATAACCGCGACGTGGTGAGAAAGGGTCATGAGTTTCTCCAGAAGCTCGTGGAAAAAGTGTTCTGGTCGGTTAAATCCAGGAATGACGAGCAGGTAAGGTGCCGTTCAGTCGATACGCGCCGATGGCGTGATACTTCCAGCGCACCGGATCGTGCAGGGTATGCACCCGCGCGTTGCGCCAGTGACGGTCAAGGTTGAATTCGGCGAGGGTGGCGCGGCTGCCGGCCAGTTCGAAGAGCTTTTCGGTAACCTGCAATGCCACTTCGGTGGTGAGCACCTTGGCCTCGGCCACGGCAATCGAGGCGCGCGCGGCGGACTGCGCGGTGATCGGCGCCGCGCTGACCTGGTCCAGCACCTGACCGGCCTTGCGCAACAGTGCCTCGGCAGCGTGCAGTTCGATCTTCAACTTGCCGATATCGGCGATCACATACAGGTCATCGCTGGCCCGCTCGACCTTGGCGTCGATCCAGGGGCGTGAACGCTCGCGTACAAAGGCGATAGTGTCGTCGAGGGCACCACGGGCGATGCCGGCGTCAATGGCTGCCTGGATCAGTTGCGACACGGCACCCTGGATATTCGGGCTTTCGCCCAGGCGCCAGTTGTCGATGACCAACTCCGGGTCTACCGCCACCCGGTCGAGCAGCACGGTGCCGCTGGCGGTGGTGCGTTGGCCAAAGCCCGACCAGTCATCGACGATGCGCAACCCCTCGCTGCCGCGCCGCACGAAGGCCATGACTTGCTTGCCGTCATCGTTCAATGCCTTTATCGCGACCCAGTGGGCAAATAGTGCGCCGGTGGAGTAGAACTTCTGGCCGCTGACCACGAACCCATCGCCTTCGGCCGTGAGGCGTGCCTTGAGCTCCAGCGTGTTTTTGGTACCGCGTTCCGGGCCGCCGTTGCCGATGCGCCAACCGTCGAGCACGCTCTGGAACAGCTGCTTTTTCTGGCGCTCGGTCGCGGTGCCCTGCAACACGTGCAGGATGCCGAAATGGTTCTGCGGGATCTGCCCGAGGGCCGGGTCGGCTGCGCTGATGATCGCGAAGACTTCGGCCAGGGTCACAAACGACACCTGTGGGCCGCCGTATTCGCGGGGAATGGAAATACTGCCCAGGCCGCTGCGGGTGAATTGTTCGAGTTGCGCCCACGGCAGTTTGCGCTGCTGGTCGCGCGTAGCGGCCTGCAGGCGCGCAGCCTGGGCCAGCTCATGAGCCGCACTCAGTGCCTGGGCGTCGTTGCGCAGCACCGTTGCGGGCAACAACAGGGGGGCTACGTCCAGATCACTCTGGGGGGGTGTTAGAGCCAAGTTAGACATCAGCGCCGCTCCTTGGCTGCACGCAATGCCCTGGCGTTATGCACCGGGGTAATTCTGACCATACCGACCTCGCATTCAATGAAATAAAAACAGAAAAATCAGGAATGTCCGGTGGTCCGGTGCATATACCCTAAGCGTGTTAATTCTTTAAATAAACTAACTTTTAGGAATATGCATAGAAGGGCTGTCACCCCGGTTCACAGGGTGAGCCGAAGCGACGCGGTTGATAGCCCGGCGCGGGCGAGGCAGGTGGGGTTGGCACGACTGGCGTGCAAGCGGCGATACGTAGCGTGCGGGCCGGTGCCCAGCGTGAATTATTGCCCACGCGATCGAGAATGCAGTACGTGACTTCCAATCGGCAGTCGTCGCCCGCTTCGACAATGATCTGGGACGGTACCCACACCTGCACTGCCAGGCCAACGTTTTTGTCCTGGATTTTCGGCAGGTCCAGGCGCACATCACCCCAGCGCAGTGTGATGGCATCGCCGGCACTCATGTTCAAGTAAGGTTCGATGGTCAGCGGAATGCCGCGCCGAACCTGGTTGCGATTGACGCCATGGCGGCGGATCGTCTCGGGCAAACCCACGGGGGCGAGATTCTGGTTTTCATCACTTTCGTGGTTGAGGCATGGCGCAGGCTGGCCTCCGGGGTAGTTGGTCTTGACCCGCACCAGGGCGACGGCCGAGCGCATCGGGCCATGGCCGATTTGCAGGACCTGGTAGTGGACGCGTGCCGGCCCGTCCTGCACGAAGCTTTCCGGTACCCACAGATGAGTGAACGTGCCGATCTTGCACGCCGTCACCTTGCGCGAGGCGGCAAAGCAGTTGTTCCAGAACAGTTCGATCAGGTCGCCTTCCTCCATGCCCGAGTAGGGGGATATGTCGACCTGCAGATGGGTGGAGGCCAGGGCGCTGATGCCGTTTCCTACCGCCTGGGGCAGCTTCGGGGCAGGCAGCATGGCCAGGGTTTGGGTATGTGTCATAAGTAATCTCCTTGTTGCAGCCAGCAGTCATCGTTCCGAACCTTCGGCGCATAGGCACAGGGCGATTCGAAAGGAACGATTCAGTCAGTAGCCGGGATGGGATCCAATCCTCAAGGCGCTAGATAAGAGGGTTGGCCGGGGAGCGTCAATGGAGGCAAAAGGCTAAACGGCGGGTTTGAGGATATTCAGAAGGGTCTGACGGGGAGGGGGATTTTAAGGGGGGGACGGCGGGGGTATTTTATGCGCTGAAATGGTAACCCGTTGTAGGAGTGAGCTTGCTCGCGAAGAACGTAAACGGTAACGCGGTGATTCAGATCGACCGAGTTGCCTGGGCGTTTTTCGCGAGCAAGCTCGCTCCTACAGAGGGTGGGTCAGTGGGCGAGGAATTTGCTCAGAAACTGCCGGGTGCGTTCTTCCCTGGGGTTGGCGAACAACGCTTTGGCTTCACCCTGTTCAACGATCACGCCCTTGTCGAAAAAGATCACTCGGTTGGCTACGTCCCGCGCAAAGCTCATTTCGTGGGTCACGATGACCATGGTGCGGTTTTCTTCGGCCAGGCTGCGAATGGTCGCCAGCACTTCGCCCACCAGTTCCGGGTCGAGAGCCGAGGTGGGTTCGTCGAACAGAATCACCTCCGGCTCCATGGCCAACGCACGGGCAATCGCCACACGCTGTTGCTGGCCGCCGGACAGCCGCCTTGGGTAGGACGCCTCCTTGCCCGCCAGGCCGACCCTGGCCAACAGCTTGCGCCCCAGTTCGGTGGCCGCTTCCCGTGGCATCTTCTTGACCACAATCGGGCCTTCGATGACGTTTTCCAGCGCAGTGCGGTGGGGGAACAGGTTGAAGTTCTGGAACACAAAGCCCACGTGCTGGCGCAGACGACGCACCAGCCCCTGTTGCTGGTTGAGCGGCTTGCTGCCGTCGATCTGGATATCCCCCACCTTGATGCGGCCGCTGGTGGGTTCTTCGAGGAAATTCAGGCAGCGCAGGAAGGTGGTCTTGCCGGAACCGCTGGGGCCGATGATGGCGACCACTTCGCCTTCCTTGACCTCAAGGTCGATGCCGTCAAGCACCACTTGACCGTTGAATTGTTTGGTCAGTTTTTCAACCACGATCATGCTTCAGGACTCCAGGTCATGCCGGTTGACCCGGTCTTCCAGACGATTTTGCAGATGCGCCAGGATGCTCGCCAGGATCCAGTAGATCAGGGCTGCGGACAGATACATGGTGAAAATTTCGAAGGTCCGCGCCGATACCAGTTGGGCCTGACGGAACAGCTCGGGCACCTGGATGGTGGCGGCCAGCGCAGTGTCCTTGACCAGCGAAATGAAGCTGTTGCCCAGGGGCGGCAATGCCGTGCGCATCGCTTGCGGCAGAATGGCCCGGCGCAGGGTTTGCGCGCGGGTCATGCCAATACTGGCGGCGGCTTCCCACTGGCCACGCTCGATGGAGGCGATGGCGGCCCGCAGGATTTCACACGCATAAGCGGCCATGTTCAGCGAAAAGCCGATCATGGCCGCCGGGATCGGATCCAGCTCGATGCCCACTTGCGGCAAGCCGTAGTAGATCAGGAACAGCTGCACCAGCAACGGCGTACCGCGAAAGAACGACACGTAGACTCGGGCCGTCCAGCTCAGCAACTTGAAGCGCGACAGGCGCATCAAGGCCAGGCCGAAGCCCAGCAGCAAGCCGAAAAACATCCCGCCCAGGCTGAGGATTACCGTGTAGTACGCGCCCTTGAGCAGAAAGGGCGCGGAGTCCAGCGCGAGTTGAAGACCTGCTTCCATTATTGAGTGACGTCAGCGTTGAAGTACTTCTCGGACAGCTTCTTCAAGGTGCCGTCGGCGCGCAGTTTGTCGAGGGCCGTGTTGACCGCATCGAGCAATTCAGGCTCGCCTTTGCGCAGGGCGATACCGGACTCCTGACGGGAGAAGGCGTCGCCGGCAGCGGCAGTGTCGGGGGCTTTCTTGGCGTATTCGAGGGCGGCCAGGCGGTCGATCAGGATCGCGTCGATACGGCCGATGCGCAGGTCCTGGAACTTGGTTGGGTCGTCGTTGTAGGTCTTGATAGTGGCTTTGGGTTGATTGTCCTTGAGCCATTGTTCGTAGTTGGTGCCCAGGCCCACGCCGACCTTTTTACCGGCCAGGTCGTCGGCTTTCGTGATCGAGTCGACGTTCTTTTTCAGCACCAGTGCCTGGATGCCGGACACGGTGTATGGCTTGGAGAAATCGTACTTTTTCTTACGCTCTTCAGAGATGGTCACCTGGTTGACCACTGCGTCCAGGCGCTTGGATTCCAGTGCGGCGAGAATGCCGTCCCACGGTGTAGCTTGCAGCTTGACCTTGACGCCCAGCTCCTTGGCCAGTGCTTCGGACAGTTCCACTTCGAAACCGCTGAGCTTGCCGCTTTCGTCGACGAAGCTGAACGGTGGGTAGGTGCCTTCCAGACCGATCTTGATCTCGCCGGCCTTCTTGATGGTGTTCAACTGCTCGCCGGCAACCGCCTGGCCCAACCAACCGGCGCCAAGCGCCAGGCCCAAAGTGCTGACCAGCAGCGTGCGACGCAATACAGAAATAGTCATGAAGAGCCCCTGTGTTTTTATGGTGAGCGAAGCAGGTGACGCAGTAGTCGTATCCTGCCTTAAAGCGCGAAGCGCGTCTTCGCCTTCGGCGCGATGATAAAGCGGGTTTTTAAGACTTGAAAATAATAAAAAAACAATTTTATATTTCTTTTGAGAATATATGCGTATTCAATCAATTGAATACTGAGTCATAGGCAAACAATGCCGGCGCCCCACCGGTATGCAGGAAAATGATCGGCCCCTCTTCAAACCGCTGGCGCCCGATGCCGTCCAGCAAACCGGCCATGGCCTTGCCGGTATAGACCGGGTCCAGCAGCAGACCTTCCTGGCTGGCCAAAAGTTTGATCGCGGAAAGTGTGCCGGCATTCGGTTCGCCATAACGGGGGCCGAAATACTCGTCCCACAGGATCACTTTGAAGGCGTCGGGAATAGCCACTCCGAGCAACTCGGCAGTGCGTTCTGCCAGGCTTTGCACTTTGGGCAACTGCGCTTGCTCGGTGCGCGACACGGTGATGCCGATCACCGGCAACTGCGGTAGTGCTTCGCTCAAGGCCAGGGCCAGGCCGCTGTGCGTGCCGGCACTGCCTGAGGCGAGCACCACGGCGGCGAACTCAATCCCGCTGTCTTCAATCTGCGCGGCCAGTTCCAGCCCTGCGCGCACGTAACCCAAAGCGCCGAGTGCATTGGAGCCACCGATAGGCACCAGGTAGGGCTTCTTGCCATTGCTGCGCAGGCGGTCGGCGAGGGCGGCGAGTTGGGCGTCGGCGTTGTCGAGGTTTTCCACCAGTTCCACTTTGGCGTCAAACAGCTCCAGCAGCAGGCGGTTGCCATTGGCCAGGTAGTTGGCGTCTTCGGTGCCAGTAGGGTTTTCCAGCAGAGCAACGCAGCCCAGGCCGAGTTTGGCGGCCAGTGCGGCGGTCTGGCGGACGTGGTTGGACTGGATCGCGCCGGCGGTGACCAAGGTGTCGGCGCCCTGGGCAATGGCGTCGGCCGCCAGGTATTCGAGTTTGCGCAGCTTGTTGCCACCCATGGCCAGGGGCGTGGTGTCATCGCGCTTGACGTAAATGTCCCTGCCTAGCCAGGCCGACAGCCGTTCAAGTTTTTCCAGAGCGGTGGCACCGCCCAGTAGTTCCAGACGGTTAAAGCGCTCGAGCTGTTGTTTGATCATGGCTACGCACGGTGACTGAATGATGGGGAGGACTATAGGCAGGCACTTTTCATCGGGCAACCGTCAATCGCTTATGAACAATAGTTCTTACGATCACACCATTGGTTCTTAAGAGCTGCCAGGGTGCATACCGTAAAGTGATGGCCATTTCGTCAGGAGTGAATACCGTGAGTGAGCGTTCCAGTCATTGGCAATTGCAGACCATCGTCAGCCAGCTGCGCGGCGCGCGGGACCAGTGGCGAACGCGCAACGGTCGCTTGAGCGGCGAGCACGGTGGCCGTGAATTGCCGTCCCGCGAGGCGGTGGCGCAAATCCTCGAAGCCTTGTGCGGCGCACTATTTCCCATGCGCCTGGGCCCGGTGGACCTGCGTGAAGAAAGCGAAGACTTCTACGTGGGGCATACCCTCGACGTGGCGCTCAACGCCTTGCTCGCCCAGGCGCGCCTGGAGTTGCGCTACGCCGCACGCCAGGGCGGCGGCGACGACAGCGATGTGGATGCCCATGCCATTCGGCTGATCCAGGATTTTGCCCTGGCATTGCCGGCTCTGCGCAGCCTGTTGGATACCGACGTACTGGCCGCCTACCACGGCGACCCGGCTGCACGCAGTGTGGATGAAGTGCTGCTGTGCTACCCGGGCATCCTGGCGGTGATTCACCATCGCCTGGCCCACCACCTGTACCGCGCAGGTTTGCCGCTGCTGGCGCGCATCAGTGCAGAAATCGCCCACTCGGCCACTGGCATTGATATCCACCCCGGCGCGCAGATTGGCCCGAGTTTCTTCATCGATCACGGGACTGGCGTAGTGATTGGCGAAACGGCGATCATCGGCGAGCGCGTGCGTATCTACCAAGCGGTGACACTGGGCGCCAAGCGCTTCCCAGCCGATGAGGATGGGCAGCTGCAAAAAGGCCATCCGCGCCACCCCATTGTTGAGAATGATGTGGTGATCTACGCCGGGGCGACGATTTTGGGGCGGATCACCATCGGCCAGGGCTCGACCATTGGCGGTAATGTGTGGCTGACCCGCAGTGTGCCGGCGGGGGCGAATATCACTCAGGCGAACTTGCAGCATGACGATGGGGCGCAGAAGTAATACCTGAGCCAACCGCCGACCCGTGTGGGAGCAGGCAAGCCAGCTCCCACATTTCGTATGTATTTCAACGTGGGGTCGCTGAACGATTTGCCTTCTTCATCCGTCATACCAATCCTTGAGCTAGTGTAGGAATCATCGACCACTCAGCCCTGCGATTAGTCCCAGACCGCCTATTCATGTTTAACTTGAATGTTCGTTCAAGTTAAACCCGGTGGTTCGCTGCCCGCTCACAACAGGAGGCTTACCTTTGCTGAGTCCGTTATTTACAGCCATATCCCGCAACCTTGAGGTGCATCGTTCATGAGTGCATCGTCCACCCCTTCCAGCGGCATGGTGCGCATGAATGCGCCCGTTTTCTACTTTGCCGCCACCTTCATCCTGCTGTTTGGCATCACGGTTATCGCTATCCCGCAACAGGCCGGAGCCTGGCTGCTGGCGGCGCAAAACTGGGCGGCCAATACGGTCGGCTGGTACTACATGCTGGCGATGACCCTGTATCTGGTCTTCGTGGTGGTCACCGCGCTATCGGGCTACGGCAAGATAAAACTCGGTGCCGACCACGACGAGCCCGAATTCAGTTACCTGTCCTGGGCCGGCATGTTGTTCGCCGCCGGGATCAGCATCACGCTGTTTTTCTTCTGCGTCTCGGAGCCGTTGACGCACCTGGTGCAGCCGCCCCAGGGCGAAGCGATGAACGCTGATGCAGCGCGCCAGGCCATGCAGGTGCTGTTCCTGCACTGGGGCCTGCATGGCTGGGGTGTGTTCGCGTTCGTGGGCATGGCCCTGGCGTATTTCGCCTACCGGCATAACCTGCCGCTGGCATTGCGTTCGGCGCTGTACCCGCTGATCGGCAAGCGCATCAATGGCCCTATCGGTTATGCGGTGGATGGCTTCGGTATCATCGCGACGGTGTTCGGCCTGGGCGCTGACATGGGTTTTGGCGTGTTGCACCTCAATTCCGGCCTGGACTACCTGTTTGGCATTGCTCACACCCAGTGGATCCAGGTGGGCCTGATCACGTTGATGATGGGCGCGGCGATCATTGTTGCGGTAGCCGGCGTCGACAAGGGCGTACGGGTGATGTCCGACATCAACATGCTGCTGGCCTGTGCGCTGTTGCTGTTTGTGTTATTCGCCGGGCCTACCCAGCACCTGCTCAACACCTTGATCCAGAACATCGGGGACTACCTGGGCGCGCTGCCGACCAAGAGTTTCGATGTGTACGCCTACGACAAGCCAAGCGACTGGCTGGGCGGCTGGACAGTGTTCTACTGGGCCTGGTGGATCGCATGGTCGCCGTTCGTAGGTCTGTTTATTGCGCGTATCTCCCGTGGCCGTACCATCCGCGAATTCGTGTTTGGCGTGCTGCTGATTCCGCTGGGCTTTACCCTGGCGTGGATGTCGATCTTCGGTAACAGCGCCATCGACCAAGTGCTCAACCATGGCATGGCCGCGCTGGGCCAGTCGGCCATCGATGACCCGTCGATGAGCCTCTACCTGCTGCTGGAAACCTACCCGTGGAGCAAGACGGTGATTGCGGTCACGGTGTTTATCAGCTTTGTGTTCTTTGTGACCTCGGCGGACTCAGGCACGGTGGTGCTGTCCACCCTGTCGTCCAAAGGCGGCAACGCTGATGAAGACGGGCCGAAGTGGCTGCGGGTGTTCTGGGGTGCGATGACAGCACTGGTGACCAGTGCCCTGCTGTTCGCCGGCAGTATCGATTCGTTGAAATCTGCGGTGGTGCTGACCTCGCTGCCGTTCTCGCTGATTCTGCTGCTGATGATGTGGGGGCTGCACAAGGCGTTTTACCTGGAGTCGCAAAAGCAGATCGCGCAGTTGCATTCCCTGGCGCCAATATCGGCTTCACGCAAAGGCCGTGGCGGCTGGCGCCAGCGCTTAAGCCAGGCGGTGCATTTCCCGTCACGTGATGAGGTGTACCGCTTCCTTGAATCGACGGTGCGCCCGGCGATCGAAGAAGTGACGGCGGTGTTTGTCGAGAAGGGCCTGAATGTAGTCACTCAGCCGGACCCGTCCAACGACAGCGTCAGCCTGGAAATCGGCCATGGCGAGGAGCATCCGTTCATCTACCAGGTGCAGATGCGCGGCTATTTCACGCCGTCGTTTGCCCGCGGTGGCATGGGTTCCAAAGAGATCAACAACCGCCGTTACTATCGTGCGGAGGTGCACTTGAGTGAGGGCAGCCAGGACTATGACCTGGTGGGCTATACCAAGGAGCAGATCATCAACGACATCCTCGACCAGTACGAGCGCCATCTGCAGTTCCTGCATTTGGTGCGCTGATACCGTTCCTCTCAAGTAGGTCTTTGCTGTAAAAGGAAGAGGCAGACTTAAGCGATTCAGCGGGTTAAAAGGCTTGGGAATAACCTTATTCCCGGGCCTTTCAACCCTCAGTCCAGAGAGGATTCGATGACGTACATTGCTGCCGAAAACCGCTATGAATCTATTCCCTATCGCCGCGTAGGCCGCAGTGGGTTGGTGCTGCCGGCACTGTCCCTGGGGCTGTGGCACAACTTTGGCGACAGCACCCCGATCGACACCCAGCGCGCTTTGCTGCGCACGGCGTTCGACCTGGGTATCAACCACTTCGACCTGGCCAACAACTACGGCCCGCCCTACGGCAGCGCCGAGATCAATTTCGGCCGTTTGCTGCGCGAAGACTTCAAGCACTACCGCGACGAATTGATCATCTCCAGCAAAGCCGGTTGGGACATGTGGCCCGGCCCCTACGGCCAGGGCGGTGGCTCGCGCAAATACATCCTGGCGAGCCTGGATCAAAGCCTGCAACGCCTGGGCGTCGACTACGTGGATATTTTCTACTCCCACCGTTTTGACCCCGACACGCCCCTGGAAGAAACCGCCAGCGCCCTCGCCACCGCTGTGCAACAAGGCAAGGCGTTGTACATCGGTATATCGTCCTATTCCGGGGTGAAAACCCGCGAAATCGCAGCCTTGCTCAAAGAGTGGAAAGTGCCGCTGTTGATTCACCAACCGGCTTACAACCTGCTCAACCGCTGGGTGGAAAAGGACCTGCTCGACACCACCGAAGAACTTGGCGCTGGGGTGATCGCCTTCACGCCGCTGGCCCAGGGTTTGCTCACCGACAAGTACCTCAATGGCATACCGGCCGATGCACGGGTCAATCGTCCGGGTGGCGGTTCGTTGCAGGCCCAGCACCTGTCCGAGGCCAACATTGCCCATGTACGCGGCCTGAATGAAATCGCCCAGCGTCGCGGCCAGAGCCTCGCGCAATTGGCGCTGGCCTGGACCCTGCGTGATCCACGGGTGACCAGCGCGCTGATCGGCGCGAGCCGGCCGGAGCAGATCATCGAGAACGTCGGGGCGTTGCAGAACTTGAGCTTCAGTGCTGAGGAACTGGCGCAGATTGATCGGTTTGCGCAGGAAGGCGGGATCAACCTGTGGGAAAAGCCATCCACCGCTGAATAACTGACACAACTGGGTCAAAAATGTGGGAGGGGCGGTGCGACGATTCGACTTGCTCCCGATAGCAGTGGGTCAGCTACGGATGAGCTGACTGAACCACCGCCATCGGGAGCAAGTCGAATCGTCGAACCGCCCCTCCCACATTTGGTTTTCGGTGTGGCGACTAGAACGGCACATCCCCAAGAATCGTAGCCCGGTGCATCACCCGCCGCTGTGGCCGGTAGTCATCCACGGCGTAATGCTGGGTCACGCGGTTATCCCAGAACGCCACGTCATTCTCTTGCCAGCGCCAGCGGATGGTGAATTCCGGGCGGGTGGCGTGGGCGAACAGCAGCTTGAGAATGGCCTCGCTTTCGGCCGCTTCCAGTTCATTGATTCGGGTGGTGAAACCGTCGCTGACGAACAGCGATTTGCGCCCACTGACGGGATGGGTACGCACCACCGGATGCGACAACGGTGGGTTCTTGCGGCGAGTTTGCTCCCAACGCAGCAAGTCTTCGGCGGTATTGCCAAAACGCTCCAGCGGAAAAGATTTGGTGAAATCGTGGGTGGCGGTGAGCCCGTTGAGCAATACCTTCAACGGTTCGGAAAGCGCCTCATACGCCGCAATACCACTGGCCCACAGCGTATCGCCGCCGAACGCTGGCAGCAGCTTGGCGCTGAGCACAGCGCCCAGGGCAGGCGTGGGCAGAAAGGTCACGTCGGTGTGCCAAACGGCGTTGTCACGCACGTCGGTGACCGCGGTGTCGAGGATCAGCACTTCGGGCTGTTCCGGCACGTTGGGGTAGATCGGGTGGATGTGCAGGTCGCCAAAATTGGCCGCGAACCGTGCCTGTTGTTGCGGGGTGATTGGCTGATCACGGAAGAACAGCACCGAATAGTCGAGCAACGCCTGTTCAATGGCGTCGCGCTGTTCAGGGGCCAGCGGCTGAGTGATGTCGACGCCACTGATCTGGGCGCCCAGGGCGGTACTTAATGGGGTAACGGTCAGGCTGCTCATTGTAGATTCTTCACTCAGTGTGCCTGGCCATGCCAGGGCACTAATTTACGCTGCAGGGCGCGCAGGCCCATTTCCATGGCGAAGGCGATCAGGGCGATCACCAGGATCCCCAGCACCACCACATCGGTGACCAGAAACTGCGCCGCCGACTGCACCATGAAACCCAGGCCGCTGGTGGCGGCAATCAACTCGGCGGCGACCAGGGTCGACCAGCCCACACCCAGGCCGATACGCACACCGGTGAGGATATCGGGCAGGGCGCTGGGCAGGATCACATGGCGAATCAGTTGCGCACGGGTGGCGCCCAACGACTGCGCAGCTCGCAGCTTGGCCGGGTCGACGGTGCGCACCCCGGTTGCGGTGGCGATGGCGATCGGGGCGAAAATCGCCAAGTAAATCAGCAGCACCTTGGACAGCTCGCCAATGCCGCACCAGATCACGATCAGCGGCAGGTAGGCCAGCGGCGGAATCGGCCGGTAGAACTCGATCAACGGATCGAAAATGCCTCGGGCAATGCGGTTGGCACCGATGGCAATCCCCACCGGCACGGCGGTCAGCACTGCAAAACCCAGGCCCAGGCCGATGCGGCTCAGGCTCGCGCCCAGGTGCTGCCACAAGGTGGAATCCATGTAGCCGGTGGTCGCCAGCAGCCAACCTTTTTGCAACACGGCGGACGGTGGCGGCAGGAACAAAGGTTCGATCAAACCGGTGGCGGTCACCGCCCACCACAAGGCAAGCAGAGCGACCAGGGTCAGTACGCTGATCCAGCGTGTGCTCAGGCTGCGGCGTAACGGGATAACGGCGGGTGCCACCGGCTTGCTGGCGGTGGCGGGAAGTTCGTAGCTGCTCATGCGTACACCTGCCGTTGGGAGAACACTTTGCCCAGCACGTGCTCGCGGGTTTCGATAAAGCGCGGGTCGGACTTGATTGCGCGGGCTGATTCACCGGCGGCGTAACGTTGGCCGAAATCCAGCTGCAGACGTTCGACGATCTGGCCGGGGTTGGGCGCCAGCAGGATCAGGTCCGTGGCCAGGAACACCGCTTCTTCAATGTCATGGGTAATCAGGAACACCGGCTTGGCCGTGCGCCGCCACACTTGCAGCAGCAACTCCTGCATTTGTTCGCGGGTGAAGGCGTCCAGCGCACCGAAGGGTTCGTCCATCAGTAATACGCGAGGGTCGGCCGCCAGGGCGCGGGCGAGGCCAACGCGTTGCTTCTGGCCGCCGGAGAGTTGCCAGATGCGCCGGCTGTCGAAACCGGCCAGGTCCACCAGCGCGAGCATTTCGCGGGCGCGTACGTCGCGCTGCGCCTTGGGCACGCCGGCCAGTTCCAGGCCGAAGGCGACGTTGGCCAGCACGTCCTGCCAGGGCAACAGGGCGTCGTCTTGGAACACCACACCGCGTTCGGCGCTGGGCCCTTTGACCGGCACACCGTCGAGGGTGATACGCCCGGCAGAAGGCTCGACGAAACCGGCAATCAGGTTCAACAGCGATGTCTTGCCACTGCCGGACGGGCCCAGGGCAACCAGCAGCTGCTGGGGCCCAAGCTCCAGTGAAATATCGGACAGTACCGGTTCCGGGGCGCCTGGGTACTGTGCGCTGATGCGCTCCAGCTGTAGCAAGGCCATCGCGATGAACTCCTTGGATCAGTTAGAAATGAACTTGGCGCTGACGTAAGGGGCGTAGTCGGGCAGTACGGCATCGACCTTGCCTTGTTCCTTGAGGAACACAGCAGTGTCGGTGACTGCCTTGGTGGTCGGCGCGCCCAGCAGGGTCACCTGGTCAGCGGCCAGCGGGTAGACGTTGCCTTGCAGCAGCAAGGGAATATCGCTGGCCTTGGCGCCGGAGAGTTTCACCAGTTTGTCGACGTTGCCGGTGTCGGCGAGCCAGGCTTGTGGGTCTTTGCGGTAGGCTGCGTAGGCATCCAGGGTGACCTTGGCGAAGGCGGTGACGATGTCCGGGTGCTTCTCGGCAAAATCCTTGCGCACGATCCAGGCATCGAATGTTGGCGCGCCGAACTTGGCCAGTTCGCCGGAGGTGATCAGCACCTTGCCGTTTTCCTTGGCTACGCCCAGAGCCGGGTCCCACACGTAGGTGGCGTCGATATCACCGCGCTTCCACGCGGCGATGATGGCCGGAGGCGCCAGGTTGAGAATGGTGACTTTGGCCGGGTCGATGTTCCAGTGTTTCAGCGCGGCAAGCAGGCTGTAGTGGCCGGTGGAGACGAAGGGCACGGCGATCTTTTTGCCGATCAGGTCCTGCGGGCTGTTGATCCCCGATCCGTTGCGCGCCACCAGGGCTTCGGCCCCGCCGATCTGGGTGGCGACGAGGAAGGTTTCTACTGGGACTTTGCGGGTTACCGCGGCGGTCAGCGGGCTGGAACCGAGGTAGCCGATCTGCACGTCGCCGGAGGCAATGGCGGCGATGATGTCGGTGCCATTGTCGAATTTGCGCCAGTCGATTTTGGCGTTGGTAGCTTTTTCATAGGCCCCGTCAGCCTGGGCGACTTTTGCCGGGTCGACGGTGGTCTGGTAAGCGATAGTCACGTCCGCCGCCTGGGCAAACAGACTGGCACCGGCCAGGGACAACGCGGCCAGCAAGCGCAGAGGGGTCAGCAGTTTCAAGGGGAAGCTCCTCAATCAGGCGGCCGAGAGTCGGCGTGTGAGGAGACTAAATGATCTAAGAACTCGAAAATAAATAACCTTTTCGAATTAGCTTATGAGTAGAAAGGTTGAAGCAAATCTTTGTACCGGTGATGACCAAATGTGGGAGGGAGCAAGCCCTCTCCCACATTGGAACTGAGTAGAGCTCCGGTTAGTTGCTGATGGCGAGGATGCTGGCCTGGTACGACCCGACAAACACATCGAAATCGCCCACCTCGTTCTGCTCAAGCTCCGCCTGTTGCGCCAGCGACACACGGGCCAATTCTTCAAAGTGCGCTTGTTCCTCAGGCGCCAAAGGCTCCTTGCGGAAGTATTCGGCATGTACTTCGCTTTGATGCAGAGAGAACTGCGCAAAGCTTTCCTTGCGTTCAGCCATGGCCGCCAACACCTGGGCCGACGGCGTCAGGGACGGGTCCTTGACCTTGGCCAGTTGGGCATCCAGCGCTTCACTGTGTTCGGTCATGCCCTGGCTCTCGTCGAGCAAGGCAGCCAACGGTGCAATCTTCTCCAGCAACTGCGCAGCCCATTCCTTCAT
Source organism: Pseudomonas sp. W2Aug9 (assembly GCF_023127755.1). Classification (NCBI taxonomy): domain Bacteria; kingdom Pseudomonadati; phylum Pseudomonadota; class Gammaproteobacteria; order Pseudomonadales; family Pseudomonadaceae; genus Pseudomonas; species Pseudomonas sp. W2Aug9. Next base: position 395,252 of record NZ_SPKL01000020.1, on the reverse strand, counting down.
GTCCACCGGCTGGCCGTCACGTTGCAATTGCAGGCCCGGACGCCGACCTTCCTTGACCACGCTGAGGAAGTTGGAGGTGGCGTTGCCGCACTCGTTGTTGGCGAACAGCGGGCTGTCGTTCAGCGCGCAATACAGCAGGAATGCGTCGAGGAATCGCGACTCCGGCAAGTCGATCCCCATCGGCAGGAACGGGTTGATATCCAGGCAGCGTACTTCGATGTACTGGATACCGCGGGCCATCAGCGCCTGGATCGGCCGCTCGCCGGTGTAGGTCACGCGTTTGGGACGGATGTTGGAGTAGTACTCGTTTTCGATCTGCAGGATGTTGGTGTTGAGCTGCACCCACTCGCCATCCTTGTGCGTGCCGACTTCAACATACGGCGCGTAGGGCGTTGCCACCGCTTCGCGCAGGCTGTCGGTGTAGCTGGCCAGGTCGTTGTAGCAAGGCGTCAGGCCAGCCTGGGCGTTGCTCTGGTAACCCAGGTCGCTCATGCGCAGGCTCGTGGCGTAGGGCAGGTACAGGGTGTCGGCATCCAGGACTTCAAGCTGGTGCGAGCGGCCGCGCAGGAAACCGGCGTCCAGGGCTGGCGAGGCACCAAAGAGGTACATCAACAGCCAGCTGTAGCGACGGAAATTACGGATCAGCGCGATATAGGCCGTGGACTGATAGTCACGGTCGGTACCGACAAAGCCTTCGGCTTCCTTGAGCAACGGCCACAGCTGTTCCGGCAGCGAAAAGTTGTAATGGATGCCGGCAATGCACTGCATGGTCTTGCCGTAGCGCAGGGCCAGGCCCTTGCGGTACACGTACTTGAGCTGGCCGATATTGGAGGTGCCGTAGTAGGCGATCGGAATATCTTCCTCGGCCGGTAACGGGCACGGCATCGAGGGGCTCCACAGGTATTCGCTGCCCAGCTTGGAGTAGGCAAAGCGATGGATCTTGTCCAGGCTGCCCAGGGTCTCGGCCGGGTTGGGCAGGGCTGGGGTGATGAACTCCAGCAGCGATTCCGAATAGTCAGTGGTGATCTGTTCGTTGGTCAACGCAGCGCCCAGGGCTTCAGGGTGCGGCGTTTGCGCCAGGCGACCCTCGCTGGTGACGCGCAGGCATTCGCGCTCGATGCCGTGCAAGCACTGCTCTAGCAGGGAGAGGTGTTCGCGCTTGCCGAGCAGGGCCAGGCGGCGGTTGAGAAGTTCGCTCAAGTTGGATTCCTTCACGCGTCAGTCGCCCCAATATGGGGGTGGGCAGGACGGTCTACAAGGGTGAAGTGGAAACTGGCGTGATCGCCTGGTTCTGAGTCGATTTGACCCGCTCTGAAAATGCCGACTTCACTCCATGAATTGGGCTACAGCGCAGCGAGAAAATTCCGACGCTGTTATCGCAGCGCCGAAATTAACTCAAATCGAGGGTAGGGAGCTATAGGACAGCGAACGTGCCCTGCGCTTTTGCGACAAGTCTTTCGCCCTGGTACACGTCGGCTTCGACCACCAACGTGCGCCGGCCGGCGTGAATTACCCGGCTGGTGCACAGCACGTCACCGTCTTCGACGGCGCGAATATAATTGATCTTGCATTCGATGGTGGCGCTCTGCTGGTCGAAACCATGGGCGCTGGAACAGGCCAGGCCCATCGTGATGTCCACCAGGCTGAAAATCGCCCCGCCATGGAGCTTGCCTGCACGGTTGCGCAGGTGCGGCTCCAGGGTCAGGGCCACCTCGGCAACGCCTTCATCCAGGCGTTGCAGGCGGCAGCCGATCAGCTCGCTGAACGCGCTCTGGGTCAAACCCGCCGGGATTTCCATCAACGCTTCTTCAACTGTTTGGCATTGGCGAACAGCGATGCCATGGCGTTGTTGCTCGGCGCGGCAGTCGTAGTTTCCTTGCGCGGCGCGTTGTTCTGCGACTGGCGCGGTGCCGAACCTGGGCGAGCGCCACGAGCACCGTCGATCTTCTCGCCCGGGGTATCGCTCATGCGCATCGACAGGCCCACGCGTTTACGCGGGATATCGACTTCCATGACCTTGACCTTGACCACGTCACCGGCTTTGACCGCTTCACGCGGGTCCTTGATGAACTTCTCCGAAAGCGCGGAGATATGCACCAAACCGTCCTGATGCACGCCAATATCCACAAAGGCGCCAAAGTTGGTCACGTTGGTCACTACACCTTCGAGGATCATGCCCGGTTGCAGGTCCTTGAGGTCTTCGACGCCGTCTTGGAACTCGGCGGTCTTGAACTCGGGACGTGGGTCGCGGCCAGGTTTTTCCAGCTCTTGCAGGATGTCGGTGATGGTCGGCACACCGAAGGTTTCGTCGGTGTACTTCTTTGGATCCAGACGCTTGAGGAAGGCGGCGTCGCCGATCAGCGAGCGGATATCACGGTCGGTCTCGGCGGCAATGCGTTGCACCAGCGGGTAGGCTTCCGGGTGAACCGCCGAGGCGTCGAGCGGGTTATCGCCATTCATCACGCGTAGGAAGCCGGCCGCTTGTTCAAAGGTTTTTTCACCCAGGCGTGCGACTTTTTTCAGCGCAGCACGGGTTTTGAACGCACCATTTTCGTCGCGATGGCTGACGATGTTCTGCGCCAGGGTCGCGTTGAGGCCCGAGATTCGCGCCAGCAGCGCTACTGAAGCGGTGTTCACGTCTACGCCCACGGCGTTTACGCAGTCTTCCACCACCGCATCCAGGCCGCGTGCCAGTTTAAGCTGCGACACGTCGTGCTGGTACTGGCCGACGCCGATGGATTTGGGGTCGATCTTCACCAACTCGGCCAGCGGGTCTTGCAGGCGACGGGCGATGGAGACGGCGCCACGGATCGACACGTCGAGGTCCGGGAACTCCTTGGACGCCAGCTCCGAAGCCGAGTACACCGAAGCACCCGCCTCGGAGACCATGACCTTGGTCATCTTCATGGCTGGGTATTTTTTGATCAGCTCAGCGGCCAGCTTATCGGTTTCGCGGCTGGCAGTGCCGTTGCCGATGGCGATCAGATCTACCGCGTGCTTGGCGCACAGGGCGGCAAGGATCGCCAGGGTCTGGTCCCACTTGTTGTGCGGAACGTGCGGGTACACGGTGGCGTGGTCCAGCAGCTTGCCGGTGGCATCGACCACAGCGACCTTGCAACCGGTGCGCAGGCCCGGGTCGAGGCCCAGGGTGGCACGCGGGCCGGCCGGTGCGGCCAGCAGCAGGTCGTGCAGGTTGTGGGCGAACACGTTGATCGCTTCGGTTTCGGCGCCGTCGCGCAACTCGCCCAGCAGGTCGGTTTCCAGGTGGGTGTAGAGCTTGACCTTCCAGGTCCAGCGCACGACTTCACCGAGCCACTTGTCCGCAGGGCGATTCTGGTTCTGGATGCCGAATTGTTGACCGATCATGCCTTCGCACGGGTGCATGGTGCCTGGCAGTTCGTCACCGACTTTCAGCGCGGAGCTGAGAATGCCTTCGTTACGGCCGCGGAAAATCGCCAGGGCGCGGTGGGACGGCATGCTTTTGAGCGGCTCGTCGTGTTCGAAGTAGTCGCGGAATTTGGCGCCTTCCTCCTCTTTGCCGGCGATGACGCGGGCGCTGAGGATGGCTTCCTGCTTCAAGTAGGTACGCAGTTTTTCCAGGAGGCTGGCGTTTTCGGCGAAACGCTCCATCAGGATGTACTTGGCGCCTTCGAGGGCAGCCTTGACGTCGGCGACGCCTTTTTCCGCGTCGATGAAGCGAGCGGCTTCGGTTTCCGGCGTCAACGATGGGTCGTTGAACAGGCCATCGGCCAAATCGCCCAGGCCGGCTTCCAGAGCGATCTGGCCCTTTGTACGACGTTTCTGTTTGTATGGCAGGTAAAGGTCTTCGAGGCGGGTCTTGGTGTCCGCGAGTTTGATGTCGCGCTCCAGTTGAGGGGTCAACTTGCCCTGTTCCTCGATGCTGGCGAGGATGCTGATACGCCGTTCGTCGAGTTCTCGCAGGTAGCGCAGGCGCTCTTCCAGGTGACGCAGTTGAGTGTCGTCGAGGCTGCCGGTCACTTCTTTTCGGTAACGGGCGATGAAAGGCACCGTGGAGCCTTCATCCAGTAGAGCGACGGCCGCTTCGACCTGTTGTGGGCGTACACCGAGTTCCTCGGCGATGCGGCTGTTGATGCTGTCCATAAAACCACCTGAAATTCTTAAAATCAGCGCGCCGGCCCGTAAAAACAAGGCCCGGCGAGGCTGGTTGAGCGGCCCGACTGGCGCCGCTGCCTGGGTCAAGAGGCTGCCTATTGACCCTCGAAATCGAAAAATTCACGACAAGCGGGTAAAAAAAGCCCGGCAGCAAACGGTAACGATCTGACGTTGCCCTGCACGGAGGCGCCGCATTATAACCAGCGTTCTGCTATTGGGGGGTACTGCGCCGGAGGTTGTAGGGCGTGGGTTCGCTGGCAGTAGATGAAAAATCTGCTAACAATGCACACGGTGCGTATAACGGCAGCTACGCCATAATGCGCGCCGAGATAAGAGGAGCATCCAATGAGCAGCACCGCACAAACTGCTGAAGGCGAAAAAATTCTCATCGTTGATGACGATCCGGGGCTGAGCAGCCTGCTGGAGCGTTTTTTCAACTCCAAGGGCTACCGTGCCCGCGCGGTGCCGAACACCGAGCAAATGGACCGCCTGTTGGGGCGTGAAGTGTTCAACCTGGTCGTGCTCGATCTGATGCTGCCCGGCGAAGACGGCCTTACCGCCTGCAAGCGCCTGCGTGGTGCCAACAACCAGATTCCAATCATCATGCTCACCGCCAAGGGCGATGAGTTGAGCCGCATCAAGGGCCTTGAACTGGGCGCTGATGACTACCTGGCCAAGCCGTTCAACCCTGATGAGCTGATGGCGCGGGTCAAGGCCGTATTGCGTCGCCAGGCACCGGCCGTGCCGGGCGCACCGGGCAGCGAAGACGAAAGCGTCACCTTTGGCGACTACGAACTGTCGTTGGCCACCCGTGAGCTCAAGCGTGGCGAAGAAGTGCACATGCTTACCACCGGCGAGTTTGCGGTGCTCAAGGCTCTGGTGATGAACGCCCGTCAGCCGCTGACCCGTGACAAGCTGATGAACCTGGCCCGTGGCCGTGAATGGGACGCCCTGGAGCGCTCCATCGACGTGCAGATTTCCCGACTGCGCCGGATGATTGAGCCGGACCCCTCCAAGCCGCGGTATATCCAGACGGTGTGGGGCGTGGGTTATGTGTTTGTGCCGGATGGTACCGCAACCAAGTGACCGATGATTTGCAGGGGCGGGTATCCGGCGTTTGACTCCATAAGAGTCGACGGGATGCCCGGCGTCTGCAATTCTGCGAGCACCGCTCGTTCCTGCAAGGTGTGCAGCTTTCATCTATGAAAACCCCGCTGTGGTTCCCACAAAGTTTCTTCTCTCGCACCCTTTGGCTGGTGCTTATTGTCGTTCTGTTTTCCAAGGCGCTCACGCTGGTTTATCTGTTGATGAACGAAGACGTGCTGGTGGATCGGCAGTACAGCCACGGTGTGGCCCTGACGTTGCGGGGCTATTGGGCCGTAGACCCTGAGAACCGAGAAAAGGTGGCCAAGGCGTCGACCTTGACTCGGGTTGATGGGGCCGGCGTGCCTGAAGGCGAGCAGCATTGGCCTTACAGCGAGATCTATCAGCGCCAGATGCAGGCCGAACTGGGCGCCGACACCGAGGTGAGGCTGCGCATGCATGTTTCACCGGCGTTATGGGTGCGGGCACCTAGCCTGGGCGATGCCTGGATCAAGGTGCCGCTTTATCCGCACCCGCTGCGCGGGCAGAAAATCTGGAACGTGCTGGGCTGGTTCCTGGCCATCGGCTTGCTTTCAACGGCCTCCGCGTGGATCTTCGTCCGTCAGCTCAACCAACCACTCAAGCGCCTGGTATTTGCCGCTCGCCAATTGGGCCAGGGGCGCAGTGTGCGCCTGCCGGTCAGCGACACGCCCAGTGAGATGACCGAGGTGTACGGCGCGTTCAACCAGATGGCGGAAGACGTCGAGCAGGCCGGGCGCGAGCGCGAGCTGATGCTGGCAGGTGTGTCCCATGACTTGCGCACACCGTTGACGCGATTGCGCCTGTCCCTGGAGCTGATGGGGGACCATACCGACCTCACCGATGACATGGTGCGCGATATCGAGGACATGGACGCTATCCTGGACCAGTTCCTGGCCTTCATCCGCGACGGGCGTGATGAAGTGGTTGAGGAGGTGGACCTCACGGACCTCGTGCGTGAGGTGGTTGCGCCCTATAACCAGAACGGTGAGCAGGTGCGCATGCGGCTGGAGCCGATCCAGCCGTTTGCATTGCGCCGGGTCTCGATGAAGCGCCTGCTGAACAACCTGATCGGCAACGCCTTGCATCATGCCGGTTCCGATGTGGAGGTGGCGGCGTATGTCTCCGGTGACAGTGCCGCGCCTTACGTGGTGCTGAGCGTGATGGACCGTGGCACGGGGATCGACCCTGCCGAGCTTGAGGGTATCTTCAACCCGTTCACCCGTGGCGACCGAGCCCGAGGTGGCAAGGGCACCGGGTTGGGGTTGGCGATCGTGCGGCGAATCGCCTCGATGCATGGCGGCAATGTCGAACTTCGCAACCGTGAAGAAGGCGGGTTGGAGGCGCGGGTGCGCTTGCCGCTTGGGCTGATGCTGCCTAGAGATGCGGTCTGACAAACAACAAATATCAAAAATGTGGGAGGGGGCTCGCTCCCGATGGCGGTCTTTCAGTCAAGAAGTTCAGTGACTGTGACACCGCTATCGGGAGCAAGCCCCCTCCCACATTGGTTTCATGTCGGGATTAAAATAGGCTTTTAGCCTTTGCCCTTGGTCCGAGTCATATTCGGCCCACCATTCTTCTCCAAGTGCTGAATGATGATCCCCGCCACGTCCTTGCCGGTGGTGGTCTCGATCCCTTCCAGGCCCGGCGATGAGTTCACTTCCATCACCAGCGGCCCATGATTGGAGCGCAGGATATCCACGCCTGCCACGCTCAAGCCCATCACCTTGGCTGCCCGCAGTGCGGTCATGCGTTCTTCCGGTGTGATCTTGATCAGGCTGGCGCTGCCGCCACGGTGCAGATTGGAGCGGAACTCACCGGGCTTGGCCTGGCGCTTCATCGCCGCGATCACTTTGTCGCCCACCACGAAGCAGCGAATATCCGCGCCGCCGGCTTCCTTGATGTACTCCTGCACCATGATGTTCTGCTTGAGGCCCATGAACGCCTCGATCACCGATTCAGCTGCCGTCGCCGTTTCACACAGCACCACACCGATGCCTTGGGTGCCTTCCAGTACCTTGATCACCAGCGGTGCACCATTGACCATCTCGATCAGGTCAGGGATGTCATCCGGGGAGTGGGCAAAGCCGGTGACCGGCAAGCCGATACCCCGGCGTGACAGCAACTGCAGCGAACGCAGTTTGTCCCGCGAGCGGGCAATGGCCACGGATTCGTTGAGAGGAAACACCCCCATCATTTCAAACTGACGCAACACCGCGCAGCCATAAAACGTCACCGAAGCGCCGATACGCGGGATCACCGCATCAAAGCCTTCCAGGGGTTTGCCCCGGTAGTGGATCTGCGGCTTGTGGCTGGCAATGTTCATGTAGGCACGCAACGTGTCGATCACCACCATTTCATGGCCACGTTCAGTGCCGGCCTCGACCAGGCGGCGGGTGGAATACAGACGCGGGTTTCGCGACAGCACAGCAATCTTCATGCAGCACCTGGGGCAGAAATAGTGGAGACCGGGAACACCGGCTTGTCTTGAACGTACTTGACGCCTGGATTGACGACCAACTGGCCGTCAATCAACGCCTTGGAGCCCAGTAACAGGCGATAACGCATGGCTTTGCGACAGGCGAGGGTGAATTCCACCCGCCATACCCGGTCACCCAGCGCCAGGGTGGTGCTGATCACGTAGCGCACCTGCGCATGGCCGTTGGAGCTCTTGATGGTTTTCATCGTCACCAGGGGCGCTTCGCAGCGACGGTGACGCAGTTGCACCACGCTGCCCAGGTGCGCGGTAAAGCGCACCCACTTTTCACCGTCGCGCTCAAACGGCTCGATATCGGTGGCATGCAGGCTTGAGGTGCTGGCACCGGTGTCGATCTTCGCGCGCAGGCCCGCCACTCCCAGGTCGGGAAGTGCCACCCATTCACGCAGACCCACAACGGTCAAATGGTCAAATGTCTTCAATATGGGTACCGGTCAATTTGCCCAGGCTTGAGGAGAAACCTTGGCCAGGGCATTGAATGCAGGTTTGGCGAACCAAAAACCCTGCATCAGAAATATTCCACAGTCGGAGAGGAAATCCCGCTCGCCAGCACTTTCGATGCCTTCGGCGATGACAGTAACTCCCAACTGCTCACAGATTGTGACAATCCCCCGGACGATCACCTGACGGACACGGTCTTGATCGACATCGCGAATCAACGCCATGTCGAGTTTGATCAGGTCGGGTTGGAAATCGGCCAGCAGGTTCAGCCCCGAATAGCCCGCACCGAAGTCGTCGATGGCGGTCTTGAAGCCGAATTCGCGATATTCACGCAGAATATTCGTCAAATGGCGATAGTTATCTACATGCTCGCTTTCCAGGGTCTCGAAAATCAGCCGGTCCAGCGGGAAATTGTGCGCCCGGGCGGCCTCCAGGGTGCTGCGAATACACAGTTCCGGACGGTATACGGCATTGGGCATGAAATTGATGGAAAGGTGAGTCTGCATGCCCAGCGCTGCGGCACCGGCAATGGCCTTGGTTCGGCAGCGCTGGTCGAAGCGGTAGCGATTGGTTTCGTTGACCTGGGCCAGCACCGAGAGTGCGCCTTCTCCCTGGGTACCGCGTACCAAGGCTTCGTTGGCGAATATCGAGTGGTCACGCAGGTCTACGATAGGCTGGTAGGCGAACGCAAAGTCGAACCCCAGAGGCTCGCTTTGCTGGCAACCCACGCACCGCTGGTTGGGCGAGGTGAGTGAAAGGGGGAAGTCGGTCACAGCGTATCCTCGCGAAAACAGGGTGCTACCTGGCGTATCTTAGGTGAGCCTTGGGGTTTATGCGTCGAAGGGTTTCAACGGTAAGGTTGCGACATTTTTCAGAGCGAGGAATTCAAGTGGGTCAAAAACAGGAAGAGGAAGAAAAGGTCCGACTGGACAAGTGGTTGTGGGCCGCGCGGTTCTACAAAACCCGTGCCCTGGCCAAGGCCGCAATCGAAAGCGGGAAGGTTCATCATCGCGGCGAGCGCTGCAAGCCGGGCAAAGAGCCACGTATCGGCGATGAGTTTCAGATTCGTACAGGGTTTGATGAAAAGACCGTCGTGGTGCAGGCGCTTTCTGTCGTGCGCCGTGGGGCACCCGAAGCGCAGGCGCTGTACACCGAGACCGAAGCGAGTATCGCCAAGCGCGAAAACGCAGCGGCCATGCGCAAGGCGGGAGCGACTGGAATGACCACCGATGGCAAGCCAAGCAAGAAGCAGCGCCGCGATCTATTCAAGTTCCGCGGCAGCGGCAACGACGATTGATTACGAATCTCCTGCCGGCAGCAGATCAAAATGTGGGAGGGAGCAAGCCCCCTCCCACATTTAACCCGCGTATTTAAGGAGCGGTGCGTATGACGCTCAATCGCCCGATCACCGGCAGTTTTCCAAGCAACCCGAACACCGGCGCGGTTACCCGCAACAGGAACCCCGACACCTTCGCCGCAAACGGCGTGTAATACCCCCACCCCAGCGCCAACAGCGCCAGCAATACGCCACCTATGTAATCGTCCTGACCCCAGTGCGCGCCCGCAACCAGGCGCGGCATCATGAACAGCAGCGCCAGGCCCCAGATCACCAGCACCTGGCCGATACGCTTGGCAAATACGGTCATGAACATCCCCCAGATCAACAGCACCGACGCATGGTCGCCCGGGAAGCTCTGGCTGGAACGGTCCTTCAACTCCCAGGTTTTCTCCAGTCCCGGGAAAAAATCACTCATCTGAATCGCGCCGCCGATCACCATGGACGGGCTGCTGTGCTGCCAGCCCATATGCGCCGCGAGTTTGGAGAACAACATGCGAATAAACAGCAACAGCAGCAGAATGCCGAGGAAACCAAAGAACGCCTGGCGCACCTGCACGGCCTTGAACACCCAGTCGCCGCGGATCAGCAGCGTCAGCAAAATAACGCCGACCACTGCATCAAACGGCCGCAGACTGGCCACGGCCCACACATGCAGCCAGGTCGAATTGGTGGCTAGCGGGCCATTGAGCAGATGAAACAGCCACTCGTCGAAAATCACACACAGCATCTGGCCCGTGGGCCACAGCCAAAAACACAGCAGTCCGATAGCGAGTAGATTGCAAAGAGCCCATCGCCGGAGGTTCCAGTTGGCTTGGAACAAACCCGGATTGTTCATAAACTGTCCCTCATCGCTCTATTCAGCTCCTTGAATTCAGGAGAAGTCGCACCAAGATGGTGCTAAAGCGTTTAATTTTATAAACCTTGTAATCATTTTGTCATCACTTCAGATACCCAGACCTATGACTGATCTACCGGATACCGACTTCACCCAACGCTTCATCTTCGATGAGAGCGATGCCCGCGGCGAGATGGTGTCGTTGGAGCTCAGCTATGCCGAAGTCCTTGCCAAGCACGCCTATCCGGAGCCGGTCGCGCAATTGCTCGGCGAGCTGATGGCCGCCGCGGCGCTGCTGGTTGGCACCATGAAGTTCGACGGGTTGCTGATCTTGCAGGCCCGTTCCGAAGGGCCGGTGCCCATGTTGATGATCGAGTGCTCCAGCGAGCGCGAAATCCGTGGCCTGGCCCGTTATGAAGCCGACCAGATCGCCGCGGACGCCACCCTGGCCGACCTGATGCCCAATGGCGTCCTGGCACTCACCGTCGACCCGACCGAAGGCCAACGCTACCAGGGCATTGTCGACCTCGATGGCCAAACCCTGTCGGAGTGCTTCACCAACTACTTCGTAATGTCCCAGCAGGTGGGCACCAAGTTCTGGCTTAACGCCGACGGCAAACGTGCCCGTGGTTTGCTGGTGCAACAATTGCCGGCCGACCGCATCAAGGATGAGGATGATCGTGCCGAAAGCTGGCGGCATATCATCGCCTTGGCTGATACGTTGAAGGCCGAAGAACTGCTGGGCCTGGACAACGAAACCATCCTGCACCGCCTTTACCATGAAGAGGCTGTGCGGTTGTTTGACTCGCAAGCCTTGCACTTTCATTGCAGCTGTTCGCGCGAGCGTTCAGGCAACGCCTTGGTCAGCCTGGGCCTGGAAGATGCGCAAAATCTGGTGGTGGAACACGGCGGCCATATCGAGATTGATTGCCAGTTCTGCAACCAGCGCTACCTGTTCGATGCCGCTGATGTAGCCCAATTGTTCGCCGGAGCGGGCATCGACACCCCTTCCGACACCCGCCACTAAAACGTTTAAGCACAGGTAAATCACCTGACAAACGCCGGATTAGAGGTGTTCTGACGGGAGGGCCCTACTCTTTTTGGGCTTTTCTGGCATAATCCGGCCCACTTTTTTCGCGGTAGTAGTGCGCAACTTTCTACTACAAAACGTTTGGAGCACTCGGCCATAGGCCGACGGGGAACCTCATGACGCAAGCCAATAACGCCGTATACACCGATCTGAGTGTTGACGATCTGGTCAAAGAAGCCCTGCAGCGCGGTGAAGGCGTGCTTGCCGATACTGGTGCGCTGGTTGTCGAAACCGGTCACCGCACCGGTCGTTCGCCGGTCGACCGTTTTATCGTTGAAGAGCCTTCCACCCAGGACGCCATTGCCTGGGGCCCGATCAACCGCAAGTTCCCGGCCGACAAGTTCGATGCCCTGTGGGCTCGCGTCGAGGCGTTCAACAACGCGCAAGAGCATTTCGTTTCCCATGTTCACGTAGGGGCCGCAGAAGACCACTACCTGGCCGTGAAAATGACCACCCAGACTGCCTGGCAGAACCTGTTCGGTCGTTGCCTGTTCATCAACCCGGCCCAGTACAACCCGGCCGGTCGTGAAGAGTGGCAAGTGCTCAACGTGGCCAACTTCGAGTGTGTGCCAGAGCGCGACGGCACCAACTCCGACGGTTGCGTGATCCTCAACTTCGCACAGAAAAAAGTGCTGATCGCCGGTATGCGTTACGCCGGTGAAATGAAAAAAGCCATGTTCTCGGTGCAGAACTTCCTGCTGCCGGCCGCCGACGTACTGCCGATGCACTGCGCCGCCAACATTGGCGAAGCAGGCGACGTGACCCTGTTCTTCGGCCTGTCCGGCACCGGCAAGACCACCCTGTCGGCCGACGAAAGCCGTTACCTGATCGGTGACGACGAACACGGCTGGGGCGAAGGCGTAGTGTTCAACATCGAAGGCGGTTGCTATGCCAAGTGCATCGACCTGTCGGAGAAGAACGAGCCGGTTATCTGGAAAGCCATCAAGCACGGCGCCGTGCTGGAAAACGTCGTGATCGACGAGGCCAAGCACGCCGACTACGCTGATGTCAGCCTGACCCAGAACAGCCGTGCCGCCTACCCGCTGGAGCACGTTGCCAAGCGTTCCGAGAAGAACCTGGGCGGCGAGCCAAACGCAGTGATCTTCCTGACCTGCGACCTGACCGGCGTACTGCCGCCAGTGTCGATCCTCAGCGAAGAACAAGCGGCCTACCACTTCCTGTCCGGCTACACCGCGTTGGTGGGCTCGACTGAAATGGGTTCCGGCAGCGGTATCAAGTCGACCTTCTCCACCTGCTTCGGCGCGCCGTTCTTCCCGCGTCCGGCCGGCGAATACGCTGAGCTTTTGATCAAGCGTATCCGTGGTTTCGGCTCCAAGGTCTACCTGGTCAACACCGGCTGGACCGGCGGCGGCTACGGCGTTGGCAAGCGCTTCAACATCCCGACTACTCGCGGCGTGATCGCCGCGATCCAGAGCGGCGCGTTGATCGGTGCGCAAACTGAACACCTGGACACCATCAACCTCGACGTGCCATTGGCCGTACCGGGCGTTGAAACCGGCCTGTTGAACCCACGTAACACCTGGGCTGACAAAGCTGCCTACGACGAAGCCGCGAAGGCGCTGGCTGGTCTGTTTATCGAGAACTTCAAGAAGTTTGAAGTGAGCGATGCGATCAAGGCTGCGGGTCCTAAGTTGTAAGACTCAGCTGTTGTGAAAAAGCCGCCTTTTGCAGGCGGCTTTTTTGTGCGCGCAGGGTTAGTGGGCGATGTGCAGCAGCACCGCGCCGACCAGCACCAGCACAACCCCGAGCACCTGTACTGCCGACAAGCGCTCCTTGAAAAACACAAACCCCAGGATCGCCGCAATCCCTCCAGAGAGCGTACTGATCACCGTTACCACCGAAACCGAGCCGGCCATCGCGCCCCACGAAAACGCCGAGAACCCGCCGAGGTTCATCAGGCTCGCACCGGTCAACGTCGCGCAATTTTTCAGCGGTGGGATCTTCAGACCGTCCTTGATCTTCAGCACCATCACCACCAGCACGCACAGGCCCACCAGGTACCCCAACCACAACATGGTGATCGGCCCCAGTGCCGGTAGTGTGTAGCGACCTTGCAGCCAGAAACTGGTGCCGTACAGCGTTGCTGCGAGCATGGCGTAGGCGATGGACAGGCGCGGGTTGTTGTGGGGCGTGCCGTTGTCCTTGTGGATGCTGGACAGGACCACGCCGATCACGCACAGGGCGATGCAGCCCAGTTGTATCAGGCTGATGTGCTCACCGCTGGCCCAGGACAGCAGGGTGGTCACCACGCCATAGGACGTGACCAATGGCGCGACGATGGCGGCTTTGCCCAGGGCGAAAGCCTTGGACAGCGCGAGGGCTCCAGAGACGGTCAGCAGGGCCGCTGCGATGCCCAGGAGCCAGACGCTCAACGGCGCATCGAGGGATTTGAACAGGAAGGCCGGGAAAATGACCAGCAGCAGAGTCATGATCAGAAAGCCAAGGGCTTGGCCAAAATACACCGCGCGTTTAACGCCAACGGCGCGGGCATTGAGGCCCACGAGAAAGTCCGTGCCACCCCAGAGCAGGGCGGCCAGCAGGCCCATTAGTACGTCCATGTAAGGTCCTTGTTATGCATACCGCTCGCCAGATTAACGCAGAACCAATGTGGGAGGGGGCTTGCTCCCGATGGCGGTGAATCAGTCAGCTTATCTATAGCTGACCCACCGCAATCGGGGGCAAGCCCCCTCCCACATTTGGATCTCAGTGCTCTTGGGATCAGCTCAGGTTTTCCAAGGTCTGCGTGTCCCACCTTTGGGTCTTGATCGCCAGGTAGAGCATACCGATGGTCAGCGGTATTTTGTCGCCACGGCCTTTGGCGCGCCGCTTCAAGAATACGTCGAACATCGGCGGCTGAAAGTAACGATAAGCGTCGTAGTCGCTTAGGTCGACCCCAAAATCCTGTTCCAGCGCCTCCATGAATTGCTTGGCCTCAACGCCATCGCAAGCAAGGTCGAAGTTGAGCGAGGTTTGCAGGCTAATGGTCTTGTGTTTCGGCAAGCCGATTTCTTCATGCAGCAATTGCAGGAGCTGCTGCATGACGGGGTCTTCGGGGAAGTGGGGGGCCAGGTTCATGGTGGGGGTGCGTAGGAGTGGGTGAGGGGGCCTTTTACGGTGCAGGCGGTATTTGTTTCGCGTGATGAAGAGAGCCAAGCCTATCAAGAACAAGGCCAGGGGAAGAAGTTGAATGTTCAGGACAATGGCGATGTAGGGTAGCCAGAACAACAGAAGCAGTCCCGTTACGATGAAGGTAACGGCGAAGCGCGTTCTTAACGTGCAGTCAGTGATTTTGTAATACAGCAGCAGATGGAGAGCGAATAATAGCGCTGTTTGTAGGTAAAGCCATTGACTAAAGTTCATCTGGAGTACACATGCATTGAGACGCTTGAGCGCTGCGGGCCTATGCCACCGCTGACCTGAGCATCCAGGCCAATGACGATGTCTGCGCTGTGGAAGTTGCGGATCCTGTGAGAAATCAAATCGCTGATAGCGTTCTCGATTATCGATTCTGCTTTGCTGGATATGATCCCGACAGGGGCTGCAACTGCGCCAGAAATGATTTCTTTTATGAGGTTGTTCCGATTGTTCAAGCTATCTGCCTGCTTCCTGGTCAGTGGCTTTGAGACGGCCACTGTCATGACGCAGGGTAGATCTCGGGCGAGCATCTTTTCGTACAACTTCTGAAGCCGCAAGCGGACCTCTATCGCTGAAGCTTTTGCTTCCAGCAAGCAAAGTGTGGCTAGCTCTTGTCGATTGTTTGGCATCACGGTGAGTCGAATTACCGTGAAAGTGATGCCATAGTGACCGACATATTGAGTCCTTTCGATGTTCACAAATTTATGCCGACAGAGCTTGGAGAGGGCTCTAGTTTCGCTCAGGCGAAAGGCATTTCCGTAGAGGGCGAGCGATTGTTTGAAGCAGTTTGGGAAGCGGACGTCGCGCCATTTGGTGGTTTCTTACAGTGGTTTCCTGGGTTTACGGCTTGATACCGATTTGGCAGGCTGAACTGGCAAAAAGTGGGAGCCGGGCTTGCCCGCGATGGCGGTGCGTCAGGTTTAAAAAATATAGCCCGATACGCCGCCATCGCAGGCAAGCCAGCTCCCACACGTTTAGCTGTGTAGCGGATCGCTTTGTGTTGGTTGGTCGGCCGCTGGTCGCATTTGCACGTGTTGAGTAGCTTCGAGCAAATCACAGCCGTCCTGAACGAGCAGGTACAGCGCATTGATGATGTGAGAAATGTCTTTGAGGTCGGCGTGTTCGAAGGTCAGGCAAGAGAAGGTTTCCACTAAATCGCTGGCGGCGCGGATACGCTGGTGGGCGGCGGATTGGATGTCATCACAGTGTTCCAATACAGATTCAAAGAAATACGCCAGAGGAGCTGGCACGTTTGTCTCTGCTGTTTTTCGGGTGACCAAGCCCGGTCGCTGAATTGGCAGCGACGAACTGAACCTTAGAAGTGAGGTTGTTCTCGAGCAATAAACATATGGTTTAGTCGTTCGCGGTTCGATCAGGCTCTGGGAGGCTTACTGATACACCGCCCAAAAATCGCCTCCAATCCCCGATAATCACACGCCACCGCATCAATATTCGCGGGTATCCATGCCGCGTGTTTCACCAGCCACCAATTCACCGAAAATCCCGCATTCACGATGATCTGTTCAAAGAGGATCCGCTGAGCCCGTCCATTACCTTCACGGAAGGGATGGATGACATTCAGATCGCCATAAGCTTCAGCGATGTGGTGAACGAGATCGGCCTGGGACGCGCCGGTATACCAATTGGCTTCCTGCATATGCCGAATGATCTTCGCCGCTTCCGGCGGGATGCGCTCCGGGGTGCAGAACAGCGTCTCACCTTTCTGGATGTTGACGCTGCGCAGTTCACCGGCCCAATCGTAGATGTCACCGAACAGGACGCGGTGGATGTGTTGCAGACGATCAAGGTCGTAGGGCGGCGGAAAAAGCGGAAGGTTGCCTACTGCAATCTCGGATAACTCCCGCTCTGCCTCGTGCAGGCGGTGTTCATCGAGCAAATCGAGGCGGTTGCGCAGGACGCTGCTACCGGGGTAGCAGTACGGGTCCTGGCCCACCCCGTATTTGTCGAGCATCAGCGTGAGGTATTGCGGTATTTGGCCAGGACGGCTTCGCGGGTCGGCAGGGGCTTGTCGACATCGGTCGGTTGGGTATCGAACCCTTCCAGGCGCAGGCTGGCCAGGTAATTGGAACGGCGGATCTTGTGATAGTGATCCTGCTTTTGCTCAAACGTCAGTTCGCTCATTGCAGCGTACTCCTGGGTAGCAAGGCTGTGATTGTAGCGCAATGCTTCAGGGGGAAGGCAGTATAAAAACCAAGTCGTAACCTGTATCAAAATCCCGCCGAAGATCTTAATTCAATGTGAGTTTTCGCAATATTCCCCGTCGGCCCTGGGCCATCCCCTGCCTGTGTATCATCCTGTCTCTTATTTCCTTGCGACCTTTCTCGATTCGCCGAACTTACTGGGCTACGTTTTTAAGCCACGTTCAGCGGTCAATGGAGTGACAGCCTTATGCACGACACCCTCCAGCAGGTCTTTGGTTATCCACAGTTTCGCCTGGGCCAGGAAGAGACGGTCAGCGCCGTCCTGGCCGGGCGTTCGGCAGCAGCAATTTTCCCTACGGGGTCGGGTAAATCTTTGTGCTACCAGCTGTCGGCGGTGTTGCTGCCGCACCTGACGCTGGTGGTGTCGCCTTTACTGGCGTTGATGCAGGATCAATTGGGGTTTCTGCAGCGCCATGGCATTTCGGCAGGCAGTATCGATTCGGCCCAGAGCCGTGATGAGGCCAACGATGTGATGGCCCGTGCGCGTTCGGGCGAGTTGAAAATCCTGATGATTTCGGTGGAGCGTTTGAAGAACGAGCGCTTTCGTAACTTCCTGCACAGCGTGCAGATCTCACTGCTGGTGGTGGATGAAGCGCACTGTATCTCCGAATGGGGCCATAACTTCCGCCCGGATTACTTGAAGCTGCCGGACTACCAGCGTCAGTTCAATATCCCGCAAGCGTTGCTGCTGACAGCTACGGCCACGCCCAAGGTGATTGCCGACATGCAGGCCAAGTTCGCGATTGCTCCGGGTGACGTGGTCACCACAGGCTTCTACCGGCCCAACCTCAACCTGCTGGTGGAGCCGGTCAGCGGCCAGGACAAACGTCGCCGGCTGGTGGAGTGGATGAGAGAGCGGCCCAACCAGCCGAGCATTGTCTACGTCACCTTGCAGAAAACCGCCGAGCAGATTGCCGAGCATCTGAACCGCCACGGCATTCAGGCCGAGGCTTACCACGCGGGGCTGCCCCACGATAAACGCGAAGGCATCCAGCAGCGTTTCATGGGTGGGCGCTCCAATTGCATTGTCGCGACGATCGCGTTCGGCATGGGCATCGATAAAAGCGATATCCGCAATGTGGTGCACTTCGACCTGCCAAAGTCCATCGAGAACTACAGCCAGGAAATCGGCCGTGCAGGGCGTGACGGGCAACCATCGGATTGCCTGGTGTTGGCCAATCGCGACAGCCTCAATGTGCTGGAAAATTTCGTCTACGGCGACACGCCGGAGCAAGAGGGCATTGGCCGTGTCCTCGAGGAGTTGCAGGCCGCACGCAGTGAAGGGCAGTGGGAGTTCCTGCTCAGGTCGTTGTCCGATCACAGCAATATTCGCGAGCTGCCACTCAAGACGCTGCTGGTGCAGTTGGAACTCAAGGGTGTGATCGCGCCGCGCTACGCGTTTTATGCCGAATACCGTTTCAAGTACCTGGTCGAGCCCGACGCTTTGCTCGCACGTTTTTCCGGCGAGCGGCAGCAGTTCGTCGCGGCGATCATCCAGGTGTGCAAGCGTGCGAAAACCTGGGCAACGGTGGATTTCGACGCGCTGTATCAACAGCACAATGCCGAGCGCAGCCGGGTGGTCAAGGCGCTGGATTACTTCCAGGAGCAGGGCCTGATCGAGCTGGAAAGCAAACAGATGACCGAGGTCTACAGTTTGCTCGACACCGATTTCGATCCGGTGGTGTTGAGCGCCGAGTTATACACAGGCTTCAAGCAGCATGAAGTAACGGAGGTGGCGCGGATTCACGCCATGCTCGACCTGTTCGCCACCGAGCACTGCCTGGGGCAGCGCCTGGCGCAGTACTTTGGTGATGAAAACGCTCCCCAGCGTTGTGGACATTGTTCGGTGTGCCACGGCCATGTCGCGTATCTGCCGCCTTCGCCAAGCCTGCCGCCGCTTGTGGATAAAAGCTTCATGGGGCTGTGCGGCGATTTTATCCACAGGCATCATGAGCACACTGGCGAGCTACCCAGTGCCGAGCGGCTGACGCGGTTTCTTGGCGGTATCAGCGTGCCGTTGTTTACCAAGTTGAAGGCGCGGGGCATTCCCGGTTTCGCCGCGCTGGAGGACTACCCCTACGCCGAAGTGCGCGAATGGGCCCGCGCTCAATTAGACCTACTCTGAAGAGACTTGCCGATGCCTGACTCAACGCCCCTGCGCGCCGATTACCGCTACTTCCAGCCGATCACCACGCGTTGGCACGACAACGATGCCTACGGCCATGTGAACAACGTCACCTACTACAGCTTCTTCGATACGGCGGTGAATACCTACCTGATTGAACAGGGCGGGCTGGATATTCATGACGGTGAAGTGGTGGGGTTTGTGGTGAGTTCGGCCTGTGACTATTTTGCCTCGGTGGCCTTTCCCGAGCGCATTGAAATCGGCCTGCGAGTGGGCAAGTTGGGCAACAGTTCGGTGCAGTATGAGCTGGCGGTGTTCAAGGCAGGCGAAGAAGAAGCCTGTGCGGCGGGGCGCTTTGTGCATGTGTTTGTGGATCGGGCCTCGAACCAGCCTGTGCCGATACCGGGGATGTTGCGCGAGGCGTTGCAGCGACTGGTGGTCTGACCTTGCGGCACCCCATGTGGGAGGGGGCTTGCTCCTCCCACATTAGTACTGAGGTGCTCTTCAGAGCTTACCGATGACGGTAGTGGTGCTTGTTCTTGCGATGCCCATAGGCATGACCACGGCCTGGATGGCCATCGCGGTAGTAGCGACGGTCGTCACGGTCGCGGTCGCGATAACGGCGGTCGTCGCGGTCACTTTCGTTACCCATGTAGTTGCCCAGTGCACCGCCCGCGCCACCGCCGGCCGCCGAGCCGATCAGTGCGCCGGTACTGCCGCCGACACTGCGGCCCACGACGTTGCCGCCAGCTGCGCCCAGTGCGCCGCCAATGGCGGCTTCGCCACGGCTGCGCTTGTCGGCGCCGACCGCACTACCACCCGCGCCGCCCAGGGCCGCGCCGATGGTCGAACCGGTATTGCCGCCCAGCTGCTGGCCGACAACAGAACCTAGAACCCCGCCCAATGCGCCGCCTACACCGGCTTCGGTGGTGCCACCGGCCATGGCTGCGCCACTGACCAGGCCAAGGGACAACAAGAGAATCGAGGAGAACTTCATTCAGGGAAACCTCAAGGGGATGACGGCGCGATCCTGAGGTTGTATCGGGTCGCTGACAATCGAAATCCGACCGGCGGCAGAGGTTGTATACAATTTGCTAAGTTGCTGTTTTGTATGGGGAACTTAAATTGTTTTTACAGGTCTTTAGTTACTTCGGAACGGCCGCTTTTATGCAAAAGCGGCCTTTTTTGTGCCCGTAGAATATGTAGAGATTGTGCGGGCCTCGAAAGCGGTCATTCAAACAACAAAGATCCCGGGTCAGGCCGAGCGCGCCATGATCAACCCAGTATCACTCGCCGCCTCCAGACGAATTGCGACGAACTTCGACGTCGGCGTATGGCTGCCGTCGCCGGTGCTTTCCAACGGCACCAGTGGGTTCACTTCCGGGTAGTACGCTGCCGCCTGTCCGGCCGGAATATCAAACGCCAGCAAGGTAAAGCCCTTCACCCGGCGCTCACGGCCGTCCTCCCACAGCGACACAATGTCGGCCTTCTGCCCTGGCTTGAAGCCCAGGCGGATGATGTCGGCTTCGTTGACGAACAGCACGTCACGCTGGCCCTTGACGCCACGGTAACGGTCGTCCAGGCCGTAAATAGTGGTGTTGTACTGATCGTGGGAGCGCATCGACTGCATGATCAGGTCTGGTACCCGGCCCGTGGCGTGGGTGCGTTCGTGGATCAGGTCTTTGGGCAGGATGTTAGGGCGGAAATTGGCGCGGCCCGACGGCGTGTTCCAGCGACGTGCACCGGCCGAGTTGCCAAGGTAAAAACCACCTGGGTGCTTGATGCGTTCGTTGAAATCCTTGAAGCCCGGGATGGTGTCGGCGATCAGGTCGCGGATGCGCCCGTAGTCGGCTACCAGCCAGTTCCAGTCCACCGGTGTGCTGCCCAGGGTGGCGGCGGCAATTCCGGCGAGGATCGCGGGCTCGGATTTCATCAGCGCCGACAGCGGTTGCAGTTGGCCATTGGAGCCATGGACCATGCTGAACGAATC
This sequence comes from Pseudomonas sp. W2Aug9, assembly GCF_023127755.1. Taxonomy (NCBI): domain Bacteria; kingdom Pseudomonadati; phylum Pseudomonadota; class Gammaproteobacteria; order Pseudomonadales; family Pseudomonadaceae; genus Pseudomonas; species Pseudomonas sp. W2Aug9. Next base: position 374,301 of record NZ_SPKL01000020.1, on the reverse strand, counting down.
TTCCACCGTCACCGCTTGCGGGCCGTCGGCCTGGATGTCGATATCAGTACGGCCCAGGCACGGCAGGATCAGTGCGTCTTTACCGTGCATCAGGTGGCTGCGGTTGAGCTTGGTGCTGATTTGCACGGTCAGGTCGCAATTGCGCAGGGCTTCGAAGGTACGCGGGCTGTCAGGCGTGGCTTGGGCGAAGTTGCCGCCCAGGCCGATAAACACCTTGGAGCGGCCTTCGAGCATGGCGTGAATCGCTTCCACCACGTTGTGACCATTGTCTCGCGGCACCTGAAACTGGAAACGACGCTCCAGCGCGTCAAGGAACGCCACCGGTGGGCGCTCGTTGATGCCCATGGTTCGATCGCCCTGCACGTTGCTGTGACCGCGCACGGGGCACAGGCCGGCACCAGGGCGGCCGATATTGCCACGCAGTAGCATCAGGTTGGCGATTTCCTGGATGGTCGGCACCGAGTGACGGTGCTGGGTAATCCCCATTGCCCAGCACATGATCACGTTCTTGCCTTTGGCGTACATGCGCGCCGCTTGCTCGATCTCGACCAGGGTCAGGCCGGATTGCTCGACGATTTCTTCCCATGAGGTGTCGTCGATCTGGCCCAGATACTCCAGTACGTTGGCGGTGTGCTCATTGAGAAAGTCATGGTCGAATACCGCTTCCTTGCCTTCGGCCAGTGCTTGGCGTTCCCACAGCAGCAGGAACTTGGCCATGCCGCGCAGGATCGCCATGTCGCCGCCCAGGGCCGGGCGGAAGTAGGCAGTGTTGGTCGGCTTGTCGCCGTTAGTGAGCATTTCCAGCGGGTGTTGCGGGTGCTGGAAGCGCTCCAGGCCGCGCTCTTTCAGGGGGTTGATGCACACCACCTGGGCGCCGCGCTTCACCGCTTCGCGCAACGGTTCAAGCATGCGCGGGTGGTTGGTGCCGGGGTTCTGGCCCCAGACGAAAATAGCGTCGGCATGTTCGAAGTCGTCAAAGGTCACGGTGCCTTTGCCCACGCCCACACTCTGCGCCAGGGCTACGCCGCTGGCTTCGTGGCACATGTTCGAGCAGTCCGGGAAATTGTTGGTGCCGTAGGCGCGCACAAACAGCTGATACAGGTAGGCGGCTTCGTTGCTGGCGCGACCCGAGGTGTAGAACTCTGCCATGTTCGGGCTGGGCAAGGCGTTGAGGTGCTTGCCGACCAGGTCAAATGCCGCATCCCAGCTGATGGGGGTGTAGCGGTCGGTTTGTGCGTCATAGCGCATCGGCTCGGTCAGGCGGCCCTGGTATTCCAGCCAATAGTCGCTTTGCTCCAGCAATGCCGTGACGCTGTGCTTGGCGAAGAAGGCTGCATCGACGCGGCGCTTGGTGGCTTCCCAGTTGACCGCCTTGGCGCCGTTTTCGCAGAACTTGACCATGCCGCTTTCCGGCGAGTCGCCCCAGGCGCAGCCCGGGCAGTCGAAGCCGCCGTTCTGGTTGGTCTTGAGCATCATGCGCAGGTTTTTAAGCGCGTTATCGCTGGTCAGCCAGGCTTGTGCCACGCTGATCAGGGCGCCCCAGCCGCCGGCCGGGCCTTTATAAGGCTTGTAGCGCGGAGTTGGGGTTTGGTCGGCTTGGTGGTGAAGGCTCATGGCTGGTGCTCCATCGCTGGGCTGTAGACCCGTGGCGCGCTTTTCTGCGGCAGGTGGATGAGATTGAGGTTATGCCGGCGCGCCCATTGCAAGGCCAGGCCGGTGGGCGACGACAGGCTGACCAGGGTTTGGATGCCTGCACGCAAGACTTTCTGGATCAATTCAAGGCTGCAGCGGCTGGTAACAATCGCCAGGCCGCCGTCGGTCGGAATCTTTTGGCGGATCAACGCGCCGATCAATTTATCCAAGGCGTTATGCCGGCCGATGTCTTCACGGCCCAACAGCAATTCGCCTTGATCGTTCATAAACACCGCTGCGTGCACTGCACCGCTGTACTGGCCCAACGGTTGGAACGCACTGATGCGCTGGCGCAGGCCGTCGAGCCATTGCGCTGGCGGCAAGGGCGCGCCGGGCAGCACTTGAAGGTCGGGCAGGGCCTGCTCAACCGCTTCTACACCGCACAGGCCGCAGCCGCTGGTGCCCGCCAATTGGCGGCGCTGCTGCTTGAGGTTCCAGAAGGCCCTGCTGGAAATCTGTACCTGAGCATACTGAGCGGAGCCCGCGCCGCTGATTTTGAGATCATAAATGTCGCTAACGTCGGCAATAATCCCGCTGCCGAGACTGAAGCCGACGATAAAATCCTCAAGATCAGTCGGTGTGACCAACATGACTGCCTGGCTGATGTCGTTATAGGCAATGGCCAACGCCACCTCTTCGGCCAACGCAGTGCTGCCGACTTCAGTGTGTTCAAGATTGCAGTATTGGTAGCTCTGGCTGGCGGCGGGCGCGGGCGTTTCAAGGGCGGGCGCCGCGCAGGTTGGGCGCTTGGCGTTCATGGGGCAGTACCACCGACGGATTGATCAGTGTTCAGACTAGGCGCGACAAAGGGTCGCGTCTAATTGCCAGTATTGATGTATTGATAGATGGCGTCGATCAAGGTTCCCGCCCATTTCGCCGGGGGCTTATTCCAGGGACGGCGGATCTGGATACTTTTGAGTCTTTAGCCGGTTTGGAACCCAAGTCTGCTGGACTGGTCTAGTCTTGGGCATCTGGAAATTAAATCCCAAGGAGAGCGCACCATGAGTCTTTTAAGTTTTGTGAAGGAAGCTGGCGAGAAGTTGATCGATCTGTTGACGCCGGGTAATGCGAATGCGAGTGAGCAGCTGAAGGAGCATGTGAGCAAGGTGGGCCTGGGTAATCCAAACGTGCAGACCACGGTGGATGGCGACAAGGTCACTGTGACTGGTGAAGTGGCGAGCCAGGAAGAGAAAGAAAAGATCCTTTTGGCGCTGGGTAACATTGCTGGCGTGGCAAGCGTAGACGACCAGATCACTGTAACTGGTCCAGTAGTCGTGGCTTCACGCTTTGTTGTTGTGAAAAGCGGTGACACTCTCAGCGCAATCTCTAAAACGGTTTATGGCGACGCGAATAAGTACGACAAGATTTTCCAGGCTAACAAGCCGCTGCTGTCGCACCCGGACAAAATCTATCCAGGCCAGACACTGCGTATCCCTGAGTAATACGCAGGACAAAATGTGGGAGGGGGCTTGCTCCCGATGGCGGTGGTTCAGCACCTGATACTTGGCTGATACACCGCCATCGGGAGCAAGCCCCCTCCCACATGGGTTCAGAGCCCGACAATGAGATTGCGGTAATCCTCTACTGCCGCGAACTCTGCGGTGTCCTTCGGGCCTTTCTTGCTATCAGGCTCTTTGACTGCCAGCAAATGCCCCACGCCGAAATCCCGGGCACTGCGCAGGATCGGCAAGGTGTCATCGATAAACAGACTACGGGCCGGGTCAAAGTGGATATCGGCTTGCAACGCTTCCCAGAACTGTGGGTTTTCCTTGGGAAAACCGTAGTCATGGGAGCTGATCAATCGCTCGAAATACGGCGCCAGTTCAATGCGTTCCAACTTCAATGACAGCGAATCACGATGAGCGTTGGTGATCATGATCACGCGCTTGCCGGCCTGTTTGATCGCCTTCAGAAAAGTATCGGCATCCGGGCGCAGGGCGATCAGGTGGGCGGTTTCCAACTTGAGTTCGCGCACCGGGATCGCCAGTTCAGTGCTCCAGAAATCCAGGCAATACCATTGCAACTGTCCGGCGTTACGCTCAAACAACGGCTGCAACTCCATTTCGGCCATGGCCCGGCTCACGCCGTGCAGTTCGGCGTATCGGTGGGGCAGATGTTCCATCCAGAAATGGTTGTCGTAATGCAGGTCGAGCAGGGTGCCGTCCATGTCCAGCAGGACGGTGTCGATGGCGTGCCAGGGCAAAGAGGGCATGGTGCGTTCTCATGTAAGTAAAGATATCCGACACAGACAATCGGAAAAGCCACGGTATAGTAACCCGATCACGCCAAGGAGCCGCTTATGCGCCAGAAACCCACCGTCCTCGCCCGCGAAATAGTCGCCAGTAGCCGTTTGTTCCGCGTGGAGGAAGTGCAGTTGCGCTTTTCCAATGGCGTTGAACGGACCTACGAGCGCCTGGTGGGGCGCGGCGCGGGCTACGGCGCGGTGATGATTGTGGCGATGATCGACGAGGATCATGCATTGCTGGTCGAAGAATACTGCGGTGGCACTGACGAATATGAATTGTCCTTGCCCAAAGGTTTGATCGAGCCCGGCGAGGACGTGCTGGCGGCGGCGGACCGCGAGCTCAAGGAAGAGGCTGGCTATGGCGCACGGCAGTTGGAGCACATCACCGAGCTGTCGTTATCGCCGGGCTATATGAGCCAGAAAATTCAGGTAGTACTGGCCACCGACCTTTACGAAGAGCGCCTGGAGGGCGATGAGCCTGAGCCGATGCGCGTGGACAGGGTCAACCTGCGGGAGCTTTCTGCGCTTGCGCAAAACGAGCAATTCAGCGAGGGCCGAGCGCTTGCCGCGCTGTACCTGGTACGCGATCTGTTGACCCAGCGTGGAGCGTTCAACGCATGAGCGAACTGTTTTTAGGCCACCCGTTTATCGCCCCCGTGATTGAGCTGGCCCGCCAGGCCGGCGAAGCTATCCTGCCCTACTGGCGCGCCAATGTAGCCGTGACCTCCAAAGCGGATGATTCGCCGGTGACGGCTGCCGATCTGGCCGCTCACCATCTGATTCTCGCGGGCCTGACCGCGCTCGATCCGAGTATTCCGGTACTCTCCGAAGAAGACGCCGATATCGATCTGAGCGTGCGTGCCCAGTGGCAGCGCTGGTGGCTGGTGGACCCATTGGATGGCACCAAGGAATTCATTTCCGGCAGCGAAGAATTCACTGTCAATATTGCCTTGATCGAACAGGGCCGCGTGGTGTTCGGCGTAGTGTCGATGCCGACCACTGGCCGTTGCTACTTCGGTGGCGCGGGCCTTGGGGCATGGCGTTCAGATGTGAAGGCCGCACCCAAGCAGATCCAGGTACGCCAGACCCCGGCCGTGGGCGAAGCCTTTACTGTGGTCGCCAGTCGTCGGCATACCAGCCCTGAGCAGGAACGCCTGCTGGATGGCTTGAGCGAAGGTTTGGGCGCGCTGAAGCTGGCGAATATCGGCAGCTCGTTGAAGTTTTGCCTGCTGGCCGAAGGCAGTGCTGACTGCTATCCGCGCCTGGCACCGACCTCACAGTGGGATACCGCTGCGGCACAGGGCGTACTGGAAGGCGCGGGAGGTGAAGTGTTGGAGTTGAACGGTCAGCCGTTCAGCTACCCGGCGCGGGAATCGCTATTGAACCCGTTCTTTCTGGCGCTGCCAGCCAAGGCTGCATGGCGTGAGCGCCTGTTGACCCTGGCCAGATCTTAAGATCACTGCAGAGCAAAATGTGGGAGCATCGCTTGCCCGCGATGGCGGAGTGTCAGTCATACAGGTATTGGCTGATCCACCGCTATCGCAGGCAAGCCAGCTCCCACTTTTATTTTATGTAATGGCTGCTAGCGGTGCAGGACGTACTGGCCGGTAAAGGCCACTGCACGCTCCTCACTGCCTTCATTCACAATCCATGTCTGCAGCGCCAACCGCGCGCGTCCATAACGCTTGTACGTCGCCAGGAAACGCTTCCACACTTTTTCTTCCGGCGCCGCGCAAATGGCCGTCGCATCCTGCGTCACCGGCAGCGGATAGCTGATCTGCCCTTCCTGAATCACGATATGACCGTCTTCTATCCCCGCTTCGCGCAGCTTCAGGTGCAGCCAACCCCAGCCTGCCAGTACGGCGCCACAGTAGAGGCTGCCACCGAACATGGTGCTTTTGTGGTTGATATTGGCTTGCAAGGGCAGGTACAGCTGCAGTTGGTCGTGTCGCCAGTCGAGCACCTTGAGACCCATCTCCCGGGTGAGGGGAATGTCGTGGTGAAGGACGGCTTCCAGGTAACGGCTGTCGCGGCTCATAGCGGTCTCTTGGTGGTAGGCGGATTCATTCGTCGTCGGCGCTGTGGCTGGTGCTGTCGGCGAAGTTCAGACCGTGTTTGCGCAACTTGTCGTGCAAGGTCTTGCGCGGCACGCCCAACGCTTCGGCGAGGCTGCGCACGGAGCTGTGAGGGCGGGTGAGTTCGGCGGCGATCAGGCTTTTTTCGAACTGCTCGACTTGCTCGCTCAAGCCGCCGGGCGTGGACGTCAGCACGCCGGCGGCGGGATTGTCCTGGGCGCTATCGAGCGCCAACTCCAGGCCCAGGGCGAAACGCTCAGCGGCGTTTTGCAGTTCCCGCACATTGCCCGGCCAGCTATGGCGCAATAATAGCGCGCGTTGGCCCGGTTGCAGCTCATGCAGGGGCAGGCCGTGGCGGCTGCTGGCCTCGTCGGCGAAGTGCTGGAACAGCATCAATGCATCTTCACCGCGCTCGCGCAGAGGCGGGATGCGTAGCGGTGCGACGTTGAGGCGGTAATACAAGTCGGCACGGAAACGGCCCTGGTCAGCGGCTTGGCGCAGGTCTTCCTTGGTGGCGGCGATAATGCGGATATCCAGCGGAATCAGCTGATTGCCGCCCAAGCGCTCCACCACGCGCTCCTGCAACAGGCGCAGCAACTTGACCTGCACATCCAGGCTCATGCTTTCGATTTCATCGAGAAACAGCGTGCCGCCATTGGCGAACTCGAACTTGCCGATGCGGCGTTTCTGCGCGCCGGTGAACGCCCCCGGCTCATGGCCGAACAGTTCGCTTTCTACCACCGATTCGGCCAGCGCCCCGGCGTTGATCGCCACAAATGGGCCACTGCGGCGGCTTGAAAGATCATGCAGGGCGCGGGCGACGACTTCTTTGCCAGCACCGGTTTCGCCCAGGATCAGCACATCGGCCTTGGTCGCGGCCAAGGCGCCAATCTGCTCGCGCAGGCGCAACATTTGCGGGGAGTGCCCCACCAGGCGCGTGCTCAGTTGCTGACGATCGCTGAGAGCCAGGCGCAGGCTGCGGTTGTCCAGCACCAGGCGACGCAAGGCCAGGGCGCGGCGCACGCTGTCGAGCAGTGCGTCGCTGGCGAAGGGTTTTTCGAGGAAGTCATACGCGCCGGCACGCATGGCCTGCACCGCCAACGGTACGTCGCCGTGGCCGGTGATCAGCAGCACCGGCAGGTCCGGGTCCTGGCCATGCAGTTCGGCCAGCAGCTCCAGGCCGTCCATGCCGGGCATACGGATGTCGCTGACCACCACTCCAGGCCAGTCGCGGGACAGGCGTGCGGTGAGGCCGGTGGCTTCGCCCAGGGGCAGGACTTTGAGTCCGGCCAGGTCCAGGGTTTGGCACAGGGCTTGACGCAGGTGTGGATCGTCGTCGATCAACACCACCTGAATCTGGTTGTCGATGCTCATACACTGCGGTCCTCGGACGGTTGCAGACTGACGCCCGGCGAGCCGGCACGCAATTTCAAGGTTAACAGCGCGCCGCCTTCCTTGTGGTTGGCGAACAACAGTTCGCCACCAAAAGCGCGCATCAGGGTGTCGCAGATTGCCAGGCCCAAGCCCAGGCCCTGGGTGCGCGTCTTGGTGGTGTAGAACGGCTCGCTGGCGCGGCCCAGGGCTTCCATGCAAAAGCCTGGGCCGTTGTCGCGAATGTACAGGTTGACGCCCTGGGGCGTGGTTTCGGCACTCAGCCAGAGTTTGCGCGGCGGGCCTTTTTCAGTGAGGGCGTCCAGGGCGTTGGCCAGCAAGTTACCCAGTACCTGGCGCAGGCGGGTTTCACCGGCCTGCACCCACAGAGTTGCCTCCGGCAGGTCGCGGATCAATTCCACTTCCATCGAGCGCCGCCGCTTGGCCAGCAACGCCAGGGCGTCGTCCAGGGCCGGTTGCAAGGCTACGCTCTCCGGTGCGTGACGATCACGGCGAGCGAATGCACGCAAATGGGCGATGATCGAGGCCATGCGCCCGGTCAGCTCGCTGATCAGTTTGAGGTTGCCGCGGGCATCGCTGGTGCGCTCATGGTCGAGGAGGATTTCGGCGTTTTCTGCATAGCTGCGAATCGCCGCCAGCGGTTGGTTCAGCTCATGGCTGATACTCGCCGACATGGTGCCCAGGGCCGAGAGTTTACCGGCCTGGACCAGGTCGTCCTGGGCGCGCACCAGTTCCTGCTGGGCGTGTTCGCGTTCCAGCACTTCCTGTTTCAGGCGCCGGTTCAGGCCCTCCAGGTCGCTGGTACGCTCGGCCACGCGCATTTCCAGCTCACGGCGGGCCTTGGCTTCGAAAGCGATGCGTTCCAGGTAGTGCCGACGGCGCTGCATCAGCAATCCCAGCAACAGCATCAGCACCAACAACGTGGCACCGCCCACGGCGACAACCGTGCGCACCGGACGGTTGATCAGCGAGCGTGGCGCCAGGATTTCCACATTCCAGCCGGTTTCGGCGATGGCCGTGGATTGGCGCAGCCAGGCGCTGCTGCTCAGGCTCAGCGGCTGCGGGTCACGGGTGGGGTAGGGCTGTATGGCGATGATGGCCTGGCGCTCTTCGGCGGTCAGTGGCCGCGTGGCGCGGAATCGCCATTGCGGGCGCGAGGTGAGGATCACCACGCCGTTGTGGTCGGTGACCAGCAGTTGTTCCGGGGTATTGCCCCACAGGCTTTCGGTGTGATCAAGGTCGACCTTGACCACCAGCACGCCGATGATGGTGTCGCCGTCACGCACCGCGGCGGCGAAGAAGTAGCCGCGCTTGGCTGAGGTGGTGCCCAGGCCGAAAAACCGACCCAGGCGCCCGGCCATGGCTTCGCTGAAATAGGGGCGAAAGGAGAAATTGCGCCCGACGAAGCTGTCTTGTTTGTCCCAGTTGGAAGCGGCAAGGGTCTTGCCGGTGGTGTCCATCAGGTACATCACTTCCACACCCGCCTGGGCGGCGACATCCTTGAGCAACAGGTTGGCATTGGCCAGGTTGGTACTGACGTGAGGTGCGTCCAGGGCGACGCGCAGGGCCGGCAAATCGCCGAGGATTTGCGGCAATACTTCGTAGCGATGCAAGGTGCCCAACAGGTTGGCGACATACAGGTCGAGAGTCTGGCGGTTTTGCCCGGCCAATTCGCTGCGGTAGTAGCGCTCGGCCAAATGCTCCAGCGGCCACAGCAGCGGTGCCAAGCACAATGCCAGCAGGGCGAGGCTGCGCCAGCGGGGTCTTCGCGGAAGGGGTGGAGTCATGGGGAGTGTGCGCCTGTGGGTAAAGGCGCATTATGCCTAGTGCTGCTTGGCAAGACACTCGTGCAATGCATCTTGCCAATGGGGCTGGCTGACGTGCCATTGCTGTTGCAGACGCGAGCAATCCAGGCGCGAGTTCAGCGGGCGCTTGGCGGGGGTGGGGTAGGCACTGGAAGGGATCGGCTCCAGTTCGGCGCAGGCTTTGCCTTCGATCCGCAATTGCTCGCCAATGGCTTGGGCAAAGCCGAACCACGAGGTCTCACCTTGTGCGGTGAGGTGGTAAACCCCCCAGTCCCCGGCCTTGCCAGCCTGCCACTGCTGAATCAGCGCGCGGGTGCTGCTGGCGATGGTCCCGGCCCAGGTCGGCGCGCCGATCTGGTCGGCGACGATGCGCATCTGCGGTTTTTCCTGCAGCAGGCGCTGCATGGTCAGCAGGAAATTCTTGCCATGGCTCGAATACACCCAACTGGTGCGCAAGATCAGGTGTTCGCCACCCACGGCAGCAATCGCCTGTTCACCCGCCAGTTTGCTCTGACCATAGACACCCAAAGGGTTGGGTGTGTCGCTTTCGATGTAAGGGGCAGGTTTGCTGCCATCGAACACGTAGTCGGTCGAGTAATGAATCAGCGGGATGCCCAGTGCCTTGGCTTCCTCGGCGAGGATGCCGGGGGCGATGGCGTTGATCGCAAAGGCTGCGTCCGGTTCGCTCTCGGCCAGATCCACGGCCGTGTGAGCTGCCGCGTTGATGATCAGGCCAGGGCGGTGGGCGCGTACCTGTTGGCGGATGAGGTCAGCGTCGGCCAGGTCAAGCTGGTCGCGGCCCAGGATGACGAGTTCGCCAAGACCCTGGAGCCGCTGTTGCAGCTCCAGGGAGACTTGGCCGTGTTGGCCGGTGATTAATATTTTCATGGGAACAGGTCGGCTTCCATCAGCAGTTTTCCGACCTGGTCTTTGGCAGACAATTGCGGCGGCTCGACCAGCTCCCAGTCGATAGCCAGCGTTGGGTCATTCCAGAGAATGCTGCGCTCGGCGCTTGGCTGGTAGTAATCGGTGGTTTTGTACAGGAACTCTGCGTGGTCGCTCAACACCACGAAACCATGCGCAAAACCTTCCGGCACCCACAATTGACGATGGTTCTGTGCCGACAGGCGTACACCCACCCAGTGTCCGAAGTTTGGGGAGCTGCGACGGATGTCGACGGCTACATCCAGCACTTCGCCGTGAGTGACACGCACCAGCTTGCCTTGAGTGTGCTCAAGCTGATAGTGCAAGCCCCGCAGTACGCCTTTTTGCGAGCGCGAGTGGTTGTCCTGCACAAAATCACGCTTGAGCCCGGTAGCTGCTTCAAAAGCGCGGGCGTTGAAGCTTTCGTAGAAGAAACCGCGCTCGTCACCGAATACCTTTGGCTCAAGGATCAGCACGCCGGGTAGTGTGGTTTCAACTACGTTCACTGGGTCTCTCCGGCGAGGGAATACAGGTACTGGCCATAGCCGGTCTTGCCGAAGTATTTGGCGCGTTCCAGCAGATAGTCGCGGTCGATCCAGCCGTTTTCGTAGGCGATCTCTTCCAGGCAAGCCACTTTCAAGCCCTGGCGGTGCTCGATGGTCTGCACGTAAGTCGAGGCCTCCAGCAGGCTGTCATGGGTGCCGGTGTCGAGCCAGGCAAAACCGCGACCGAAGCGTTCTACATGCAGGTCGCCGCGCTGAAGATAGGCGTTGTTGACGTCGGTGATTTCCAACTCGCCGCGCGGCGAAGGCTTGACGGCCTTGGCGATCTTGATCACGTCGTTATCGTAGAAATACAGGCCGGTGACGGCATAGGGTGACTTGGGCTTCGCCGGTTTTTCTTCGATGGACAGGGCGCGGCCCTCTTTATCGAAATCAATCACACCGAAGCGCTCCGGGTCTTTTACCCAGTAGCCGAATACCGTAGCGCCCGATGAACGCTCGGCTGCAGTGCGTAATTGATCACTAAAATGTTGGCCGTGGAAGATGTTGTCCCCCAGAATCAGGCACACGGCGTCATCACCGATGAACTCTTCGCCAATGATAAATGCTTGAGCCAACCCGTCTGGAGACGGCTGTTCGGCATAGGTGAAATGCACGCCAAACTGGCTGCCATCTCCCAGCAGGTTTCGGTACTGTGGCAAGTCTACCGGCGTGGAGATCACCAGGATGTCCTTGATCCCGGCAAGCATCAGCACGGATATCGGGTAGTAGATCATGGGTTTGTCGTACACCGGCAACAGCTGTTTGGACACTCCCAGAGTAATGGGGTGCAAGCGGGTGCCGGAGCCGCCAGCCAATACGATGCCCTTCATCATGCGATTAGATCCTTCAAGTCGGTGTTGCCCAATCGTTCGCCCTGATAACTACCGTCCTGGACCCTGCGGCACCATTCCAGGTTATCGAGGTACCACTGCACGGTTTTGCGCAGTCCTGTCTCAAAGGTTTCTTCCGGGACCCAGCCCAGTTCGCGTTCGATCTTGCTGGCGTCGATGGCGTAGCGCTGGTCGTGGCCAGGGCGATCCTTGACGAAGGTGATCAGGTCAGTGAATTTTTCCACGCCGGCGGGGCGCTGCGGCGCCAGCTCTTCCAGCAGGCCGCAAATGCCACGTACCACGTCGATGTTCTTCTGCTCGTTATGACCACCGATGTTGTAGGTCTCGCCCACCACCCCAGTGGTGACCACTTTGAGCAGTGCACGGGCATGATCCTCGACGAACAGCCAGTCACGTACCTGCAAACCGTCGCCGTAGACAGGCAGTGGCTTGCCCGCCAAGGCGTTGAGAATAACCAGCGGGATCAATTTTTCGGGGAAGTGGAATGGCCCGTAGTTGTTCGAGCAATTGGTCAGCAGTATCGGCAGGCCGTATGTACGCTGCCAGGCGCGTACCAGGTGGTCGGATGCCGCCTTGCTCGCGGAGTAGGGAGAGCTGGGCGCGTAAGGCGTGGTTTCGGTGAAGAGGTCGTCTACGCCGTGCAGGTCGCCATACACTTCGTCAGTGGAAATGTGGTGGAAGCGGAACGCGCTTTTGGCCGGTTCTGCCAGCTTCTGCCAGTAAGCCCGTGTGGCTTCCAGCAGGCTGTAGGTGCCGACGATGTTGGTCTGGATAAAATCCGACGGACCGTCAATGGAGCGGTCAACGTGGGATTCGGCCGCCAAGTGCATGATCGCATCAGGTTCAAAGCGTGCGAGTACGGCGCTGACGGCGGACTGGTCGATGATATCGGCCTGGACAAACTCATAGCGGCTGTTGGACGCGATGCTGGTCAGCGATTCAAGGTTGCCGGCATAGGTGAGCTTGTCCAGATTGAGCACTTCATGTTCGGTATCTTGAATCAAATAGCGGATCAGGGCTGAGCCGATAAAGCCAGCGCCGCCAGTAACGAGAATGCGCATATCGGAGGGCCCTTTCCTTAGATGGACATTAAGCGAATGAAGCATAGCTTGAGTTGTGTGGGCCGGGTGGTGCAAGTCCGGCGTTTACTGGGGGTTGCCTTGTGACCCGGAACAATGGCGATATAGACGTCTGAAAAAACAAAGGTCGTCACAATGTCGTTAGCCACATTGACCCACCGCGCCAGTTTACCTTGCCCACAAGTAAGCCCCGACCAGGCGGCAAGCCTGCTCGAGCGGCATTATGGGATGAGCGGTGTGCTGCAAGCGTTGGGCAGTCAACAAGACCTCAACTACAAGATTGACAACGCCCAGGGCCGTTTTGTTCTCAAAATCTGCCGCGGTGACTACGCCGCCGTTGAACTCGAGGCCCAACACGCGGCCCTCAATAGTCTGCAAGCACATGTCCATCTGCGCGTGCCCAAGGTGATTCAAGCGTTGGATGGTAATGAGCTGCTGACGGTAAGCGTCGACGGGCACACCCTGCACCTGCGGCTACTGGAGTACATCGACGGCCAGCCCCTCACGCATTTACCGCACCTGGGCCGCGATGTGATCGCAGGCTTCGGTGAGCTGTGCGCACAGATGAGCCTCGCGCTGCAAGGTTTCGAGCATCCGGGCCTTGCGCGCACCCTGCAATGGGATCCGCGCCATGCGCAGGCGTTGATCACTCATCTGCTGGCAACCTTGCCTGACCTGCCGCAACGCGCCGTATTGGAGCACGTAGCCACGCAGGTCGAGGCGTATGTCCAACCGTTGGCACCACGCCTGCCGTGGCAAGCGGTACATCTGGACATCACCGATGACAATGTGGTGTGCCAGCGTGATGCCCAGCGGCGCTGGCGTATCCACGGCGTGATTGATTTCGGCGATTTGGTGCACACCTGGCGGATTGCTGACCTGTCGGTAACCTGCGCGTCCCTGTTGCACCACGCTCACGGTGACCCGTTTGCGATTCTGCCGGCAATCCAGGCCTGTCACGCGGTGATGCCGTTACAGCGCGAAGAGCTGGAAGTGTTGTGGCCGCTGATCGTCGCACGCGCGGCGGTGCTGGTGCTCAGCAGTGAACAGCAGCAACGCCTGGACCCGGATAACACGTATTTAAAGAAAAACGCTGAGCACGAGTGGGAAATTTTCCATGTTGCGACGGCGGTGCCGTTTGCGCTGATGCAAGCGGCGATTCTCACTGGCGTTGGCGAGACGTTGCCACCGGTTGCCAGCCATGACTTTGCACCCTTGTTGCCGGGCCTGGTGGGCCGCGAGTTCGCGCTGATCGACCTGGGCGTACTCAGCCCGCATTGGGAGGCCGGTAATTGGGAAACCCCGGGAATAGATCGGCGGTTGCTGGCTGAAGCAGCGGCAGTACATGGGCTGGCGGCCAGCCGGTATGGGCAATACCGCTTGTCGCGTACCTGTGCCGACAGCGCGGTAGAGCCGCAGACCTTGCCCCTCCATGTCGAACTGCACCTGCCCCACGGCAGCGTGCTGCAAGCCCCCTTTGCAGGCACGCTGCGTGAAGGCGCCGATGGCTTGCTGTGCTTGCACGACCCTAGGCTGAGCCTGCGTGTGTGGGGCTTAAAAACGTCACTCACGCCTGGAGCGTTGGTGGTGAAAGGGCAAGTAATGGGGGAGGTTCACGCGCCGTTGACTGTGCAGTTATGCAGCGCCGACCTTGAACCGCCACTGTTCTGTACGCCCTCCCGAGCCTCGGCCTGGCAGGCGTTGTGCCCGTCACCGGCGGCGCTGTTGGGGCTGGCCTGCGATGCCGAGCCGGAACTGGACCCGCAGGCTCTGCTGGCCCGGCGTGATGCCAGCTTCGCCCGCTCCCAGAAGCATTACTACGTGGACCCGCCACGTATCGAGCGGGGCTGGCGCAACCACCTGATCGACATGCAGGGCCGATCCTACCTGGACATGCTCAACAACGTAGCCGTGCTGGGCCATGGTCACCCGCGCATGGCCGCGGTGGCAGCGCGGCAGTGGTCACTGCTCAACACCAACTCGCGGTTTCACTATGCTGCGATTGCCGAGTTTTCCGAACGGTTGCTGGCGCTGGCGCCCAAGGGCATGGACCGCGTGTTCCTGGTCAACAGCGGCACCGAAGCCAATGACCTGGCGATTCGCCTGGCCTGGGCCTACAGCGGTGGGCGCGACATGCTCAGCGTGCTGGAGGCGTACCACGGTTGGTCAGTGGCGGCAGACGCCGTGTCCACATCAATTGCCGATAACCCCCAGGCATTGAGCAGCCGCCCGGACTGGGTGCACCCGGTGACAGCACCCAATACCTACCGCGGCGAATTCCGCGGGCCGGACAGCGCACCGGACTACGTGCGAAGCGTGGAACACAACCTGGCGAAAATTGCCGCAAGCCAGCGCCAATTGGCCGGATTTATCTGTGAGCCGGTATACGGCAATGCCGGGGGCATCTCTCTGCCGCCGGGTTATTTACAGCAGGTGTATGGCTTGGTCCGTGCCCAGGGGGGCGTGTGCATCGCCGATGAGGTGCAGGTAGGTTACGGCCGCATGGGCCACTTCTTCTGGGGCTTTGAAGAGCAGGGCGTGGTGCCCGACATCATCACCATGGCCAAAGGCATGGGCAACGGCCAGCCTTTGGGGGCGGTGATCACCCGTCGAGAAATTGCCGAGGCGCTGGAGGCCGAAGGGTATTTCTTCTCGTCATCGGGGGGCAGCCCGGTCAGTTGTCAAATCGGCATGGCGGTGCTGGACGTGATGGAAGAAGAGAAACTCTGGGAAAACGCCCAGGTGGTTGGCGGGCATTTC
This sequence comes from Pseudomonas sp. W2Aug9, assembly GCF_023127755.1. NCBI lineage: Bacteria > Pseudomonadati > Pseudomonadota > Gammaproteobacteria > Pseudomonadales > Pseudomonadaceae > Pseudomonas > Pseudomonas sp. W2Aug9. The sequence continues at coordinate 358,933 of NZ_SPKL01000020.1, read as the reverse complement.
AAGGCTCGGCTGCAAGCGCTGATCGACCGCCATCCGCTGGTCGGAGCGGTACACGGTTCGGGCTTCTATCTGGGCCTGGAACTGGTGCGTGACCGACACACCCTGGAACCAGCGACGCAAGAGACGGCGCTGTTATGTGATCGTCTTCGGGAATTGGGGATTTTCATGCAGCCTACGGGTGACTACCTGAATATTCTCAAGATCAAACCGCCGATGGTGACCACCCGGCAAAGCGTGGACTTCTTTGTCGACATGTTGTCGAAAGTACTGGATGAGCAGCTGTGATAGATCGATTGTTATCGGCTATTTTGTGTAATATTCGGGATCTATAATCGTTAAGTGCTTCCAAAGCCGATTTTTATCCATATCAAGTCGGTCTTCACCCCATTCGGAGTTTTGAACGCCATGACCACCCTGCACAGCACACCTCGCGCCGATGGCTTCCATATGCCTGCCGAATGGGCGCCACAGACCCAAACCTGGATGATCTGGCCCGAGCGCCCCGACAACTGGCGTCTGGGCGGCAAGCCTGCGCAGGCCGCCCACGTGGCTGTGGCCAAGGCCATCGCCCGCTTTGAGCCCGTGACCGTTGCGGTTTCCGCCGGCCAGTACGAGAACGCCCGTGCACGCCTGGATGTACCCAATATTCGCTTGGTGGAAATGTCTTCCGACGATGCCTGGGTCCGCGATACGGGCCCCACGTTCGTGATCAACGACAGCGGCGAGGTGCGGGGCGTGAATTGGGATTTCAATGCCTGGGGTGGTTTTGACGGTGGCCTGTATGCACCGTGGAACCGTGACTCCCAGGTAGGCGGCAAGATCCTCGAGATCGAGCGCGCGCCGCGCTATCGCACCCAAGGCTTCGTGCTTGAAGGGGGTTCGATCCATGTGGATGGCGAAGGCACCCTGATCACCACCGAAGAGTGCCTGTTGAACCGCAATCGCAACCCGCACCTGGATCGTGCCGCCATTGAAGCTGTACTGGCTGATCACCTCGCGGTGGATAAGATCATCTGGTTGCCGGATGGCCTGTTCAACGACGAAACCGATGGCCATGTGGATAACTTCTGCTGCTATGTGCGCCCGGGCGAAGTGTTGCTGGCCTGGACCGATGACCCGCAAGATCCGAACTACTCGCGCTGCCACGCAGCCATGGATGTGCTGCAAAACAGCACCGACGCCAAGGGGCGCGCGTTCATCGTGCATAAAATGCCGATCCCGGGACCGCTGTATGCCACCGAGGAAGAATGCGCCGGTGTCGACCCGGTGGACGGCAGCCAGGAACGTAACCCGAGCGTGCGGTTGGCCGGGTCCTACGTCAACTTCCTGATCGTCAACGGCGGCATCATCGCGCCGAGTTTCGATGACCCGCTGGACCACCAGGCCAAACAAATCCTGCAGAGCCTATTCCCGCAGCATGAAGTGGTGATGGTGCCGGGTCGCGAACTGTTACTGGGGGGAGGCAATATTCATTGCCTGACCCAACAGCAGCCCGCACCGCACAGAAATTGAGTGCAGTTGTAACGGTGCTTTGAGGGCGCGTGTGCGCTGCGTAACCGCAGTGCTCCAGCCAAGCCCGCGACCCAGCCAGGTCGCGGGCTTTTTTGTATCTGAATGCCAAGGCGAACGGCACATTGGCATAGCTCTTGTATCGCTGTCGGCACAGTGAATCTGTGCGATGACTGCGCAGTTCTGTCACAAACCTTGAGTAAGTTAGCCGCTCACGCAGCAGGAGAGAGCGCTGAAATGAATGCCGATATCCACCTGATGAACATGCGCACGTTTCACCCCTTGCGAGTCAACGGCGATGCGATCCATGCGTTGGCGCTGTGGTTGAAGGCAAACCGCTCGCGCCAGGTCAGGCAGGTGCCTGACTTGCGCAGGGTGATGAGAGAACGCTACCCGGTGGGGTTGTTCACGGAGGATGAAGTGCAGGCGTTATGCGAGTTGATGAGTAAGTGAAGGCACACTGCAGTCAGTGTGCCAGATGAAATATTAGAAACTGTAGGTACCGGTGACCACCAGGCTACGCGGCTCCCCTGGTTGAATCTGCGCCGCACTGGTCGCCGAGGCGTAGTAATTTTTGTCGGCAATATTGTTCAGCGCCGCCCTCACGTCCCACTCTTTCTGACGGAACCCGGCCAGCGCGTCCCAGCGCCCGTATCCCGGCAGTACCACGGTGTTGAGGCTGTCGGCGTAGCGATCACCCACCAGGGTCAAACCGGTTTCGGCGTACCAGCCCATTTCCGGTTTCCAGGTGATGAACACGCTGGCATTGCGCTTGGCCACGTCGCTGATACGTTTGCCTTCAAAGCCGTTGTTGTCCTTCTCCACCTTGGCGTCCTGCAGGCCTACACCGCCGCGTACGTACCAGTTGTCGATGATCTTGCCGGTAGCCGTCAGCTCCACGCCGCGTGAGCGTTGCTCGCCGGTGAGCAGGGTGATGGTGCGGTCCAGCGGGTCGCTGGTGCGGCGGTTGTAGAGTTCCAGCTCGTACACGGCGAGCGTGGTGCTCAGGCGGTCGTCGAACCAGTCGCTCTTCACGCCGATTTCCTTCTGCTTGGTCAGCTCCGGGCTAAGGTCGTTGACGTTCCCGGCGGCGTTCGGCGTGATACCGATCAGGCCGCCGCCCGCTGGCGAGAAGGTCTTGCTCCACGAGGCATAGAACGAATGATGCTCCAGCGGCGTCCACACCAGGCCGACGCGCGGGCTGGTGCTGTGGCTCTTCACGTTCTCCTGGGTGTTGAGCACCTTGCTGGTGGTGTCCACTTCAAAGCGGTCGTAACGCAGCCCGCCCAAAAGTTGCCACTGGTCGTTCAGGCGCAGTTGATCCTGCACGTACAGCGCGCTGCTTTCGACTTCAGTGTGGTTGTAACTCGACAGTCGCATGCTCCCTGTGTGGCTCAGGCGGCGATTGGGTTGGTTGAGGCCCAGGCTGGGGACCGTCCTGGCATCCCGAGCCGAGTACAGCTTCGGATCGCGGCGCTGGCTGCCCAGCTCGATACCGGTGAGCAGGCGATGCTCCAGGCCAAATGTGTCGAAACCACCCTCCAGCTCAAGGTTGTTGAAAACATTGCGGGTGGTCAGGTCTTGCTGCCAGTGTTGGCGGCTGACGCTGTTGGTTTTCGCGTCGTAGCCGGTCTGGTAGGTGTTGTCGAAATCGCTGTCGAGCTTGAACACACCGAGGGTGTGGCGCAGTTGCCAGTTGGCGTTGAGCTCGTAGGCGAGCTTGGAGCGCAGTGACTGGGATTTATCGTCGATGTAGTCGCCTTGATCGAAATAAGTGGTGCTGCGGCTCACATCCGCCGGGCGCCCGTTGACCCCGGGAATGCCGCGGTCCGGCGTGCGGTTGTAGCGGCTGTATTCGTATTGCACCAGCCAGTTCAGGTCGGGCGTGAGCTGCCAGCTCATCGACGGCGCAAACAACTGGCGGTTGCCGCTGACGCCATCGCGAAAGCTGTTGTTGTCCTGGTTGCCCATGTTCAGGCGCAGACTGATGGTGTCAGTCGGATCGGTGCTCAGGTCGGCATACAGGCTGCGCAAATCATTGCTGCCGCCTTGGGCTTCGATGCTCGACTTATGGCCCGGCGTGGGCAATTTGCTTACGCGGTTGACGATACCGCCCTGGCCACCTCGCCCGTACAGCACGGCGGCCGGGCCCTTGAGCACTTCGATACGCTCGATGTTGTGCAGGTCGCGCACGTACTGGCTGTCGTCGCGAATGCCGTCCAGATAGAAGTCATTGCTGGCGTCGAAACCGCGTATGCGCAGGCTGTCGAAGCGTGTGTCGGCGCCGCTGCTGACGTTGGGAATACCGCTTAACGCCTGGCCCAGGTCGTTGGTGCCGTAGGACCGCAAGTTGTCGGTTTTCACCGAGTCGATCGCCTGGGGCACATAGCGTACGGAGGTCGCGGTGCGCGTGGCGGTGTTGGTCTCTTTGACTCGTGGGTCGTCTTCATCCGCTTCGGCATTGATCGAGGTCTCGGGCAATACCGTAGTCGCGCAGGCAAAACCGGCAGACAGCAGCATGGAGAGCCCAAGGGCGATGGGCGTCAGGCAAGGGGTGGGCATGGGGGTGTATCCAACAAGTTGGGCAGGAAATTTGCGCGAATGGTAATGCTTTGCATTTGCGCGTGTTATCTATTCCCTGTCGTGTCGCTGGCAGATTTGTTACTTGATGTGTTTTTTATCGGTGCCGTAGGTCATTCAATCGTTTTCAGCGTAGTGCTTTAGCTCGCCCCTTAGACGAATATCGCCTAAATACAGACGATTCACGAAATTGACACATAGTTCAACGCCCGCATAGGATTGCGCCCAACGCCTGTGGCTCACCGCCATGACTTACTCCAATAAAAAAAGGCCCGCGGCAGTTCAGTCGTCCGCGGGCTTTCTTTTTGCGGCAAAGGTCGACACCAGAAATAGCAACATGGAGCCTGGTGTCACAGCGCGTACTCAACCCGTAATAAGGAATATAAGAATATGTTGAAGCAACGGATGAGTCTGATCGCTCTGGGGATTTTGAGCGCATCGACAGCAATGGCAAACGACCAGGAGCAATCCAAGGGGTTTGTTGAAGATAGCCACCTGAACATCGCCGCACGTAACGCCTACATCAGCCGTGACTACAAAAACGGCAAGCAGGACAAAGCTGAATGGGGCCAAGGCTTCATCGGCAAGTTCGAATCGGGCTTCACCCAAGGCACCGTCGGTGTGGGTGTGGACGTGATTGGCCAATACGCTATCCGCCTGGACGGTGGTAAAGGCCGCAGCGGCGCTGGCGGTATCGACTTCTTCAAGCAAGGTGACAGCGGTGAAGCCGCCAACGACCTGGCCAAAGGCGGCGCGGCCGTCAAGGCGCGTATCTCCAACACCGTGATCAAATACGGCCAGCAAATGCCGGCCGTACCGGTCCTGCAATACGATAACTCGCGCTTGCTCTCGGAGACCTATGAGGGCACCTCGATTGTTTCCAAAGAGATCGCCGGCCTGCAACTGGACGCCGGTCACTTCACCAAGGAAGCTCGCAAGAGCGCCGAGGGCAGCGACAGCGGCCGCTTGAAGAGCATCAACTACATCGGCGGTAGCTACAAATTCACCGAAAGCCTGTCGGCTGCCCTGTATGCCTCCGACATGCAGGACGTGCTGAAAAAGCAATACGTCAACGTCAACTACGTGCTGGCCCTGCCAGAGAAGCAATCGCTGACGTTTGACTTCAACGGCTACAAAACCAAGCTTGATCGCAGTTTCGCCCTGGAAAACCAAGGTGATGCGGACGCGCGTGACAACAAGATCTGGAGCCTGGGCGCGACCTGGGCCGTTGGTGCGCACAGCTTCACCATCGCTCACCAGCGCAGCACCGGCGACACTGGCTACCTGTACGGCGGCTACCGCAACGCTGGCGGCATCGGCGACGGCGGCAATACCATCTTGCTGGCCAACTCCTACTGGTCTGACTTCAACGGCAAGGACGAGCGTTCCTGGCAAGCAGGTTACGGCATCGATTTCGCCACCTTCGGCGTACCGGGCCTGACCTACAACATTGCCTACGTGCGTGGCACCAACATCGACGACGGCACCGGCCGTGGCGATGGCACCGAGCGTGAAATCTGGAACCAGTTCAAGTACGTCGTACAGAGCGGCCCAGCCAAAGACCTGAGCCTGCGTGCTCGCGCCTCGTGGCTGCGCGTTTCCAACAACGCCAGCAACTACAACGTAGGCGGTAACGAAATCCGTCTGTTCGCCGACTACCCGATCAACGTTTTCTAATTGATCGAGCGTCGTGCCTGATGCCAGGCAATAAAAAACCCCGACTGGTTCGGGGTTTTTTTATGCCAGGAGCAAATGTTGCCGCCTAGGCCTTGGCCGGTGCGAGCTTCTTGCAGTTTTCCTTGCGTGTCGGGTACTGCTCGCATTTGCGCAACACCGTTTGCACCTGCTGCGCATTCTGCAGTTGCTGGTTGGCCAACAGCTTTTCGGTGATGAACAGCTCCTCCGAGCCCAGATTGCGTTCAGCTTTGTCGATCATCGCCAGGGCCGATTGCCCATCACCCCGCTTGAGGTGGTAGCTGATCATCAAGTCATAGGTGGAGGGGCCGGCCAGGGACCAGTCCTTGATCGCCTGCAACTCTTTCACCGCTTCGCTGTTTTTGCCCTGGGCCAGGCGCACGGTATAGGCCGTGCGCCGAATGCTCGGCTGGTCCTTGACCGGTGATGCCAGGGCCTTGCGGATAAACCCTTCAGCATCCGGCACTTTGTTTTTCTCCAGGGCATCGATGGCGAAGTACGCGTCTTTATAACCCTGTAAGGCCTTCGCCACTTGCGGTGTAGTCTTCATCTTCGACCAGCTTTGTGGGTTGACCCGAGCGCGGCGTTCCTGGCGATATTCGCGTTGCAAGTACTGGCGCAGCTCGGTGTCACGGTCCATCGCCGACATGTGCGAGCGGTTGAAGTATTGCGTGGTTGCGTTGATGCCGGTGGTCAAGCCGTCCTTGACCAGCACGTCCAGCTCTTTGGTGAACTGGTTGAGATTGAACTGCTGCAGCGAATCCTGCATGGCATTCTTGCGCGCCGTGAGGAAGCCCGTGAGCAAGGGTTTCTGCTTGCCCTGGAAGTCGTTGAGGCGCTCCAGACTATGGGTGGCGGCACGCGGGGCGTAACCGGCGCGGATCATCAAGTCGGTGCCGAGCAGGTCGGCCTGGTCTTCCTGGCTGCGGCCCCAGGCGGTGCTCCATACCTGATCGGAAAAGGTATTGGCCAGTGCGGTGTACAGCACGGTGTTACCGATGGTCTTTTGCGTGCCGGCCGGGTCTTTACTGAACAGTTTCATCGTCCCGGAGCTGCGGTCGACGCCCGTATCGGCAGCCATGGTGGCCAAGGCGACCGTGGAGGCGACGGTGGTGAACATGTCTTTCTGCTGCTGGAAGGCAGCCATGCGGTCATGGTGATGCAGCAACACGTGGCTCATTTCATGGCCAAGCATCGCCGCGATTTCGTCTTCGCTGGCGACGTTGTCCAGCATACCCAGCGGCACGAACAGGTTGCCGTAAGGGTCTGCCGATGGCCCGAAACCATAACTGTCGGTGATCTTCACCTGCAGCGGCGGCAACTCCCCCGGCCAGCCCTTGGACAAGCGCGTGACAATGCCCTGCAAGTAGGCTTGCAGCATCGGGATATCCACCAGGTTCTGCTGACGCGCTTCGGCAGCCGGCACCGCCCGCCCATCGTAGCTCAGGCGCTGTTGGCTCTGGCGCTGTGGGTCGAGCTTGTAGTACTGGCGTACGTCAGTGTTGTCCACGTAGTGGCCCTGGACCCGGGATTGGGTCGAAGGCCCCACCAGGTTCAGGAACGCCTGGTCCGCGCCCTTCAAGGTGGCGCAACCGCTGAGCACCGAACTGGCCAATAGGCTGGCCGCGACTAGATATCCCTTCACCGCACCGCTCCTTTTATTGATTGCAACCGGCACCAAAACCAATGGTGGAGTTATTGCGGCTGTCTTTGGCCTGGCTTTTGGTCAGGCCCTGGCAGGGCAGGTCGACGACGTTCAGCGGTGGTTCGATGCGCAGGTCCATGGTGTCCAGCCAGACCTTCTGGCCCGCCAGCTCGACCTGCACCAGGTCCAGCGCCTGGTTGTACTGCAACACCGGTACGGGCTGGGTGGGCGCATCCTTTTTCGCCAACTCACGTTGTTGCTTGCCTTGCTCGTCCAGTACGGTCACCGGGTCGGCCAGGAACGCTTTGATACTGTGAGTTTCCGCCCAGGCACCCTGGGTGAAGAGGGCGGTGAGCAAAACGATGAGACTTCTGTTCATCCTTGAATTCCTTGAGTCAAATGACAAAACGGCACACTCAGCGGTCGCGGTCGAAGAAGGCTTCGATCCGCTCGCTGAACAACACCAACGACAGCAATACAATGCCCAGCACGTTGACCGGAGTGATGTCATTGAGGCTCAGCAACACACTGACCGCCGCCAACATCGACATCACCAACAGCCACGATGGGCACGGCGAGGTAAAAAACCAGATTTCCTGGCGCCGCCAGCGGCTCCAGGTGCGATGGCCCGCCAGGCGCCGTGCGTGCAGCGCCTTGAGCACGGCAATCAACGCCAGCAGCCCGAGCTCGAGCAGGTCCAGCCAATTGAAGGGCAAGCGGGGGAAGTCGGCCGGTTCATGGTCGTAGTCCATGCCTGAATTGATCAGGTTATCCAGGGCCATGGCGTGCAAGTACACGCCGGGGAGTTGGCCATGTACCGGCGACTCAACCAGATCCCCCGTGGACGCGATATTGGCGCCCACCAGCACCAGGCGGTCGCGCAGCAACTCTGCAATCAATGCCTGGTCGTCGGGGTCGCTGACCTCCAGGTCACTGGCCGACAATGTCAGCGTATAAGGGCACCGTGCCTGGGCCGAGTCATCAAGCTTCCAGAACACGGCCTGAAAGAACTGCGCCACCCCATCCAGCAAAAAATGTCGCGCGGGCGCGCAGTGGCTGATATCGGCAATCCGCGCCTGTTCCGCCGCCAACTTCAGCCCCCACTGCACCGCAATGGGCTGGCGCTGCGCAGCGGTCTGCGCATCCACCGGTGGCAGTTTGCAATGTTGCGTGGCACAAAACTCGCGGTACAGCGCCATCGCTGGGGTTTCCAAAAGCCCCGCCTGTGTGTGCATGGCCAGCGGGTACTTGTCGTCCACCCCTTCCCATACCACCAGCGCTGGGCGGCTGACCTGCATAAAAGGCGCCAGCGTATTGGCCTGGCCCGCCTCCGCACGCGTCAACCCGGTATTGGCCAACCACAGTGGGATGCCCTGGCGTTGATAACGCTCAAACACATTCGCCAGCAACTGACTGCCCCGCGTCGGGTCGCCCAACGAGTGGTCATGGCTGTACAGCAAATCCACAAACACCGCCCGCGGCTTGTACGCCAGCAAACGCTTGAACAACTTGCTCTGCTCGCCGTAGGGCATTGGCCAAGAGGTGTCGTTACGCATCAGGTAGGCATCATCGATCAACACCACCGCCACCCGCTGCTGCCCAAGGCTCGGGTAGTGGCTGGCGAACATCCGATTGAGCCACTGCGCCGACGCCTTGTCGCTGGAACTCGCCAGGCCGAAAGGATCAAGAATCGCCAGCAACACGATGAGAGCCGCCAGCCAATAGCGGCGGTATTTGAACAGCGGGGGGTTGGACAACATCCATGTCTCGATTAAAAGCGCAAGCAAGGCGGGGTTTTTAAAGGAGTGGGGAGGGGGTGTCAATCGAATAAGTGGCTAAGTGCCATATTGCCTTTGGCTCGCCTTTCGCAAAAAGCCCCGACCTATTCAGGCCAGGGCTTTCCTCTGTGGGAGCCGGGCTTGCCCGCGATGACGTCAGCCCGCGAACCACACGACTTCTTTATTGCTCAACATTCCCAGGCGACTCCAACACCTTCACCACATCATCAATCACCGCCTTGCTCATCTCCTGCAAATAATGCGACGCCCAGGCGTAACGGTCCGTGTCCTTCGTCATCGCCGCATCTTCTGCGAGCAGCTTGGCGAGGTGGAGCAGGTCAGAAACGTGATGCAAGGCTTCATGCAGGGAAACACCGCTGTTGACGCGGAACAGAGGTTGGTCGGAGTGAAAGGAAAAGGGGGTGACGCCGAGGGTGGTTAACACGGATGGATTTGGAGCGGTCATTGGTAGAACTCCCGTATCTAGTGAGAGCTACCACGTTCGTTCTCAGGCGAATGGGTGGCAGCTATGCGCAGGCTGAGAAACCGGAGATACAGGAACCCGGCAGACCCGAAGGTCTCCCACGCACAGCCGCCATTGCACGAATTGTAGGACGAAAAAAACGCCTGCAAATCGGGTTTGGGGGCGCTTGGTGCGCCTGCATCTTGCCGGGTTCTCAGGCCCGGTCGCTGAATTGGCAGCGACAGGAGGGAGGGTAGCGTGGTGGGGCTTGGGGAGCAATCGGGAAAATGGATTGGTTGTGTGCCCTCTGTGTTGAGAGATGAGATTGAAGGGCCGGTTATGAATTTTATAGATTAGGCATTCCGCTTAGGCGCACCGATAGAAAACGTTTCTACACAGCCTCGGCCAGAAGCTGATACTTAAAGAGTCGCAGAGTAGCGGCGCCTATCTCTTGGGATAAGTCCGAGCGGTCAACGAGTGGGGCCCAAGCAACTAGCTGCCTTTCCTGATGAGCCGAAAGCAAACGCTGGAACGGAATCGGGAGCATAGCATCGCAGATTAGGTAGTGGCTTTTGTGCGGGTTTATGAAGCGCTTACTGATGGTTAAGCGCTCGGCAACGGTCTCGGGAGATATATTTTATATGCTATTCATTAAGCACTATCGTTTGATAAGCCGCTTGACTGCTATGATGGTTTGCCAAATAAGAATACCGAACATTATGTAAAATATTAGACTAATAAATTCCATGTCTGTGCGTAGGAATTGTTTGAATGGTAGAAAGCCAGATGCAAAGCCGTTAAATAAGCTTGAGATGAAACGGATAATGTCATTCGCAGGAGGATAAATTTTGTACAGGATGTTATTTTCTTGGCCTAGGCTCAATAAACTGAAGGTGATAGAAAGAATAATAATGCACGAAGTTGCACGTAGATAGCTTTGGCCAAAATCTGACGTGAGCCCGTTTATTTTGTAGATTAAGCTGTCCCAAAAATTTGTGCTTAACTCTTTTTGAAATTTCTTCATTTCTAAAGCGAAGTATTTGTTTGCTTCTATATGAGAGCCATGAGCATCCAGTGCATGCTTTATTATTCTGAATGTCTCCCTGTTTGTGTGTTCGAAGGAGACTTGGGTGTTGTGAAAGTTTGGCGGCTCAATTGTATTTATTTTTTCTATATTTAATCCCGTTACAAAAACAGCATTTCGAAAGCTTGAGTGCTCAAGAAATGTTACATAGCTGAAGTCTGCGACTATTCGCGAGGCTCGCGCTAGTTTTGTTGCCTTTTTTTCTTCAAGCGGCGTTTGACCAAAGATACAGTTTTCAAATCCTGCAAATGTGCTGAAGATACTTTTGTTTATTTTGAAACGTAGAAATAGACTTCCATGGAAGTCGGCAACTTTTTCGAAGTTGCAGTTGTTAATTATCAATGCTCCGATACGGTTCCGTTTGAATTCAAATTTCCCTTTGAATATGCATGAGCGAAAAACTGCTGCGTCCATTAAATTTTTAATGTTGAGATATGTGCCGGATTGAAAAATGCAGTTTGTTGCAGTAATGCTGTGAAGTGTTGTGGGGTACCGTTGGTCTGGGTCAAATAAATAACCCTCAAGTTCTACATTTCTTAATTTTAAATTTTTTGAGAACGTGCATTTTGAAAATAGAGGGTGTTGAATTATAGTTCTTTCTTTCTCGTCATCAATCCCGCAATGCAGATCTCCATCGAATATGCAGTTTTGATAAATGCAGTCATCATAGCTATGGTCTTTGCGTAGTCTTACATTGAGAACCTCGTGCGTGGCACTAAATCGACATTCGAAAAATGAGATTCTGGGCGACCGTAAATCTATTTTTTTTAGGTAAAATTGGCATTGGGTGAAGCGTATGCTACCGAAGTGTTCTAGGATTTTTATTATTTCCTCACCCTCCCAGTCTCCGGGAAAACCTACGTGATTGATGTGAAGTTCTTTGGTTTTTAAAATACCAAATACCTCCGCTGTCGATTTTAAACGACCGTTCCTGTCGAGCCTGACAGGGCTTGGTAAGTTACTGAAGGACGTGTTGATCAGAAGAACGAGCAGATCTCTGAACTCTGTAAAAAAATAGAAATTTTCGTCTTTGTCCCCTGACAAAATCCTATCGGGGTCTAAATAGCGTTCCATAGCTCACCTACCAGCCTCAGTAGCTGGTTTTCGTCGACCTGGCAAAAGGCCAGTCGTTAATGTTTGCAAAGATGCCGATGCTCATCCACTAAATCAAGTAGTGGGTTAGGGGGGGGCTCGATGAGCGGGATGATTTCAAGGTGAACTGCCGTTCATTTTCCGTGTGAATACGGTGTGCTTGTGCCTCTGGCGAATACGACCATTTTCAAGACTCTATTTGCTTCCGCTTGGCAATCGACACCCGCAGACAAACGCCTGCCACCCATCACTGTGCGCATTGACCATGCCGAAGGAAAAAGGTGACGAAAAAGGTGACAGATTTATTTTGAGTGCTCCCTAACTCCCCTCTATCAACGCCCGCTCCTCCAACCAAATCTCCTGAACAAACTGATCCGTAATCGCGTAAATTCCATGCCCGCGCCGCATGATGATGTTCTCCGCCACCAGTGCAATTACTACCGGTTGAATCTCTTCAACCCGCACCTCGCGGCCGACCATTTTTGAATACTCAGCGGCTGCATCAATAGAGAATATCCCGCGGGCATCCCCTTCGGTTGCGGCGATTTTGTTGAAAATCGCCTGAGCGAGGCTGCCCAGTTGCTCGACTTTTTCAAGCTCAATATTCGCTGCCGCCGAGCGTAATGTGCTTGCAATCACGGGGAGGAAAAGGTCGGGATCACCCTCCTGCTGCAAGAGTTGGCGCAGGGCCTTTAGCATTTCCTCAGGTCTATTCCCCAAGGTGTTGAATGCCTCGATGGCAACTTCGAGAGAGGGGAGCTTTTCTTTCTTTACCGTCATCGCAAGACGATTGAGCAGAAACTCGACGTAATCACCTTTTAGCAGCGGATACGCAGCTGACGTGGCGCCGGAAAATGCCTGATTGCGTTTGGCGGTTAGCTCACTTACTTGCGCCCTATGAGAGCCAGTACCAATAAAGAGGAAATATCCTGGCGTATCAGGGCGTGGATTGATCGCATCACGTGCAGCCTTGAGTGCCAGTAGCAGCTGATTCCCGTCATCAGAGGAAATGGCGTGTTGCACTTCGTCGATGATCAGCACCAGATCAGTCTTCGCTTGGTCGACCACCTCTGTCAGGGCTTGAGCCAATGTCGGGCCGTCTGGGTTACCGACGCTGTCGAGCTTGAAACCGAACTTGAATCCTGCTGCGCCGAGGTCGACGTTGCTGACGCGCTTGAGCATCTCCAGTGCCGACGAGCCTGGGGTTTGTAGTTCTTTCAAGGTTTTGTAGATCGCGTTGTGTACGAGCGTTGCCGGGTTGGCCAGCGTGTCACTCCAGAGGTCGACGTAGATCACCAGGGCGCCTGCTGCTTCCAGGGCTGGGATCAGGTCATTTCTCAGAAAAGTCGTTTTACCCGTGCGGCGCAGGCCAGACAGAAAAAGGCCTGAGCGCAAGCCTTCATCAAGCACGCCTGGGTTCAGAAGCTGGTTCGCCATCGATTCAGCCAATTCAGGGCGCTGAAATATGCTGCTCATGCAATTATCCCTTTTTATGGATACGCCATAATTATTGCCAGTTCATAATTTAGCATAAAGCTCAAAAAATGGACTTCTGGTACAGCACATCGCAATTTCAGAGGCTTTGAAAGGGTGGCGTCAGAGGTGAGGAATATAGATCCCCAGAAACAACAAAGCCCCCACATTTCTGTGGAGGCTTCGTTTTGTATGGTGCCGGCACCAGGAGTCGAACCCGGGACCTACTGATTACAAGTCAGTTGCTCTACCAACTGAGCTATACCGGCGTGTTAGGGCGACGATTATAGCGATTGGAAAGGTTCTGTAAACCCCTGAATTCTGACTATTTTTGCAAAAACCAAGGTTTCTTGCGATTAGCGTGTTTTCCACACGGTGTAGCAGCGTAAAAAGCCGTCACTTCCGCGTCATGCCAGTTACCCCGCGCACCTGAGCGATCCGGCGCCCAACGAGGTTCTCCGCCCGCTGAAACCGCCAAAAACCACCCTGCAAAGTCCGCTTTATACGTTTAACGTTTGATGCTTATGCACAATCGGTTGGTAACAGTTGTCACGAAACAGCCATTTTGTGCAGCCGTTCTCAACACGCTGCAACTGCCTGTTTTGTGTGCGTTTTATTTTGTGAACAAAAAATGACCAGCCTCGCTTTTGGCGTTCAGCGCCCATTGCTACAGCTTCTGCAAAGATTCCATCAACAGAGTTATCCACAGGGCGCGTGCAGCGAATTTTGCACCTTATTCGCGCTGGGCCAGCACCATCAGGTTGCGCGGGGTGAGCGTTGGTTCGCAGAAGGTGCCGACCTCGACGTTGTAGCCCTTTTCGCTCAAAAAAAGTGCGCGGTCCAGCACCAGCCACATTTCCAGTGGGCGTCGAAACAAACCCCTTACCAACTCCAGGTTTCGCACTTCGGCCAGGCGCTGCCAGCCGTGGGCTTCGAGCGCCGGCCAGTCTTGTTCACCTGTGGATAAATTCTTGAGGTTTGCCAGCTCGCGGCAGTAGTCGGCGAAGGATTTATCCAGCCAACTGGTGGGCAGGGAGGGCGTCGGCAGGTAGTCGTCGCAGCCGCGCAGTTGCCGCTGTAGTCGATCAAAGCCCAGGCGCCGCGCCATGGAGGTGTCCCGTTGCTGGCGCACGCGGTTGCCGGCGGTGACGGTTTCGCTCAGGGGTAATCCCAGATCGTCGATCGACAGGGTTAGCAGGGATGCGCGCCCGGCGGCGGACAGTGCCTGGTAGCGCTCGGCATTGATGCGGTTGTAGCAGCAGGGCGCCAGCGCCAATTGTTTGCAGCCAGCGGCGCTGGCCAGTTGCAGCAGGCGCACGTGCAGGTCGCCGCAGGCGTGCAGGGCCACAGGTGTGTGTTCGGGGTCGATCGCTACATCGGCCATCACGTCTTGCAGGCAATGGGCAGCGGGCAAGCCGTGGTGATCGCTCAGGGCTTGGCCGGACGCAATCAGGGCCGGGTCATATTCCAGGCAGGTCAACCGTTGGCCGGGTTGCAGCAGGCGGCGGCCAAGATGGCCTTTGCCGGCGCACCAGTCCAGCCAGTGGGCAGGCGTCTGGGCAAAAGTCAGTGCGGCGCCGAAGGCTTCGATCTGTTGCCACTTGCGCCCGGGCACGTCCACATTCAAACGGTGGCGAGCGGGGTCCAGTGAGTGGGCGGGTAACTTATCCACAGCACTCAGGCGCAGTGCTTGAGCGGCCAGCTGTGGAAACGGTGCAGGCGCAGGCAGGTCGTGGGGGTGGTTGTGACTAGCTTCAGCTTCGGCCAACGAACGCCGACGCAGCCACTGGGATAACTCGAGATGCTCGGTTTCCCAGGGCAACTGCAACTGAGTAAAGGGCCGTGGTCGCCACAGCCCTTGGTACTCGATCAGGAATGCATCCAGTGCCTGGAAGCGTGCCTCAACGTCCTTGGCACGCATCGACGCGCAGCCACTTTTCCAGCAGTTTGAAACCGCGCACCAGCACGTAGGCCATCAACAGGTAGAACAAGCCCGCGGCGAAGAAAATCTCTACCGGCAGGTAAGTGCGGGCAATGATGGTGCGCGCCATGCCGGTCAGTTCCAGCAGGGTCACGGTACTCGCCAGGGCGCTGGCCTTGAGCATCAGGATCACTTCGTTGCTGTAGGCCGGCAGGCCGATGCGTGAGGCGCGGGGCAGGATGATGTAGAACAGCGTTTTCGGTTTGGACATGCCCAATGCCCGCGCTGCTTCGATCTCGCCCGGCGGAATGGCCTGGATTGCACCGCGCAGGATCTCGGCGATATAAGCGGCGGTGTGCAGGGTCATGGTCGCGGTGGCGCACCAGAACGGATCGCGCAGGTACGGCCACATGAAACTGTTGCGCACCGCATCAAACTGCGCCAGGCCGTAATAGACCAGGAACAACTGCACCAGCAACGGCGTACCACGGAAGAAGAAGATGTAGCCATAGGGCAGGGCGCTCACGTACCAGCGGCGCGAAGAGCGCGCGATACCCAGTGGAATCGCCAGCAGCAGGCCGGCGATCACGGCGATTGCCACCAGCTCCAGGGTCAGGGTGGCGCCCTGGGCTAACTTCGGCAGCCACTTGATGATCACGGCCCAGTTCAGGCCCAGGTCAAAGTGCGATAGCCAGCTGTAGTCGCCGCTCATTGGGTGCTCCTTGCAAAGCCGCGGGCGGCGCGTTTTTCCAGGAAGTGCATGCTGGTCATCGCCAGTACGGTCAGGCCCAGATACATGAACGCCGCGACCATGAAGAAGGTGAATGGCTGCTTGGTCACGGTCACGCCGATTTGCGCGTGGCGCATGATCTCTTCAAGGCCGATCACCGACACCAGGGCGGTGTCCTTCATCAGGATCATGAACAGGTTGCCCAGGCCCGGCAGGGCGATACGCCACATCTGCGGCATGATCAACCGGGTGAAAATCCGAAATTTCGACAGCCCCAATGCCACACCGGCTTCGCGGTGGCCCTTGGGAATGGCAAGGATCGCGCCGCGAAACACTTCGGTGGCGTAGGCGCCGAAGCACAGGCCCAGGGCGATGACGCCGGCGGCGAAGGCACTCAGCGACAGGTCGGGGTTGCCAAAAAACTCACCCAGGGCGCGCATCAGGTTGACGGTGCCGAAGTAAATCAGCAGCACCCACAGTAATTCGGGAATACCGCGAACGATGGTCGAATACGCACCGCCCAGCCATTGCAGCGGCTTGTACGGCGAAGTCTTGGCCAAGGCGCCGGCAAGGCCGAGCACCAGCCCCAGGCACAGGGCCGTGAGCGCCAGTTTGACGGTCATCAGCGCGCCGGCGGCGAGGGCCGGGCCGAATCCGTAGAGATCGAAATTCATGGTGTTTTCATATCGCGGCAGGCATTGCTAAAAGCCGACGCGCCCACAGGAGCGCGCCGGGCAGGCCGTTCAGATCATTCGATGCTGAACGGGAAGTACTTGTCGTTGATCTTCTTGTAGGTGCCGTCTGCCTTGATCTCTGCCAGGGCTTTGTTCAGGCGCTCGCGCAATGGGTCGCCCTTGCGCACGGCGATACCGATCTTGTCGCTTTCTACCACCGGGTCGCCTTTGAACTCATAGGCCGAACCGTCTTTGCTCTTGAGCCACTCGTACTGCACGTACTTGTCGGCGAGGATGCCGTCAAGGCGACCGGAGGTCAGGTCGAGGTAGGCGTTTTCCTGAGTGTCGTAGAGCTTGGCTTCGGTGTCCGGCAGCTTGTCTTCCAGGTAGGTACCGGCCAGCGTCGCACGCTGTGCACCGATCACCTTGCCCTTCAGGTAAGCGGCGTCAGTCTTGAAGTCTGCCGTGGCTTTTGGCGCAATGAACTGCAGCTTGTTCGAGTAGTACGGGTCGGTGAAGTCAACCGCTTGCTTGCGCTCATCGGTGATCGACAGCGAAGACACCAGGAAGTCGAACTTCTTGGCGTTCAAGGCAGGGATGATGCCGTCCCAGTCGGACACATACACTTCGCACTTCTCGACTTTCATCTTGGCGCACAGGGCGTCGCCGATGTCCTTGTCGAAGCCCACTACGTTGCCGCTGGCGTCTTTATTGTTGAAGGGCGGGTAAGCCGCTTCGATCCCCATTTTCAAGGTTTCTGCCATGGCCGTGGCGCTGAACGCCATCGAGACGGCCGCGGCCAGAAGGAATTTCTTATAGGTCTGCATGCATGTTGCTCCGTTAGCGGTTGCTGGACATGAATTGTTTGCAGCGCGCCGAAAGCGGGTTTTCAAACACCTGCTGTGGCGATCCTTGCTCTTCGACCAGGCCCTGGTGCAAAAACACCACTTCGCTGGATACCTGGCGGGCGAAGCCCATTTCGTGGGTGACCAGCAGCATGGTGCGGCCTTCTTCGGCCAGTGCGCGGATCACATTAAGTACTTCCTGAACCATTTCCGGGTCAAGCGCCGACGTGGGTTCATCGAACAGGATGACTTTAGGTTGCATCGCCAGGGTGCGCGCGATCGCCGCCCGTTGTTGCTGGCCGCCGGAGAGTTGTGCAGGGTAGGCGTGACGCTTGTCGGCAATACCGACCTTGGCCAGCAAGGCCTCGGCCACTTCTATTGCTTCAGCCTTGCTTTGGCCGAGCACGCGACGAGGGGCCTCGATGATGTTGTCGAGGATGCTCATGTGCGGCCACAGGTTAAAGTTTTGAAACACAAAACCAATTTCGCTGCGCAGGCGGTTGATCTGCTTTCCGTCGGCGGCCATCAGCTCGCCGTTTTTTGCGGCTTTGAGCTTGAGCTCTTCGCCGGCTACCAGGATCTGGCCCTGATGCGGGTTTTCCAGCAGGTTGATGCAACGCAGGAAGGTGGACTTGCCGGAGCCGGAGGAACCCAGGATCGAGATCACATCGCCGTCGCGAGCGGTCAGCGAGATACCCTTGAGTACCTCAAGCTCACCATAGCGTTTGTGCAAGTTGCGGATTTCAAGCGCGGGCGTGGCCTGGGCCATGTGCGGTCCTCATTGTGTTCGTTGCGATCTTCGCTGTTGGGCCGCCTTCCTGGCGAGGCGCCAAGCTAGCATAGCGTTTGGATGACAGCCAACAGCGCTGCGGACGGTTAACTGGTGGTCTGCGGCAGTGTGTCGCATCGGCGCAGTAGCGTGTCGCGCCATCAACAACCTACAGACGTTTGAACCGGAAAGATCCACAGGCTTCGCGTAAAAAAGGGCGCGATGGTGCCAGCTTTGGCCGGGTGTTGGAAGGGTTAACCGGGCAAACGGTCCATATCAGCCCGTTTATGGGGCGTCACGTACTTTTTATGTGTGTTTTTGGTGCGCCTGATTGGCTTGAAGGTGAGTCGCACGGTAACGCTATAGCGGAATGCCATGATTCTCAAAGACTTGCGAGCGCTGATGAATTGTCCTACAGCCCGCGTCAATGGCGGCTCTGTTACATTTTGGCGCAAATCTTGCGTAAAAAATAAAGAACGCCCTGTTGGATTCTTTTCACGAGAAAGGCTGCAGGCCGGGCGAACCCGTTTTCGCAATTCCTCGCAAAGGTGTGTCAATGAGTAGTACTCAAAGCTCCAATGACCTCGAACAGGGGCTCAAGCCGCGGCATGTCACCATGCTGTCGATTGCCGGCGTAATCGGCGCAGGTTTGTTTGTCGGCTCTGGCCATGCGATTGCTGCCGCCGGCCCCGCCGTGCTGCTGGCCTACGCGGCCGCCGGTACGTTGGTGGTGCTGGTGATGCGGATGCTGGCCGAGATGGCTGTTGCGTCACCCGATACCGGTTCGTTCTCTACCTATGCCGACCGCGCAATCGGTCACTGGGCTGGGTTTACCATTGGTTGGTTGTACTGGTGGTTCTGGGTGCTGGTGATTCCGTTGGAAGCCAACGCGGCGGCGACTATCCTGCACGCCTGGTTCCCCGACGTGGCGATTTGGGTGTTTACCCTGGTCATTACGTTGTTGCTGACGGCAACCAACCTGTTCAGCGTGAAGAACTACGGTGAGTTCGAGTTCTGGTTTGCGTTGATTAAAGTCGTGGCCATCGTCGGCTTTGTAATCCTCGGCCTGGCCGCGATTTTCGGCTTTTTGCCCACCAGCCAGGTCAGCGGTGTTTCGCACCTGTTCGATACCCAGGGCTTTATGCCTAATGGGATGGGCGCGGTTCTGGCAGCGATCCTGACCACCATGTTCTCGTTCATGGGCACTGAGATCGTGACCATCGCTGCAGCGGAATCCAAGAACCCCGGCCAGCAAATCACCAAGGCCACCAACTCGGTCATCTGGCGGATTGGTTTGTTCTACCTGCTGTCGATCTTCATTGTCGTGTCGCTGGTGCCTTGGAACGATCCGACCCTGGCGGCCGTAGGTTCCTACCAGACGGTACTTGAGCGCATGGGCATCCCGAATGCCAAGCTGATCGTCGACCTGGTGGTGCTGGTGGCTGTTACCAGTTGCCTCAACTCGGCGCTCTACACCGCCTCGCGTATGTTGTTCTCCCTCGGGCGTCGCGGTGATGCACCAGCGGTGGCCAAGCGCACCAACAAAAGTGGTACACCTTATTGGGCGGTGTTGCTGTCCACCGGCGCGGCGTTCCTCGCGGTATTTGCCAACTACGTGGCCCCGGCGGCCGTGTTCGAATTCCTGCTGGCCAGCTCCGGCGCCATTGCGTTGCTGGTGTACCTGGTGATTGCCGTGTCGCAACTGCGCATGCGTCAAAAGCGTGCGGCGGCGGGCGAGCAGATCGTGTTCAAGATGTGGCTGTTTCCTGGACTGACCTACGCGGTGATGGTGTTTATCGTCGGCACCTTGACCATCATGCTGTTCCAAGAAGCGCACCGGGTCGAGATCATCGCCACCGGGATCCTGAGCTTGCTGGTAGTGCTGGCGGGGTTGTTCGTGGCGAGCCGCCGCAAGGCCCAGAAGCTAGGCGCAGCAGTGCTCAACTGACGGAATGTGATGCAAGTGTGGGAGGGGGCTTGCTCCCGATGCAGTGTGTCAGTCACTGAGATGTCGACTGAGACTCTGCCATCGGGAGCAAGCCCCCTCCCACATTTTGATGCGCGTCAGTCTGCTGAGGTTGTCAGCGACTGAGATGCTGAGCTTGCAGGTGGTATTGGTAGTGGCAAGCTGCGGCAAGGCCCAGAAATCAGGTGCAGCAGTGCTCAACTGACGGAATGTGGTGCAAATGTGGGAGGGAGCAAGCCCCCTCCCACATTTTGTATGTGTCAGTCTGTTGAGGCTGTCAGCGCCTGGGATGCTGCTATATAGTCCGCCTGGAACTGCGGCGATTCGATCCACGCCAACGCAGCGGCCTCGTCATCGCTGTTAGTGGCCCACTGCCGATATTCAATCAGCGCCGCCAGGATGAAGTCGGTCGCTTCCTCTTCGCCTTCCTGCTCCAGCACCAGCGCCAACAGCGGGTGTGCGAGGAATACCGCGCACAGTGCCTGCTGGCTGATCTCGCCTGCGGTGCGCATCTCGACGAACAGTTCGGTCAAGTCCACCGATTCAAGATCGATGCGGCTGTCGTCGCCGGCGAACGCATCCGGCTTGGCCGCGACGGCGCGCTGGGTGCGGTTTTGCTTGGCCTTGGTCTTTGCCCGCTGGGCGCGTTTTTGCTGCTTGTTCGGCGAAGCCATGGGCTCAACATCCTTGGGTTCTGGATCGGGGTGGAGTATTGAAGCGCAGGTTGGGGCAAATCCCAAGGAAATCCGGGCGGGGTTTGGTCGCTTATCGCGCTCGACCGCCAGGCCATAGATCAATAGGCTACGCCTTTGTCATCTGCCAGAGCGTCTTCATGACCCGCGATGCCCTTGAGCATAACCAGATCCCCTTCTATTTTGTCGCCATCCTGCTGGCCGCTGCCTGTGGTGTGTTCGCGCCTCTAGTGGCTCACGGTTTGAGCGCATTGATCACACCTGCCATCGCGGTATTGATGTACGCGATGTTCCTGCAGATTCCTTTCCTCGATCTGCGCCAGGGTTTGGGCAATATCCGCTTTGTCTCGGCGTTGTTGCTGGCCAACTTTGTTCTGGTGCCATTGCTGGTGTGGGCGCTGACCCGTGGCCTGCTGGGGCATCCCGCGCTGTTGGTGGGGGCATTACTGGTGTTGTTGACGCCCTGTATTGATTACGTGGTGGTGTTCACCCACATCGGCAAGGGCGATTCGCGGTTGATGCTGGCGGCCACACCGTTGCTGTTGCTGTTGCAGTTGGCACTGCTGCCGGTGTACCTGGGTTTTATGCTGGGCGCACACTCGGGTGTGGTGGTTGAGATCGGCCCGTTTATCGAGGCATTCCTGTTGTTGATCGTGGTGCCGATGCTGCTGGCTGTGCTGACGGCCTACCTGGCGCGACGATCAAGGCTGGTCGACAAATGGAGCAGTGCGTGGGCGTGGTTGCCGGTGCCGGCGATGGCCCTGGTGCTGTTCGTGGTGATCGGGTCGCAAATCACATCGGTGATGCGCGACTTCGACCTGTTGCTGCCAGTGCTTGCGATCTACCTGGGCTTCGTACTGCTGGCGCCGTTGATGGGGATCCTGGCTGCGCGACTGTTTGCGCTGCCTGCGCCAAGTGCACGGGCGGTGACGTTCAGTGCTTCGACGCGCAACTCGCTGGTGGTATTGCCATTGGCGCTGGCCTTGCCGGAGGACATGCGCGGGTTGGCTGCCGCGGCGGTGATCCTGCAAACCCTCGTCGAGTTGGTGGCCGAGTTGGTCTACGTTCGCCTGATCCCGGCAGTGGTGTGGCCCGCAAGTCGATAAAAGCGTGAATGTTCAGGTTCGTTCAGGCGCTATTCAGGGCAGTGCTCGGCACCATACGCCAGCGCTTCCCACCTGACAGGTCACCCGATGGATCATCGCAACCGTTTTCGCCTGGAGTCCTTGGGCCTCTTTCTGATCGCCCTGTTGTTGTTCACGTTGGGGATCTGGGATCAGCAGCCCCAGGGCTTTGATGGGCGTTGGGCGTTGTTCATGCAGGAAATGTTTCGCCACGGCGCCAGTTTTTTCCCCACCACTTACGGTCAGCCTTACGCGGACTACCCAGGCACCGCGACCTTCTTCAGTTTTGTATTCGCTCGCTGGTTTGATGCGCCGAACCACCTGGCGAATGTGCTGCCCACCGCGCTTGCATCGGCCGGTGTGATCGCACTGATGTACCGCCTGCTGGCGCCGTTCAGTCGCCCATGGGCATTTTTGACGGTGCTGCTGACGCTGCTCACCACCCAGTTGCTCGAAAAATCGCGTTCGGTCTGCCTGGACCAGATGATCGCGCTGCTGTGTGTCGGCAGTTTCTATCTGCTGCACAGTGGCGAGCGCCTGGGGTCGCGGCTGCGGCAATTGGCGGTGTTCCCGTTGTTCGTCCTGGCCTTTGCGATTCGTGGCCCCCTGGGGTTGATTGAGGTCTGTGGGGTGGTGTGCGTGTATTGGGCGCTGGGCAGGCCGGGCGAACGCGTCCGGCAAGTCCTGATCCACGGCGTTATCGGCCTGGTGCTGCTAGCAGTGTGCTGGTGGCTGCTGATGAAGCTTGCGCGATTGAGTGGCGGTGATGCCTTTGCTGATGAAGTGTTCAGGATGCAGGTCGGCGGGCGCCTGGATGAGTCCGGTGAGCCGTTCTATTTCTATTTCCAGCTGAGTTTGTACCGTTACTTCCCGGTGGTGCCGCTGGCGTTAGCCACTCTGGTCGCGCTGCGCCATCGCTGGCCGGAGCGCTGGGTCGACGGGCAGCTGCAACTGCTGGTGCGCCTCGGGGCGTGTGGCTTGATGATTCTGCTCGGGTTGTCGGTGCCGCACTTCAAGCGCGCTTATTACATCTTGCCGATGGTGCCGATGTTTGCGGCTGTCGCGGCCTATGGGCTGCTCCAGGCGCAAGGCTGGCTGTTGGGCGTGCGCCGTTGTTACGAAGGGCTTGTCGCAGCGTTACCGGCGTTGTGCGTGGTTGTGTTGTTTGTGTGTCGGAACGCCTGGCACAAGCAGGGCTATTGGCCGGATATCTCCCTGCCGCTGATGATTGGTGCGTTGGTGGTGTTGCAACTCGCGGCGTTGATTGCCTGGCGCCGGCCGTTGCGTTTGGTATGGCTCAGCGTGATCGCACTGGCGGCGCAATGGTTGCTGCTGGTAGCGGTGATAGAACCGGCCAAGGACCTGCAATTCGACACCCGACGGTTTGTCAGCCAGGTGGAGGCACTGCGTGAGTCGCAGCCTGGCCCTTTGGTGTTTGTCGACCTGGCCCGGGACACCTGGGCGGTGCGCTACATGATGAACCTGGATCACGATGAGCAGCCACTGTTTGTCGGGCGTCACCAGCTTGAGAAACTGAGTGAGCTGCCCCGGCCATCCTGGGTGATTGTGCCGCGCAAGGAGACTGCGCTGTTGAAGGGCTCGCCGGTGGAGCAATTGGCGCCAAGCTTTGCGGGGCGGCTGAATGACAATCCGTTGATGGTGTTTTTGCTGAAGTGAGGGGGCAACTTGGCGGGCCTCCTCATGGATAAGGTTTGTCCAGCTGCTCAGGGATAAAGCCTTCTTCGCGCAGGGATTTGATAACCCCTCTGATCAAATAATTATTTGAGAACCCGATTGTGTACTGCCGAGCGCCTGGACTGATGGGAAGCAGCATCCCTTGGTCGACCAGTTTTTTTATTTGATAGGTTCTTTGGGCGGCGGACAGTGTCGGTAGAGCGTCAGCGATATCGCCCGACTTGACCACCTTCAGTTGGATCGCCGTGCTCAGAATTTTCTCTTCAAGAGGCGTTATCCATGCGCGGTCTTTCGCCAATGCAATGGTGGGGGCAAGAATGTGCCTGGTCAGGTAGCGGTAGTCCGTCAGCCTGCTGACTTTCTCTAATTCATCTCTAATGCCTGCCAGCACATACGTACACCAAGCCTCAAGGCCTTCCTTGGTGCCTGTGTCAGCGGTGGAAAGCATCGAGTAATACTTTTCGCGGTCGATACAGAAGACTGCCGTCGGATTCAGGACTCGGCCGCCAGCGCTCACGTTGAAGCCGTACTTCATCAACATTGCGTACGTCAGAAGGCGCACGACGCGGCCATTGCCGTTGCCAAATGGGTGGATCCAGCCAAACCGGTGGTGGGCCAGCGCGACTTTCATCAGATCGTACTTGGGGGCATCCTGCTTATTCACAAAGGCGACGAGTTCTTGCATGTAGCCTGGCACCATCACCGCCTCGGGCGGGAGGTGATCGGACTGGGCAATGCTGACCCCGGACTCGCGGTAAGCACCTGGCGTACGATCACCTTCGCGTTGCAGTCCCTGGACGGTGATTGAGTGAAGCTCTCGAATCGCAAACTCCGTGAGATCAGCGCCGGTCTGCATGATGCTTTCGACGTAGTCCATGGCCTTTTCGATATTCGCAATTTCCCGCAACGGATCTGAAGCCTCGGCTGCCCCTTCGACTTTGCTTTCGATGTAGTCGGCCAGTGTCGTGTGGTTGCCCTCGATACGTGCAGAGCCCAGGCTTTCCAGCGTATGAAACAGGGCTTTCAACTGGAAAAAAACAGCAGGCGGTGTATCGCCACCCAGTTGCAGGCGGCGCAGGTGTTCCAGCTCGCTCAGAACATCAACCAGGCCCGAGTCGAACGAGGGGTTCAATAGCTCCAGATCGTGATGAGCAAACTCGGGCATATGGAAAGTATCTCCAATTGATATTTTGATTATCTCGAAAGCAGGCTGATTTGATGCCCGTAGGGAAGGCGTTAGGGGCCTGATGAGACCCTACACTATCTCAAAAAAACAGTTCGGATAAGTGAAAAACATCCCAAATGAAACTAGGTCCGGTTGGCTTTGGTCAGGGTGCCCAAGCTGTATCCGGACGGGAGCAAGCTATTTGCAGCGATACCCCTCAGGCATCGTCACCGTGTAATTGCGCTGCACGCGGTCCTGGAAGTTCAGGTTCTGCAGGCCCTGCTGCACCAGGAAGGCTTCGACCTTGGCCGCCTGGCAATCGTCGTTATAGGACGATACTCGAAGCACGTACACGGCGCGCCTGCTCGCCTCGTCCCGAGCGGTAGCCCGGAAGGTGGTGAGGGTGGTGTAGCCGGTGCGTTCCGATGTGCCTACCGGGCCATAGGAGGTGTTCGGGGTGCTGGTGCAGGTCAGTTGGTCGGTCTTTTTCTTATTCTTCTTGCACTGCGTGGTGGTGCTGTTTGCCACCTGGCCATACTCGGTAGCGGTGTAGCGGTAAGTGACCTGCTTGCTTTCGACATCAAGGGTGATGGTCATTTTGATCGGTGCATGGTTCTTGGGCAGCGTGGTGTCGGTAAAGACATTGCGAAAGCCCTGGTCCTTCATGGCGCTGACCATGTCGCGCAGGTAATACCGGGCATTGAGTGCGTTTTCGTCGCTGCCCCCGACAGACGTCACCAGTACGGTTGCCTGGCGGTCGAAGTGATAGTCCGGATCGGGTGTCGCGTTGATCGCTACGTCCATTTGCGTGGCGCATCCACTGAGTAGTGCAGTCAGCAGTAATAGCGAGCAGAGCAAGAGGCGTGTCATGAAAGAAACCTTACAGCTGTGAATGGGGTAAAGGGTGGACGATTGAAGCCAGTGAAAAACAAGCCTCAATCGCTCTGGGGCTTAGCTTAGCCCGCGCAGGATGGGGTCAGGCAAAACACAAAGGGTGCGCGCACCTCGACTTCACCATCCTTGAGAACTGACGCAGGCGGAGCAGGCATTGGCGATGCTGCTGGAAGAGATACCTGCACGGCAGCAACAAAAAGCTCAGAGCCTGAGTGACTGATGACGCGCTGACGCAACAAGTTGCCGTGGGCATCGATGATGAATTCAATATTGACCTGGCCTTCCAGCCCCTGCGCCTGGGCGTTTGCCGGGTAAAATTTGAACAGTTGTATATGGCTTATCAACTGTTGTTCCCATAGCTGCTGTTCTGCCAGTTGCTCTGGGGAAGGGGTTCTTGCGCAGGCGCCAAGCAGCAGGGCAAGTGCGATCCAGCAATACTTCATACATATTTCCTTGAGCATTTTTTGCATCCGTACTATCTGGCGCCACAGAGTATTTCAAATCCAGGCGCTTGGAAGGCTCACTCCCTCGACGGCTTTGCCGATTGACTTGGTCGGTGCCGGTATCCTGATTGCCTGAGTCAAAGCGCTCCTGCTCGGCATCCGGGTCCAGGGTGATCCAGAGCCCATTAAATCGCAGGCAATAAAAAACCCCAAGAAACATTGTTCCTTGGGGTTTTTCGGTATTTTGGTGCCCAGAGACGGAATCGAACCGCCGACACGGGGATTTTCAATCCCCTGCTCTACCGACTGAGCTATCTGGGCAACGGGGCGCATTAAACGGGTTTTTCAGGGGGTCGTCAAGCAAGTTTTCAAAAAATATTTAATTATTACCGTCGCTTACGTGTCGACCCCGGTTTTTGATCAATTATTGAGCAGGTGGCACGTAGCCTTCGGCTTGGGCGTATTCCTCGCCGGAAAAGAACTTGTCCATTTCACCGGCCAGGTATTTGCGGTCTTCGGCGTTCATCATGTTCAGGCGTTTTTCGTTGATCAGCAGGGTCTGGTGTTTCAGCCAGTCACCCCAGGCTTTGGCGGAGACATGGTCGTAGATGTCCTGGCCCTTGGCACCTGGGTACGGAGGGCGTTCCAGGGCTGGCAGTTCTTCTTTGTACTTGCGGCACATAACGGTGCGGGTCATGACGAAACTCCTGCGTTCAATACGTCGGCCGCGCGCTTCAGCAGTTTTTTCACCGGAGCGGCAAGGCCCAGGCGCGGCGGGGTGGCGAGGTTATACCAGAGCCAGTCGGCCTCGGCCACGTGATGGGCGGATTCCTCGACCTGGACCAGCCAGGGTTCGATAGCCAGCTGGAAGTGGCTGAAGGTGTGGATCAACCCCGGCAGTTCCTGATGCTTGCCCAGTGCGAGTGCGTGCTGGTTGGCCAGGTGGTCGAGGTCGCTCAGGTCATCCAGCTCGGGCAAGCTCCACAAACCGCCCCACAGGCCCGTGGAAGGGCGACGGTAAAGCAGGATCGCGCCCTCGGCGTTCGCCAGCATGGGCATCAGCGTGCGCTTTTGCGGGATAGTCTTGCGCGGTTTGGGGATCGGGTAACGCGTCTCCAGGCCGAGCATGTGGGCTTCGCAGCCTTTTTCCAGCGGGCACAGCAGGCAGCTGGGTTTGCTGCGGGTGCAAAGCGTGGCGCCCATGTCCATCATCGCCTGGGTGTAGGCGTTGACGCGCTCAAAGGGTGTAAAGCGCTCTGCGGTGGCCCACAGCTGCTTGGCCACTTTGGGCTCGCCCGGGTAACCCTCTTGGGCGGTAAAGCGCGCCAGCACGCGCTTGACGTTGCCGTCGAGGATCGGCGCGCGCAGGCCCATGCTCAGGCTGGCAATCGCGCCAGCGGTGGACAGGCCGATGCCGGGCAGCTCGGTGAGTTTTTCCACATCGCGGGGAAACTCGCCGCCGTACTCGTTCACCACGATCTTGGCGGTCTTCTGCAGGTTGCGCGCCCGGGTGTAGTAGCCCAGGCCGGTCCACAGGTGCAGCACTTCGTCTTCCGGTGCGGCGGCTAGGGCTTCGACCGTCGGCAGGGATGCCATGAACCGGTCGAAGTAATTGAGCACAGTGCTGACCTGGGTCTGTTGCAGCATGATCTCCGACACCCACACCCGGTACGGGGTGATGCCCTGTTGCCAGGGCAGGTCATGACGGCCGTGGCGGTCGTACCAATCGAGTACCGCCGCTGAAAACTGCTCGTTTCTCATCGGTTGAACAGGCCTTTCAATGCGTCTTTGAGCTTGGGATTAACCTTGTCGAGCTTCTCCTCCAGCTTCTCGTTCAGGCGATTGCCGGCAGCCTTGAGGGCGACCTGGCCCAGGCCGTCCTTGTCCAGACGGCAGGCCTTGGCGCCAAGCTCCAGCGGGCCACGGCAGCGCAGCGGCACTTCAATGCCCTGGAAGTTGGCGCCGACCTGGCAGGCCGGGTCCGGCACCTCGCGCTTGTCGCCTTCGACAATGATGCCGACGCGGTAGTCCATGCCCAGCACGCGCAAGTCGACATCGCCGTTGCCATTGACCGTCAGCCCCGGGATACGCACTTTCAGGTCAGGGTTGCTGGCCACGCCGTTACGCAACGTCAGGTTGCCGCGCAGTTCCTGGAAGGGGGTGTCCTTGCCCGGTGGCGTGCTGGCCAGGGTCTTGCGGTTGAGCAGGGCGATACCGGTGCAGACCTGTTGCTCGATATTGGCGTTGAGCAACACACCGTTATTGATCACAAAGCTGGCGGTGCCGTTGAGGCTGTCGATCAACGCCTTCTGGCTGTTGCCACGCCCGGTCAGGTTGCTGTCCAGGGTGACCTGGCCTTTGACCGGCGGGTTCTTCCCCTGGGCCTGCAGGATTTTCTCAACCGGTACTTGCTTGATATGGGTTTGCATGGCCAGAAGCGGGAGATCCTGGCGCACATCGAGCGTGCCATTGGCCTGGAAGGTACCGTTGTAGAGACCACCGCTCAGGGTGTCGAGCTTGAGCTGGCCGTCGATGCCGGAGGCTTTCAGCGCCGCGTTCTGGATCGGCAGCTGGCTCAGGGTCAATTGGCCGAACGCAAGGTCGGCGTCGATATCCAGGCTGCGCAGGCGGGTCAGCGGCAGCAGCTTGTCGGTGCTCCAGGCGCCTTTGGTCGGGGCGTCCGGCAGTGGCGTGTTGCCGCCGGCTGCCATCGCACCGGCCTCGCTGTTCTGCACTTCGGCCTGGCGAGCGGCGGTTGCGCCTTTGGCTGCTTCTGATTTGGCCGGCAAGTAGTTGTCGGCATTGAAGGTATCGGCCTTGAGCTGTACGCGCAGCGACTGCTTGGCGAAATCATCGACAGCGACACGGCCGCTGAAGGTGCTTTCGTCGAGTTTCAGGTTCAGGTTTTCCAGGGCGACGCTGGTGGGCGTGCCCTTGAGGCGACTCACCAGCTCGACCTTGCTCAGGCTGCCAGGGGCCATGGCCGGCAGCGGGTGGCCGACGCTCTCAAGGAACTTGGCCAGATCGAACTGGGCCACAGACAACGCACCACTGACCTGCGGGGTCTTGTCCAGGTCGTTGACCTTCAGTTCGCCCAAGGCGCGCAACTGGTTGGCCGACAGTTTCAGGTTGGTCCATTCGGCGACGTTGGCCGCCAGATCCACCAACAATTGGCCCTGGGTGGAGAAACTCACGGTCTTGCCTTGCAGCGGCTCGCCGGTGGCTTCGCCGCTCAGGCGCATGTCTTCGAACTGGTAGCGCTTGAGGGCACGCTGGATGCGCAAGTTGCCGTTCAGCTCGGTCTTGACGCGCATCAGTGGCTGGTTGCTGCCCAGGAACGCGGTGAGTTTGAGCGGAATGCTGGCGCCCTCGTGGATGGCCCCGGCGCTCAACTGGATGCTCTCGGCACTCAATTGCTTGCCGGTCTGTTCATCGGTGTATTCAACGCGAGCGTTGTTGATGGTCAGGCTGTCGATGTCCAGGCGGATCGGTTGTGGCGGTTTCTCCGGCTTGGTTTCAGCCACCGGTTCCACTGGCGCAGGCGCGGCTGCGGGGGCCTCGGCAGTCGCATCGGGTACGTTCTTGCCGATGTCTTCCCAGTTGCCATGGCCCTGCTTGTCGCGGTTCAGGCGCAGGTTCAGGCCCTCGACACGCACATCGCTCATCTGCACTTCGCGGCGCAGTAGCGGCAGTACGCGTACCGACAGGCCGAGCATCTGCAAATCGGCGAAAGGTTGAGTCGGTGCGGTCAGGGTCGCGACGCTGGCCTCGTGCAACTCCAGGCCCAGCCAGGGGAACAGGCTCCAGCCGATATCGCCATTGAGCGTCAGCTCGATGTGGGCCTTGTCGCGGGCTATCTGGCGAATTTCTTCTTTGTAGTCGTTGGGATCGAAGAGGTGGGTCAGGGCAAAGCCGAGCGCCACAATGATCAGCAACAGCCCGAGAAGTACCAGACCCAGGATTTTGCCGAACGCTTTCATGGGCGAGTCCTTGTATGTCGATTTCAAAATTTAGCCGAAGAGTATAACGCCCGACGGCCTGCGTCAGTTCACGGATCGTTACATTGTATCCAGGGGCTCGGAAATGGGATTTTGACGTCAGAAAAGTACAGATAATCCAAAAAAGGTAGTGGCAGTTTGATTTTTCTGTCATCCACTGATGCTAATCTCTGCACGTTCGTCCGCCTTCTGCGACGTATCGTCGCGCTTTAAATGGAGCTTCACTCAAAAAAACGGCCACGCTTTGCGTGCAAGGCCGAGGAGGAGAGCGCCTGACGGACGCATACCAATAACTGGGGGAAACACCAATGAGCACTAGCACTGTGGCCGGCACCGCCGCCGCACAGCCTGCGTTCCTGTCCAAGGAGCGCATCATCGCCAAGCCGGGGTTCAACCGCTGGCTGGTTCCACCGGCCGCCCTGGCCATCCACCTGTGCATCGGCATGGCCTACGGCTTCTCGGTGTTTTGGCTGCCGTTGTCCAAAGCGCTGGGTATCACCGCACCGGTCGCCTGCGCGCCAGACATGAGCTTTATCGCCCAGGTCTTCTCGTCCCAATGCGACTGGCCCATCTCCATGCTGGGCTGGATCTACACCTTGTTCTTCATCTTTCTGGGCTGCTCGGCCGCGATCTGGGGCGGCTGGCTCGAACATGCCGGGCCACGCAAGGCAGGTGTGGTCTCGGCGTTGTGCTGGTGCGGTGGCCTGCTGATCTCGGCGCTGGGCATCTATACCCACCAGATCTGGCTGATGTGGATCGGCTCCGGTGTCATTGGCGGTATCGGCCTGGGCCTGGGCTATATCTCGCCCGTTTCGACCTTGATCAAGTGGTTCCCGGACAAGCGCGGCATGGCTACCGGCATGGCGATCATGGGCTTTGGCGGCGGCGCGATGGTGGGTGCGCCCCTGGCTGCGGCACTGATGGGCCATTTCTCTTCGCCGACCAGCGTAGGTGTATGGCAGAGCTTTGTGGTCATGGCGGCGATTTACTTCGTGTTCATGATCGGTGGCGCACTGCTGTATCGCGTTCCGCCGACCGGCTGGAAGCCTGAGGGCTGGACCGCGCCGGCGAAAAAAGCCAGCAATGCGATGATCACTCATCGCCACGTGCATGTGAATGTCGCGTGGAAAACCCCGCAATTCCGCCTGGTATGGCTGGTGTTGTGCCTGAACGTATCGGCCGGTATCGGTATCCTCGGCATGGCCTCGCCACTGTTGCAGGAAGTGTTCGGCGGCAAGTTGCTGGGTGTCGATGTGCCATTTGGCCAGCTGGATGCCGGTCAGCTTGCCTCCATTGCAGCCATTGCCGCTGGTTTTACCGGCCTGTTGAGCCTGTTCAACATCGGTGGCCGGTTCTTCTGGGCGTCGTTCTCCGACTACCTGGGACGTAAGAATACCTACTTTGTGTTCTTCGCCCTGGGCTTTGCCCTGTACGCGCTGATCCCGAACCTAGGGCATCTGGGCAACGTGGCGCTGTTCGTGGCGGCGTTCTGCATCATCCTCTCGATGTACGGCGGTGGTTTTGCGACGGTTCCGGCTTACCTGGCCGACTTGTTCGGTACCCAGATGGTCGGTGCTATTCATGGTCGCCTGCTGACCGCCTGGGCTGCTGCGGGCGTGTTGGGGCCGGTACTGGTGAACTACCTGCGTGAATATCAGCTGAGCATCGGCGTTGAACGCGCCGCGGCGTATGACATCACCTTGTACATCCTTGCCGGTCTGCTGGTGCTGGGTTTCATCTGCAACCTGCTGGTACGCCCGGTGGCCGACAAGTACTTCATGACCGATGCCGAACTGGCCGCCGAACAGGCGCTCGGGCATGACAAGGGTGCCGATGCGTCCACCGTGCTGGAGTGGAAGGCCTCCGCCGCCAGCAAGCCGTTGGCGATTGCCGCGTGGCTGGTGGTGGGTATTCCGTTGGCGTGGGGTGTGTGGGTGACCCTGCAGAAAACCGCGGTACTGTTCCACTAACACTGCAAAACCCTTGTGGGAGGGGGCTTGCTCCCGATGGCGGCGCATCAGTCAGTGCATTGTTGACTGATCTACCGCTATCGGGAGCAAGCCCCTTCCCACATTGGTTATGCATGTATGCACATGTCTAACCCCGACACGCCGTCAGTCTTATCCCCTTCGATGTTTCTGTTTGGCGCCCGCGCCCCTATAATGGCTGCCTTTTTCGCCCAATGATTTTGCGGAGCTGGTGATGGCCGAACGTAAGGCGTCTGTCGAGCGCGACACTCTGGAAACCCAGATCAAAGCCTCGATCAACCTGGATGGCACCGGAAAGGCCCGATTTGATATCGGTGTCCCTTTTCTTGAGCACATGCTGGACCAGATCGCCCGTCATGGGCTGATCGACCTGGATATCGTCGGCAAGGGCGACCTGCACATCGACGACCACCACATGGTGGAAGACGTGGGCATAACCCTCGGCCAGGCATTTGCCAAGGCCATCGGCGACAAGAAAGGCATCCGTCGCTACGGTCATGCCTATGTTCCGCTGGATGAAGCGCTGTCGCGTGTGGTGATCGACTTCTCCGGCCGCCCAGGCCTGCAGATGCACGTGCCCTACACCCGCGCCAACGTGGGCCGTGGCTTTGATGTGGACCTGTTCCAGGAATTCTTCCAGGGCTTCGTCAACCACGCACTGGTCAGCCTGCATATCGACAACCTGCGCGGCACCAACACCCACCACCAGATCGAAACCGTGTTCAAGGCTTTCGGCCGCGCATTGCGCATGGCTGTGGAAGTCGATGAGCGCATGGGCGGGCAAATGCCGTCGACCAAGGGCGTCCTGTAATGCAGACGGTCGCGGTTATCGACTACGGCATGGGCAACCTGCACTCAGTGGCCAAGGCCCTCGAGCACGTAGGCGCCGGCAAGGTGCTGATCACCAGCGATGCCAACGTGATTCGCGAAGCCGACCGTGTGGTGTTCCCCGGTGTTGGCGCGATTCGCGATTGCATGGCCGAAATCCGCCGCCTGGGCTTTGACAGCCTGGTGCGCGAGGTCAGCCAGGATCGTCCATTCCTCGGTATCTGCGTCGGCATGCAAGCCTTGCTCGACAGCAGTGAGGAGAACGGCGGCGTCGATTGCATCGGTATGTTTCCCGGCCAGGTGAAGTTCTTCGGCAAAGACTTGCATGAAGACGGTGAGCATTTGAAGGTCCCGCACATGGGCTGGAACGAGGTGCGCCGCACCGTCGACCACCCGCTGTGGCACGAAATCCCGGACATGGCGCGTTTCTACTTCGTGCACAGCTACTACATCGCTGCCGGTAACCCGTGCCAGGTGGTGGGTGGCGGGCACTATGGTGTCGACTTCGCCGCAGCGCTGGCCGAAGGTTCACGTTTTGCCGTGCAATTCCACCCGGAAAAGAGCCATACCCATGGCCTGCAATTGCTGCAGAACTTCGCCGCGTGGGATGGTCGCTGGTAAATGGCCAGGAAACCGAAGCCGCCGATCTTGAACCTCACGCCCGAGCAGGAGCGTGAGGCAACCGACAAGATCAAGCGTTTCATGGAAGACCGCTTCGAGCTCAAGCTGGGCTCGTTCGAGGTCGCCGAGATTCTTGAGCTGTTCACCACCGAAGTGGCACCGCACTATTACAACAGGGCGATTTTCGACACGCAGACGCTCCTTAAGGAAAGGTTCGAAAGCATCGAAAGCGACTTGTGGTCGCTTGAGAAGCCCTGATTTCCCAAGCATTGCTGAATATCGAATAAGGTTTGCCAGATGCTGATTATCCCCGCTATCGATCTCAAGGACGGCGCTTGTGTACGCCTGCGCCAGGGCCGCATGGAAGATTCCACGGTGTTCTCCGACGACCCGGTGAGCATGGCCGCCAAATGGGTGGAAGGTGGCTGCCGTCGTTTGCATCTGGTGGACTTGAACGGTGCCTTCGAAGGCCAGCCGGTCAATGGTGAGGTGGTCACCGCGATTGCCAAGCGCTACCCGAACCTGCCGATCCAGATCGGCGGCGGCATTCGCTCCCTGGAAACCATCGAGCATTACGTCAAAGCTGGCGTGAGCTACGTGATCATCGGCACCAAGGCCGTGAAAGACCCGGCCTTCGTCGCCGAAGCCTGCCGTGCGTTTCCTGGCAAGGTCATCGTTGGCCTGGATGCCAAAGACGGCTTCGTTGCTACCGACGGCTGGGCTGAGATCAGCACCGTGCAGGTGATCGACCTGGCCAGGCGGTTCGAAGCCGACGGCGTGTCCGCCATTGTTTATACCGATATCGCCAAAGACGGCATGATGCAGGGCTGCAATGTGCCGTTCACCGCAGCCTTGGCAGCGGCCACGAAGATTCCGGTGATCGCTTCCGGCGGCATTCACAACCTGGGTGACATCAAGTCGCTGCTGGACGCCAAGGCGCCTGGCATCATCGGCGCCATCACTGGCCGTGCGATTTACGAAGGCACCCTGGACGTTGCGCAAGCCCAGGCTTACTGCGACGCCTACAACGGCTGAGGACTGACCATGGCGCTGGCCAAACGCATCATCCCTTGCCTGGACGTCGACAACGGTCGGGTGGTCAAGGGCGTCAAGTTCGAGAACATCCGCGATGCCGGCGACCCGGTGGAAATCGCCCGTCGCTACGATGAGCAAGGTGCCGACGAGATTACCTTTCTCGACATCACGGCCAGCGTCGATGGCCGCGACACTACATTGCATACCGTCGAGCGCATGGCCAGCCAGGTGTTTATTCCGCTGACCGTGGGCGGTGGCGTGCGCACTGTGCAAGACATCCGCAACCTGCTCAATGCCGGCGCGGACAAGGTCTCGATCAATACTGCCGCGGTATTCAACCCCGAGTTCGTCGGTGAAGCCGCGCAACACTTTGGCTCGCAGTGCATCGTGGTCGCCATCGACGCCAAGAAGGTCTCCGGCCCGGGCGAAACCCCGCGCTGGGAGATCTTCACTCACGGCGGGCGCAAACCTACCGGGCTGGACGCGGTGGAGTGGGCGATGAAGATGGAAGGCTTGGGCGCCGGTGAAATCCTGCTGACCAGCATGGACCAGGACGGCATGAAAAACGGCTTCGACCTGGGCGTGACCCGCGCTATCAGCGATGCACTGGGTATCCCGGTGATCGCCTCCGGTGGCGTCGGTAACCTGCAGCATTTGGCCGACGGTGTTATCGAAGGCCATGCCAGCGCAGTGCTGGCGGCGAGTATTTTCCACTTTGGTGAATACACCGTACCCGAGGCCAAGGCCTACATGGCAGCGCGCGGTATCGTCGTTCGCTAAACGCTGCTGGACACCATGGCAGGCTCGCGGCACTCTCTGCGCTTGCCATGGATTCCGGTAGCCTTCATGTTCAAACACCTGCTGCTCGCCCTTGCCAGTACCTCGCTGCTCATGGCTGGTACGGCCCAAGCCGAAGAGCCGTCTGACGCCTCTCTGGTGCTGCTGACGGAAAATTTCCCGCCCTACAACATGGCGAAAAACGGCAAGAACTTCGCCAAGGACGAGAACATCGAAGGCATCGCCGTGGACATTGTGCGCGAAACCTTCCAGCGCGCCGGCATTTCCTACAACCTTACGTTGCGTTTTCCTTGGGAGCGAATCTACAAACTCGCCCTGGAAAAGCCTGGTTACGGTGTATTTGTGATGGCGCGGCTGCCGGACCGTGAAGCCTTGTTCAAATGGGTCGGCCCCATCGGGCCGGACGATTGGGTATTACTGGCCAAGGCCGACAGCACAATCCAGCTCAACGAGCTTGAGCAAGCCCGCCGCTACAAGATCGGCGCTTACAAGGGCGATGCGATTGCGGAAACCTTGGGGAAACAGGGGCTTAATCCGATTGTCGCTCTGCGCGATCAGGACAATGCGCAAAAGCTCATGGACGGCCAGATCGACCTGTGGGCCACCGGCGATCCCGCCGGGCGTTACCTGGCGCGCCAGGTTGGTGTGAACGGGCTCAAGACGGTGTTGCGGTTCAACAGTGCGCAGCTTTATTTGGCGTTGAACAGGGAAGTGCCTGATGAGGTGGTCGCCAAGCTCCAGGCGGCGCTGGATGAGTTACGCAAGAGCGGTCGTGTAGACGAAATCATGGCGCGTTACCTCTGAAGTTGGCAGTTGCGCAGAATAAACGCGGTCAAAATGTGGAAGGGGGCTTGCCCCCGATAGCAGTAGATCAGCCAATACATTTTCAGCTGACACACCGCCATCGGGGGCAAGCCCCCTCCCACATTGGATCTTCGCTGCCTTCATTTAGCGGTAAATGCCGTTTTTGCCGTGGGCACTCATGGCCCGATTACTGCGCACGCTGATCATCAGCTTGATATCGATCCAGTCGATACCCTGGGCCTTGAGCTTGGGCAGCTCGCGCTCCAGCACCGCCAGGGTCTGTGGGTAAGGGTGCCCGATCATCACCGCCGAACCCTGCTTATGCGCCAGCTTGATTGCGGTTTGCAGTTGGGTGGTAATTGCTGCCTCGGTGCGTTCGTCATCGAGGAACACATCCCGCGAAACATGCGCCAAGCCGATTTTCTGCGCCTCGGCGGCTGCGACGGTCTGCGCGCTGGTGCGGCTGTCCACGAAGAACTTGTGGCGCCGTTGTAGCTCGGCCATCAACCACGCCATCGCCTGCGGCTGCGCGGTCATGCGGCTGCCCATGTGGTTGTTGATGCCGGCGGTATAGGGCACAGCCTGGAACGCGGCGTCCAGGCGCTTGCCGAGTTCTTCCACCGGTAGCTCGGGGTGCCAGGCGAAGGGGCCGGTGGCCGGGTCCATGGGCATGTGCAGGATCACGATCTTGCCGGCCTTGTGCGCCTCGCGGGCGAATTCGGCGGCATGGGGCGTGTCGGGCATGATCGCGGTGGTCACCGGGCCGGGCAGCGCAAGTACACGGCGATCGCGCGGCAGGTTTTGCCCCAGGTCGTCGATGATGAGAGTCAGGTAGGCTTTGTGGGGTTCGCCGGCAGGGGCCGCGTGAGCGACCCCTGCCAGGCTGCACAGCACAGCGATGATCAGGGCAAAACGCATGATCAACGGCTGCGCGTGATGCTCAGGCCCTTGAGCAGGCTCAGTGCCTGGGCCAGTTGGTAGTCATCGTCCTGCGGCATCGGCTTGGCCTTGGCGCCACTGCCGGTAGGCTGGTCGGCGCCGCCGTTGCCATTGCCCAGGTGACCCTGCAGGTCGGCCTCCTTGTAGTACTCGCCGTCGATCTCGTTGGTGATCTTGGCCCTGCGCACTTCGATGTCCGGCACGATGCCTTGGGCCTGGATCGAGCGGCCGTTCGGTGTGTAATACAGCGCTGTGGTGATTTTCAATGCGCGTTCGTTGTTCAACGGCAACACCGTCTGCACCGAACCTTTGCCAAAACTGGTGGTGCCCATCAGCACGCCGCGCTTGAGGTCTTGCAGCGCGCCGGCGACGATTTCCGACGCCGAGGCACTGCCGCCGTTGATCAGCACCGCCAGTGGCACGTTTTCGCTCAGGTCGTTGCCGGTGGCCGAGAAGCGCAGTTCGGAATTGGCGATACGGCCTTTGGTATAAACGATCAGGCCCTTGGTGACAAAGTGGTCGACCACCTCAACTGCCGACTGCAACACGCCGCCGGGATTGTTGCGCAGGTCGAGCACGATGCCGTTGAGTTTCTTGCCATTGTCTTTGCGCAGCTTGGCCAGGGCCTTGGCCACTTCGTCGCCGGTCTTGACCTGGAACTGGGTGATACGGATGTAGCCGTAACCCGACTCCAGCAACTGGCTCTTCACGCTCTTGACCGTGATGGTCGCGCGGGCCAGGGTCACGTCAAACGGGTTGCCGCCGTCGCGTACCAGGGTCAGGGTGATTTTCTGGCCGAGCTTGCCGCGCATCTTGTCGACGGCCTCGGTCATGCTCTGGCCACGGGTCGGCTGGCCGTTGATCTTCACGATCAGGTCGCCGGCCTGGATACCGGCCTTGGACGCAGGGGTATCGTCGATGGGCGAGACCACTTTGATCTGGCCGTCTTCGGAGCCCACTTCGATGCCCAGGCCACCGAACTCGCCGCTGGTGCTTTCCTGCAGCTCGGCGAAATCTTCAGGGCCCAGATAGGCAGAGTGCGGGTCGAGGTTGCTGAGCATGCCCTTGATGGCATTTTCCAGCAGGGTCTTGTCGTCTACGGGTTCGACATACGCTGCCTTGATCCGGTCCATGACCTCGGCAAAGGTGCGCAGCTCATCCAGCGGCAACGGCGCCTTGGTGGTCGCGGCCATTGCAGCGGGTGCAGCCTGGTCGGCAAAAGCCAGAGGCGCGCCGATCACCAGGGCGATCGTCAGGGCCAGCGAAGTGAGGCGGGACAAATGCAGCATGTCGAACGAACTCCTAATGTAGATGCGGCCCTATCCTTGGGAACGGCACCATTGTGCGGGATCGCTCGGGCGACCCTGCTGACGAATAGCGAAGTACAGCGCCGGGGTGTCCTGGCCGCCACTGTTACCGACAGTGGAGATGGATTCACCGGCTTTTACAACATCACCTGCCGACTTGAGTAATGTCTGATTGTGGCCGTAAAGGCTCAAATAGCCATTTCCATGGTCGAGAATCACCAGTAAACCGGCGCCCCGCAGCCAATCGGCAAACACCACGCGCCCACCGTGAACGGCATGGACCTGGCTGCCGGCTGAGGCGCTGATCATCACCCCATCCCACTTGGCGCGGGTGTCATCGCCACGGGTTTCCCCAAAGCGTGCCAATAGTCGACCATCAACCGGCCATGGAAGTTTGCCCCGCGCTGAAGCAAAAGGGCCGCCGAATGACTCGCCGCTGCTGGAAACCAGCGGGCCGGGGCTGGCGCGCGCGGGTTTGCGCGGTGCCGGCGCGTCGCTGGTGGCAGCCAGTTCGGCCTCACGCTGACGCTTTTTTTCCGCTTCCTGCTGGGCGATCAGCGCTTTTTGCCGCGCTTCTTCGGCCTCGCGTGCCTGGCGGGCCAGGGTTTCTTCGATGGTCTTGAGCACTTTGGCCAGGTCGGCCTGGTCCTGCTCGCGGGCCTGGAGCTTGGCGTCGCGGGCTTTTACATCGCTGTTGAGCTTGGCCAGGGCCTGCTGGCGCTCCTTGCGCACCTTGTCCAACTGGTCGCGCTGAACGTCGAGGGCGCTTTTCTGGTCGAGCAGTTGCGATTGCTGGTCGGCAATTTCCTGCTCGACATTGGCCAATTGGCGCAGGGTTTCATTGAAACCCTTCAATTGCGCCAGGCGCGCCTGGCTCAGGTAATCGTAATAGGTGAGGGTGCGGGCGAATTTTTCCGGGTTCTGCTGGTTGAGCAGCAGCTTGAGGTATTCCTGGCGACCGCTCTGGTAGGCGGCACGGGCCTGGATCGCGATCAGGCGTTGCTGTTCAACGCGTGCGCTCTGGAGTTTTTTTTTCTCAGCGTCGAGTCGCTCCAGTTCCGACTCGCTCTTCTTTAGTTCTTTTTGCAGCTCCTGGACCTGCTTCTCAAGCTTGCCCATTTCGGTTTCCGTGCCGCGCAGGTCTTTTTGCACCCCGGATTTTTCTTCCTGGAGCTTGCCGAGCAGCTTTTTCAGCTCGGTAATGTCCTGACGCGTAGCGTCCAACTGTTGTTGGGTTTGTGCGCGCTCATCGGCAAACGCCGGTTGGAGCAGGCAGACAAGAGCAAGGGTTATCAAGGCGCGAAGCATAGAGGCGGGCGACACCAGGGGAAAAGGACGGCCTAGTATGCCCGCCAAGCGCTGCAAAAAAAACGCCCAATTGGGGAGTTACGGCAAGATAGGTGCCGAGTGGCGGTGGTATGGCAAAAAGACATCTATCAAACACCACAAAACCAATGTGGGAGCGGGCTTGCCCGCGATTGCGGTGGGTCAGCGACATAGATGTCGACTGATTAGCCGCTATCGCGGGCAAGCCCGCTCCCACACTGTTTTGTGGCGTACTTTGGATCAGACCAGGATGGAGGTCCCGGTCATCTCCTTCGGTTGCTCCAGCCCCATCAGCATCAGCATGGTCGGCGCCACATCCGCCAGTACGCCGCCATTACGCACTTTGAAGTCGCGCTTGCCAACGTAGATGAACGGCACCGGCTCGGTGGTGTGGGCGGTATGCGCCTGACCGGTGGACTCGTCGGACATCTGCTCGCAGTTGCCATGGTCGGCGGTGATCAGCGCTTCGCCGCCGACTTTTTCCAGCGCGTCGACAATGCGGCCAACGCACAGGTCCAGGCATTCAACGGCCTTGACCGCCGCTTCCAGGTTACCGCTATGGCCGACCATGTCGCCGTTGGCGTAGTTGACCACGATTACGTCATAACGCTGATGCTCAATGGCATCGACGATCTTGTCGGTGACTTCCGGCGCACTCATTTCCGGCTGCAGGTCGTAGGTGGCGACTTTTGGCGATGGGATCAGGATGCGCTCTTCGCCCGGGAACGGTTCTTCACGGCCACCGGAGAAGAAGAACGTCACGTGGGCGTACTTCTCGGTCTCGGCGATGCGCAGCTGGGTCTTGCCGTTTTTCGCCAGGTAATCACCCAGCACGTTTTCCAGGCTGCCCGGGGCGAACGCCGACGGGGCCGGGATGTTGGCGGCGTACTGGGTGAGCATGACGAACTCGACTTTCGGCTGGCGTGCGCGCTCGAAGTCCTTGAAACCTTCATCGACGAACACATGGCTCAGCTCGCGGGCACGGTCGGCGCGGAAGTTCATGAATACTACGGCGTCGCCGTCTTCGACCTTCACCGGCTCGCCGATGGTGGTGGCCTTGACGAACTCATCGCTCTCGCCACGGGCGTAGGCCGCTTCCAGGCCTTCCTGGGCAGTGGCGGCATTGAATTCGGCTTGGCCGTCGACGATCAGGTTGTAGGCCTGGGACACGCGGTCCCAGCGGTTGTCGCGGTCCATGGCGAAGTAACGGCCCACCAGGCTGGCGATGCGGCCCTTGCCGAGGGCGGCGAAGGTGGTGTCGAGCAGCTCGATGGATG
Organism: Pseudomonas sp. W2Aug9; assembly: GCF_023127755.1. Classification (NCBI taxonomy): domain Bacteria; kingdom Pseudomonadati; phylum Pseudomonadota; class Gammaproteobacteria; order Pseudomonadales; family Pseudomonadaceae; genus Pseudomonas; species Pseudomonas sp. W2Aug9. The sequence goes on along the minus strand of NZ_SPKL01000020.1, from coordinate 317,775 downwards.
ATTGCGCGCTTTTCGGCGGGGTGTCGCGACCGTCGAGGAAGGCGTGCAGGTAGATCTTGTCGGCGCCGCGCTTGAAGGCCAGTTCGGCCATTGCCACCAGATGGTCCTGATGGCTGTGTACACCGCCATCCGACAGCAGGCCCATGAAGTGCACGGCCTTGCCGGCGGCCACGGCTTTATCCACCGCGGCGCAGATGGTCGGGTTCTCGAAAAACTCGCCATCGCGGATCGCTTTGGTGACGCGGGTGAAGTCCTGGTATACCACTCGTCCGGCGCCGAGGTTCATGTGGCCGACTTCCGAGTTGCCCATCTGGCCGTCCGGCAGGCCCACGTCCATGCCGGAACCGGAGATCAATCCGTTGGGGACGGTAGCGCTCAGGCGGTCCAGCACGGGCTTGTTGGCCGAGTACACGGCGTTGTCGTGGTGGCTTTCACTGTGTCCGAAGCCATCGAGAATTATCAGGACCAAAGGTTTAGGCGTGGTAGTCATAGATCCTCTCGCGGCGGTAATAAAGGAAGACAATGGAAAAGGGAGTGGCAGTTTAAAGCGAAGTTCCGAGCGCGTCACCGCTTTACGGGGGTTGGCCCTCCTTGGCGGCTGTGTATACTTACCGCCATTTTAACGCCCTGGAACCTCCTTGATGGTTGATCACCTGATTGCATTTGCCACTGCCCACTACCTGCTCGTGGGTGCCTTCGTCATCCTGCTGGCGTTGCTGATCGCACATGAACTGAGCCGCGGTGGTCGCAGCCTGAGCACGTCGGAGCTGACCGCGCTGGTCAACAAGGATGAGGCCGTTGTCGTCGATATTCGCCCGGCCAAGGATTATGCCGCCGGCCATATCGTTGGTGCCCTTAACATCCCGCAGGATAAGCTGATTGCACGCCTGGCCGAGCTGGAAAAATACAAGGCCAAGACCATCATTCTGGTCGACGCCCAAGGCCAGCACTCCGGCACCCACGCCCGCGAGATGCTCAAGACCGGCTTCACCGCCGCCAAGCTGTCAGGTGGTATCAGCAGCTGGCGTGGCGATAACCTGCCGTTGGTGAAGTGACATGAATAAGGTTGTCGTGTATTCCAGCGATTGGTGCCCTTACTGCATGCGGGCCAAGGCCCTGCTTGAGAAAAAGGGTGTTGCCTTCGAAGAGATCAAGGTCGATGGCAAGCCCCAGGTGCGTGCCGAAATGGCCCAGAAGGCCGGCCGCACGTCGGTCCCGCAGATCTGGATCGGCGCCAAGCACATCGGTGGTTGCGATGACCTGTTCGCCCTGGAGCGCGCCGGTAAACTTGATGCGCTGCTGTCCGTCTGACTGCTAACCCCTTAAGAACCCCAAGATAAAGAAGGATCTGCGATGACTGATCAACAGAACACCGAAGCAGCGCAAGACCAAGGCCCACAATTTTCGCTGCAGCGTATCTACGTGCGTGACCTGTCGTTCGAAGCGCCGAAAAGCCCGGCGATCTTCCGTCAGGAATGGACCCCAAGCGTTGCCTTGGACTTGAACACCCGTCAGAAAGCCCTGGAAGGCGACTTCCACGAAGTGGTGCTGACTCTGTCGGTCACCGTCAAGAACGGCGAAGAAGTGGCCTTCATCGCTGAAGTGCAACAGGCCGGTATCTTCCTGATCCAGGGCCTGGACGAAGCGTCCATGAGCCACACCCTGGGCGCGTTCTGCCCGAACATCCTGTTCCCGTACGCCCGTGAGACCCTGGACAGCCTGGTCACCCGTGGCTCGTTCCCGGCACTGATGCTGGCTCCGGTGAACTTCGATGCCCTGTACGCCCAAGAGCTGCAGCGCATGCAACAGGAAGGCGCGCCGACGGTTCAGTAATCTCGAACCCGACGCAGCACTCAATGTGGGAGGGGGCTTGCTCCCGATAGCGGTGGAACAGTCACTTAGATGTCGACTGACACTCCGCCATCGGGAGCAAGCCCCCTCCCACATTTGTTATGCGGTGTTATTTAAAGCCAAGCTGGCGCCAGCCTTCATAGACGGCGACGGCTACGGTGTTGGACAGGTTCAGGCTGCGGCAGCCCTCACGCATCGGCAAGCGCAGGCGATGGCCATCGGGCAGGGCGTCGAGCACCTCTGCCGGCAGGCCACGGCTTTCCGGGCCGAACAGGAAGGCATCGCCCTCGGCAAAGCTGGCGTCGTGAAATGGCCGCGAACCCTTGGTGGTGAATGCAAACAAGCGTGGATGGCCCAAGCTTTCCAGGCAGTTGGCCAGGTCGGCGTGACGCTTGAGGGTGGCGTATTCGTGGTAGTCCAGCCCGGCGCGGCGCAGGCGCTTGTCGTCCATGTCGAAGCCCAACGGCTCGATCAAATGCAGGTGGCAGCCACTGTTGGCGCACAGCCTGATAACGTTGCCGGTATTCGGCGGAATTTCTGGTTGAAAAAGGATGACGTGAAACATGCACGGCTCCGAAGGCAAAGATGCGCTGCATTCTACCCCTGAAGAAGACCCGAGGCCGAAGCTATTGCCGAGGGTTTTGGGCTCGTTGGCGATTGTCGGCTTGATGGTGGGTTTGATGATCGGTCGCCTGACCACGCCAGACCCAGTCCAGTTACTGGAGGTGGTGCCTGCTGTCGACGGTGTAGCGGTGTGGTTCAACCGTGAGCCCAAGCTGCACGGTGAGCATATCGACGGCACCGTGGCGCTGCTGTTTGACGCCCAGGGCAAGGCGGCCAGCGGGCAGCTCAAGGTCAATGACAAGGACGTGAACTGGCGTGTGCGCAAGACCGATGGCGGTTTGCTGCTGAACCTGGTGGCGGCGCGACCGTTGCGTGGGGAGTGGAAAGGCGAGCAGGTCGATGACCGCTGGCGGCTGGAGGTCCATCTCCAGGAGCAATAAAAGAGGGAGTTCCCGGCCTGCCTGTACCAGGGCTCCCAAAACGGGGTGAAGCCTAAGGCTTCGGTGTTAAAGAGGGGATTCTCGGCCTGCCTGTACCAAGGTCCCCGAAACTGGGTTGTACGAGGGTTATTGCAGGGCGCGTGCCAGAGTTTGCAATTTCACCCATAAAATTTTTCCAAAAAGCGCAAAGCCCCGTAATCCGGGGCTTTGGTGGTTTCAGCTTGCGAGGGTTGTCCCGCGATAACGGTCTTCCACGTATCCAGCCCGTGCCCGATGCCGGTTCATGGTGCATTGAAGCGGTGCACAGTCGTGGAATTGCAGAGATCCAAATGTGGGAGGGGGCTTGCTCCCGATAGCGGTGGGTCAGACACAGATGTGGTGACTGAACTACTGCTATCGGGAGCAAGCCCCCTCCCACATTAGACTTTCAGTGGAACTGGGAGGTGTGATCAGGCCTCATCACCCTCATCATCATCCCCACCATCTACCTTCATCCCCAATTCCTTGATCTTGCGCGTCAGGGTATTGCGCCCCCAACCCAGTAGCACGGCCGCATCGCGACGACGGCCGGCGGTATGCTTCAACGCGGTCTCGATCATGATCCGCTCGAATGCCGGCACGGCGCTGTCCAGCAGGTTCGACTGGCCACGCGCCAGTGCCTGGTCGGCCCATTGACGCAGCGCTTGTTCCCAGTTGGTTACCGGTGCCGAATCCTGCGGCAGGCTCAGCAGCTCAGGCGGCAGGTCGCTGATATGCACTTCACGCCCGGAGGCCATTACGGTGATCCAGCGGCAGGTGTTCTCCAGCTGGCGCACGTTGCCGGGCCACGGCAGGTTCTTGAGGTATTCCTCGGTCTCGCTTTTCAGCAGCTTCGGCTCTACGGCCAGCTCCAGGGCGGCGCGGCTGAGGAAGTGGCGGGCGAGGGTGGGGATGTCTTCGCGGCGGTCCGACATGCGCGGGATATGGATGCGGATCACATTGAGGCGGTGGAACAAGTCCTCACGGAACTTGCCCGCGTGTACCAGGGTTTCGAGGTTCTGGTGGGTGGCCGCAATGATGCGCACATCAACCTTGACCGGTGTGTGCCCGCCGACACGATAGAACTCACCGTCCGCCAACACCCGTAGCAAGCGGGTCTGGGTATCGGCCGGCATGTCGCCGATCTCATCGAGAAACAGCGTGCCGCCGTCGGCCTGTTCAAAGCGCCCGCGCCGCAGGTTGGCCGCGCCGGTAAACGCGCCTTTCTCATGGCCGAACAGCTCGGACTCCATCAGGTCCTTGGGGATCGCCGCCATGTTCAGCGCGATAAACGGAGAGGCCGCACGCGGGCTGTGGCGGTGCAGAGCATGGGCCACCAGCTCTTTACCGGTGCCCGACTCGCCATTGATCAGCACAGTGATGTTGGAGTGGCTCAAGCGCCCGATGGCGCGAAACACTTCCTGCATCGCCGGCGCTTCACCGATGATTTCCGGGGTGCGGGTCAGGGTTGGCGGGGCTTCCTGGTTCTGTTGTTCCTGGGCGTGCTGGTTGGCGCGCTTGACCAGCGCCACCGCCTCATCCACGTCGAATGGCTTGGGCAGGTATTCAAAGGCGCCGCCCTGGTAGGACGCGACAGCGCTGTCCAGGTCCGAGTGCGCAGTCATGATGATCACCGGCAAGCGCGGGTGCTGCTCGCGGATGCGCGCCAGCAAGTCCAGGCCGCTTGCGCCGGGCATACGAATGTCGGAGATGATCACGTCCGGCTGCTGGCGTGCCAGGCGGCTCATCACTCCGTCGGCGCTGTCGAAGCTCTGGGTGGTCATGCCTTCCTGTTGCAAGGCTTTTTCCAGGACCCAACGGATAGAACGGTCGTCATCGACGATCCAGACAGTTTCACTACGGCTCATGTCGTGGGGGCTCCTTGTTCCAATGGCAGGAAGATCGAGAACGTGGTGTGGCCGGGATGGCTCTCACATTCGATCAGGCCCTGGTGCTGGCTGATGATGTTCTGGGTAATGGCCAGGCCCAGCCCGGTACCGTCCGGGCGGCCACTGACCATGGGGAAGAAGATGGTTTCCTGCAGTTCGGCGGGAATGCCGGGGCCGTTGTCGATGATCTCGACCTTGGTCACCAGGCGATGGCGCACATGGCCGATGGTGAACTGGCGCAGGGCGCGGGTGCGCAAACTGATGCGGCCCAGGCGCAGCTCGTTTTGGCTGCTGATGGCTTGCATGGCGTTGCGCACGATATTGAGCACCGCCTGGATCATCTGCTCGCGGTCGATCAATACATCGGGAATGCTTGGGTCATAGTCGCGTACCAGGGTGATACAGCCCTGGCTTTCGGCCTCGACCAGTTGGCAGACGCGCTCCAGCACCTCATGCACGTTGGTCATCGCCAATGACGGCAACTTGTTGGAGCCGAGCATCCGGTCCACCAGGTTACGCAGGCGGTCGGCTTCTTCGATGATGACGTTGGTGTAGTCCTTGAGATGCTCCTCGGGCAGCTCGCGGGCCAGCAGCTGCGCGGCGCCGCGAATCCCGCCGAGCGGGTTCTTGATCTCGTGAGCCAGGCCGCGCACCAGCATCTTGCTGGTTTCCTGCTTGGACAGCTGCGCCTCTTCCTTGGTGATGCGCAGCAGGCGGTCGCGGGGGTGTACTTCGAGCAATAGCAGCGTGGCGCCATTGCTCAGAATGGGGGTTACGGCGTAATCGACCGTCAGGGTCTGGCCGGTGAGGGCGGTGAGCATCGCTTCGCGCTTGGTGAACGGATGTGCCTGCTCCACGGCCTGGCGCAACGAGCTCAAGGCTTCGGCCGACTCGGTGAACAGCTCGCTGATGAACTGCCCATGGCTGCGCTGGCCGCTGATGGCCAGGAGCATCTCCGCCGCCGGGTTCATGTACTCAAGGCGCAGGTCGGCATTGAGCAGGATGGTCGCGGTGGTCAGGTTGTCGAGTAACAAACGGTGCAGTGCATCGCTGATGGTCATCGGGACCTCTTTTGGAGCAAGGCGCAGGCTTGAGGCACACGCTGATACAAGGAAAATGCAAAAACCAAACCAAGGCTCCGAAAAGAAGCGTTAAAGCCCTGAAATAGGGGTTTGTGGCGCGAAACTGTGGCGTTCTGCCAGCTTTGTCGGGAAGATTCGAACCAAAATGGGCTGTGGCTGGAGTAAGGGTGCAACCTATCGCACCAATATAGTGCGGTTTTGTGAAGGTTGTTCAGGAAGCTGCCAGAGATGGCCCTGAATGCATACAGTCCAAATGTGGGAAGGGGCTTGCTCCCACATTTTTACCGGGTTTGCAGTCATTAACCTTTGTAGATGCAGAGTTCGGCGGTGGCGCGGATCATTGCCAGTTGGCGCAGCGGATCATTCAGCGGCTCATGCACGGCGGTGGCCAGCCATTGGGGGCACTGTGGATCGGCACGGTGCGGGGTGAAGTCGGCCAGTTGTTGCAGCAGGCGTTTTTGCAGCTCATCCAGCTGCGGGCGAATCTGCTTGATCAGGTCCGGGCGCGGCTCGTCTGGGGCTTTACCCTGGAACTGCCAGTCGGACAGGTGGGTGTATTGCACCAGTTTGTTCGCTTCGATCTGTGCCGAGAAAAACTGCTCGGCGGCGGCGGGGTCAAGCTTGTAGCTCGGGGCTTGGGCGACGACGCTGGCGATCACTTCCTGCTCGCGGTTTTTGTCTTCGACGGGTTTGTGGCTGTCCCATTTGCTCAAGGCCACCTGATCGGCAATCTCCAGGCGTTCGGCGATGCTGTTGAGCAGTGGCTCCAAGGTAGGTGGGGCGGCGTAAACACCGGCGCTGACGAACAGCAGGGCGAACACGAATTTATGTTTCAACGCAGATCTCCTTGTGGGAGGGGGCTTGCTCCCGATGGCGGTGTGTCAGTAACACACATATTGCCTGACACTCTGCCATCGGGAGCAAGCCCCCTCCCACCTTTTTGATTGGGTTTGCAGATTTGAAGCTGCATAACGCCCAGGCAAAAAAAAGACCTCCCGAAGGAGGTCTTTTTCATCACGCTACCTTAGCAACGCTACCGGATCAGCAGCTGTAGTACAGCTCGTATTCCAGTGGGTGTACGAAGGTGCGCACCTTGATTTCTTCTTCGCTTTTCAGGGCGATGTAAGCGTCGATGAAGTCGTCGCTGAACACGCCGCCTTTGGTCAGGAACGCACGGCCCTTGTCCAGCTCTTCCAGGGCTTCTTTCAGGCTGCCGCACACTTGTGGGATCTCTTTGGCCTCTTCAGGCGGCAGGTCGTACAAGTTCTTGTCGGCGGCGTCGCCAGGGTGGATCTTGTTCTGGATACCGTCCAGGCCGGCCATGACCAGTGCAGCGAAGGCCAGGTATGGGTTGGCAGCCGGGTCCGGGAAGCGAGCTTCGATACGGCGAGCGCGCGGGCTGGACACGTAAGGAATACGGATCGAGGCAGAGCGGTTACGCGCCGAGTAGGCCAGCATTACCGGAGCTTCGAAACCTGGGACCAGACGCTTGTAGGAGTTGGTCGACGGGTTGGTGAAGCCGTTCAGGGCCTTACCGTGCTTGATGATGCCGCCGATGAAGTACAGGGCGGTGTCGGACAGGCCGGCATAACCTTCACCTGCGAAGGTGTTCTTGCCTTCTTTGGCGATGGACAGGTGAACGTGCATGCCCGAACCGTTATCGCCGTACAGAGGCTTGGGCATGAAGGTAGCGGTACGGCCGTAAGCGACGGCAGTGTTGTGTACGCAGTACTTCAGGGTCTGAACTTCGTCAGCCTTGGCCACCAGGGTGTTGAACTTCACACCGATTTCGTTCTGGCCGGCAGTCGCCACTTCGTGGTGATGCACTTCGATGACCAGGCCCATGTCTTCCATGGCGTTGCACATGGAGGTACGGATTTCGTGGTCGTGGTCGAACGGTGGAACCGGGAAGTAGCCGCCTTTGATGCCTGGACGGTGGCCATGGTTGCCGCCTTCCACGTCCTGGTCGGACATCCACGAACCTTGTTCGGAGTAGATCTTGAACATGGAGCCGGAGATGTCGGACTTGAACTTCACCTGGTCGAAGATGAAGAACTCTGGCTCCGGGCCCACGAATACAGTGTCACCAATACCGGTGGACTTCAGGTATTCCTCGGCACGCTTGGCGATCGCACGTGGGTCGCGGTCGTAGCCTTGCATGGTCGACGGTTCGATCACGTCGCAGACCAGGATCAGGGTCGGCTCTTCGGTGAACGGGTCCAGCACGGCAGTGCTGTCGTCCGGCATCAGGATCATGTCGGAAGCTTCAATGCCTTTCCAGCCGGCGATGGAGGAACCGTCGAACATTTTGCCTTCTTCGAAGAAAGCATCATCCAGCGCGTCGCGAGCCGGCATGGTCACGTGGTGCTGAGTGCCTTTTGTGTCCGTGAAGCGCAGATCAATCCATTTAACGTCATGATCTTTGATGAGTTGAACCGACTTCGACATGGTGTCCTCCGGGTGGCTTCGGGCTTGGGTAGTGGAGTTAGCCCTTAGAATGTGGGTGATGCCGGCGCGGATACTCCGCCAAGGCAACCTGCCTCACAAGAGAGCAAATTACATGCCAGTGCGCCAACATGGTCTTTTTGCCTCAAAATGGCCCCTATAGCGGTGCAATAGGCCAAAGCGCGAGAAATAGCGCACTGCAATGTAGCGTTTATTTGTGTAAATGACCTGTTTTGGTGCGTTGCACGTTCGATGCATATTAACTGGTTAAACCTTGAGCGATTTCCGCTATAATCCGCGCCCCCCTTTTTCAGCAGGCCCGGCGCGCGCTGTTTCCATGAAATTAATCGTTAAAGTCTTCCCCGAGATCACCATCAAAAGCCGACCGGTACGGACGCGTTTCATCCGTCAGTTGGCCAAGAACATCCGTGCCGTGCTCCGTGACCTGGACCCGGCTGTGGTGGTGAACGGCGTGTGGGACAACCTCGAGCTGGAAACCCGCATTACCGACGCCAAAGCCTTGAAGGACATGACCGAGCGCCTGAGCTGCATGCCGGGCATCGCGCATTTCCTGCAGGTGGATGAGTACCCGCTGGGCGACTTCGACGACATCACCGAAAAGTGCAAGCAGCACTACGGCAGTGCGCTTGAAGGGAAGATTTTTTCGGTGCGCTGCAAGCGTGCCGGCAAGCACACCTTCAGCTCCATGGATGTCGAGAAATACGTCGGCAGCAAGCTGCGTCGCGAGTGCGGCGCCGCTGGAATTTCCCTTAAAGCGCCGCAAATTGAAGTGCGCATGGAAATTCGCGACCAACGGTTGTTTGTGATCCACAGCCAGCACAACAGCATCGGCGGCTACCCGCTGGGCGCCCTGGAACAGACCCTGGTATTGATGTCCGGCGGTTTCGATTCCACGGTGGCGGCCTACCAGATCATGCGCCGCGGCCTGATGAGCCACTTCTGCTTCTTTAACCTGGGCGGGCGTGCCCATGAATTGGGCGTGATGGAAGTTGCGCACTTTATCTGGAAGAAGTACGGCAGCTCCCAGCGCGTGCTATTTGTAAGCGTGCCGTTCGAGGAAGTGCTGGGCGAAATTCTCGGCAAAGTCGATAACAGTCATATGGGCGTGGTATTGAAGCGTATGATGTTGCGCGCCGCGTCCCGAATCGCCGATCAATTGCAGATCGACGCGCTGGTGACCGGCGAGGCGATTTCCCAGGTGTCCAGCCAGACGCTGCCGAACCTGTCGATCATCGACTGCGTCACCGAGAAGCTGGTGTTGCGCCCGCTGATCGCCAGCCACAAGCAGGACATCATCGACCTGGCAGAGCAAATCGGCACCGCCGACTTTGCCAAGCACATGCCCGAGTACTGTGGGGTCATCTCGGTGAACCCCAAGACCCACGCCAAGCGTCACCGCGTGGAGCATGAAGAGAAAGAATTCGACATGGCGATTCTGGAGCGTGCGCTCGAGAACGCCAAGCTGGTCCCAATCGATCGGGTGATCGACGAGTTGGGCCAGGATGTAAAAATCGAAGAAGTCAGCGAAGCCCTGGCCGGCCAGATCGTCATCGACATCCGTCACCCGGATGCCGCTGAGGATGAGCCGCTGGAAATCGCCGGCATCGACGTGCAAACGCTGCCGTTCTACGCACTGAACGCGCGTTTCAAGGAACTGGATAACAGCCGTCAGTACCTGTTGTATTGCGACAAAGGCGTGATGAGTCGCCTGCATGCCCACCATTTGCTCAGTGAGGGGCATGCCAATGTGCGCGTTTATCGACCGAGCTAAGAGCCCGGGGCTGTTTGCCTGTGGCCTGCGTCACCGGCCCCCCGACTCTGCCGTCAAGCTGTAACGGCAAGGCCTGACTCTACTGTTAATCGCTGCCACGACCTGTCAGCACACCGAATCCTCTGATCGAGATACACAAGTGATCGAAAATCTACGTAACATCGCCATCATTGCTCACGTTGACCATGGTAAAACCACCCTGGTAGACAAACTCCTGCGTCAATCCGGCACCCTGGAGCGCAACGAGCTCAACGACGAGCGCGTGATGGACTCCAACGACCAGGAAAAAGAGCGCGGTATTACCATCCTGGCAAAAAACACCGCCATCAACTGGAACGGCTACCACATCAACATCGTGGACACCCCGGGCCACGCCGACTTCGGCGGCGAAGTAGAACGCGTAATGTCGATGGTTGACTCCGTTCTGCTGCTGGTTGACGCTCAAGACGGCCCTATGCCGCAAACCCGTTTCGTGACCAAGAAGGCTTTCGAAGCCGGCCTGCGTCCGATCGTGTGCATCAACAAGGTTGACCGTCCAGGCGCGCGTCCGGACTGGGTTCTGGACCAGATCTTCGACCTGTTCGACAACCTGGGTGCCACCGAAGAACAGCTGGACTTCCAGGTCATCTACGCCTCGGCCCTGAACGGTATTGCTGGTCTTGACCACACCGACATGGCTGAAGACATGACCCCGCTGTACCAGTCGATCGTCGACAACGTACCCGCGCCGAAAGTTGACCGTGACGGCCCGTTCCAGATGCAAATCTCGGCACTGGACTACAACAGCTTCCTGGGTGTTATCGGCGTTGGCCGTATCGCTCGTGGTAGCGTCAAGCCGAACACCCCGGTTGTCGCTATCGGCGCCGACGGCAAGAAGCGTAACGGTCGTATCCTGAAGCTGATGGGTCACCACGGTCTGCACCGCATCGACGTTGAAGAAGCTTTCGCTGGCGACATCGTATGCGTAAGCGGCATGGACTCGCTGTTCATCTCCGACACCCTGTGCCAGCCGGACAACGTTGAGGCGATGAAGCCTCTGACCGTTGACGAGCCAACCGTTTCCATGACCTTCCAGGTAAACGACTCGCCGTTCTGCGGTAAAGAAGGCAAGTTCGTGACCTCCCGTAACATCAAGGAGCGTCTGGACAAGGAGCTGCTGTACAACGTTGCTCTGCGCGTTGAAGAAGGCGACTCGGCTGACAAGTTCAAGGTCTCCGGCCGTGGTGAGCTGCACCTCTCGGTACTGATCGAAACCATGCGTCGCGAAGGCTTCGAAATGGGTGTTGGTCGTCCGGAAGTGATCATCCGTACTGTTGACGGCGTGAAGCAGGAACCGTTCGAAAACGTCACCATCGACACCCCTGAAGAATCCCAGGGCAAGGTCATGGAAGAGATGGGCCTGCGTAAGGGCGACCTGACCAACATGGTGCCGGATGGCAAAGGCCGTGTACGTCTGGAATACAACATCCCTGCTCGTGGTCTGATCGGTTTCCGTAACCAGTTCCTGACCCTGACCAACGGTGCTGGCATCCTGACCTCGATCTTCGATCGCTACGACACCATGAAGTCCGGCGACATGTCCGGCCGTCAGAACGGTGTTCTGGTATCGGTAGAAACCGGCAAGGCGCTGACCTACTCCCTGGAAACCCTCCAGGCGCGTGGCAAGCTGTTCGTTGAACACGGTCAAGAGATCTACAACGGCCAGATCGTTGGTCTGAACAGCCGTGACAACGACATGGGCGTCAACCCAACCAAAGGCAAGAAGCTCGACAACATGCGTGCTTCGGGCAAAGACGAAACCATCGCTCTGGTCCCACCTGTTCGCTTCACCCTGGAACAGGCCCTGGAATTCATCCAGGACGACGAGCTGTGCGAAGTCACGCCTAAGTCGATCCGCCTGCGTAAGAAGATCCTGGACGAAGGCGAGCGTACCCGCGCTGCCAAGAAAGCCAAGAACTGAGTTAACTCAGGCTGAATGAAAAACGCCCCCGGTCGAAAGGCCGGGGGCGTTTTTTTGTGCCCGCAGTTTGTGTGTCGTCTTTACTGGCTCCATCGCAGGCAAGCCAGCTCCCACAGTTGAATGTGTTCCCAAATCAAAATGTGGGAGGGGGCTTGCCCCCGATGAGGCCCTTCAGAACACTACAAAACCCGAGTCAGAATTTATCGAGAGTCTTGAAGTTGGTCTCGCGTACCACTTCCTTGGGCTTGTAAGCGCAATACCCCGGCCGCGGCCCGATTTTCGGGTGGTTGCGGCAAGTATCCGGGCGCTTGTCATAAATAGTGCAGAAGCGCGTCTTACGATCCAGATACAGGCAGTCGTTGTTGCTCATGCGCTGCAGGGTAAAAATCTCGGATTTGTTGTTGTAGCGCTCGACGATGCCTTCTTTCTGCAAACGCTTGGCGATGTTCTTCGGCGGGTCGCCGCGCTCGAACTCGTCGACGATGCCAATGCGGATCAGGTCCTTGATCTTCACCTCAACCGGCAGGGTGCAACAGCTGGACACGCAGCCGCCGCACATGTGGGCGGAATATTTCTGCCACGTTTCGAGACGGTCGAGTTCCGCGGCGGCGATCAGTTGAGGCTTCATCAGGGTTCCAGGGTGGGGCGGTATACGGGCGCGGGATCATACCGGGATTGGTGGTTTTTTGAACAATATTTTGCAGGTTTCAGCTCAAAGGCTTCGCCGCGGCCTGATCGGGCACGACCCCTGCATCAAATTCAGCCAATGGTGAATGAGTTAAAAAACTGCCGAACCAGCACGTCTACCGTCTGTCAGACCGACTAGGCTCTAGCAACTCCTTCAATCTCGCCCGAGGTCGCACCGATGTCTCAGGAACCGCTTGCACGAGAAGCAGAGGTAGCCGCATTCCGCGATGCTGTCTTGACCAAACTCACCTACGCGGTGGGCAAAGACCCGGATCACGCCTTTGACCATGACTGGTTCGAAGCCATTGCCCTGGCCGCCCGCGACCAGATGGTCGATCACTGGATGGACCACACGCGGCGTATTTATCGCAAAGGCCAGAAGCGCGTTTATTACCTCTCGCTGGAATTTCTCATTGGCCGTCTGTTGTACGACAGCCTGAGCAATCTGGGCGTGTTGGAGATCGCCCGTGAAGCGCTGTCGGAGTTGGGCGTCGATCTGGAGCGCATCCGCCTGCTTGAGCCCGACGCGGCGCTCGGCAATGGTGGCCTGGGCCGTCTGGCGGCGTGCTTTATGGAAAGCATGTCGACCTTGGGGATTGCCGGGCATGGCTATGGCATTCGCTATGAGCACGGCTTGTTCCGCCAGGCCATCGTTGATGGCTGGCAGCAGGAGCAGACCGAACGCTGGCTGGATTTTGGTAACCCTTGGGAGTTCGAACGCGCCGAAGTGATTTACCCGATCGGCTTTGGCGGCAGCGTCGAAACCCTGGCGGACGCCTCCGGCAAGATGATCCAGGTGTGGTCGCCCAACGAAACTGTCAGGGCTGTTGCCTATGACACCCCGGTAGTCGGCTGGCGTGGCGCCAGCGTCAACACCCTGCGCCTTTGGCGTGCACGGGCAGTGGAAGACTTGCACCTGGAGCGCTTCAATGCCGGTGACCACTTGGGCGCCGTCGCCGAAGTAGCCCGTGCCGAAAGCATCTCTCGCGTGCTTTACCCGGCCGACAGCACCGAAGCGGGGCAGGAACTGCGCCTGCGCCAGGAGTACTTCTTCGTTTCGGCGTCTTTGCAGGATTTGCTGCGCCGCCACAAGAACATGCACGGTTCGGTGCTGAGCCTGGGCGAACACGCCGCGATCCAGCTCAACGACACCCATCCGTCCATCGCCGTGGCCGAGCTGATGCGCCAACTGGTCGACCTGCATGACGTGCCGTGGGAAGCCGCGTGGGATGTCACCGTCGAAACCCTGTCGTACACCAACCACACCTTGCTGCCCGAAGCGCTGGAAACCTGGCCCGTAGGTCTGATGGAGCGCATGTTGCCCCGGCACATGCAGATCATCTACCTGATCAACGCCCAACACATCGACTCGCTGCGCGCCAAGGGCATCCACGACTTCGACGTACTGCGCGCCGTCTCGCTGATCGAAGAGGACAACGGCCGCCGCGTGCGCATGGGCAACCTGGCATTCCTCGGCTCCCATAGCGTCAACGGTGTATCGGGCCTGCATACCCAGTTGATGCGCAGCACGGTGTTCTCCGAGCTGCACAAGCTGTATCCCGAGCGCATCAACAATAAAACCAACGGCATCACCTTCCGCCGCTGGTTGTACCAGGCCAACCCCAAGCTGACCGATATGCTGGTGGAAGCCCTGGGGCCGGATATTCTCGACCAGCCCGAGCAGCGCTTGATCGAATTGGAGCCGTTCGCCGAGAAGCAGGCTTTCCGCAAGTCCTTCGCTGAACAGCGCCTGCACAGCAAGCGGGCACTGGCCCAGATCATCCATGAGCGCCTGGGTATCGCGATCAACCCGGCGGCGATGTTCGATGTGCAGGTCAAGCGCATTCATGAGTACAAGCGCCAACTGCTCAACCTGCTGCACACCGTGGCGCTGTACCAGGCGATCCGCGCCGAGCCGGGCACCGACTGGGTGCCACGGGTGAAAATCTTCGCCGGCAAGGCTGCAGCCAGCTACCACCAGGCCAAGCTGATCATCAAGCTGACCAACGACATCGCCCGCACCGTCAACAACGACCCGACCGTGCGCGGTTTGCTCAAAGTGGTGTTCCTGCCCAACTACAACGTCAGCCTGGCGGAGAGCATCATTCCGGCGGCGGACTTGTCGGAGCAGATTTCCACTGCCGGCTTTGAAGCATCGGGTACCAGCAACATGAAGTTCGGCCTCAACGGCGCGCTGACCATCGGCACCATGGACGGCGCCAACGTGGAGATGCACGAGCGGGTCGGTGCCGAGCACATGTTTATCTTCGGCCTCAGTGCCCAGCAGGTGGAAGCCCGCAAGCACGCCGGTGAGTTCAACGCCGGGCCGGACATCGCCGCGTCCCATCGCTTGAACGACGTGTTGCAAGCGATCCGTGGCGGGGTGTTCTCGCCGGATGATCCGGGGCGCTATGTGGGCCTGATCGATGGGCTGATCGACTACGACCGTTTCCTGGTGTGTGCCGACTTTGACTCCTACTGGGATGCCCAGGCGCGGGTCGAAGCCCACTGGCACGACTCCAAGGAATGGTGGCGCTCGGCGGTGCTCAATACCGCGCGCATGGGCTGGTTCAGCTCGGACCGGACCATCCGCGAGTACGCCACCGAGATCTGGAAAGCCCTCGACTGACCACTGCGGTTAAAAAATGTGGGAGGTGGCAAGCCCCTTCCCACATGGGTTCTGCGATGTTGGAGAGGGTCGTGGCGCCAGGTCGTGAACTCTATTGGCGTTAAATCCTCTGATTAGAGGAAATAACCCTCGACTCGCGTTAAACTGCGCGGGTTTTCAGCCCCCCATTCTCCGGAGCCTTCCATGTCCCGCGTTACCCTGAGTCGCTATTTGATCGAGCAGACCCGCAGCAACAACACGCCTGCCGATCTGCGCTTCCTTATCGAAGTGGTGGCGCGTGCTTGCAAGGAAATCAGCCACGCCGTTTCCAAAGGCGCACTGGGCGGCGTCCTGGGCAGCATGGGCACTGAAAACGTCCAAGGTGAAGTGCAGAAGAAGCTCGACGTACTCTCCAATGAAATCCTGCTCGAAGCCAACGAATGGGGCGGTCACCTGGCCGGCATGGCGTCCGAAGAAATGGACAATGCCTACCAGATCCCTGGCAAGTACCCGAAAGGCGCTTACCTGCTGGTATTCGACCCACTGGACGGTTCGTCCAACATCGACATCAATGCACCGGTCGGCACCATCTTCTCGGTACTGCGTTGCCCGAATGAATACCTGAGCCAGAACGAAGCCCTGAACGAAAAGGCCTTCCTGCAGCCGGGCACCGAGCAGGTCGCTGCCGGTTATGCCATCTACGGTCCACAGACCATGCTGGTGCTGACCCTGGGCGATGGCGTCAAAGGCTTCACCCTGGACCGCGAAATGGGCAGCTTCGTGCTGACCCACGAAGACATTTCGATTCCTGCTTCTACCCAGGAATTCGCCATCAACATGTCTAACCAGCGTCACTGGGAAGAACCGGTGAAACGCTACGTCAACGAGTTGATGGAAGGCGAAGAAGGCCCGTTGAAGAAGAACTTCAATATGCGCTGGGTCGCTGCGATGGTTGCCGATGTGCACCGCATCCTGACCCGTGGTGGCCTGTTCATGTACCCACGAGACAGCCGCGAGCCGTCCAAGCCGGGCAAACTGCGCCTGATGTACGAAGCCAACCCGATGTCGTTCCTGGTTGAGCAGGCAGGCGGTGCGTCCACCGATGGCCACCAGCGCATCCTCGACATCCAGCCTGAAGGTTTGCACCAGCGTGTGGCGGTGTTCCTGGGTTCCAAGGAAGAAGTTGAGCGTGTGACCAGCTACCACAAGAAGTAATACACGGCGATAAGTTATCCACTGGGTTGTGAGGCCGTTCACCCTTGAAGAAGCCCCGAAACGTTTCAGCGTTTTCGGGGCTTTTTTGTTTTCGCTCGTCGGGAACCAGACACCCCTTTTCCCTTCTAAGCTTCTGGCAGATACCCCAGCTGCTTTGTCTCTCCAGGAGCTTTTCCATGTCTTTACGCCGTCTCGCCCTGCTGACTTTTTGCGTGCTGTTAGCCGCTTGCAGCAAGGTCACTCAAGAAAACTACCAGAAACTGTCGGCTGGCATGGCCAAGGCCGAGGTGGAGTCGTTGCTGGGTAAGCCGACCGATTGTTCCGGTGCGCTGGGCATGTCCAGCTGCACCTGGGGCGATAAAAACAGCTTTATCAGCGTGCAGTACGCCGGTGACAAAGTTCTGATGTTTTCCGGGCAAGGCCTGAAGTAAACCGGGGCGCGAGCCTGCGGGAGAAGAAGAATGATGCGTTTTGTTTTGTTCCTTTGCGCCAGCCTGTTTTTGGCGGGCTGCGCCAGCCATTCTGGCGATGATCTGCAACCCAAGACGGCAACCAACGTCAACCTCAAGCGTTACCAGGGCACCTGGTATGAGTTGGCCCGATTGCCGATGTACTTCCAGCGCAACTGCGCGCAGTCCGAGGCGCGTTACACCTTGCTGCCGGATGGCGACATGTCGGTGTTCAACCGCTGCCTGACGCCTGAATGGAAGTGGCAAGAAGCCAAAGGCACGGCCACGCCGCAGGTGCCTGGCAAAACCGACAAGCTCTGGGTGGAATTCAATAACTGGTTTACGTCACTGTTGCCGGGCGTTGCCAAGGGCGATTACTGGGTGCTGTATGTCAGCGATGACTACAAGACCGCCATCGTCGGCAGCCCGAGCCGGCGCTACATGTGGATCCTGTCGCGCACGCCGACGGTGAGTGCCGAGACGCGCGAGGACCTGTTGAGCAGGGCGCGACAGCAGGGGTATGACACTACGCGGTTGATCTGGCGTACTTCAGATAAACAAATGGCCAAGAGTTCGCAGTAATCAAATGTGGGAGGGGGCTTGCTCCCTCCCACATTTGTTAGGTGTTGGCCGTTAGCCCAACAAAGCCTTCAGGACCTGGGTGAATGCCCGGTTGCTTTCCTCTTCACCGGCATGATGCCCATCCCGCACCACCCATTTGCCATTGACCAGCACATCGCGCACCTGCCGATCGCCACCAGCGAAGAGCCAGCGGTTGAGAATCCCATCCTCACTGGCGGTCGCCAGGTACGGGTCGCTACCGTCCAGCACAATCCAATCCGCCCGCTTGCCGACTTCCAGCCGCCCGATCGGCTGGCCAAGCGCCTGTGCGCCACCATCCAGCGCAGCATCGAACAGCGTGCGGCCAACCATTGGCTGATCACTGCGATACAGGCGATTACGCCGTTGATCGCGAAGACGCTGGCCGTATTCCAGCCAACGTAATTCCTCCACCACGCTCAGTGAAACATGGCTGTCGGAGCCGATACCCATGCGTCCGCCCTGGGCAAGGAAATCCACCGCCGGGAAAATCCCATCGCCCAGGTTGGCTTCGGTGGTCAGGCACAAACCGGCAATCGCTCGGCTGTTGGCCATGCGCGTCACTTCGTCAGCATCGGCATGAGTGGCGTGCACCAGGCACCAGCGCTCGTCCACTTCAACGTTGTCATACAGCCATTGCAGCGGGCGCTTGCCGCTCCAGGCCAGGCAATCGTCGACTTCTTTTTGCTGCTCGGCGATATGGATATGCACCGGGCAGGTCTTGTCACTGGCCGCCAGCACTTGCTGGATCTGTTCGGGGGTGACCGCACGCAGGGAGTGGAAACACAGGCCCAGTTGCTGCGCAGGTTGTGCCGCCAGGATCGGCTGCAAACGCGCTTGCAGGTCCAGGTAGTGCTCGGTGCTATTGATAAACCGGCGCTGCCCCTCATTCGGCGCCTGGCCACCGAAACCTGCGTGGGTATAGAGCACCGGCAGCAAGGTCAGGCCGATCCCGCTGCTGGCGGCTGCCAGGCTGATCTGGCGTGACAGTTCCGTACGGTCGGCATAAGGCTGGCCGTTGGTATCGTGATGCACATAATGAAACTCGGCCACCGAGGTGTACCCAGCCTTGAGCATTTCGATATACAGCTGGCGGGCGATGACCTGTAACTGCTCGGGGTTGATCTTGCCGACCATGCGGTACATCAGGTCGCGCCAAGTCCAGAAACTGTCATTGGGGTTGCCGGCCACTTCGGCCAGACCTGCCATTGCGCGCTGGAAGGCATGGGAATGCAGGTTTGGCATGCCCGCCAATACTGGGCCTCTGAGCCGTTCGGCAGCGTCTGCACTGGCATTGGGCTCAACATGGGTCAGCAGGCCATCGGCGCTGACTTCAAGACGTACATCGTTGGCCCATCCATTAGGCAGCAGCGCGCGTTCGGCAAAGAAAGCGGACATGATCAAGGCACCCCGGTCGTGTGTTTATTTGTATATACATATACAGACGTTTGCCTGCTCGGTAAACTCCGGCAATCTATGCATCTTTTTCCCCTGCAAGGATTCCTCGTGCCGACTCCGCCTGCCAAGTCTTCGCTGGCTGCCCACATGGACGAAAGTCCGGCGCCCTTGTATGCCCGCGTCAAACAGATGATCAGCCAGCAGATCCTCAACGGCAACTGGCCGCCCCATTACCGCGTGCCGTCGGAAAGCGAACTGGTCAGCCAGCTGGGTTTCAGCCGCATGACCATTAACCGCGCCCTGCGTGAGCTTACCGCCGAAGGTCTGCTGGTGCGCATGCAAGGCGTGGGTACGTTCGTGGCCGAGCCGAAGAGCCAGTCGGCGCTGTTTGAAGTGCACAACATTGCCGATGAAATCGCTTCCCGCGGGCATCGGCACACGTGCCAGGTCATCACCCTGGGCGAAGAGGCCGCGGGTTCCGAACGCGCCGTCGCCCTGGAAATGCGTGAAGGTGGGCGAGTGTTCCACTCGTTGATTGTGCATTACGAGAACGATATTCCCGTGCAAATCGAAGATCGTTTCGTCAACGCCCTGGTTGCGCCGCAATATTTGCAGCAGGACTTCACCCAGCAAACCCCCTATGCCTATCTGAACCAGGTCGCGCCGTTGACCGAGGGTGAGCATGTGGTCGAAGCGATCCTTGCCGACGCAGCCGAGTGCAAGCTGTTGCAGATCGAGCCGAGCGAGCCGTGCCTGTTGATTCGCCGTCGCACCTGGTCGGGTCGCCAGCCGGTAACCGCTGCGCGATTGATCCACCCCGGTTCCCGTCACAGCCTGGAAGGACGTTTCAGCAAATGAGTACAGTGAAGGTCTGGCGCGCCGCCGACTACGTGCGCATGCCGTGGAAAAACGCTGGCGGCAGCACCGAAGAAATCAGCCGCGACGCCGGCACCGGCCTGGATGGATTTGGCTGGCGTGTGTCGATTGCCGATATCGCTGAGTCGGGTGGTTTTTCCACCTTCGCCGGTTACCAGCGCGTGATCACGGTGATCAAGGGCGCGGGCATGGTGTTGACCGTGGACGGCGAGGAGCAGCGCGGCTTGTTACCGTTGCAGCCGTTCGCGTTCCAGGGTGAAAGCCAGGTTTCCTGCCGCTTGATCACTGGGCCGATCCGCGACTTCAACCTGATCTACTCGCCCGAGCGTTACCATGCACGGTTGCAGTGGGTGGATGGTGTGCAGCAGTTTTTCAGCACGGCGCAGACGGTGTTGGTGTTCAGCGTGGCGGATGAGGTGAAGGTGTTGGGCGAGAAGCTCGGCCATCACGATTGCCTGCAAGTGGACGGTAACACTGGCTTGCTGGATATCTCGGTCAGCGGCCGCAGCTGCGTAATCGAATTGACCGCACTCGGTTAAAAACTGTGGGAGCTGGCTTGCCTGCGATAGCGGTGTATCAGCCTAGGATGTGCTGACTGACACACTGCTATCGCAGGCAAGCCAGCTCCCACATTTGTTTTTGCATTGTTCACAAAATCTGTTTCCAACCCGCGCACCAATTTGTTACCGAATGCCCCAGCGTGATGCAAAGCTTCGCTGCCGTGACAAATTCCCCTTGCTGCAAAAAACCTCCGTAAGAAATTTCATCAAGCGTTGAAGCCTTGATTTACAAGGCTCGCACGCCCCGTGCAAAAAAATCCCAACCACTCCCGGCTAAAGTTGGCCGCTCGATTGCATATGCTTGTACATACAAGTAAAGATGTGTGCGTAAGAGCTTCCTTCGCACCATCCATGTTCGCGCATCGATCGCCGAGGAGTCCTAGCAGTGACCAAGTCTACAAAATACCGTGACGTCGAAATCCGCGCCGCCCGCGGTAACAAGCTCACCGCCAAAAGCTGGCTGACCGAAGCGCCGCTGCGCATGTTGATGAACAACCTCGACCCACAAGTGGCCGAGAACCCCAAGGAACTCGTGGTTTACGGCGGTATTGGCCGTGCGGCGCGCAACTGGGAATGTTACGACCAGATTGTCGAGAGCCTCACCCATTTGAACGATGACGAAACCCTGCTGGTGCAGTCCGGCAAGCCGGTCGGCGTGTTCAAGACCCACAGCAACGCCCCGCGCGTACTGATCGCCAACTCCAACCTGGTACCACACTGGGCCAGTTGGGAGCACTTCAACGAACTGGATGCCAAGGGCCTGGCCATGTACGGCCAGATGACCGCCGGCAGCTGGATCTACATCGGTAGCCAAGGCATCGTCCAGGGCACCTATGAAACGTTCGTCGAAGCTGGCCGTCAGCACTACGATTCAAACCTTCAGGGCCGTTGGGTCCTCACCGCTGGCCTCGGCGGCATGGGCGGCGCGCAACCGTTGGCCGCGACACTGGCCGGCGCCTGCTCGCTGAATATCGAGTGCCAACAGGTCAGCATCGACTTCCGTCTGGCCAGCCGCTATGTCGACGAACAAGCCACCGACCTCGATGACGCCCTGGCGCGCATCGCCAAGTACACCAAGGAAGGCAAGGCCATTTCCATCGCCCTGCTGGGCAACGCCGCCGAAATTCTGCCGGAGCTGGTCAAGCGTGGCGTGCGCCCGGACATGGTCACCGACCAGACCAGCGCCCACGACCCGCTCAACGGCTACCTGCCGGCCGGCTGGACCTGGGACGAATACCGCGCCCGCGCCAAAACCGAGCCGGCTGCCGTGATCAAGGCCGCCAAGCAGTCCATGGCCGTGCACGTCAAGGCCATGCTGGAATTCCAGAAGCAAGGCATCCCAACCTTCGACTACGGCAATAACATCCGCCAGATGGCCCAGGAAGAGGGCGTGGAAAATGCCTTCGACTTCCCGGGTTTCGTACCGGCCTACATCCGCCCGCTGTTCTGCCGTGGCATTGGCCCGTTCCGCTGGGCGGCGCTGTCTGGCGACCCGCAAGACATCTACAAGACCGACGCCAAAGTCAAAGAGTTGATCCCGGACGACGCCCACCTGCACAACTGGCTGGACATGGCCCGCGAGCGCATCAGCTTCCAGGGCCTGCCGGCACGTATCTGCTGGGTCGGCCTGGGCCAGCGCGCCAAGCTCGGCCTGGCTTTCAACGAAATGGTACGCAGCGGCGAGCTGTCCGCCCCTGTGGTGATCGGTCGTGACCACCTGGACTCCGGTTCCGTATCCAGCCCGAACCGCGAAACCGAGGCCATGCAGGACGGTTCCGATGCCGTGTCCGACTGGCCGCTCCTCAACGCCTTGCTCAACACCGCCAGCGGCGCGACCTGGGTCTCGCTGCACCACGGTGGTGGCGTGGGCATGGGCTTCTCTCAGCACTCAGGCATGGTGATCGTCTGCGACGGTACCGATGAAGCGGCCGAGCGGATTGCGCGGGTGCTGCATAACGACCCGGCGACAGGGGTGATGCGTCATGCCGATGCCGGTTATCAGATTGCTATCGATTGCGCCAAAGAGCAGGGCCTCAACCTGCCGATGATCAAGTGACCCATGTGGGAGGGGGCTTGCCCCCGATAGCGGCGGGTCAGTCATCTGATCTGTTGGCTGATACACCGCAATCGGGGGCAAGCCCCCTCCCACATTGGATCGGCGGCAACCCCAAGACAATCCATCAGAGGTTGAACAACATGGCTGCAAACGACACCACCCCGTTGATCGAAAGGCGCTCGATCGACTACATCCCGGAAGCGGAAAGACACGGTCGTCTATTGAGCCAGTTCACCCTATGGATGGGTGCCAACCTGCAGATCACCGCGATTGTCACTGGGGCCCTGGCCGTGGTGCTGGGTGGTGATGTGTTCTGGTCGTTGATCGGCCTGCTGGTCGGTCAACTGATCGGTGGCGGGGTCATGGCGCTGCATGCGGCGCAAGGCCCCAAGCTTGGTTTGCCGCAGATGATCTCCAGCCGGGTGCAGTTCGGTGTGTATGGTGCGGCTATCCCGATCGTACTGGTGTGCTTGATGTACCTGGGTTTTACCGCCACCGGCACCGTGCTGTCGGGGCAGGCGCTGGGCCAGTTGTTCGGGGTCAGCGACAGCGTCGGTATCCTGATTTTCGCCAGTGTCATTGTGCTGGTCACCGTGCTGGGTTATCGGGTGATCCATTTCATTGGCCGTGTCGCCAGCGTCATTGGCGTGATTGCCTTTGTGTATCTGTTCAGCCGCCTGATGAGCCAGACCGACGTGGGCGCGCTCCTGCAAATCCGACATTTCAGCTGGAGCAGTTTTCTTTTGGCCGTGTCGCTTGCGGCCTCCTGGCAGATCGCTTTCGGCCCCTATGTGGCGGACTATTCGCGTTACCTGCCGAGCAACACGTCGTCGGTGAAAACCTTTTTCGCCGCTGGCGCGGGTTCGGTCATCGGCGCGCAGGTGGCAATGGTACTCGGCGTGTTCGCTGCGGCCATGTCCAATGGCCAATTTGCCGGGCATGAAGTGGCCTACATCGTTGGCTTGAGCGGCACGGGGGCCACCGCTGCATTGCTGTACTTCAGCGTCGCGTTCGGCAAGGTCACCATCTCCACGCTCAACTCCTACGGCAGCTTCATGTGCATTGCGACCATCATCAGCGGCTTTCGTGGTCGCCTGGAGGTCACGCGTGTGCAGCGCCTGGTGTTCGTGCTCGCCATCGTCGGTACGGCAACCCTGATCGCCTTGCTCGGCCAGCACTCGTTCCTCGGTGCGTTCAAGTCGTTCATCCTGTTCCTGCTGGCGTTTTTCACGCCCTGGAGCGCGATCAACCTGGTGGATTACTACTGCATCACCCGCGAGCGCTATGACGTGCCGGCACTGGCCGACCCGAACGGTCGCTATGGCCGCTGGAACCTCTTGGGTATCAGTGTCTATGTCTTCGGCGTGCTGGTGCAGTTGCCGTTCATCTCGACCAAGTTCTACACCGGCCCTTTGGTGGCCGCGCTGGGTAACGTGGACATCTCCTGGATCATCGGCCTGGTACTGCCGGCGGCCCTGTATTACGTGTGTGCGAAAAAATGGCACGGCACGGTACCCGATCACCTGATCCTGCCGACAGAGCAGGGCGCTTTACCCACAACAAACGGGCTGGCTGCACAAGCCTGATGGGACGTGGACAGGGCAGGACGCCTACTGACTGCCGTAATCCATTTCATGATTGGGAGCGTCACAACAATGACTATGAATAAGACCTTGCTGGCTACCTTGTTCTCAGCGGGCTTGCTGGCAAGCGCCGGCGCCCAGGCGGCCGGTTGGTGCGAATCCGGCAAGCCGGTGAAATTCGCCGGCCTGAATTGGGAAAGTGGCATGTTGCTCACCGACATCCTGCAAACCGTGCTGGAAAAAGGCTACGACTGCAAAACCGACAGCCTGCCAGGCAACTCCATCACCATGGAAAACGCCTTGGGTAGCAACGACATCCAGGTCTTCGCCGAAGAGTGGGTAGGCCGCAGCGAAGTCTGGAACAAGGCCGAGAAGGCCGGCAAAGTCGTCGGTGTAGGTGCCCCGGTGGTCGGCGCGGTGGAAGGCTGGTACGTGCCGCGTTATGTGATCGAGGGCGACGCCAAGCGCAAGCTGGAAGCCAAGGCCCCGGACCTGAAAAACATCGCCGACCTGGCCAAATACGCCTCGGTGTTCAAGGATCAGGAAGAGCCCTCCAAGGGCCGTTTCTACAACTGCCCGGCCGGCTGGACCTGTGAGCTGGACAACAGCGAAATGCTCAAGAGCTACGGCCTGGAAAGCACCTACACCAACTTCCGCCCAGGCACCGGCCCGGCGCTGGATGCGGCGGTGCTGTCGAGCTACAAGCGCGGCGAGCCGATCCTGTTCTACTACTGGTCGCCGACACCGCTGATGGGCCAGGTCGACCTGGTCAAACTGGAAGAAAAGCCCGGTGTGGATAAAAGCGTAAGCATCAAGGTCGGTCTGTCCAAGACCTTCCACGAACAAGCGCCAGAACTGGTGGCCGTGCTGGAAAAGGTCAACCTGCCCATCGACCTGCTCAACCAGAACCTCGGCCGCATGGCCAAGGAGCGAATCGAGTCGCCGAAACTGGCGAAAATTTTCCTCAAGGAACATCCTGAAGTCTGGCACGCCTGGGTGAGCGACGACGCAGCCAAGAAAATCGAAGCGGCCTTGTAGGTCAAGTGTGCACGGCTACCCTCAGGGGTGGCCGGGCGGCTGGCCACAACCCACTGGATCGAGAGCACGATATGTTTCCTGAGAGTTTTACGTTTTCCATCGCCGACTGGGTCAACGGTTGGGTGGACTCGCTGGTCACCAACTACGGCGATGTGTTCCGGCACATCTCCGACACCCTGCTATGGGCCATCGTCAACCTGGAAGGCCTGCTCCGCATGGCGCCCTGGTGGCTGATGCTGGCCATTGTCGGGGGCATCGCCTGGCACGCCACGCGCAAGCTGGTGACCACAGCGGTGATCGTCGGTTTGCTGTTCCTGGTGGGCGCGGTTGGCCTGTGGGACAAGCTGATGCAAACCCTGGCACTGATGATGGTCGCCACGGTGATCTCGGTGCTGATCGGCATTCCCCTGGGCATCCTGTCGGCGCGCAGCAATCGCCTGCGTTCGGTGCTGATGCCGCTGCTGGACATCATGCAGACCATGCCCAGCTTCGTGTACCTGATCCCGGTGCTGATGTTGTTCGGCCTGGGCAAGGTGCCGGCGATTTTCGCCACGGTGATCTACGCCGCGCCGCCGCTGATTCGCCTGACGGACCTGGGCATTCGCCAGGTCGATGGCGAGGTCATGGAAGCCATCAACGCCTTTGGCGCCAACCGCTGGCAGCAACTGTTCGGCGTGCAACTGCCGCTGGCGCTGCCGAGCATCATGGCCGGGATCAACCAGACCACCATGATGGCGCTGTCGATGGTGGTAATCGCCTCGATGATCGGCGCCCGCGGCTTGGGTGAAGACGTGCTCGTCGGCATCCAGACCCTCAACGTCGGCCGTGGCCTGGAAGCCGGGCTGGCGATCGTGATTCTCGCAGTGGTCATCGACCGCATTACCCAGGCTTATGGCCGCCCACGGCATGAGGCGAGCAAATGACGACTGTCAGCAAAATCGAAGTAAAGAACGTCTTCAAGATCTTCGGCGCCCGTTCCAAGGACGCCCTGGCGATGGTCGGCCAGGGCAAGACCAAGGATCAGGTACTGGCCGAGACCGGTTGCGTGGTCGGCGTGAACGATCTGTCCCTGAGCATCGGCACGGGTGAGATCTTCGTGATCATGGGCCTGTCAGGTTCCGGCAAGTCCACGCTGGTGCGCCACTTCAACCGCCTGATCGATCCCACCAGCGGCGCGATCCTGGTGGACGGCGAAGACATCCTGCAACTGGACATGGAAGCCCTGCGCCAATTCCGTCGCCACAAGATCAGCATGGTGTTCCAGAGCTTCGGCCTGTTGCCCCACAAGAGCGTGCTCGACAACGTCGCCTACGGCCTCAAAGTGCGCGGTGAAACCAAGCAGGTATGCGCTGAGCGCGCCCTGCACTGGATTGAAACCGTGGGGCTCAAGGGCTACGAAAGCAAATACCCACACCAGCTTTCCGGCGGTATGCGCCAGCGAGTGGGCCTGGCCCGCGCCTTGGCCGCAGACACCGACATCATCCTGATGGACGAAGCCTTCAGCGCCCTCGACCCGCTGATCCGCGCCGAAATGCAGGACCAGTTGCTCGAGCTGCAAAAGACCCTGCACAAGACCATCGTGTTTATCACCCATGACCTCGACGAAGCCGTGCGCATTGGTAACCGCATTGCGATCCTCAAGGACGGCAAGTTGATCCAGGTCGGCACGCCGCGGGAGATTTTGCATTCGCCGGCGGACGAGTATGTGGATCGGTTTGTTCAGCGGCGGGCGGCGGTGGTCTGACGGACGCCATCGCAGGCAAGCCAGCTCCCACATTTGATTGGGTTCACACAGTTCAAATGTGGGAGCCGGGCTTGCCCGCGATGAGGCCGCCAAAGGTTTAGAGAATATGAAGAGGTCAACGATGTCCCAGGCAACCAAAATCATCATCGCCGACGCCCCGATGCGCTGGCAGGACGTCGCCGCCGTTGCTCGCCACGGCGCAGTGCTCGAACTCTCGGGTCACGCCTGGGCGCGCATCGACAATGCCCAGGCCATCGTGCAGCGCATCGTCGCCAGCGGCGAGCGCGCCTATGGTGTGAACACCGGCCTGGGCGCGTTGTGCAATGTGTCGCTTGAGGGCGGGCAACTGAGCCAACTGTCGCGCAATACGCTGCTCAGCCATGCCTGCGGCGTCGGCCCGGTGCTCAGCGACGAGCAGACCCGCGCGATCATGTGCGCGGCAATCATCAACTACAGCCACGGTAAATCCGGCCTGCACCCGCAGGTGGTGCACGCGTTGCTGGCGCTGCTCAATCACGGCATCACGCCGCAAGTGCCATCCCAGGGTTCGGTGGGGTATTTGACCCACATGGCCCATGTCGGTGTGGCCTTGCTCGGCATCGGCAATGTGAGTTACCGCGGCCGGATCGTCACGGCGCAATACGCGTTGCAGGCTGAAGGCTTGCAGCCCGTGGTACTCGGTGCCAAGGATGGCCTGTGCCTGGTCAACGGCACGCCGTGCATGACCGGCCTGAGTTGCCTGGCCCTGGCCGACGCGCACCACCTGTTGCAATGGGCCGACGTGATCGGCGCCATGAGTTTCGAAGCCCAGCGCGGCCAGATCGATGCCTTCGACGAAGAAATCATCGCCCTCAAGCCGCACCCGGGTATGCAGCAAGTGGGCAGCAACCTGCGTGCGTTGCTCGACGGCAGTGAGGTGATCGCCAGCAGCAAAGGTATCCGCACCCAGGACGCCTTGAGCATTCGCTCGATCCCGCAGATCCACGGCGCGGCCCGCGATCAGGTGGAGCACGCCACGCGCCAGATCGAGACCGAACTCAACAGCGCCACCGACAACCCTTTGGTGCTCGGCACGCCGGTCAGCTACCGCGTGGTCTCCCAGGCCAACCCCCACGGCCAGTCCGTGGCGCTGGCGGCCGACATGCTCGCCATCGCCATGGCCGAAATCGGCTCGGTGGCCGAGCGCCGCCTGGATCGCCTGATCAATCCGCACGTCAGCGGCTTGCCGGCCTTTCTGGTCAGCAACCCCGGGGTCAACTCCGGGATGATGATCGTGCAGTACGTCGCCGCGTCCTTGTGCGGGCAAAACCGCCAGTTGGCGCAACCGGCGGTGCTCGACAACTTCGTCACCTCGGGCCTGCAGGAAGACCACCTGAGCATGGGCACCAACGCCGCGCTCAAGCTGCACCAGGTATTGGCCAACGTCACCCAGATTCTTGCCATCGAATACTTGCTGGCGGCCCAGGCGTTCGAGTTCCTCAAGGACCAGCGCTTGGGCGCCGGTACCGACCACGCCTGGCGCTTGCTGCGCGAAGTGGTCCCCGCTTACGAGCAGGACCGCTGGCTGGCGCCGGATATTGCCGCCGCTGCCCAGTTGCTTAAAGACACTGCGTTACCGAATTTGCACTGAACACTTAAGAATAATTCACAAGGAGAACGAATGTGACTGCGCTAAACCTGATTCCAGGCCAACTGAGCCTCGCCCAACTGCGTGCCATCTACCAGCAGCCGGTAACCCTCAGCCTGGATGACAGCGCCTCGGCCCAGATCGAAGCCAGCGTTGCCTGCGTGGAGCAGATCCTCGCCGAGAACCGCACCGCCTATGGCATCAACACCGGTTTTGGCCTGTTGGCCTCGACCCGTATCGCCAGTGAAGACCTGGAAAACCTCCAGCGTTCACTGGTGCTGTCTCATGCTGCCGGCGTCGGTGAGCCGATCAGCGATGCGCTGGTGCGGCTGGTCATGGTGCTCAAGGTCAACAGCCTGAGCCGTGGTTTCTCCGGGATCCGCCGCCAGGTGATCGACGCGCTGATCGCGCTGATCAACGCCCAGGTGTACCCGCACATTCCGCTCAAGGGTTCGGTCGGTGCATCCGGTGACCTGGCGCCATTGGCGCATATGTCCCTGGTGCTGCTCGGCGAAGGCAAGGCGCGCTACAAAGGCGAATGGCTGGACGCGACCGCAGCGCTGAAAGTGGCTGGCCTCACGCCGCTGACCCTCGCGGCCAAAGAGGGCCTGGCGCTGCTCAACGGCACTCAGGTGTCCACCGCTTATGCGTTGCGCGGCCTGTTCGAAGGCGAAGACCTGTTCGCCGGTGCCCTTGCCTGCGGCGGCCTCACCGTAGAAGCCGTACTGGGTTCGCGCTCGCCGTTCGATGCGCGTATTCATGCGGCACGTGGCCAGCGTGGGCAGATCGATGCGGCTGCGGCCTATCGTGACCTGCTGGGCGAAAGCAGCCAGGTCTCGCAGTCGCACCAGAACTGCGACAAGGTGCAAGACCCTTACTCCCTGCGTTGCCAGCCACAGGTCATGGGTGCGTGCCTGACCCAGTTCCGCCAGGCTGCCGAAGTGCTGGTGGTGGAAGCCAACGCGGTGTCGGATAACCCACTGGTATTTGCCGCCGAAGGCGATGTGATTTCCGGTGGCAACTTCCACGCCGAACCGGTGGCCATGGCCGCCGATAACATGGCCCTGGCGATTGCCGAAATAGGCTCCCTGAGCGAGCGGCGCATCTCGCTGATGATGGACAAGCACATGTCGCAACTGCCGCCGTTCCTGGTAGGCAATGGTGGGGTGAACTCCGGTTTCATGATCGCCCAGGTCACTGCCGCTGCGCTTGCCAGCGAGAACAAGGCACTGGCCCATCCCCATAGCGTCGACAGCCTGCCGACCTCGGCGAACCAGGAAGACCACGTGTCCATGGCCCCGGCTGCGGGCAAGCGCCTGTGGGAAATGGCCGAGAACACCCGTGGCATCCTCGCGGTGGAATGGCTGGCAGCGTGCCAGGGCCTGGATTTGCGCGACGGCCTGAAGACCTCGCCGAAACTTGAAAAAGCCCGCGGCATCCTGCGCGATAAGGTGGCGTTCTATGACAAGGATCGCTTCTTCGCCCCAGACATCAACGCCGCCAGCGAACTGCTCGCCACCCGCTGCCTGAATGAGCTGGTACCGGCCAAGTTGCTGCCGAGCCTTTAAGCTCACCGGTACCCAATGTGGGAGCTGGCTTGCCTGCGATAGCGGTGTGTCTGCGCCAGATGGGCTGGCTGGAAGTCCGCCATCGCAGGCAAGCCAGCTCCCACATTGATTTTCGCCAGATTCAGATTTTCTCGGGATAAGAATAATAGGGAAGAGAAATGCACCAGCCAGAAAAAGGTTTGAAACGCGGGCTCAACGCCCGACATATTCGCTTCATGGCACTCGGTTCCGCGATCGGCACCGGGCTGTTCTATGGTTCTGCCTCCGCTATCCAGATGGCCGGCCCCGCCGTGCTGCTGGCTTACCTCATCGGCGGCGCCGCCGTGTTCATGGTGATGCGCGCCCTCGGTGAAATGGCCGTGCACAACCCGGTGTCCGGCTCGTTCGGCCACTACGCCAGCACCTACCTGGGGCCCATGGCGGGGTTTATCCTCGGCTGGACCTACGCCTTTGAAATGATCATCGTCTGCCTGGCCGACGTCACCGCGTTCGGCATCTACATGGGCTTCTGGTTTCCCGAGGTAGCCCGTTGGGTCTGGGTGCTGGGCATTGTGTTTTTGATCGGCGGCCTGAACCTGTGCAACGTCAAGGTCTTTGGCGAAATGGAGTTCTGGCTGTCGTTGCTCAAGGTCGGCGCCATCGTGGCGATGATCCTCGGCGGTTTCGGCATCATGCTGTTCGGCATTCACTCGGCGGGTGAAACCCAGGCTAGCGGCCTGAGCAACCTGTGGGCGCACGGCGGCTTCATGCCCAACGGCATTGGTGGCTTGATCGCCTCGTTTGCGGTGGTGATGTTTGCGTTCGGCGGTATCGAAATCATCGGCATCACTGCCGGTGAAGCCAAGGACCCGCAGCGAGTGATCCCCAAGGCGATCAACGCGGTACCGCTGCGTATCCTGTTGTTCTACGTGCTGACCCTGTTCGTGCTGATGGCGATCTACCCGTGGCCGCAAATTGGCAGCCAGGGCAGCCCGTTCGTGCAGATCTTCAGTAACCTGGGGATAGGCTCGGCGGCGACCATTCTCAATATCGTGGTGATCTCGGCGGCGGTCTCGGCCATCAACAGCGACATCTTCGGCGCCGGTCGCATGATGTACGGCCTGGCCCAGCAAGGTCAGGCGCCCAAGGGCTTTGCGCAGTTGTCCAAACAAGGCGTGCCGTGGATGACCGTGGTGGTGATGGGCGCCGCGTTGCTCGGCGGCGTGGTGCTCAACTACCTGATCCCGGAAAACGTCTTCCTGCTGATCGCTTCGATCGCCACCTTTGCCACCGTGTGGGTCTGGCTGATGATCCTGTTTACCCAGGTCGCCATGCGTCGCTCGATGACCAGGGAGCAGGTCGCCGAACTGAAATTCCCGGTGCCGTTCTGGCCCTATGCGCCGGCAGCGGCCATTGTGTTCATGCTGTTTGTGTTTGGTGTGCTCGGTTACTTCCCGGACACCCAGGCGGCCTTGATGGTCGGCGCTGTGTGGATCGTGCTGCTGATCGTCGCGTACCTGCTGTGGGTCAAGCCCGCTGCCGGGCAAGCGGCCAAGGTCCATTACGAACAGGCTTTGTCTCATCGATAACTTAGGGAGGCGTTGATGAAAACCCTTTGGCAACACTGCCACGTCGCAACCATGGCCCAAGGCAAATACTCGATTATCGAGGATGCCGCCATGGTGACAGCGGGCTCGCTGATCGAGTGGATCGGCCCGCGCAGCCAGGCACCTACGGCCGATTACGCCCAGGTGCATGACCTGCAAGGCGCGTGGGTCACCCCCGGGCTGATCGACTGCCACACCCATACCGTGTTTGGTGGCAATCGCAGCGGCGAATTCGAGCAGCGCCTCGAAGGCGTCAGCTACGCCGAGATCGCGGCCAAGGGCGGCGGGATTGCCAGTACCGTGCGTGCCACGCGTGCAGCCACGGAAGATCAATTGTTCCTGAGCGCTGAAAAACGTCTGCGCAGCCTTTTGCGTGACGGCGTGACTACCGTGGAGATCAAGTCCGGCTACGGCCTGGATCTGCCCAACGAGCGCAAGATGCTGCGCGTGGCCCGGCGCCTGGGTGAAGCGCTGCCGGTCAGCGTGCGCGCCACGTGCCTGGCCGCTCACGCGCTGCCGCCGGAGTACAAGGACCGCGCCGATGACTACATTGAGCACATCTGCAATGAGATGCTGCCGGCGCTGGCCGCAGAGGGCCTGGTGGATGCGGTGGATGCCTTCTGTGAATACCTGGCGTTTTCCCCCGAACAGGTCGAGCGCGTGTTCAAGGTTGCCCACCAGCTTGGCTTGCCGGTAAAGCTGCACGCCGAGCAACTCTCATCGCTGCACGGTTCCAGCCTGGCGGCGCGCTATCACGCGTTGTCGGCCGACCATCTTGAGTTCATGACTGAAGAAGATGCCATCGCCATGGCCGCTGCCGGCACGGTCGCCGTGTTGCTGCCGGGCGCTTTTTACTTCCTGCGCGAAACCCAGTTGCCGCCCATGGAGGCCCTGCGCAAGCACGGCGTGAAGATCGCCATCGCCAGCGACCTCAACCCCGGCACTTCCCCTGCGTTGTCGGTGCGTCTGATGCTGAACATGGCCTGCACCCTGTTCCGCATGACTCCCGAAGAAGCCTTGGCCGGTGCCACGCAACACGCCGCCACCGCGTTGGGCATGGGCGACACCCATGGCTCCCTGGAAGCGGGCAAGGTCGCTGACTTTGTCGCCTGGCAGATTGATCGCCCCGCTGACCTGGCCTACTGGCTGGGCGGCGAGCTGGATAAACGCGTTGTGCGCCACGGCGCCGACGTCACTGTGTAAGGAGTGGTGTGGTGGATAAGGTTCTGACATTCAAACAAGGCCGCGTACCGCTGCTGATCAGCATGCCCCACGCCGGCGTGCGCCTGACGCCTGCGGTCGAGGCCGGGTTGATCCCCCAAGCGCAAAGCCTGCCGGACACCGACTGGCATATTCCGCTGCTGTATGACTTTGCCGAAGAACTGGGCGCCAGCACCCTGGCGGCGGAGTACTCGCGGTTTGTCATCGACTTGAACCGGCCTTCCGACAACAAGCCGCTCTATGCCGGCGCTACCACTGGCCTGTACCCGGAGACGCTGTTCGATGGTGTGCCCTTGTTCCGCGAGGGGCT
Source organism: Pseudomonas sp. W2Aug9 (assembly GCF_023127755.1). Lineage (NCBI taxonomy): Bacteria > Pseudomonadati > Pseudomonadota > Gammaproteobacteria > Pseudomonadales > Pseudomonadaceae > Pseudomonas > Pseudomonas sp. W2Aug9. The sequence goes on along the minus strand of NZ_SPKL01000020.1, from coordinate 284,608 downwards.
GGAGCCGAACGAGACCGAGCGCGCCAGTTACTTGCAGAAAATTTGGGGCCCATATCACCGCACGCTGCAGGAGGAACTGGCACGGCTCAAGGCCGAATTCGGCTACGCGTTGCTGTTCGATGCGCACTCGATCCGCTCGGTGATCCCGCACCTGTTCGACGGCAAGCTGCCGGACTTCAACCTCGGCACCTTCAACGGCGCTGCCTGTGATCCCGAGTTGGCCAGCCAACTGGAGGCCATCTGCGCCGGGCATCCGCGGTACAGCCATGTGTTGAACGGGCGCTTCAAGGGCGGGCATATCACCCGTCACTACGGCAACCCCGCGCAGGATATTCATGCGGTGCAGTTGGAGTTGGGGCAATGCACTTATATGGAAGAGGTTGAGCCGTTTCGGTATCGGGCGGATTTGGCTGAGCCGACGCGGGAGGTATTGAAGCAGTTGTTGCAAGGTTGTTTGGCCTGGGGGAAAAAGCAGTACGGCTGAAATCGCCACCGCAAGCCAGTCGCGCCTGCTGATCGTTGCCGGCCTGTGGATGACTGCTGTGATCGGTGGCTCGGCCAGGAATCGACAGCAGCGCTGAGGAGGCGGGCGGTGTTGCTAAGAGTTGCACGCGCGTTTGACCGTCACTGGACAATATCGCTTTGTTTCAGGTCGCCGTGCACCTTCACCTCCAGTGGCTGACCTTGGCCATCGAAGACCCGCAGTGTGCTGATGTTCTTGTGTGGGTCGTAGGATATGGAGGCGTCGCCTTTTTGCATCTGCGCCGATTTGCCATCGACAAATCGCAACGGGGCGTCTCCGATTTTACTGCGTATGCCCGACACATCGACCTTGTCCTTGCCGCTTTCAAAATCCATGATTTCGTCGGTTCCATCCACGCTGTTCGATTCAGTCCAACTACCATAAACATAGGTGTCGGCACCTTTTCCGCCCCACAGTTTATCCGCGCCTCTGCCACCATCAATAATGTCGTCGCCATCACCACCCTTGAGTATGTTGTCGGCGTCGTTACCGATTATCAGGTCATTGCCTTTGCCACCAATCGCGTTTTCGATGATGACGCCCCGGGCAATAGAGAGGTTTCGATCGCGGCCATTGGCATTGGTGAAGGTGCCAGGCGTCAGGTTGATCTTTTGGTTTTTCTGATAGCCGGATAAATCCAGTGTGTCGTTGCCGCCGCTATCCCAAAGGGTACCTCTGAGCTCATCCTTGTCGGACTTGAGCTTGAGGAAGTTTCGGTTGGCGTTGGAGTTGAAGCCGTAGACGGTGTCCTCTTTGCGAGTATTGTGGTTCACACCGTACCGGGTCTGTATGGCGGTGATGTCATCCTGTAGGGGGGACTTCGCAACCGAGCCATGCTGGTATTTGCTCATAATGGTGTGGGAACGGGAATCTTCCACATAACCGAGTTTTTGCTGTTCATATTTTGTTCCGTAGTTGCCTCCTGGATGCTTCAAGCCAAGCGTGTGGCCGACTTCATGGATCAGAGTCGTCATACCGCTCGGGCCTGCACTTTCTTTTTCTGTGGTCCAGACATGCGCCGTTAGCCTGTCTTTCGTCGGCGGCAAGGCGTGGGGGTTGAAAGGGGTGTACTGACCTTTGTCATTCAGTCTGGTTTTGAAGTTGCCGAAGTTGATATGACCTTCGCTTTGTTCATTTCTCGGCCCTTCTACAAATTTCACGTTTGTCACATCTTCCCAGAGCTTGAGTGCCTCGCGGGTTTTGGCTTTGTTTGCTTCGGACACATCAGTCACGCCTTGGTAACTGTCATGTTGCCCTTCAGGTTTATCGGAGCCGGGGGTAAATGAATAGGTGATGGTGATGACGCCATCGCCGTTCTTATCCTTCCAGATCGGATTCGGGCTTATCAGTCGCGCAGTGGCTTCCTCTGCGGTCTTGGACTTCAGGCCGTTGATTTCGATGTGCCCGCCACGATCATCACGACGCCTGAACTGTTCAACTTGTTGATATGTGGCACTTCCTTGCGGGGGAAGTCTGCTGATCGACATGGGATTCTCTATTCAAAGTTGGCGAGCTCTGAGCTTGGCGATGTCGAATCCAGTCGCAATTAAGAGTTTTCCGCAGTAGTGAGATGTCTTGCTCGCTGATTTGTAGGAAAGGGCAGTGACGCAATTGCAGCAACTCGACGATAACGTGCTGCATTACCTGAGCAGCGAAGGGCTGACACAGGTCTAAGCGCTCAATGACATGCTCATTGCACAATTCGGGTTTATGATGCGAGACGGCAAAATAATAGACGTCCCCCCAGGGATGAACCCGACACCCTACGGAGCGCGCAATGCAGACTTGGTACCCGCAGATCAAACCCTACGCCCGGCATGATCTGGCAGTCGATGACACCCACACGCTGTATGTCGATGAAAGTGGCTCTCCCGAGGGCTTGCCCGTCGTGTTCATCCACGGGGGGCCAGGTGCCGGTTGCGACGCCCAGAGCCGCTGCTATTTCGATCCGAACCTCTACCACATCGTCACCTTCGACCAGCGTGGCTGCGGGCGCTCCACCCCCCGCGCCAACCTTGAGAACAACACCACCTGGGATCTGGTCGCCGACCTTGAGCGCATCCGCGAGCACCTAGGCATCGACAAATGGGTGCTGTTCGGCGGCTCCTGGGGTTCAACCCTGGCCCTGGCCTACGCACAAACCCATCCAGAGCGTGTGCTTGGCCTGATTGTGCGCGGCATCTTCCTGGCCCGCCCGCAGGATATTCACTGGTTCTACCAAGAGGGCGCGAGCCGTCTTTTCCCGGACTACTGGCAGGACTACCTGGCGCCAATCCCGGTGGAAGAACGCCACGACATGATTGCCGCCTACCACAAGCGCCTCACCGGCAACGACCAGATCGCCCAGATGCATGCGGCCAAAGCCTGGTCGGGTTGGGAAGGGCGCATGCTCGGCCTGTGCCCGAGCCCGCAGCATGTGGAGCGTTTTTCCGAACCGCAACGCGCGCTGTCCATTGCGCGTATCGAGTGCCATTACTTCACCAACAACTCCTTCCTGGAGCCCAACCAGCTGATTCGCGATATGCACAAGATCGCCCATCTGCCGGGCATCATCATCCATGGTCGCTACGACATGATCTGCCCGCTGGATAACGCCTGGGAGCTGCATCAGGCCTGGCCCAACAGTGAGTTGCAGGTGATTCGCGAGGCTGGCCATGCCGCGTCTGAGCCGGGCATCACCGACGCGCTGGTGCGCGCCACCGGCGAGATGGCACGGCGCCTGCTTGATCTGCCGCCTGAAGAAGCATGAAGGGCCTGTTGCAGCGGGTGCGTGGCGCCCGCGTCGAAGTAGCCGGTGAGGTCGTGGGGGCGATTGACCAAGGTTTGCTGGTGCTGGTCGCCGTCGAACCTACAGATACGCCCGAGAGCGCCGACAAACTGCTGCACAAGCTGCTTAACTACCGGGTGTTCAGTGACGCCGAGGGCAAGATGAACCTCTCGCTCAAGGATATCGGCGGCGGGTTGCTGCTGGTGTCGCAGTTCACCCTGGCGGCGGACACGAAGAGCGGGCTGCGGCCAAGCTTCTCCACCGCTGCCCCTCCGGCTTTGGGAGCGGCGCTTTTTGAGCACTTGTTGTTACAAGCGCAACAATTGCATGGCAAGGTGGCATCAGGGCGTTTTGGCGCTGATATGCAGGTGCATTTGGTCAATGATGGCCCTGTGACCTTTCTCTTACAGACATGAATGTATGAAAAACGACTTTAATGCCTAAAAACGCAGGTTTTCGCTACAAATACTTCGCTGTCCCTGATGCGTTGTCTCGCGGGCTACTAGATAATCGCGCGCTACGGGGATCAGCGTTGTTTGGTCCATTTTTGACTTAGGTAGAGCCTTGTCCGATAGCCTTTGGGGAATCATTTTGCCTTGGGGGAGTCGGAACATTGCTCGCCAACCTGGCATATAGATAGCTGGCCGTTGGTTTTTTGATCTGTTTTCGGCGAGGGTTGCTCGTGATTGTTAGTCCCTGTAATGCACCAAAATTGTCTGCCAAACGGTTACGAAACGCACTGGTAACGGGCTCTGCCCTGTTTTGCCTGTTCGGCGCGGGTCAACTGTGGGCATTCAGTCTGGATGATGTGTCGGCCAAGGCAAAAGAGCTGGCCGGGCAGAAATACGAAGCTCCGCGCAGCAATCTGCCGAACGAATTCCGCGAAATGAAATTCGCTGACTACCAGAAGATTCGTTTCCGCAACGAAAAAGCCGAGTGGGCCGATCAGAACACCCCGTTCAAGCTGTCCTTCTATCACCAGGGTATGCATTTCGATACGCCGGTGAAAATCAATGAAGTCACCGCCGACAGCGTGCATGAAATCAAGTACGACCCGACTCGCTTCGATTTCGGTGACGTGAAATTTGATCCCAAAGCCACCGAACAGCTGGGCTATGCCGGTTTCCGTGTGCTTTTCCCGATCAACAAGGCCGACAAGCAAGACGAAATCATGACCATGCTCGGCGCGAGCTATTTCCGCGTCGTCGGCAAGGACCAGGTGTATGGCCTGTCTGCCCGTGGCATGGCTATCGATACCGCGCTGCCGTCCGGTGAAGAGTTCCCACGGTTCACCGAGTTCTGGATCGAGCGACCAAAGCCGGGCGACAAGCACCTGGTGATCTTCGCCCTGCTGGACTCGCCGCGCGCTACCGGTGCCTATCGCCTGATCCTGCGCCCCGGCACTGACACCGTGGTCGATGTGAAATCCCAGATGTTCCTGCGCGACAAGGTCAGCAAGCTGGGGGTTGCCCCGTTGACCTCGATGTTCCTGTTCGGCGCCAACCAGCCTTCCAAGGTGCTTAACTACCGTCGCGAGCTCCACGATTCCAGCGGCCTGTCGATCCACGCCGGCAATGGCGAGTGGATCTGGCGCCCGTTGAACAACCCTAAACACCTGTCGGTCAGCAACTTCAGCGTCGAGAACCCGCGTGGCTTCGGCCTGCTGCAACGTGGCCGCAACTTCAGCCACTACGAAGACCTGGACGACAACTACGACAAGCGCCCAAGCGCCTGGATCGAACCTGAAGGCGATTGGGGCAAAGGCTCCGTTGACCTGGTAGAGATCCCGACTGCCGATGAAACCAACGACAACATCGTGGCGTTCTGGAGCCCGGCCGAACTGCCGGAAGTCGGCAAGCCGCTGGACATCGCCTACCGTCTGCACTGGACCCTGGACGATGCTGCATTCCATTCGCCGGACAGCGCCTGGGTCAAGCAGACCCTGCGTTCTACCGGTGACGTGAAGCAATCCAACCTGATCCGTCAGCCCGATGGCAGCGTGGCCTACCTGGTGGACTTCGAAGGCCCGGCCTTGAAGAAACTGTTGCCGGACGCCCCGGTGCGCAGCCAGGTGAGCGTGGGCGACAACGCCGAACTGGTTGAAAACAGTGTGCGCTACAACGAACACACCAAAGGCTGGCGCCTGACCCTGCGTATGAAGATCAAGGACGCAGGCAAACCAACCGAAATGCGTGCGGCACTGGTGCAGGATGTGGTGCAACCAGCGCCTGAGCCGGTTTCCAATCACGTGTTGAAGGCTGACAAAGTCCTGGCCAAGCAGCACGAGAAACAGGCCAAGAAAGACGCAAAAGACAAGCAAGACCCGCAGCCAGAAGCTGCCCCAGCCACACCGGAGCCGGCCAAGACCGAACAAGTCCTGACCGAAACCTGGAGCTATCAGTTGCCTGCCGATGAGTAATTCAAATGTCCGGCCAGAGACTCTGAGCGAGTATCTGGCGCACCTCCCGTTGACCGCTGAGCAGCGCGCCGAGCTGGCGGGCTGCAACTCGTTCAGCGAATTGCACGAACGCTTGTCGTCGTCGACTTTCGACGCACCGACTGAGGCCGCCCAGGCTTCGGTCGGCCGTCGCTTGACCCTCAACAGCGCCGAAGAGCTGCAAGACGCCGAGATGCTGGCGCTCGACGCCAGCGGTCGCGTGTGTCTTAAAGCCACGCCGCCGATCCGCCGGACCAAAGTGGTGCCCGAGCCCTGGCGCACCAACATCCTGGTGCGCGGCTGGCGCCGGATGACGGGTCGCACCAATCCGCCCAAGCCACCCAAGGATGAGCGCGTACTGCCCGCTGCCCGCTGGCGTACCGTGGGCTCGATCCGTCGCTATATCCTGCTGGTGTTGATGCTGGGCCAGACCATTGTCGCCGGCTGGTACATGAAAGGCATCATGCCGTACCAGGGCTGGTCGCTGGTCGACTTCGATGAAATCCGCAACCAGACCCTGCTGCAAACCGCCACTCAGGTAATGCCTTACGCGCTGCAAACCAGCATCCTGATCATGTTCGGGATTCTGTTCTGCTGGGTCTCGGCCGGTTTCTGGACCGCACTCATGGGCTTCCTGGAGCTGCTGACCGGTCACGATAAATACCGCATCTCCGGTAAAAGTGCCGGTAACGAGCCAATTCCGAAGGATGCGCGCACCGCACTGGTAATGCCGATCTGCAACGAAGACGTGCCGCGGGTATTCGCAGGTTTGCGTGCCACGTTCGAATCGGTAGCCGCCACCGGTGACCTGGATCGCTTCGATTTCTTTGTGCTCAGCGACAGTAACGACGCCGACATCTGCATCGCCGAACAGCAAGCCTGGCTCGACGTGTGCCGCGAAGCTGGCGGCTTTGGCAAGATCTTCTATCGCCGCCGCCGCCGTCGTGTAAAGCGCAAGAGCGGCAACCTCGACGACTTCTGCCGTCGCTGGGGTGGCGACTACAAATACATGGTCGTTCTCGACGCGGACTCAGTGATGAGCGGCGAATGCCTGACCAGCCTGGTACGCCTGATGGAAGCCACGCCGGATGCGGGGATTATCCAGACCGCGCCGCGGGCGTCGGGCATGGACACCCTGTATGCGCGTATGCAGCAGTTCGCTACCCGCGTATACGGCCCATTGTTTACCGCCGGCCTGCACTTCTGGCAGTTGGGTGAATCCCACTACTGGGGTCACAACGCCATTATCCGCATGAAGCCGTTTATCGAGCACTGCGCCCTGGCGCCGTTGCCAGGTAAGGGCGCATTCGCCGGTGCAATCCTTTCCCACGACTTCGTTGAAGCCGCGCTGATGCGCCGTGCCGGCTGGGGCGTGTGGATTGCCTACGACTTGCCGGGCAGTTACGAAGAACTGCCGCCGAACCTGCTGGACGAACTCAAGCGTGACCGTCGCTGGTGCCACGGTAACCTGATGAACTTCCGCCTGTTCCTGGTTAAAGGCATGCACCCGGTGCACCGTGCGGTGTTCCTGACCGGCGTGATGTCCTACCTGTCGGCGCCGTTGTGGTTCTTCTTCCTGGTGTTGTCCACGGCGTTGCTGGCGGTGAACACCCTGATGGAGCCGCAGTACTTCATGGCGCCGCGCCAGTTGTACCCACTATGGCCACAATGGCACCCGGACAAGGCGGTGGCGCTGTTCTCCACCACCATCGTGCTGTTGTTCCTGCCCAAGCTGCTCAGCATCATCCTGATCTGGGCCAAGGGTGCCAAGGAGTTCGGCGGCAAGTTCAAGGTGACCTTGTCGATGCTGCTGGAGATGCTGTTCTCCATGCTGCTGGCGCCGGTGCGGATGATTTTCCACACCCGTTTCGTCCTCGCCGCTTTCCTCGGTTGGGCTGCCACCTGGAACTCGCCGCAGCGTGACGACGACTCCACGCCTTGGAGTGAAGCGGTCAAGCGTCACGGCCCGCAAACTATCCTCGGCTTCCTGTGGGCGCTGTTGGTGGTGTGGTTGAACCCAAGTTTCCTGTGGTGGCTGGTGCCGATTGTCGGCTCGCTGATGCTGTCGATTCCGGTGTCGGTGATTTCCAGCCGGGTCAAGCTGGGCCTCAAGTCCCGTGACGAGAGCCTGTTCCTGATCCCCGAGGAATACAATCCGCCGCAAGCGCTGCTGTCGACCGAGAAGTACACCCACGAAAACCGTTGGCACGCCCTCAATGACGGTTTCGTGCGTTCGGTGGTCGACCCGCAGCAGAACGCCCTGGCCTGTGCCTTGGCGACCTCGCGTCACCGTGAGGCCGAGCCGATCGAGTACCTGCGCATGGAGCGCGTTCGCCATGCGTTGAAAGTCGGCCCTGCCGGCCTCAACAACAGCGAACGCCTGGCCCTGCTCAGCGACCCGGTAGCCCTGGCTCGCCTGCATGAGCAGGTCTGGAACGAAGGTCATGCCGAGTGGCTCGGTGCCTGGCGTGCTTCGATCAAGGCAGATCCGCACGCGCCATTGCTGCCTCTGCAACCGCAGTCGCCGCAGGCCCAACCGGCCTGATTCAGACGCCCCCGAGGGCTCGCCTCGGGGGCGCTGCAGACGCTGGTCCTACAGCGTTTACAGTCTCTTCCTTTTATCCCTAACTCCTTGTTATTTCGAAACAAAAGACCTTTGATCGAGGCGTATTGTCGTGCCTGTCGCTGGGTTAGCATCGCCCCCCAAAATTTGACTCGCTACGGGGGCATTCATGATCAAAAGGTATTGTTCGGTATTGCTGGTTAGCGTTTTCCTATGGGCTTACGCGGGTCTGCTGAGTGCGGGCGCCCTGGACGATGCTGTTCGTCGCGGCGTGTTGAAGGTGGGGACCACGCCCAATTACGTGCCCTTCGAGATGCTCGATAAGCAGGGGCGTATCGTCGGTTTTGAAATTGACTTGCTCCGCGCCATGAGCCGTGCACTGGGCGTGGAACTTGAGCTGATTGCGGTGCCGTATACGGATTTGGTACCGGGGTTGATGGCGAAGAAATTCGACCTGATTGGCAGTGGCATGACCGTCACCCAAGAGCGCAACCTGAAGCTCAACTTCAGCGACTCTTTCATTGTGGTGGGTCAGACCGTGCTGCTGCACCCCCGCCTGGCCGGCATCGTTTCCAGCATCGAAGAGCTGGACGACGCCAGCTACCGGGTGGTGACTATCCAGGGCACGACCGGAGAGGCAGCAGCCCAGCGTTTTCTGGGGGCTGCTCAACTGAGCACGGTGACGACCCCGGAAGACGGTGTGCGGCAGGTCGTGGAAGGCAAGTTCGATGCGTTTATCCATGATGCGCCCTACAACCTGATCGCGATGAGCCGGCCGCAGAACAGCGCCTTGTTGACGCTGGAACAACCCTTCACCTTTGAGCCACTGGCGTTTGGTTTGAAAAAGGGTGATTACGACAGCCTCAACTGGATCAATCACTTTCTCAACCAGATCGCTCAGGATGGCTCCTACGATCACTTGCATGACAAGTGGTTCAGGGACACGGCCTGGATGGCAGAGATTGAGTGATCGTCATAACTACTTACACATCAATCAATTGTCGAGGGGCTGCGTAGACGCGTCTACCCCTGCGCTTGACTGCACCGCCGTAGGACTTTTACGACATACGCCGATAACATTTACCGCTGAAACCTTTGTGACGGACAACGAGTGGGTTAGGATCGCATCCCGAAATGGCGCAGCCCTTTTGTGCGCCGACCTTATAAGAATCGTTCAGGGGTCTTGAAGATGAAAAAGTATCTTTCGATGCTGATGCTCGGCGTCACCGCGATGGTCGCTGCCACTGCGGCCCAGGCCGGTGCCATCGACGATGCGGTCAAGCGCGGCACGTTGAAAGTCGGCATGGACCCGACCTACATGCCGTTCGAAATGACTGACAAGCGCGGTGAAATCATCGGCTTCGAAGTCGACATCCTCAAGGCCATGGCCAAGTCCATGGGGGTCAAGCTGGAGCTGATGTCCACCGGTTATGACGGCATCATCCCGGCCTTCCTGACCGGCAAGTTCGACATGATCGGCAGCGGCATGACCCTGACCCAGGAGCGCAACCTGCGCCTGAACTTCAGCGAACCCTTCATCGTGGTCGGCCAGACCCTGCTGATCCGCAAGGACCTGGAAGGCACCATCAAGTCCTACAAAGACCTGAACGATGAGAAATACCGTCTGACCTCCAAGCTCGGCACCACCGGTGAGATGGTCGCCAAAAAGCTGATTTCCAAGGCCAAGTACCACGGCTACGACAACGAGCAGGAAGGCGTGCTGGATGTGGTCAACGGCAAGGCTGACGCCTTCGTCTATGACGCACCGTATAACGTAGTAGCCGAGAAGAAAGTCGGCAACGGCAAGCTGGTGTTCCTGGAAGAACCCTTCACCTTTGAACCCCTGGCGTTCGGTTTGAAGAAAGGCGATTACGACAGCATCAACTTCATCAATAACTTCCTGCACCAGATCCGTAACGACGGCACCTACGATCGTATCCATGACAAGTGGTTCAAGAGCTCCGAGTGGCTCAAGGACATGGAATAAGGCCTGACACCGAGTTGCCTGCATCGCAGACAAGCCAGCTCCCACATTTGACTGTATTTACACATCAAATGTGGGAGGGGGCTTGCCCTCGATGGCGGCCTATCAGGCAACACATATCCGGAAAGTGAAATGAAACAGAAAAAAGCCCAATGGCCCTGGCACCTGCTGACGGTGGTCGTGCTGGTCGGCCTGGCTGGCGCCTTGTACTACGCCACCTCGTTGATGTCCTACGAGTGGCGCTGGAACCGCGTGCCGCAATACTTCGCCTATCAAGCCGAAACCTCCCAGCGCGCCGCGGATATTTCCACCGTGGTCGAGTTGGTGCGCAAAGGCGATGTGGCCGAAGTCACCCTGCGCAACGACGCGGGGGCCGAGCAAAAGCTCACGGTTGCCGACAACAGCCTGCAAGTGGCGCGCGGTGATGATGTGGCTGAGGGCGATGTGGTCGGCGTGACCCGCCAGTGGGCGTTGGGGCCGCTGATGTGGGGCTTGTGGACCACGCTGTGGCTGTCGGTGGTGTCCGGCATCCTGGGCTTGGCGATAGGTTTGGCGACCGGTTTGTGCCGGCTCTCCAAAAACCCGACCCTGCGGGATTTGTCGACGATCTACGTCGAACTGGTGCGCGGTACGCCGCTGCTGGTGCAGATTTTCATTTTCTATTTCTTCATCGGCACGGTGCTCAACCTCTCCCGGGAGTTTGCCGGGATCGCCGCGCTGTCGTTGTTCACCGGCGCCTACGTGGCCGAAATCGTCCGCGCCGGCGTGCAGTCCATCACTCGTGGCCAGGATGAAGCGGCGCGTTCCTTGGGCTTGAGCGCCAGCCAGTCGATGCGCCATGTGGTGTTACCGCAAGCCTTCAAGCGCGTGCTGCCACCCCTGGCCGGGCAATTTATCAGCCTGGTCAAGGACACGTCCCTGGTGTCGGTGATCGCGATTACCGAATTGCTCAAGAGTGGCCGCGAAGTGATCACCACCTCGTTTTCGCCATTCGAGATCCTGTTCTGTGTGGCAGGCCTGTACCTGCTGATCAACCTGCCGCTGTCGAAAATGGCCAGCCGGCTTGAGCGGAGGCTCGCCCAAAGTGATTGAAGTGCGCGATCTGGTAAAAGTCTTCGACACCCGTGGGCATGTGGTACGCGCGGTTGATCACGTCACCACCCAGGTGGCCAAGGGCGAAGTGCTGGTGGTCATTGGCCCGTCCGGTTCCGGCAAGTCCACCTTCCTGCGCTGCCTCAATGGGTTGGAGGAGTTCGACTCGGGCTCGGTGAGCATTGATGGCCTGCAATTGGCCGATCCTAAAACCGATGTGAACGCCTATCGCCGTGAAGTCGGCATGGTGTTTCAGCATTTCAACCTGTTCCCCCACATGACCGTGCTGGAAAACCTGTGCCTGGCGCAAAAGGTCGTGCGCAAGCGCGGCAAGCAAGAGCGCGAGGCCAAGGCCCTGGCTCTGTTGGAAAAGGTGGGTATCGCGCAGAAGGCCCATGAGTTTCCATCGCGCCTGTCTGGCGGCCAACAGCAGCGGGTCGCGATTGCCCGAGCGCTGGCCATGGAGCCCAAGGTGATGCTGTTTGACGAGCCCACCTCGGCGCTCGACCCGGAAATGGTTGGCGAAGTCCTCGACGTCATGAAGACCCTGGCCCTGGAAGGCATGACCATGGTCTGCGTGACCCACGAGATGGGCTTTGCTCGCGAAGTGGCGGACCGGGTGCTGTTCTTCGACCATGGCAAACTGCTCGAAGATGCCGCGCCCGCAGCCTTCTTTGCAGCCCCCCAGGACCCGCGGGCTCAAGCCTTCCTGCGCCAGGTGTTGTAACTGCTCAGACCTTGAACCGGCCTACCGAGCGCGCCAGGTCTGTGCCCAGGCGCGCCAGCTCGATGCTGGCCGCCGCCGTCTGCTCACTGGCGGTCGAGGTTTGTTCCGACGCATCCTTGACCTTCAGTACGCTGCGGTTGATCTCTTCGGCCACCGCGCTTTGCTCCTCGGCTGCTGCGGCAATCTGTGGGTTCATCTCCTGAATCACCGATACCGTACGGGTGATGTTGGCAAGGGCTGCGCCTGCGCGGCGCGTCAGCTCCACGCTGTTGTCGGTCAGGCTGAGACTGTTGTCCAGGATATCGGCGGTGTGTTGCGTGCCACGCTGCAAACCCTCGATCAACATCTCGATTTCCTCGGCTGATTGCTGGGTGCGCTGGGCCAGGGTGCGTACTTCGTCGGCCACTACAGCGAAACCGCGACCGGCTTCACCCGCGCGTGCCGCTTCGATAGCGGCGTTAAGGGCCAGCAGGTTGGTTTGCTCGGACACCGATTTGATCACCTCCAGCACGCTGCCGATCTTCTGGCTTTCCTGTTGCAAGCCTTGCATCGCCAGGCTCGAGCGGTTCATCTGCTCGGCCAGATGTTCGATATGGGTAATTGCTTCGGCCACCACCTGGTCGCCCACACCTGCTTGTTGATCAGCCTCAGTGGCGGCAATCGAGGCTTGCTCTGCATGACGAGCGACCTCTTGGGAGGTAGCGAGCATTTCGTTCATGGCGGTGGCGACTTGCTCGGTTTCCAGTTTCTGGCCATTGACCCCGGCGCGGGTTTGCTCGGTGACGGCGGACAGTTGCTCGGCGGCGCTTGCGATCTGGCGGGCGCTGTCGTTGATACCGCCGATCAGGGCGCGCAGGTTGAGCGTCATCTGGCCGATGCTGCGTTGCAATTGGCCCAGTTCGTCGCGCCGCGAGGTAGTGATATCGTGGCTCAGGTCGCCCTCGGCGATGCGGTTGGCTGTCAGCAGCGCCTGGCGCAACGGCCGCACGATCTGGCCGGCGATCAGCCAGGCAGCGAGGGCCCCGAGCAGCAGCGCTGCGCCTGTCACGTAGAGCAACATCAGGCGAGCCAAGTCTGCTTCTTTGTCGCGTTGCAGGGTCTGTTCCTCGCTCAGGCGGTCGCTTTGCGAGAGTAACTGGTCCAGCCACTGCTCCAGTTGATTCTGGGTGTTTTCAACAGTGACCTGCGCGTCCTTGACGCGGTTGAGTTGGGCGCGATAGTCGAGCAGGGCGCTGTTCAGAGCGGTGCTGTCGACCGGTAAAGCCGTCACGGCAGACTGAGCACCGTCGAGGGCCTTGAGCGCGTCGTCCACGCCTTGGGTGTAAATCTGCAGTGTGTCTGCGGCCCATGCCGGTGCCTTGGCGCGGTCTTCGGCTTTTTCCAAGGCCAGGCGCAGGTTTTCCACGCTATCCAAGGCTTTCTCATCGTTCTGGTCGGGCAAGTCACTGGAAAATTGTCCAAGGGTGTCGCTGGCCGCCACAGAACTGCTGGTGAGCCCCTTCTGCGCTTGCTCACGTTGTTGCATCAAGGTGGGTAGCCCGCCCAGTGCGGTCTTGAAGCGCGCGCTGAGGCGACTGGAGTCTTGGACTTGCTGCAGATGTGCCTGGATTTTCAGGCGATCCGCCAACTCGACCAGGTAACCGTCGATTTTTTCCATGTGCCGGCCGATCTTGTCGAAGTTCGTCGGTTCATTGAGGGTGCGGTACACAATCCGTTCGGCGCGTAGCTCTTCACCGGCCACGGCCAATCGAGAAAGAGTGGTCAAGGTTTGTGCACGAAAGAGCGAGTCGTTCAGTGCCTGCCATCCCGTCAGGGCGACAGCAATGCACAGTGCCAGCACCAGGCCGAAGCCAAGGATAAGCTTGAGGGTGACGCTGGTATTGCCCAATACGCGGGTCAGTGGTCGAAACATGATGCACCTCCATCAGCAAAGAGAAAGCGTCTCGCAGTCCGACTGACGCAGGTCAGGAGGAGTGGGAACGCTAAATCTTTTCGGCAAGGGGCGCGTAAGTGTTGACCTGAAAGACGTGTAGGAAATTTCACAAGTTGCAGGGAGGACCCCGCACGGGCCACTCCCTGGTGTGAGCGTGTCAGACCCTGAAGCGGCCGACCAATGCTTGCAGATGAATGCCCAGGCGCGCCAGTTCTGCACTCGACGCAGCGGTTTCTTCGCTGGCCGAGGACGTCTGTTCGGATACGTCACGCACATTCAACACGCTGCGGTTGATCTCTTCGGCTACGGCGCTCTGTTGCTCGGCGGCGGTGGCGATTTGTGAGTTCATCGCCTGGATAGTTGAAACCGTGCGGGTGATATTCGCCAATGCGCTGCCGGCGCGACGCGTCAGTTCAACGCTGCTGTCGGTCAGCCCGCGGCTGTTGTCCATGATGGAGGCCACCTGCTGGGTACCGTTTTGCAAGCCGACGATCAGCTCTTCAATCTCTTCGGTGGACTTCTGTGTGCGCTGGGCCAGGCTGCGCACTTCATCGGCCACCACCGCGAAGCCACGCCCGGCCTCCCCGGCACGCGCCGCTTCAATGGCCGCATTCAGCGCCAGCAGGTTGGTTTGCTGGGCTACGGATTTGATCACGTCAAGCACGCTGCCGATCTTGTCGCTTTCGCGCTTCAGATCGCCCATGGCGAGGGTGGAGTTGCCGACTTCGGTCGCCAGGCGTTCGATCTGGGCGATGGCTTCGCCGACCACCTTGTCACCTTCACGGGCCTGTTGGTCTGCGGCTACAGCAGCTTCCGAGGCTTGCTCGGCATTGCGTGCAACTTCCTGCACGGTGGCGGCCATTTCGTTCATGGCGGTGGCGACCTGATCGGTCTCGACCTTTTGGCTGTTGACCCCCGCGCTGGTCTGTTCAGTCACGGCCGACAACTGCTCGGCCGCGCTGGCGATCTGGGTGACGCCGTCGCTGATACCACCGATCAACGCGCGCAGGCCCACGGTCATGCTCTGCATGGCGCGTTGCAACTGGCCCAGCTCGTCCTGGCGGCCAGAGTCCAGGTTGTGGCTCAGGTCGCCGGAGGCCACGCGCTCGGCGACCTTGAGGGTCTGGTTTAGCGGGATGACGATCTGGCGGGTGATGGCCCAGGCTGCGAACAGGCCGAAGACCATCGCCAGTACGGTGGCGAGCAGCAACAGATACTTGGCCTGGGCCACATCGTGGTCGCGCACTGCGGTTTGCGACGTGGTGAGTTTCTCGCTATGGCCCAGCAGAATATCGCCCTGGGCGCTCATGATTTTAAGGGCGGCGGCACTGGCCACTTGGGAGTCGCGATATTGGCTGACGGCGGCGCGATAGGCTTGCAGTGAGACACCAGCCTCTTGCAGGTTGGCCTGGTAGGGCGCTGGCAGTTGGCTTTGCAGTTCGGTGATTTTTTTCAGGGCATTGTCGATGGCATCAAGGGCCGGTTGCTCGGCCTCGACTTTGCCGCTGTAGGTGTAGCCGCGTACCTGGAAGCGCGCTTGCTGGATCAGCTTGCTCAGGTCAACCACGCTGTTGAACTGGGTGACGCTGTCGCCTTGCAGGAGGCTTTTTTCAATCTCGTTGGTTTTGGCCACGGCATTGTCGGCGGTGTCGCCGAGCTTGCTGCGCGCGCCCTCACGCTTGAGGCCCGCCTGGACCATGGCCGCGAAGGCTTTTTTGTATTGGCTCAACGCTTCCTGTTGTTGTTCGACGAGGGCCTTGTCATTGGGCTGTTCGATTAACTGCGCGGCGGTTTCAAGGCCATTGTCCAACTGAGTAATCAGGCCGGTGACCGCGTCAGTGCCTTGTTCGCCGCGGCGCATATCAAAGTCCAGGCGCGCCAGGCGCAGGTCTTTGGTCAGGCCATTGAGGCTGGAGATAAAACCCAGCTTATCGCCGCGATTGATTACGTCGCCCAGGCCGGTCCAGCCGGTAAAGGTGATCAACAGCGTCAGGATCAACACCAGGCCAAAGCCGACGCTCAGCTTGCGGTTGACGCTTACATTCCCCAGTTTCTCGGCTAACCAACGATACATGCTGCGAACTCCCCTGGAACAAGGCTTGGACTTATTCAGAGGCTATCGGCATGGGCATAGGATTCTGTAGCGCCAGAGATCCAATGTGGGAGGGGGCTGTAGTGTTTTTGGATTTGATATCAGAACAGTCGGGCGAGCAGGGCCGTCACGGCGGTTTCAACCCGTAGGATGCGCGCACCAAGCTGCACCGGTTGCAAACCGGCCTTGGTCAGCAGCTCGACTTCATAGGGAATCCAACCACCTTCCGGGCCAATTGCCAGTGTTACCGGCTCATCCAGCCCACGGGGGCAGGCCGGGTAATCGCCGGGATGACCGATCAGGCCCAGGGTGCCGGCAGTCATGGCCGGCAGGCGATCTTCGACAAACGGTTTGAAGCGCTTTTCGATAATGATCTCGGGCAGCACCGTGTCCCGCGCCTGTTCCAGACCGAGGATCAGTTGCTCGCGAACCGCTTCAGGTTCCAGGAATGGGGTCTGCCAGAAGCTTTTTTCCACGCGGTAGCTGTTGACCAGCACGACCTTGGGCACGCCCATGGCCGCCACGGTTTGCAGCACCCGGCGCAGCATCTTCGGGCGGGGCAGGGCCAGCAGCAGTGTCAGGGGCAGCTTTGGCGGCGGCGGTTGGTCGAAGCTGACTTGCAGCTCGGCTTCGCCTGCGTCCAGGCGCAGCAGTTGGGCATTGCCCATCAGCCCACCAATGCGGCCCACACGCAGGTTGTCGCCTACGGCGGCGCGGTGGACTTCCTGCATATGCACCAGGCGCCGATCACGCAGCACCACGCGGTCGGCCGCGATGAAGTCGGCGTCTTCCAGCAGCAGCAGGTTCACGGCTGGGTCGCTGGCGGCTGGTCGTCGTCGGCAGCCTGGTCATCCGGGTGTTCGCCGCGCTTGCTGATCAAGCCGCTGAACAGGATGCCCACTTCGAACAGCATCCACATCGGCACGGCCAGCAAGGTCTGGGAGAAGATGTCCGGCGGCGTGAGGATCATGCCGACCACAAAGCAGCCGATGATCACGTACGGGCGGATCTTCTTCAGGTACTTGACGTCGACCACGCCGATCCACACCAGCAACACCACCGCCACCGGGATTTCGAAGGCCACGCCAAAGGCGAAGAACAGCGTCATCACGAAGTCGAGGTAGCTGGTGATATCGGTCATCATCTCCACGCCGGCCGGGGTGGCGGCGGCGAAGAACTTGAAGATCAGCGGGAACACCAGGAAGTAGGCGAAGGCCATGCCGGTATAGAACAGCAGGATGCTCGACACCAGCAACGGCACTGCGATGCGCTTCTCGTGCTTGTACAGGCCCGGCGCAATAAAGCCCCAGATCTGATGCAGGATCACCGGGATCGCCAGGAACAGCGAAACCATCATGGTCAGCTTCAATGGCGTCAGGAACGGCGACGACACGTCGGTGGCAATCATCGTCGCACCGACAGGCAGGTACTGGCGCAACGGTGTGGAAACGAAGGTGTAGATCTGCTGGGTGAAGGCAAACAGCCCGGCAAAGATGATGAAGATGGCCGCTACGCAACGCAGCAGGCGGGTACGCAACTCGGTGAGGTGCGAGACCAGCGGCATGTGCTGGTCGTTTTCCGGTTTATCAGCGCTCATGGGGCTCGCGGCGGCAGTGTAGGGTCATGGGGCGCGGGCGACGCGACGGGCGTCGGCGCAGGCGTTATCGGGGCGGGAACGGCTTCGGCAGGGGACACCGGCGCGATGCTCTGCTCGGCCACCGGAGTGACCGGCTTGGCCGGCTCCTGCACCGGGGAAAGAATCTTGCGCGCCTCCTGCTCCAACGACAGGATATGTTCGTTGTGCAATTGCCGGCGGATCTCGTCGGCACCGATTTCACGTTCAACTTCCTGTTTGATCGCGTTGAAACTGCGTTTCAGGCGCCCGATCCACAGGCCGGCGGTGCGTGCGGCACCGGGCAGGCGTTCCGGCCCCAGTACCAGCAGGGCTACCAGGCCGACGAGCAGCAGTTCAGAGAAGCTGATACCAAACATTAGTCAGTGCTCACGAGTCTTTGCGGGTCGGCTCTTGGACTTTTTCAGCCTGCACGTCGAAGGTACGACGCTCGGTGATCGGTTGAGCGGCCTGCGGGTGCACAGGCTGTGCCGGTGGCACCGGGTTTGCGCTTGGCTCGGCGGGTTTCTCGTCGTCGTTCATGGCTTTACGAAAGCCCTTGATCGACTCGCCGACGTCGGTGCCGAGGTTTTTCAGTTTTTTGGTGCCGAACACCAGAACAACCACCACCAGAATGACGATCCAGTGTTTCCAGTCAAAAATGCCCATGCTGCAAATCCTCAAGTCTTGGTTAATCAGGCGGACGGGCGCGAGGCCTTTTCGGCGTGCCCGGACAAGCCGAAGCGACGGTCCAGTTCATCCAGCACGGCCTGTGGATGCTGCCCCAGTTGGGCAAGCATGACCAGGCTATGGAACCACAAGTCGGCGGTCTCATAGATTACATCGCTGTAATCACCGCTGATTTGCGCGTCCTTGGCCGCAATGATGGTCTCGACGGATTCTTCGCCGAGTTTTTCCAGAATCTTGTTCAGACCCTTGTGGTAAAGGCTAGCGACATAGGAGCTGTCGGCATCCGCGCCTTTGCGGTCTTCCAGCACCTGGGCCACACGGTTCAGGGTATCGCTCATGTTCAGTGTCCTGCCGAATAAATGGCGTGCGGGTCTTTAAGCACTGGGTCCACTGTCTTCCATTCGCCGTCTTCGAAGACGCGATAGAAACAGCTGTGGCGCCCGGTATGGCAGGCGATGTCGCCGATCTGATCGACCATCAGGATCACCACGTCAGCGTCGCAGTCCAGGCGCATTTCATGCAGAACCTGCACGTGTCCGGATTCTTCGCCCTTGCGCCACAGTCTGCCACGCGAACGTGACCAGTAGATGGCGCGCTGCTCAGTGGCGGTGAGGCTCAGCGCCTCGCGGTTCATCCAGGCCATCATCAATACGCGCCCGGTCTTGTAGTCCTGGGCAATGGCCGGCACCAGGCCGTCACTGTCCCACTTGATCTCGTCCAGCCAGTTTTTCATGTTCGGCTCCGGCAATTTGCGACAGTGTATAACCGGATTGGCTATCGACGCACGATCAGATAAACACCCACCGCCACCATGATTCCGGCTGGCCAGTGACCCAGTTGATTCAGCGGCCCGCCGATCACCAGCATCACACCGCCCACCAGGTGCGCGGCGCCGAGCAGGCGCAGGAACCAGTCGTCCTTGCGCTTGCGCCAAGGCGGCTCGGGGTCTTTGGCGTGGGGCTGGGACATGCGCTCCAGTAGATCGCGGGTCATGTTGGCCAGGTGCGGCAGTTGTTCGAACTGGCTGTGCAGGTTGCCCAACATGGTCTTCGGGCTCATCCGCTCACGCATCCAGCGCTCCAGGAACGGTTGCGCGGTGTTCCACAGATCGAGGTCCGGATATAACTGGCGGCCCAGGCCTTCGATGTTGAGCAGGGTTTTTTGCAGCAGCACCAACTGCGGTTGTACTTCCATATTGAAGCGCCGCGCAGTCTGGAACAGGCGCATCAGCACCTGACCGAAGGAAATATCTTTTAACGGTTTTTCAAAGATCGGTTCGCATACGGTACGGATCGCCGCTTCGAATTCGTTGAGCTTGGTTTCCGCCGGCACCCAACCTGAATCGATGTGCAACTGCGCCACGCGGCGGTAGTCGCGCTTGAAGAAAGCAAACAGGTTGCGCGCCAGGTAGTCCTGGTCTTCCGGGGTCAGGCTGCCTACGATGCCACAGTCGATCGCGATGTACTGCGGGCTCCACGGATTGACGGTGCTGACGAAGATGTTGCCGGGGTGCATGTCGGCGTGGAAGAAACTGTCGCGAAATACTTGGGTAAAGAAGATCTCCACCCCGCGTTCGGCGAGCATCTTCATGTCGGTGCGCTGGTCGGCGAGGGTGGCCAGGTCGGTGACCTGCACGCCGTAGATGCGCTCCATCACCAGCACTTTCGGCCGGCACCAGTCCCAATACACTTGTGGCACGTACAGCAGTTGCGAGCCTTCGAAGTTGCGTCGCAATTGGCTGGCGTTGGCCGCTTCGCGCAGCAGGTCGAGCTCGTCGTAGATGGTTTTTTCGTAGTCGGCGACCACATCCACCGGGTGCAGCAGACGCGCGTCGGCAGAAAAACGTTCGGCCGCCCGAGCCAGGATAAACAGCCACGCCAGGTCCTGGCCGATGATCGGCTTGAGGCCCGGGCGAATGACTTTTACCACCACCTCTTCGCCGGTCTTGAGCTGTGCGGCGTGGACCTGCGCGACCGAGGCCGAGGCCAGGGGCTCGACATCGAAGCGGCTGAACACCTCGCTGATCTTCTGGCCCAGTTGTTCTTCGATCAACGCCATCGACTGCTGTGAATCGAAAGGCGGCACACGGTCCTGCAACAGCATCAGTTCGTCGGCGATGTCTTCAGGCAGCAAGTCGCGGCGGGTGGAGAGGATCTGCCCGAATTTGATAAAGATCGGCCCCAGATCCTGCAACGCCAGGCGCAGGCACGCGCCTCGGCTGAGCTCCAGCTGTTTGCGCGGGAACCAGCGCCACGGCAGCACATAACGCACCGCCAGCAGGAACCAGGGCAGGGGCAGGGCAAACAGCAGGTCATCGAGGCGGTAACGGATTACGACGCGCTGGATACGAAACAAACGGCGGACGGCGAGCAGCTTCATGCGTTATCGCTTGGATCAAGGGAGCGGCTCAGGCGTTCGAAGCGGGCCTCGAGGCGTTCCAGGTCGATTTTGGCCTTGTCGAGCTCACGAAAGCGCGCTTGCGCTTCCCGTTGCCCGACCAGGGTGCGCGATTCTTCGCTCAGGTATTCGGCGAGGTTCTGGTTCAGGCTGGCGAACCCTTGCTGGTACCAGCGCGAGCGGCTGCGCAGGTGCCCGCTGAGCAACTGGGTGGCGACCGGGCCGATCCAGCGCGAGAGTTCGTATTCCCAATCCAGCTCCAGGTCCTGCAGCACGGCGGCCAGGTCCATCAGCACCGCACTGTCGCCTTCCAGCTCCACCTCGGGGCTGTGGAGGATGGCGGTCTTGTTGCGGCTCAGCGCCAGGTGCAACAGGCTGGAGGCCGGCGCACGCAAGGTGCAGTCGGCGTCGGCGGCCCATTGAGTGGCGAGCAGCAAGCCTTCATCGCTGGGCAGGATAAACAGCTGCACAGCGGGGCTGCGGCAGTCGACGGCAATGACTTTGCCGTTCAAGTGCGCGAGCCGTGCCAGGGCGGTGCTGTCCAGGCGCAGAACACGGTTGAGGCCATGTTCGACGCTTGCGAGAAGGCCTGCGAGCAGCATCAGGGTTTGATACCTCGGTGCAATGCAACGATGCCGGAGGTCATGTTGTGATAGGTCACGCGGTCGAAACCGGCCTCCACCATCATTGACTTCAGGGTTTCCTGGTCGGGGTGCATGCGGATGGATTCGGCCAGGTAGCGGTAGCTCTCGGCGTCATTGGTGATCAACTTGCCCATCAGCGGCATGAAGGCGAACGAGTAAGTGTCGTAGACCTTGGACATCAGCGTGTTGGTCGGCTTGGAGAATTCCAGCACCAGCAGGCGGCCACCTGGCTTGAGGACACGCAGCATCGAGCGGATCGCGTCCTCCTTGTGAGTGACGTTGCGCAGGCCGAAGGCGATGGTCACGCAGTCGAAATGGTTGTCGGGGAACGGCAGCTTCTCAGCGTCGGCCTGGACGAACTCGATATTGCCGGCCACACCTTTGTCGAGCAGGCGATCGCGGCCGACCTTGAGCATCGAACCGTTGATATCGGCCAAAACCACCTGACCGGTGGGGCCGACCAGTTTGGAGAACTTGGCGGCCAGGTCGCCCGTGCCGCCGGCGATATCCAGTACCCGGTTGCCGGTGCGTACGCCCGACAACTCGATGGTGAAGCGCTTCCACAGACGGTGCATGCCGCCGGAAAGCACGTCATTCATCAGGTCGTACTTGGCCGCCACGGAGTGAAACACCTCAGCGACTTTTTCCGCTTTCTGGCTTTCCGGGACGTTCTTGAAACCGAAGTGAGTGGTGGGTTCGGCATCGCTGCCTTTGCGCTGATCAGTCATATCGCTGTCACCAAAAGAGAATGCGGGACATGATAATCCCCAAGGCCTACTTTGTCTTGGCAAGGCTGCAGGTAAGATAGATGCTCACCGAGGCCATTTGCCGCATGGCGGGTGTTCCGAGTCGTTATAAAGAGGAGTCATTGCAATGGCCCGTATTACCGTTGAGCGTGAACATACCCTGGGAAAAGAACAGGCGCGGGCCAAGGCTGAGCAATTGGCGCGCAAACTCGAGGATAAATATGGTGTGGAGTCTTCATGGGCCGGCGATACCCTGAAGCTGAAACGTTCCGGGGTTAAGGGCACGGTCGCGGTTGCCGATGACTCGCTGCGCATCGAGGTAGAACTCGGCCTGTTGATGTCGGCCATGAGTGGCACGATCAAGTCCGAAATCGAAAAAGCCTTGGATAAGGCGTTGGCCTGACTTAGGGTGCCGATTCTAATTTTAACCCCTACTTTGTGCCCAAGCCCTCAACTCCTGCGGGCCGTCCTCCACCCTTTTTGCGTGAGGTGCACCATGGCCAAAGTTATTTTGAAGAAAAAAATCGACGTTCAAACCACCCCCCTGAGTGAGGTTAAAAGCTATGCCCGCAAGATCTGGCTGGCGGGCCTTGGTGCCTATGCAAAGGTCGGCAGCGAGGGCGGCGAATACTTCAAAGAGCTGGTCAAGAGCGGCCAACGCGTTGAAAGTAAAGGTAAAAAAGTTGTAGTTGAACAACTTGATGCCGCCAACAGTCAGATTGATCAAGTAAAGAGTAACGTCTCCGGCGTCAGGGGCTTGGTTGAAGTTCAGCTGGATAAAGTTGAAAAAGCTTTTGACACGCGTGTTGCAAGTGCCTTGAATCGAATCGGCATTGCGTCTAAACATGACGTGGAGACACTCTCTGCTAAGCTCGAAGAGCTGACGGCATTGCTCGAACGTGTCGCGCGTAAACACTAAGGAGACATCGGGATGGCTGTTAAAAAGACTACTCAGAAAGAAGGCAGCTCGTGGGTCGGGGAAGTTGAAAAATATTCCCGCAAAATCTGGCTTGCTGGTTTAGGCGTGTACTCGAAGGTTAGCAGTGACGGCGGTAAATACTTCGAGACTCTGGTCAAGGACGGCGAGAAGGCCGAGAAGTTGACCAAGAGCACAGTCGGTAAAAAAGTGGACGCGGCCAAGGCAACTGCCGGTTCTGCCAAGTCGAGCATTTCTGACACTTGGGGCAAGTTGGAAGAAACCTTCGACAAGCGCCTCAATAGTGCAATTTCGCGACTGGGCGTACCCAGCAAGGCTGAATTGAAGACGCTGCACAGCAAGGTCGATACCTTGACCAAGCAAATTGAAAAACTGACCGGCGCCAAAGCGGCTCCTGCCAAGACCGCCGCGGCCAAGCCTGCAGCAAAACCGGCTGCCAAACCTGCGGCTAAAACAGCCGCTGCAAAACCCGCCGCGAAAACTGCCGCCAAGCCTATGGTTAAAGCCGCCGCCAAGCCGGCTGCAAAACCCGCTGCCAAAGCACCAGCCAAAGCCGCTGCGAAACCTGCGGCCAAGCCAGCGGCTAAAACCGCTGCCGCCAAACCGGCCACCAAGCCTGCCGCTAAGCCAGTGGCCGCTAAAGCCGCCGCGAAACCTGCGGCTAAACCGGCTGCCAAACCTGCGGCTAAAACCGCTGCTGCCAAACCTGCTGCCAAGCCCGCTGCTGCGAAACCAGCAGCCAAGCCTGCGGCCAAACCTGCAGCGGCCAAAAAGCCTGCGGTAGCGAAAAAACCGGCAGCAGCAAAGCCTGCCGCAGCGGCCAAGCCGGCAGCGGCGCCAGCACCGGCCGCTTCTACCGCCAACTCGGTGTCCGCACCGACGCATACGGCTGCTACCCCGACTGCAACGCCGGTCACCCCGACGCCATCCAGTCAGTCCTGATTTTTCCGGGACAAAAAAAAACGCCCGGTCTGCGAAGACCGGGCGTTTTTTATGCAAGCCTAAAAAACGCTGCATTTCCAATGTGGGAGCGGGCTTGCCCGCGATGGCGGAGTGTCAGTCATACAGGCATTGGCTGATCCAACGCTATCGCGGGCAAGCCCGCTCCCACATGTTTAATCAGTGTCATCCAGATATTTCAAGGCGAACTTCTCAGTCGCCTTCCGCGCCGTCGGTAACAGATGGGGGGCCACCAGCATCATGATCTGGTACACCACCACTCGCACCTCACCCTCACGGTCCAGAATCCGTTGGTAATCCAGGGAAAACAGCAGGGTCAGGGTGATCTGTTCCACCAGCTGTCCCAGTGCCTGGGTGTCACTGACCAGCTGCCCCGCGGCTTTCAACCGCGCTAACAATGAGGCCAGGGTGCGCTTGAGCGCCGTGAGCAGGTTGCGAATGCCCTTGGCCAGCTTCGGCAGGCGCCCGGCCAGGTTCGACAGGTCCTGGAACAGGAAGCGGTAGTGGGCCATGCGCTCGACAATCAGGTGCAGGAACAGCCAGTAATCCTCGGCCTCCAGTTGCGCATTGGCGGGAGGATCGAGCAATGGCGCCAACTCGCATTGAAAGCGCTCGAACAGCCCCAGCACCAACGGCTCCTTGCCGTGGAAGTGGTAGTAGAGGTTGCCGGGGCTGATCCCCATTTCATTGGCCACCTCCATGGTCGATACGTTCGGTTCGCCCTTGTGGTTGAACAACTGCAAGGCACATTCAAGGATACGGTCGCGGGTCTTCATCCAGTCTTCTTAATGTGATCGTTGAGCTCAACGCACCCGCACATAAGTGCCTGGCGCTGCTTCCATCGGTGGGTAGTTCTGGTTGCCCAGGGCGGTAAGCGTTTCGCGTTGTACCCCGGAGCGTTGTTGTACCCATTCCAGCCACTGCGGCCACCAGCTGCCTTCGACATGCCGGGCGTCGTAGTACCAGGCACGCGGGTCACTGCTCAGCTTGAGGTTCTCGACGTAGTTGGCCTTGGGGTTGCCCGGCGGGTTGAGGATGCTCTGGATATGCCCGCTGTTGGACAGCACAAAGCGCCGCTCGCCGCCCAGCAGTTGGGTGGAGCGATACACCGCGTCCCACGGTGTGATGTGGTCGTTGATCCCGGCCACGCTGAAGCTGTCCACCGTGACCTTGCGCAAGTCGATGGGCGTGCCGCACACCTCCAGGCCACCGGGATGGCTCAGGGGGTTGTGCTTGAAGAAGTCCAGCAGGTCGCCGTGCAAGGCGGCGGGCAGGCGCGTGTTGTCGTTGTTCCAGTACAGGATGTCGAAGGCCGGCGGCTCCTTGCCCAGCAGGTAATTGTTGATCCAGTAGTTCCAGATCAGGTCGTTGGGGCGCATCCAGGCAAACACCTTGGCCATGTCACGGCCGTCCAGTACGCCCTCCTGGTAGGAGCGGCGCTTGGCGGCTTCCAGGGTTTGTTCGTCAGCGAACAAGGTTGCGGGGCTGTCGATCTGGCTGTCGAGCAGGCTCACCAGGTAACTGGCGCTGGAGATGCGCCGCACCTGGCGCTTGGCTTGCAGGTGGCCTTGCAGGGCGGCGATGGTCAGGCCACCGGCGCAGGCGCCCATCAGGTTGACCTCGCGGGCGCCGGTGATGGCCCGGCAGACATTCAGTGCCTCCTCCAGCGCCGCCACGTAGGTGGACAGGCCCCATTCGCGATGCCGCACGTCCGGGTTGCGCCAACTGATCATGAAGGTTTGCAGGCCATTTTTAAGGGCATATTGCACAAAGCTGTTGGCCGGGCTGAGGTCGAAGATGTAGTACTTGTTGATTTGCGGCGGCACCACCAGCAGCGGCTTGGCGTACTGTTTTTCGCTCATGGGCTTGTACTGGATCAGCTCCAGCAGTTCGTTGCGAAACACTACCGAACCGGGCGTGGTCGCCACCGTCTTGCCGACTTCGAAGGCGTGTTTGCTGACCTGGCGGGGCAAACCGTTGTTGTGCAGCAGGTCTTCGAACAGGTTACTCACGCCGCGCACCACGCTGTTGCCGCCGGAGTTGAGCAACTCCTTGATCGCCAGCGGGTTGAGCAGGGTGTTGGAAGGGGAGACGGCGTCGTTGAGCAGGGCGAAGGCGAACTGCGCACGCGCGCGATCATCGTCACTGAGGGTGCTGTCATCGATCCACTGCCGCGTCTGTTTCTGCCAGCTCAGATAGGCTTGCAAGCTGCGCCGGTACAGCGGGTTGAGCTTCCAGGTGGGGTCGCTGAAGCGATTGTCCCTGGGGTTGGGCTCGTGCACGGTCTCACCCAGCAGCACACGGCCCAGTTGGCCGCCCAGGGCCAGGGCGTGGCGGGCGGTGTGCACCGGGTTGCGCAGCCCGTGCGCGGCGACGGTGCGCAGGGTTGACAGCAGGTCGCGGCCGCGCAGGCCGGTGATCGCATTTTGTGCGTTGATGAACGCAGCGGGGGTGGGCGCCGGGTTCGTCACGGGTCTTTCTCGCATGAGCCAACACTCCTTCGTCAAGACATCAAGCAGGCACGCCAATCCAGAACCATAGTCGGTTCCTGGCAACTTGCGCGGTGGTGTGGTCCTTCACACCGCCGGTCGCGGATGTATCACTGCGCGCAAGCGCTCCTCTTCGAGAAACTTCATGATGATCGGCGCCACGGCTTCAGCCCGGGTGATCAGGAACAGGTGCCCGTCATCGATGATGTGCAACTGCGCATTGGGGATGCGCCAGGCGAGCATGCGCATGTTGACCAGCGGGATCAGCGGGTCATCGTCCCCGGCCAATACCAGGGTGGGCTGGCGAATCTTGTGCAGCCAATGAATGCTGGTCCAGCCCAGCCCGGCGAACAATTGCCAGTAGTAACCCAGCTTGCCAGCCGAGCGCACTTTGCTCGCATGTTCGGCGGCCAGGTTCGAATCGCGGCGGAACGAGCCGCCATAAATCATCGGCGCGATGCGCACCACATGGGAGGGTTGGATATAACGCCGGGGGCTGGCCATCAGCCACAGCACTTTGGGTTTGCCCGGCACCATAAAGGCCCCGGCAGCTGTGGCCGCCAGGATCAGCTTCTTGCAACGTTCCGGGTAGTCATAGGCGAACTGCTGCGCCAGTGCCCCGCCCCAGGACACACCCACGGCGTTCACCTGGCCGTAGTCGAGGTAATCGAGCATACGCGCGGTGAGCCTGGCCAGGCCGGGGAAGCGATAGGGCCGCTTCGGCGTCGAGGAACCGCCAACGCCGGGCACGTCGAACGCAATCACTTCCAGGTCCGGGTCCAGGGCCTGGACGAACGGGAACACCAGCTCAAGGTTGGCGCCGATGCCGTTGAAGATCAGCAGCGGGGTCAAGTGCGGCTTGCCCGGGCGTACCGCCGTGCGGATGGTCTGGCCATCCAGGTCGATGGTACGGAAGATGAACGGTTGCGCCATGCTCAAGCCCTGTGAAGTGTTACAGGAGGAATACAGTTCTACCGCTCATGTACATAGGTACCTGGCGCCGCTTCGGCGGCGGCATAGGTTTTACTGCCTAATGTCGCCGGGGCTTTTTTCAACTTCCCCGCCCGCTCCGCCTGCCACGCCTGCCAGTGCAGCCACCACGAATCGGTGTGCTTGGTGGCGTTCTCCTGCCACTGCAACGCACTGCCCGACAAGCCCTCGCTGGTCTGGTAGCGCGCCTTGGGGTTGCCTGGCGGGTTGAGGATGCTCTGGATGTGCCCACTGCTGGACAGCACGAACTCGACCTTGCCGCCAAACAACTGCGCCGACTTGTAGCACGACTGCCACGGCGTGATGTGGTCGTTGGTGCCGGCCAGGGAGTAGATGTCGGCAGTGACCTGCTTGAGGTCGATGGGCGTGCCGCACACTTCCAGGGCGTTGGCGCGTACCAGTGGGTTGTTCTTGAACAGTTCGATCAGGTCGCCATGGAAAGCGGCCGGCAAGCGGGTGGTGTCGTTGTTCCAGAACAGGATGTCGAACACCGGCGGTTCGTTGCCCAGCAGGTAGTTATTGACCCAGTAGTTCCAGATCAGGTCGTTGGGGCGCATCCATGCAAACACCTTGGCCATGTCGCGGCCTTCCAGCACGCCGGCCTGATAGGAGTGGCGCTTGGCTGCTTCCAGGGTCTGCTCGTCGACAAACAGTGCCACTTGGGTGTCCAGGGTGGTGTCCAGCACGCTCACCAACAGGGTCAGGGCGTTGACCTTCTTCTCGCCCAGCGCCGCGTAGTGGCCCAGCAGTGCGGTGCAGGTGATGCCACCGGAGCAGGCGCCGAGCATATTCACGTCCTTGCTGCCGGTAATTGCCGTGACCACATCGACCGCTTCCTTGAGCGCCTCGATATAAGTAGAGAGCCCCCACTCGCGCTGGGCCTTGGTGGGGTTGCGCCAACTGACGATAAAGGTCTGTTGCCCATTGCGCAGGCAGAAACGCGCCAGGCTCTTTTCCGGGCACAGGTCGAATACGTAGAATTTGTTGATCTGCGGCGGCACCACCAGCAGTGGGCGCTCGTGTACCTGCTCGGTGATGGGCTTGTACTGGATCAGCTCCAGCACATCGTTGCGAAACACCACCGCACCTTCGCTGGTGCCCAGGGTCTTGCCGACCTCAAAGGCGCCCATGTTGACCTGGCTCGGCATACCGCCGTTGTGCACCATGTCCTTGGCCAGGTGGGACAAACCGTCGAGCAGGCTTTTGCCGCCGGTTTCAAAGAAGCGCTTGACCGCCGCCGGGTTGGCCGCACTGTTGGTGGGGGCCATGGCTTCGGTCATCAGGTTGATCACGAAGTGGCCACGGCTGATGTCTTGTGCCGGCAGGTTGCTGTCGTCGATCCAGTCGTGGAGTTCCTTGCGCCACGCCAGGTAAGTCTGCAAATAACGTTTGTAGAGCGGGTTCTGGCTCCAGGCCGGGTCGTTGAAGCGACGGTCATCGCCTTCAGGCACCAGTTGGGATTTGCCGAACATCACATTCTTCAACTCGACGCCAAAGTGGGCGACGTGCTTGACGCTGTGCAACGGCTGCTTGATGGCTTGGGTCAGCACCATCTTGGCCGAGGCCAATAAATCCTTTTTGCGTAACGCGATGATCGGGTTCAGCCCCAGGGTGTTTTCCGAGGCCTGGCGTTTCAAGTCATCGTTATTCTTGTTACTCATCTACGACGCTCCATTGTCCGAAAGACGAGTACCGGCGATTGCTGCGCACCCAATTTCGATACACGACACCAGCCTGGTACTGCGACCCGGGTGACCGTTGATACCGCATCGTCAAATGCAGGGAACTTGCCAGCTCCATTGGTTACCCGAGTTTATTTTTTTTCGCAAGCGGGCCGATCATTGGCCACGCGACAGGGCATTCAAGCAGATGAAATTAGAAAATGCGCTCTAAAGACCAAGATGCCTGTGCTAGAGCATCAGCCGCACGACCGACTCACTCGGGTCGCGGGTTTTTCCGGCCGCTTTGAGCTCGGCCAGGTAGTCGGCCCATAGCGCGTCCTGACGTACGGCCAACTGATAGAGGTAGTCCCAAGTGAACAGTCCGCTGTCATGGCCGTCATCGAAGGTCAATTTCAGTGCGTACTGGCCGGCCGGTTCGACCTGGGTCAACCTGACATTGAGCTTGCCGAATTGCAGGATGGGTTTACCGTGGCCCTGAACCTCGGCCGAAGGCGAGTGAACCCGCAGGAATTCGGCGGGCAGTTGGTAGGTTTCATCCGGCCCGTAAGTCAGGCCAAGGGTATTGGAGGTTTTGTGCAGGTTTACTGCAGTAGGAAACTTGACCATATGGGATGCTCCTGAATAAACCGGCTTGAAAATGTGGGAGGGGGCTTGCTCCCGATGGTGGTGTGTCAGTCAGCTCATCTGATACTGATACACCGCCATCGGGAGCAAGCCCCCTCCCACATTTGAAGCAAAGCAGTTCTGTGTGAGGCTTACAGGATATAACGAGACAAGTCTTCGTTCTGCGCCAATTCGCCCAAGTGGCTGTTGACGTAGTCAGCATCGATCTTGATCGCTTCGCCATTCTGCGCACCCGCCATGTCGCCGGCACTGAACGACACTTCCTCAAGCAAGCGCTCAAGCAAGGTATGCAGGCGTCGGGCACCGATGTTCTCGGTCTTCTCGTTGACCTGCCAGGCGATTTCCGCCAAACGCTTGATACCGTCCGCCTGGAACTCGATACCCAGGCCCTCGGTTTTCAGCAACTCACGGTACTGCTCGGTGAGCGAGGCGTGGGGTTCGCTGAGGATGCGCTCGAAGTCGCCAGGGGTCAGCGCCTTGAGTTCCACGCGAATCGGCAGGCGGCCTTGCAGCTCGGGCACCAGGTCGCTTGGCTTGCTCAGGTGGAACGCACCGGAAGCGATAAACAGAATGTGGTCAGTCTTGACCATGCCCAGCTTGGTGTTGACTGTGCAGCCTTCGATCAGCGGCAACAGGTCACGCTGCACACCTTCGCGGGATACATCGACGCCACCGGAGTTGCCACGCTTGGCCACTTTGTCGATCTCATCGATAAACACGATGCCGTGCTGCTCGACCGCTTCCAGGGCCTTGGCCTTGAGTTCTTCCTCATTGACCAGGCGCCCGGCTTCTTCGTCGCGCACCAGCTTCAGCGCTTCTTTCACCTTGAGCTTGCGGCTTTTCTTCTTGCCCTTGCCCATGTTGGCGAACAGGTTCTGCAACTGGCTGGTCATTTCTTCCATGCCAGGCGGGGCAGAAATATCCACGCCGGACACTTCAGCCACTTCGATCTCGATTTCCTTGTCATCCAGCTGGCCTTCACGCAGGCGCTTGCGGAACAGCTGGCGAGTATTGGAATCCGACGACGGTGCGGCGTCTTCGTTGAAACCCATGCGGGCCGGTGGCAGCAGGGCGTCGAGGATGCGCTCTTCCGCTGCGTCTTCAGCACGGTGGCTGACCTTGGTCACTTCCTGTTCGCGCAGCATCTTCAGGGCGGCATCGGCCAGGTCACGGATGATCGACTCGACATCACGGCCCACGTAGCCGACTTCGGTGAACTTGGTCGCTTCGACCTTGATGAACGGGGCGTTCGCCAATTTGGCCAGGCGCCGGGCGATTTCGGTTTTACCGACACCGGTCGGGCCGATCATCAGGATGTTCTTGGGGGTTACTTCAACGCGCAGTTCTTCGGGCAGTTGCATCCGGCGCCAGCGGTTACGCAGCGCAATGGCAACGGCGCGCTTGGCATCGTCCTGGCCGATGATATGGCGATTGAGTTCATGGACGATTTCGCGGGGGGTCATGGACATAGTGTCTGGCGGCCTCAAGCGGGAATAAGCCTACGGCTTACTCGGCGAGGTCCTGCTCCTCAATGGTCTGGTTGTGGTTGGTGAACACGCAGATATCGCCGGCGATACCCAGAGCGGTCTCGACGATCTCACGGGCCGACAGGTCGGTTTTCTTCAGCAGCGCGCTGGCTGCCGCTTGGGCATAGCCACCGCCGGAACCCATGGCGATCAGGCCATGTTCGGGTTCAACCACGTCGCCGTTACCGGTGATGATCAGCGAAGCATCTTTGTTCGCGACAGCGAGCATGGCCTCCAGGCGGCTGAGGGAGCGGTCGGTGCGCCATTCTTTGGCAAGTTCGACAGCGGCGCGCACCAAGTGGCCCTGATGTTTCTCAAGCTGGCCTTCGAAGCGTTCGAAGAGGGTAAAGGCGTCGGCGGTAGCGCCTGCGAAACCTGCAAGTACCTGGCCGTGGTACAGGCGACGCACTTTTTTCGCGTTGCCTTTCATCACGGTGTTGCCCAGGGAAACCTGGCCGTCGCCGCCCATGACAACTTTGCCGTGGCGACGTACTGAAACGATGGTGGTCAAGGGGAGAGTCTCCACGCAGCGGGGCGAAAATGCCCTGATGAGAACTCATATGGGGGTGGCGGGGGGGATTTCAACCGTAGGACGGGTGCGCGGACGAGTGGTGTTTATTGATCCGACACCTATTCAAGAACACCGCAAAACCAAATGTGGGAGGGGGCTTGCTCCCGATCGCGGTGTGTCAGTCGCTGAATATATTGACTGATATACCGCCATCGGGGGCAAGCCCCCTCCCACATTAGCCCTGCTATGTCTTCGAAATCAGCGGCTCTGGCGCTGTTGTAACAACAGATTGCTAAACCCGGCCCCGGCCAATTGTTTCTGCGCCACGGTCAGTTGCTCACGGTTGCTGAACGGCCCCACCAATACGCGATACCAGGTCGCGTCCTTCACCGTGCCGGACTCAACCGAGACCGATTGGCCCAACAGAATGATCTGTGCACGCACACGATCGGCATCCGCCTGTTTCGGGAACGAGCCGGCTTGCAGGAAGAACTTGGTCACAGGCGCGGCCTTGGTCGCTGCCACTGGCGGTGCTGGCGGCGGAGTGATGCCGGCCAGTGCAGCCTGGGCGCGAGCCGTATCGATTTTCGCCGCTTCCGCTGGGGTTACGGGCGTGGTCGGCACTTGCGGGGTCGGCAGGGTTTTCTCCGGCACGGCGTCGGGCGGCACGATCACCTCCGATTCCGGCAGCAGCGTGTAGAAGTCGTATTTCGGCTTCACCGGTGCGGTCGGGCTTGGCGCAGTCTTGTTGGCCTCGGCAATTTTCGTGGCCTTCTGCTGCTCCTGTTTGACGCGCTTGACGTCATCGCCCTGGCCAGGCTCCAGCTTCATCAGAAACACAACGAAGGCACCGACCGTCAGGCCGATGGCCATCCACAGCCAGCCCGGGATCGGCTGCTTCGCCGGGGCCTGATAACGGCTGGCGCCGCGTTTGGGTGCAGGTTTTTTCTTGGCAGCCAACTTACATACGCTCCAGAGTTTCCAGGCCCAAGAGTTCCAGGCCTTGCTTGAGGGTGCGTCCAGCCAATGCGGCAAGGCGCAGGCGACTTTGTTTCTGGGCTTCGTCGTCGGCGGTCAGGATCGGGCAGTTCTCGTAGAAGCTGGAGAACAGGCCGGCCACTTCGTACAAATAGGTGCACAGGATGTGCGGCGTGCCTTTTTCGCCAACGCTGTTGAGCACTTCGCCAAATTGCGCGAGCTTGGCCGCCAGTTCCTGTTCGTGGGCGGCGTCCAGCGCGATCTGGCCTTCGACTTCGCTGAAGTCCTTGCCCAGCTTGCGGAATACGCCGGCCACGCGGGTGTAGGCGTACAGCAGGTACGGCGCGGTGTTGCCTTCGAAGTTGAGCATCAGGTCGAAGTTGAAGCTGTAGTCGCTGGTGCGGTGCTTGGACAGGTCGGCGTATTTCACTGCGCCAATGCCCACCACGCGGGCGATATTGCGCAGGTCGGCCTCGGCCAGCTCCGGGTTCTTTTCCTTCACCAGGCTGTAGGCGCGTTCCTGGGCTTCGGTCAGCAGGTCGATCAGCTTCACGGTGCCACCGTCACGGGTCTTGAACGGGCGGCCATCGGCGCCGTTCATGGTGCCGAAACCCATGTGTTCCATGTGCATCGGGTGGGTGACGAAGCCGGCACGACGGGCCACTTCGAACACTTGCTGGAAGTGAAGGGCCTGGCGTTGGTCGACGAAGTACAGCGCACGGTCGGCCTTGAGCACGCCGCTGCGATAGCGCACGGCAGCCAGGTCGGTGGTGGCGTAGAGATAGCCGCCATCGGCCTTGACGATGATCACCGGCAGCGGCTCGCCGTCGGCGGTCTTGAATTCTTCGAGGAACACGCACTGCGCGCCGTTGCTCTCGACCAGCAGGCCCTTGGCCTTGAGGTCGTTGACCACGTTGATCAGGTCGTCGTTGTAGGCGCTTTCGCCCATCACGTCGGCCATGGTCAGTTTCACGTTGAGCAGTTCGTAGATTTCCTGGCAGTGGGACAGGGAAATCTCACGGAAGCGGTTCCACAGCGCCAGGCATTCCTGGTCGCCGGCTTGCAGTTTGACCACCAGGCCACGGGCGCGGTCGGCAAACTCTTCGGATTCGTCGAAGCGCTTCTTGGCGGCGCGGTAGAAGTTCTCCAGGTCGGCCAGCTCGTTGCTGGTGATCGGGTTTTCCTGCAGGTAGGCCATCAACATACCGAACTGGGTACCCCAGTCGCCGACGTGGTTCTGGCGGATCACGGTGTCGCCGAGGAACTCCAGCACCCGCGCCACACCGTCGCCGATGATGGTGGAGCGCAGGTGACCGACATGCATCTCTTTGGCCAGGTTCGGTGCCGACAGGTCGATGACCACGCGTTGCGTGTCGCCAGCCTTGTGTGCGCCGATTTTGGCATCGGCCAGGGCGGCGTCCAGGCGCGAAGCCAAGGCCTGGGTGTTCTGGAAGAAGTTGATAAAGCCCGGGCCTGCGATTTCGGCCTTGGTGACACTGGCGTCAGCCGGCAGTGCCGCGATGATTTTTTCCGCCAGGTCGCGCGGTTTCATGCCGGCCGGCTTGGACAGCATCATCGCGATGTTGCTGGCGAAGTCGCCGTGGGTCTTGTCGCGGGTGTTCTCCACCTGGATCGCCGGCGACAGGCCTTCAGGCAACACACCTTCGTTGACGAGTTGGGTGAGGGCTTGTTGGATCAGCTGGCGAATGGTGTCTTTCATGGTGTTCTCTTTCGACCGCAAGCGGCGGCGCGCGATGCGCAGGTGGAAAAACTGGGCATTATCCGTGGCGAGGGCGGGCTTGCCAACCGTTCAGACTAGATGGCGGACCTGCGGGCCTCATCCCGGGCAAGCCCCCTCCCACATTTGAAGGTGTTCACATTTCAAAATGTGGATGGTGGCTTGCCTGTCAATACAAATCTACCGGGTCCACATCCAGTGACCATCGCACTTGTCGGCCGCTGGGTATTTGCTCCAGCTCAAGCATCCAGCGACTTAATAGCCGATGCAGCGGTGCACGGGAGGTTGCCTGCAAGAGTAGCTGAGCGCGATAACGTCCGGCGCGACGCTCCATGGGGGCGGGTACCGGCCCGAGCAATTCGATGCCGCTCAGACTCAATTCACCCAGCAAACCCTCGGCGGCACTGCATGCTTCATCCAGGAAACCTTCGGCTTGTCCCGGTTTATGCGCCTCGGCACGCAACAATGCCAGGTGTGCAAAGGGCGGCAGGCCAGCGGCGCGGCGTTCACTCAAGGCCTGCTCGGCGAAGGCAAAATAGCCTTGTTCCGTCAGTTGAATCAGCAGCGGGTGGTCGGCCAGGTGCGTCTGGATAATCACCTTGCCCGGCTCTTCGGCCCGTCCGGCGCGCCCTGCCACCTGCACGATCAACTGCGCCATGCGTTCGCTGGCGCGGAAATCCCCGGAGAACAACCCGCCGTCGGCATCCAGGATCGACACCAGGGTCACCCGTGGGAAGTGGTGCCCTTTGGCGAGCATCTGCGTGCCGATCAGAATGCACGGTTGACCTTTCTGAATGGTGGCAAACAACTGGTTCATTGCATCTTTGCGCGACGTGCTGTCGCGGTCGACCCGTAGCACCGGGTAATCCGGGAACAGAATGCCCAGACGCTCTTCGGCGCGCTCGGTGCCGGCCCCTACCGGGCGCAGGTCGACCTTGCCGCACTGCGGGCAATGGCGTGGCACCCGCTCTACATGACCGCAGTGATGGCAACGCAATTCGCCGTGGCGCTGGTGCACGGTCATGCGCGCATCGCAGCGCTCGCACTCGGACATCCAGCCGCAGTCATGGCACAGCAGTGTCGGGGCAAAGCCGCGACGGTTGAGAAACACCAATACTTGCTGGCCCGCGGCGAGGGTCTGGCCGATGGCCTGTTGCATCGGACCGGAAATACCGCTGTCCAGCGGGCGGCTTTTCACGTCCAGGCGCAGGAAGCGCGGTTGTTTGGCGCCGCCGGCGCGCTCGTTCATGCGTAGCAGGCCATAGCGGCCGGTGTAGGCGTTATGCAGGCTTTCCAGGGACGGCGTGGCCGAACCCAGCACAATCGGGATGTCTTCCTGACGTGCGCGTACCAGCGCCAGGTCGCGGGCGTGGTAACGCAGGCCTTCCTGCTGTTTATAGGAGCCGTCGTGCTCCTCGTCGATGATGATCAGCCCGGGGTTTTTCATTGGGGTGAACAGCGCCGAACGGGTGCCAATGATGATGTCTGCCTCGCCGTCCCGCGCCGCCAGCCACGACTCCAGGCGCTCACGGTCATTGACCGCCGAGTGCACCAGGGCGATGCGCGCGTTGAAGCGCTGCTCGAAACGCGCCAGGGTCTGTGGGCCCAGGTTGATCTCCGGGATCAGCACCAGTGCCTGCTTGCCGGCCTGCAAGGTTTCGCGGATCAGTTGCAAATACACTTCGGTCTTGCCGCTGCCGGTGACGCCGGCCAGAAGGAAGGCGTGGAAGCTGTCGAAACCGGCGCGGATCGCCTCATAGGCAGCGCGTTGCTCGGGGTTCAGCGGCAGCTCCGGCTGGGCCAGCCAATGTTCGTGGCGTGGGTCTGGGGCGTGCTTGCGGATTTCCACCTGCACCAGTCCCTTGGCCAGCAGCAGGTCGAGGCTGTCCTTGCTCAGCATCAGCTTGCTCAACAACTGGTGGGCCACGCCATGGGGGTGCTGGGCCAATGTGGCCAGGGCTTCGCGCTGGCGCGGGGCGCGGGCGATGCGCGGGTCGTCGAGGCGCGCGCCGGGCACCATCGACCAGAAACGCTCCTGGCGCGCTTCGGCCAGTTCGCCCTGGCGCAGCAGTACCGGCAGCGCCCAGCTCAAGGTATCGCCCAAGCTGTGCTGGTAATACTGCGCAGTCCACAGACACAGCTTGAACAGTGCCGGCGGCAGTGGCGGTGTGGCGTCGAGGATGGCCAGGGCCGGCTTGAGCTTTTCCGCCGGGACCTCGCTGTGGTCCGCGACCTCCACCAGAATGCCGATCATTTCCCTGCGCCCAAACGGCACACGCACGCGCATCCCCGGCTGCAACTGCGTCCGCAGCACTCCAGCCGGGGCCCGGTAATCGAACAGGCGGCGCAAGGGGGAGGGCAGGGCTAGGCGCAAAATGGCGTCGGGCACGCGGGGCATCTCATATAAAGGCAGGCAGTGGTGCAGGGGCGCGAGCCTAGCAGAGCGGGGAGGGCTTGGGTATGCCATGGTTTTCTGATGAAAGGAGGTTTTTGGTCAGTAGCGCCGCTTGCGCGTTTAAAAAGGTCTGGTAGAATCCGCGGCCTAATTACGTGCGGTATTCGACAATAGTGTCGAGTGGCGGCACGCTAGCCCGAGGAAGTGCCATGAAAGCCGATATCCATCCAGCGTACGAAACCATCGAAGTTACCTGCAGCTGCGGCAACAAGTTCGAAACTCGTTCGAACCTGTGCAAGCCACTGGGTACTGACGTATGCAACGAGTGCCACCCGTTCTACACCGGTAAGCAGAAAACTCTGGACACCGGCGGCCGTGTACAGCGCTTCGCAGATCGCTTTGGTGCTTTCGGCAAGAAGCCTGCTGCTACTCCAGCAGAGTAAGGCTCAAAAGCCTTATGGGCTTTTGCCAGCTGTTGAAAAAGGCGTCCCTTGTGGGCGCCTTTTTTGTGCCCGGGATTTGGCTGGCAACCGCCCAGGCCGCGGTATTCTGCCCGGCACCCGCTTCCGTGGCGCGGGTAGAAGTGCAGCGCGTGGTGGACGGCGACACCGTACGCCTCAAGGATGGCCGCAGCGTGCGGATGATCGGCCTCAATGCGCCGGAAACCGGCAAGAAGGGTCGTACTGACGAGCCGTTTGCCGTCGCCGCCCGCCAGCGTCTACAAGCGTTGGTGCAGGCCAGTGATGGGCGTGTCGGTTTGGTGCCTGGCCGCGAGGGCAAGGATCATTACGGCCGCACCCTGGCCCACCTCTACGGCGCCAATGGCGAGAACCTGGAAGCGCAATTGCTCGCCGAGGGCTTGGGCTTCCAGGTGGGGGTGGCGCCGAATGTAGACCTCGCCACCTGCCAGCAGGCGGCGGAAAACAGCGCCCGCCAGGCGCGCCTGGGGCTGTGGCGCCAATCGCCGGTGCAAACGGTGGCACAACTCAAGCGCTCCGGGTTTGCGCTGGTAACTGGCCGGGTCAGCAAGATCGAGCGCAATCGCGGTGGCATCTGGATTGAAATCCAGGGTTCACTGGTATTACGTATTGCCCCCGAACTGATCAGTCAGTTCGATCCGGCCATGCTCAATGGTCTGCAAGGTCGCACTATTGAAGCGCGCGGCTGGGTGCAGGATCGCTCCCGCCGTGGTGGTTTGAAAAGAGGTCAATCACGCTGGCTCCTGCCAATAACCGATCCCGGCATGCTGAAATCGACGCTTTGAATAAAAAATTGTAGACATTTTTTATTCCGATTGTGAACAGTTGAGCCCTTGTATCCCGTGGCTCTTGGCCAAAAGTCGTAGCCCAGGGCCCTTGACACCTGTGACTGCCCAGTCTTGTAGGGACTTTGCGACACGCGTATCCTCGGCGGTCCGTCGACCAACAGTAAAAGCGGAATGCCGATATGTCTGATTTGAAAACTGCCGCTCTCGAATACCATGCCCATCCTCGTCCAGGAAAGCTGAGTGTAGAGCTCACCAAAGCCACTGCCACTGCTCGCGACCTGTCGCTGGCCTACAGCCCTGGTGTTGCCGAGCCCGTACGTGAAATCGCCCGTGACCCAGAACTGGCGTACAAGTACACCGGCAAGGGCAACCTGGTTGCAGTGATTTCCGATGGCACCGCGATCCTTGGCCTGGGTAACCTCGGCCCATTGGCTTCCAAGCCAGTCATGGAAGGTAAAGGCGTGCTGTTCAAGCGCTTTGCCGGCATCGACGTTTTCGACATCGAAGTCGATTCCGAGAGCCCGCAGGCTTTCATCGACACGGTCAAGCGCATTTCCATCACCTTCGGTGGCATCAACCTGGAAGACATCAAGGCACCTGAGTGCTTCGAGATCGAAAAGGCCCTGATCGAACAGTGCGACATCCCGGTATTCCACGATGACCAGCACGGCACCGCGATCGTTACCGCGGCCGGCATGATCAACGCCCTGGAAATCGCCGGCAAAACCCTGGGTGAGGCGAAGATCGTCTGCCTGGGCGCCGGTGCTGCGGCCATTTCCTGCATGAAGCTGATCATCAGCATGGGCGCCAAGCTGGAAAACATCTACATGGTCGACAGCAAGGGCGTGATCCAGTCCGAGCGTACCGACCTGAACCAGTACAAGGCGATGTTTGCCCACCCGTCCTCCAAGCGCACCCTGGCTGACGCCCTCGACGGTGCCGACGTGTTCGTCGGCCTGTCCGGCCCGAACCTGCTGAGCGCCGAAGGCCTGAAATCCATGGCGCCGAACCCGATCGTGTTCGCCTGCTCCAACCCGGATCCGGAAATCTCGCCTGAGCTGGCTCACGCCACCCGTAGCGATGTGATCATGGCTACCGGCCGTTCGGACTACCCGAACCAGGTCAACAACGTACTGGGCTTCCCGTTCATCTTCCGTGGTGCCCTGGACGTTCGCGCCAAGCGCATCAACGAAGAAATGAAAGTAGCGGCTGCCAACGCCCTGCGTGAACTGGCCAAGCTGCCGGTGCCTCAGGATGTGTGCGACGCCTACGGTGGTGCCAAGCTGGAATTCGGTCGTGAGTACATCATTCCAAAACCAATGGATAAGCGCCTGATCACCCTGATCTCCGATGCTGTGGCCAAGGCCGCGATCGAGACCGGTGTAGCAACCCTGCCGTATCCAAAGAACTACCCGCTGCAAAGCGTGGATGATGTGTTCAACGGCTAAGCCGTTATAGCGCACCAACAAAAAGCCCCGGCTCGAATGAGTCGGGGCTTTTTTTATGGCAATTCTCTTGAAGCCTATAGAGGTCAAATGTGGGAGGGGGCTTGCTCCCGATGGCGGTGTATCAGTCGCCATATTCATTGACTGACAGTCCGCCATCGGGAGCAAGCCCCCTCCCACATTTGGATCTATGTTGCGTCTTGGATCGGGTCAGAACAAATCGATCGGCGCGCCTTCATCCGCCGGTAGCGGGCTGCCCGGCACCACGCCATTGCCCAACTCGTTAACTGACGGCGGCGTGTCTTCGCTCTTGAACAGCTCGAAGTACGCATTCGGCGTACTCGGCGACGCCGCACGTCCACTCACCGGGTCGATGCGCAGGCTCAGGATGCCTTCCGGTTCAGGCTGGGTGTGCAGCGGCTTGTCCTTGAGCGCGGCGCCCATGTAGCTCATCCAGATCGGCAGTGCGACGGTGCCGCCAAACTCACGGCGGCCCAGGCTTTCCGGCTGGTCGTAGCCAGTCCATACCGTGGTCACGTAGTCGCCGTTGTAGCCGGAGAACCAGGCATCCTTGGACTCGTTGGTGGTACCGGTTTTACCCGCGATATCCGCACGGCCCAGGGCCAGTGCGCGGCGGCCGGTGCCCTTCTTGATCACGTCCTGCAGGATGCTGTTGAGGATATAGGTGGTGCGTCCATCCACGATGCGCTCGGCAACCGCTGGCGCTTGCGGCTCGGTCGTTGCGGGAGCGTTTGCGGCCGGCGCTGTGCCTGGCGTGGGCTCGATGGTAATACCGCCGTTACCCGGTGCCGCAAGACCATCGGTTGCCGCCACACCATTGACCACATCACCGGGCACCCGTGGTGGGTTGGCGGTGAACAGGGTGTCGCCGTTGCGGCTTTCGATCTTGTCGATCAGGTACGGCGCGATCTTGTAGCCGCCGTTGGCAAAGGTGCTCCAGCCGGTGGCGATTTCCATCGGCGTAAGGGTTGCGGTACCCAGCGCCAGGGACAGGTTGGGCGGCAAGTCCGACTTGGCGAAGCCGAAGCGCGTCATGTAGTCGATGGTCTTGCCCACGCCCATGGCCTGCAGCAGGCGGATCGACACCAGGTTGCGAGACTTGTACAGCGCCTCGCGAATGCGGATCGGGCCGAGGAAGGTGTTGGTGTCGTTCTTCGGCCGCCAGACCTTGTCCAGGTATTCATCGACAAACACGATCGGTGCGTCGTTGACCAGGCTGGCGGCGGTGTAGCCGTTGTCCAGTGCGGCGCTGTAGACGAACGGCTTGAAACTTGAACCCGGCTGGCGCTTGGCCTGTATCGCACGGTTGTAGTTGCTCTGCTCAAAGGCGAAACCGCCGACCAGTGCGCGGATTGCGCCGTTCTGCGGATCGAGGGATACCAGGGCGCCTTGGGCGACCGGCACCTGGCTGAACTTGAGGCTGTCATCCTTCTGGCGTTGCACGCGGATCAAATCACCCACCTTGGCCACTTCGGACGGCTGCTTGGGCATCGGCCCCATGCTGTTGGTGTTCAGGAACGGGCGCGCCCATTTCATGCTGTCCCACGCCACGTGGGCTTCACCGGCGCGGGTCAGCACTTGAATGCCGTCTTTGGTCACCTCGGTGACGATGGCCGGCTCCAGGCCGCTGATCGAGCGCTGTTTGCCCAGTTCGGTGGTCCAGGCACTCAGGGTCTTGCCCGGCAGGCGCGACTCGGGGCCGCGGTAGCCGTGACGTTGATCATAGGTAATCAAGCCTTCGTGTACGGAGTGGTTGGCGATTTCCTGCAAGTTGCTCGGAACCGTCGTGGTCACGCGAAAGCCTTCGGTGTAGGCATCGCTGCCATAACGGCCAACCATTTCGGCGCGGGCCATTTCGGCGATGTACGGTGCATTCACTTCCGGCGTCGGCACGTGATAGCTGGCGTTCAGCGGCTCGGCCACGGCGCTTTCATAAGCGGCCTGGTCGATCTTGCCCAGCTTGTACATGCGCCCCAGGATCCAGTCGCGACGTTCTTTACTGCGCGCCGGGTTGGCCAGCGGGTTGAAGCGCGACGGCGCCTTGGGCAGGCCGGCGATCATGGCCATCTGCGCCAGGCTGGCGTCACGAATCGATTTGCCATAGTAGACCTGGGAGGCGGCCTCAATGCCGTAGGCGCGATTGCCCAGGTAGATCTTGTTGACGTACAGCTCGAGGATTTCGTCCTTGGTCAGTTGGCGTTCAATCTGTAGCGCCAGCAGGATCTCGGTGGCTT
Organism: Pseudomonas sp. W2Aug9; assembly: GCF_023127755.1. Classification (NCBI taxonomy): domain Bacteria; kingdom Pseudomonadati; phylum Pseudomonadota; class Gammaproteobacteria; order Pseudomonadales; family Pseudomonadaceae; genus Pseudomonas; species Pseudomonas sp. W2Aug9. The sequence goes on along the minus strand of NZ_SPKL01000020.1, from coordinate 242,604 downwards.
TACGCGAAAAACTGCGCTCGCTGGTGAGGAAGAAGTTCTTCGCCACCTGCATGGTGATGGTGCTGCCGCCGGATTGAATGTGTCCGCTCTTTACCAACTGCGTGGCCGCACGCACCAGGCTGCTGGGGTCGACGCCGTAGTGGTTGGCAAAATTGTCGTCTTCTGCCGACAGCAATGCACTGATGAAATTGGGTGGAATGTCGGCGAAACGGATCGGTGTGCGGCGCATTTCGCCGAACTCCGCGATCAGTTTTTCGTCGCTGCTGTAGACCCGCAAAGGAATCTGCAACTGGATACTTCTGAGGGCCTCTACGGAGGGCAAACCCGGACTAAGGTAGAGGTAGGCCCCGCTGAGTACGAGCAGCAGCCCGCAGACGATCGCGACAATGGAGTACCCGAAAAACTTCAGCAGACGAATCAAGGCTTTTGGATTTCCAGAGAAAAGAATGAGTTACGCGTCGGGGATGCATGGCAAACGATGGATCGACCCGGGCAGCAGATAAAAAAGCGGGAAAAAACGCTGGGCATTAAAGCATTTTTCAGCTTGGGGCGTCATTCGCGTGCCTCGAACAAGCCGACCGAATGCAGGGTGCCTGGCAGCAATCAAGCGAGATGACAGCCGGTATGACAGGGAAAGTTTTGGGGAGTTTTATGGGAAAGGGATTTTTCAGGCGAAAAGCCGACATCGTCTTGGGTGTCGACATCAATGACAGCGGTATCAAGCTGATCGAGCTGAGCCGTTCATCGGGTGGTTTCAGTGTCCAGGGCTATGCCACCCAGGCGCTGCCCGCCCATGCGGTCGTCGATGGCGCCTTGCTGGACGTCGAGGGCGTGGGGCGAGCCTTGCAACAAGCGTTATCCTGCCTGCGCACTTCGGCTCGACACGCCGCTGTGGCAGTGGCGGGCCCTTCGGTAATCACGCGGTTGATCGAGATGGATGCGGGCCTGCGCGACGAAGAAATGGCCTGGAAGATCCAGATGGAAGCCGACCAGTTCATTCCTTATCCATTGGATGAGGTGGCGATCGACTTTCAGGTCCGGGGCCCATCGGCCCAAGGGCCGCAGTGGGTTGAAGTCATGTTGGCGGCCTGTCTGCGCGAGCAGGTCCAGGCGCGAGTGGCGGTTTTAGCCCGGGCGGGGCTGGTGCCGCGGGTGGTCGATGTCGAAGGGTTTGCATTGGAGCGCGCTTGCCGTCAGGATTTTGCCAGCTTCACGCCGGGTCATCGAGTCGATGGTGCACAATGGGCCGTGGATGCCCAAGGGATGGGAGTGGCTTGCGGGTTGGCCCTGAGGAGTTTCGCTGGATGACACGAATCAATCTTTTGCCTTGGCGTCAGGCGCTGGCAGAGCGCAAGCGCAGGTATTTCATGGTGCTATTGCTGGCATTTGCCTGCCTGGCGCTGGCGGCCGTGTGGCTGGCTGACCAGGTGATCGACCAGGCGATAGATCGGCAAGTGAGCCGCAATAGCCGCTTGGGTGAGGAGGTGGCTACCCAGGATTCGCGGATCAGGACCATCGACGACCTGCAGGAACGAAGCCAGCAACTGGCCGAACGCATGAAGGTGGTGCAGGACCTGCACGATGCCCGCTCTTCCGGCGCTCGATTGTTCGAGCAATTGGCTCGTGCAATGCCTGAAGGTGTCCATCTGCATGAGGTGGTCGCAAACGGTGACACCATCAGCATTCGCGGCACGGCTGAAAGCAACCAGGACATTGCCCGGTTGATGCAGCAGCTCAAGCAGTCATCCCAGGGCTCCAGCTCGACTCGTCTGCAGCGCGTGCAGGCTGATGGAGCGCGCGGCGAAAGTGAGTTTCAACTGATGGTGCGCCAGGGGGAATCCAGCGAGGCGCAACCATGAGCCTGCCCAGGCTCGATTTTCCCACGCTCTTCTACAACGCTGCTAAATGGCCCTTGCCTGGCAAGGTCCTGCTTGGCTGTGGGCTGGCCGGCCTGGTGCTGCTGATAGGAGAGGTTACCTACCTGAGCTCGTCACGTGAGCGATTGCACGGGTTTGAGGCGCGGGAGCAAACGCTACAGCAGCAGTTGGCGGAAAAAGCTGAACTGGCCTCCAGCCTTGAGGCGCGCACCGATCAGTTCAGGGCAATGGAGGACAAGGTCACAGGCCTTCTACGTCAATTGCCCGGCCAGTCAGAGGTGCCGGCCTTGCTTGAAGATATCGCCCGATTGGCGATTGCCAATGGAGTATGGGTCGAGGGCATCACGGTGTTGGATGAAGAGCCTCGTCAGCTCTATATCGAGCAACCCATGCAAATCGGCGTCACCGGGGGCTACCACGACTTGGCAGCATTCGTCGGCGCCCTGGGTGGGTTACCGCGCGTCGTCACCGTGCAGGATGTTGCACTGGGGCATGACGGCGCCTTGCTGCGTCTGAACCTGCTGGCAAAGACCTATCGGCGTACCACGCAAAGCGCCAAGGCCCGCGAAGCGTTCGACCCGGCCCAGCCATTGGTCTACACCCCATCGTTTGTGCGCGACCCGTTTCAGCCGCCCGGTTTGCAAGTAACTCGCGTGCCGGGGCGACCGGCCCTTGCGCCGGATCTCGCTCGGCCACGGGGGCTGCTGGAAGGCATGAACATCGATCAGTTCAAAATGGTCGGCACGCTGTCCTTGGGGGCGCAGGCTTTTGCCCTGCTGCGTGCCGGATCCAGGGTGCACCGGCTGACGATTGGTGATTACCTGGGGCCGGATCATGGCCAGGTCACAGCCATTCAAGAGGGGTCTATCCACTTGGTCGAACGGTTTCCCGATGAACAGGGCGGCTGGCTCGAACGCCCGCGAACCCTTGTGTTGAACGTCAACTCATAACGGAATCAAACAATGAAAAGGACTTTCTCGTCCTTCGGTGTGGCGCTATGGATAGCGTTCACGGCACCGATGGCTGCTGCTGTGCCCAATCGCCTGGACCTGATCCACCTGCCGCCGCCCGACAGTGCAGCGTCGGTCAGCTATACAGGCACCCGGCTGAACCTGAATTTCCAGGACATCGACCTGCGGGCGGTCTTGCAGCAAATCGCCGATGTCGCCGGGCTCAACCTGGTGACCAGTGATGAAGTGCAGGGCTCAATTACCCTGCGGCTCAAGGATGTGCCTTGGGATCAGGCGCTGGATCTGGTGCTGCAAACCAAAGGTCTGGATAAGCGCGTGAAAGCCGGTGTGTTGCTGGTGGCACCTGCGGATGAGTTGGCCGCTCGCGAACTGCTGGCGCTGGAGTCGCGCAAGCAGATGGCGGAACTGGCACCGCTGCGTCGGGAGCTGCTGCAGGTCAACTATGCCAAGGCGGCGGACCTGGCCAAGCTGTTTCAGTCGGTCACAGGTTTTGAAGGCGCCACGGATGAGCGCGGCTCGGTGGCGGTGGATGATCGCACCAACAACATCATCGCCTACCAGACCGGCGAACGGCTCGAAGAGCTGCGGCGTATCGTGGCGCAACTGGATATTCCCGTCCGCCAAGTGATGATCGAGGCGCGAATTGTCGAGGCCAATGTCGACTACGACAAAAGCCTGGGCGTGCGCTGGGGTGGGCGGCTCAGTCATGGCAGGGGAAGTGTCGGAGGTATTTCCAAGCCCGTGGCAGACGGCGCCGAACCGCCGCAAAACCCGCCCAGCTCCCCGTTTGTCGACTTGGGTTCGCTGACCGGCACCTCGGGTCTGGGCGTGGCCTACATCACCGACAATCTACTGCTGGACCTTGAGCTGACAGCCATGGAGAAAACCGGCAACGGCGAAATCGTCTCGCAGCCCAAGGTGGTCACGTCCGACAAGGAGACGGCACGCATCCTCAAGGGCACCGAAATTCCCTATCAAGAGTCCACCTCCCAGGGCGCTACCTCGGTGTCGTTCAAGGAGGCTTCGCTTTCGCTGGAGGTCACGCCGCAAATCACCCCCGACGACCACGTGATCATGGCGGTCAAGGTCACCAAGGATGAGCCCGATTACTTGAACAGGCTCAATGATGTACCGCCGATCAAGAAAAACGAGGTCAACGCCAAGGTGCTGGTCAGGGATGGCGAGACCATCGTCATCGGTGGGGTTTTCTCCAATACCCAAAGCAAAGTGGTAGATAAAGTGCCATTTTTGGGCGATGTGCCGTATCTTGGCCGCCTTTTCCGGCGCGATGTGCTGGCGGAGAAAAAATCCGAGCTGCTGGTATTCCTGACTCCGCGTATCATGAATAACCAGGCGATTGCTGTGAGTCGTTGATTCTGTGCGAAATTTGATTCTTGTAGGGCCGATGGGGGCTGGAAAGAGCACCATCGGCCGTTTGCTGGCCAAAGAGCTGCGCCTGCCGTTCAAAGATTCCGACAAGGAAATTGAATTGCGCACGGGTGCCAATATCCCATGGATCTTCGATAAAGAAGGCGAGCTGGGCTTTCGTGACCGCGAGCAGGCGATGATTGCCGAGCTGTGTGGCTGCGATGGCGTGGTATTGGCGACCGGCGGTGGCGCCGTCATGCGCGACGAAAACCGTCGAGCGCTGTATGCCGGTGGTCGGGTAGTGTATTTGCATGCCTCGGTCGAGCAGCAGGTGGGCCGCACCGCCCGCGATCGCAATCGCCCGTTGCTGCGCACCGCCAACCCGGAAAAAACCCTGCGGGACCTGCTGGCGCTGCGCGATCCGCTGTATCGGGAAATCGCCGATCTGGTGGTGGAAACCGATGAGCGACCCCCTCGGATGGTGGTGCTCGATATTCTGGAGCGCCTGCAGCGGTTGCCACCCCGTTAAAGCCTGGCCCGAAATGCGCTATTCTCGGCGGCGCGCCATAACCTTGTGAGGTGTGGCGTAGAGCCATCAGGTGATGTCGGATTGCGACATTGCCGGTCGTCAATACATCTTCAACGCGGGGAAACATGCAGACACTTAAGGTCGATCTAGGCGAGCGCAGCTACCCGATCCACATTGGCGAAGGTCTGTTGGACCAGCCCGAACTGCTCGCGCCGCATATTGCCGGTCGGCAGGTGGCGATCATCTCCAACGAAACGGTTGCGCCCCTGTATCTTGAGCGTTTGAGCCGCAGCCTTGCGGCGTATTCGGTGATTTCCGTGGTGTTGCCCGACGGCGAAGCCCACAAGAACTGGGAAACCCTGCAACTGATCTTTGATGGCCTGCTGACTGCGCGCCATGACCGTCGAACCACCGTGGTTGCCCTGGGCGGCGGTGTGATCGGCGACATGGCCGGTTTTGCTGCAGCCTGCTACCAGCGTGGCGTGGACTTTATCCAGGTGCCGACCACCCTGTTGTCCCAGGTCGATTCTTCGGTGGGCGGCAAAACCGGTATCAATCACCCGCTGGGCAAGAACATGGTCGGTGCGTTCTACCAGCCACAGGCCGTGCTGATCGACACCGCTACCCTCAACACACTGCCACCGCGTGAGTTGTCGGCGGGCCTGGCGGAAGTCATCAAGTACGGGCTGATCTGTGACGAGCCCTTCCTGAGCTGGCTTGAAGAACATGTAGATGCCTTGCGCGCACTCGACCAGGTGGCCTTGACCGAAGCGATTTCCCGCTCCTGCGCCGCCAAGGCGCTGGTGGTCAATGCCGACGAACGGGAGTCCGGCGTGCGCGCTACCCTGAACCTGGGCCACACCTTCGGCCATGCGATCGAAACGCACATGGGCTATGGTGTGTGGCTGCATGGGGAAGCTGTAGCGGCTGGCACGGTGATGGCGTTGGAGATGTCGCAACGCCTGGGCTGGATCACCGCCCAGGAGCGTGATCGCGGTATCCGCCTGTTCCAGCGCGCCGGCTTACCGGTCATCCCTCCCACAGAGATGACCGAGGCAGATTTTCTCGAACATATGGCAATAGACAAGAAAGTAATCGACGGTCGACTGCGACTGGTACTGCTGCGCCACATGGGCGAGGCGGTGGTGACCGACGATTATCCGAAAGAGATTTTACAGGCCACGCTGGGAGCGGATTACCGCGCCCTGGCCCAGCTTAAAGGTTAATAAGATCCCGATGACTAGTTTGCATGCCGACGAGGCGTTCCTCGGCCATTATCACTTGAGCCATGACCCTTTTGCTCCACGGGTACCTGGTTTCAAATTCTTCCCTGCGCAGCGCAAGCCGGTATTGGGGCAACTGCATCATCTGGCGCGCTACAGCCAGTTGCTGCTGGTGGTCACGGGACCGTTGGGCAGTGGCAAGACCTTGCTGCGCCAGGCGCTGGTCGCCAGCACCAACAAGCAATCGGTGCAGAGCGTGGTGGTATCGGCCCGTGGCGCCGGTGACGCAGCGGGTGTACTGCGCCAGGTTGCGCAGGCCCTGGACGTATCCAACGCCGAGCCGAACGCGATTCTCAAACAGGTGGTGCAACTGGGCCTGACCGGCCAGGAAGTCTACCTGCTGGTCGACGACGCCGAGCAGCTTGACGAATCCGCGCTGGAAGCGCTGTTGGCGCTGGCCGCGGGCACGCCGGAAGGCCGCCCGCATGTGTTCCTGTTTGGCGAGTCGTCGTTGATCGCCGATCTGGAGCAGATCAGCGGTGAGCAAGAGCTGTTCCACGTCATCGAATTGCAGCCGTACGAAGAGGAAGAAACCCGCGAATACCTGGCTCAGCGCCTCGAGGGTGCAGGGGCCGGTATCGAACTTTTCTCCGCTGCGCAGATCTCTGATATTCACGAAAGCTCCGATGGATGGCCTGGAAACATCAACCAGGTTGCCCGCGATGCAATGATCGAAGCCATGATTGCCAGCCGCTCTGCGGTCAAGCGTCCAAAGATGGGGTTCACTATGCCTAAGAAGCACGTATTGGCTATTTCCGCCGTTGTCGTGGTCGCTGTAGCCGCCGCCTGGTTGATCCCGGGTCGCAATAAGGCACCGACAACAACCGGCGCGCCAACTGAGCAGGCGCAGTTGCCACTGGGCAAGCCCACGCCAAATGTCGAATTCGCCAACTCCGGCCAACCAACCAATCTGCCTATGGTCGGCCAGCCTGTAATGCGCGGCCCGCTGGCTGAAGAAGCCGGTGGCATCTCCGAAGGCGACGACGGCGTGCCGGTGGAAGGCTCCAGCGCCACGCCGCCGACCGTGACCACCACCGCGCCACCAGCGGGCGTACCGGCCGGCACGCCAGCAACCCCAGTAGCGCCTGCCGCACCGGTTGCGCCAGTTGCCAAGCCGACCCCGGCGCCGACAGTAGCGACAGCCAAGCCCGCAGCACCAGTTGCCAAGCCGGCACCGGCACCCGCGGCCAAGCCTGCTGAAAAACCTGCCGCTACCGTGGCCAAGGCCGGCGCCGCTGGCAGCAGCTGGTACAGCAGCCAGCCTACCGGCAATTTCGTGGTGCAGATCCTCGGCACCAGCTCTGAGGCCAACGCCCAGGCGTTCGTCAAGGAGCAGGGCGGCCAGTACCGTTATTTCAAGAAAGTGCTCAACGGCAAGCCTCTCTACGTGATCACCTACGGCAGCTTCCCAAGCCGCGCCGCAGCCGATTCTGCCATCAAGGCCTTGCCAGCGAAGGTTCAGGCTGGTAAACCTTGGCCTCGCACTGTTGCCAGCGTTCAACAAGAACTGGCAGCAACTCGCTGAAGATCCGGCGGCCTTACCCAGGCCGCCCTCCCGGCACCTCAAAAAACAATCGCAAGGCGTGCAGTCCCCCGCAAGGACCGCGCGCTTTGTGGTGTCTGCGCCACAGTAGCTTTTGAGTCGTAGCGGTCAGAATTAAAAAAGTTTTGACTAGCACAGCATATCGCTTTAAACCTTTCATAAATGCGACATAGATTTGCGACATTTCGTCGCTAAATTTGTGAGCGTCTGTGTCGGTGTGTACAATGACCTCCCTTTTGCCCCCGCTAAGCCGGCGTACGTTCGGCGTGGAAGGTAACCGGTTGAATTGAAAAGAAATTTGCCTCGATATAAGAGGCAGCCTGGTGAGAAAGTGTCTATGAAAGCAGGTCTGTACCAACCCGATGAATTCAAGGATAACTGCGGTTTCGGCCTGATAGCCCACATGCAGGGCGAGCCCAGTCATACCCTTTTGCAAACGGCCATCGAGGCCCTGACCTGCATGACCCACCGCGGTGGGATCAACGCCGACGGCAAGACCGGTGACGGTTGCGGCTTGCTGATTCAAAAGCCCGACCAGTTCCTGCGCGCTGTCGCCAAAGAGCATTTTGCGGCCGACCTGCCCAAGCAGTACGCCGTGGGCATGGTGTTTTTCAACCAGGACCCGGTAAAAGCCGAAGCCGCTCGCGAGAACATGAACCGCGAGATCGTTGCTGCCGGCCTGCAACTGGTCGGCTGGCGCAAAGTGCCAATCGACACCAGCGTACTCGGCCGCCTGGCCCTGGAGCGCCTGCCGCAGATCGAACAAGTGTTCATCGCGGGTGACGGCCTGAGTGACCAGGACATGGCGATCAAGCTGTTCACGTCCCGTCGTCGTTCGTCGGTGCTCAACGCCGCCGACACTGACCATTACATCTGCAGCTTTTCCCACAAGACCATCATTTATAAAGGCCTGATGATGCCGGCGGATCTCACCGCCTTTTATCCAGACCTGAGCGACGAGCGCCTGCAAACCGCGATCTGCGTGTTCCACCAGCGCTTCTCCACCAACACCCTGCCGAAATGGCCGCTGGCCCAGCCATTCCGCTTCCTCGCCCACAACGGCGAGATCAACACCATCACCGGCAACCGCAACTGGGCCGTGGCCCGTCGCACCAAGTTCGCCAACGATTTGATGGACCTCGAAGAGCTCGGCCCGCTGGTCAACCGCGTGGGTTCCGACTCCTCCAGCATGGACAACATGCTTGAGCTGATGGTCACCGGTGGCATCGACCTGTTCCGTGGCGTGCGCATGATCATTCCGCCTGCGTGGCAGAACGTCGAGACCATGGACCCGGACCTGCGGGCGTTCTACGAATACAACTCGATGCACATGGAACCGTGGGACGGCCCGGCCGGCGTGGTCATGACCGACGGCCGCTACGCGGTGTGCCTGCTCGACCGTAACGGCTTGCGCCCGGCGCGCTGGGTCACCACCACAAACGGCTTTATCACCCTGGCGTCGGAAATCGGCGTGTGGGACTACAAGCCTGAAGACGTGATCGCCAAAGGCCGTGTCGGTCCTGGCCAGATCCTGGCCGTGGACACCGAAACCGGGCAGATCCTCGACACCGACGCCATCGACAACCGTCTGAAGTCGCGTCACCCGTACAAGCAATGGCTGCGCAAAAACGCCCTGCGCATCCAGGCGACCATGGAAGACAATGACCACGGTTCGGCTTTCTACGACATCGACCAGCTCAAGCAATACATGAAGATGTATCAGGTCACGTTCGAAGAACGTGATCAGGTGCTGCGCCCGCTCGGCGAGCAAGGCTACGAAGCCGTAGGCTCCATGGGCGACGATACGCCGATGGCTGTGCTGTCCCAGCGCGTGCGCACGCCGTACGACTACTTCCGCCAGCAGTTCGCCCAGGTGACCAACCCACCGATCGACCCGCTGCGCGAAGCCATCGTGATGTCGCTGGAAGTGTGCCTCGGTGCCGAGCGCAATATCTTCCAGGAATCGCCTGAGCACGCCTCCCGTGTGATCCTCAGCTCGCCGGTCGTTTCCCCGGCCAAGTGGCGCTCGCTGATGACCCTGGAGCGTCCAGGCTTCGACCGCCAGATCATCGACCTGAACTACGACGAGAGCCTCGGCCTTGAAGCCGCTGTGCGCAACGTCGCCGACCAGGCTGAAGAAGCTGTGCGCGCCGGCCGCACTCAGATCGTACTGACCGACCGCCATATCGCGCCGGGCAAGTTGCCGATCCACGCGTCCCTGGCGACCGGCGCGGTGCACCACCGCCTGACCGAAAAAGGCCTGCGCTGCGACTCCAACATTCTGGTGGAAACCGCCACTGCCCGTGACCCGCACCACTTCGCGGTGCTGATCGGCTTCGGCGCCTCGGCGGTGTACCCGTTCCTGGCGTATGAAGTACTCGGCGACCTGATCCGTACCGGTGAAGTGTTGGGCGACCTCTACGAGGTGTTCAAGAACTACCGCAAGGGCATCACCAAGGGCCTGCTGAAGATCCTGTCGAAGATGGGCATCTCCACCGTCACCTCCTACCGCGGTGCGCAATTGTTCGAAGCCATCGGCCTGTCCGAAGAAGTCTGCGAGCTGAGCTTCCGTGGCGTGCCGAGCCGTATCAAGGGCGCACGTTTCGTCGATATCGAAGCCGAGCAGAAAGCCCTGGCAGCCGAAGCCTGGAGCGCGCGCAAGCCGATCCAGCAAGGCGGCCTGCTCAAGTTCGTGCACGGTGGCGAATACCACGCCTACAACCCGGACGTGGTCAGTACCCTGCAAGCCGCCGTGCAGCAGGGCGACTACGCCAAGTTCAAGGAATACACGAGCCTGGTGGATAACCGCCCGGTGTCGATGATCCGCGATCTGTTCAAGGTGAAGACCCTGGACACGCCGATGGATATCGCCGAAGTCGAGCCACTGGAATCGATCCTCAAGCGCTTCGACTCCGCCGGTATTTCCCTGGGCGCCTTGTCGCCTGAGGCTCACGAAGCCCTGGCCGAAGCCATGAACCGCCTGGGTGCGCGTTCCAACTCCGGCGAAGGCGGCGAAGACCCGGCGCGTTATGGCACGCTCAAAAGCTCGAAAATCAAGCAGGTGGCAACCGGCCGTTTCGGTGTGACCCCGGAGTACCTGGTCAACGCCGAAGTGCTGCAGATCAAGGTTGCCCAAGGCGCCAAGCCGGGTGAGGGCGGGCAATTGCCAGGCGGCAAGGTCAACGGCCTGATCGCCAAGCTGCGTTATGCAGTGCCGGGCGTGACCCTGATCTCGCCGCCGCCGCACCACGACATCTACTCGATTGAAGATTTGTCGCAGCTGATTTTCGACCTCAAACAAGTCAACCCGCAGGCCCTGGTCTCGGTAAAACTGGTCGCAGAAGCGGGCGTCGGCACCATCGCCGCTGGCGTGGCCAAGGCCTATGCCGACCTGATCACCATCTCCGGCTACGACGGCGGCACCGGCGCTTCGCCGCTGACCTCGATCAAGTACGCAGGTGCGCCGTGGGAGCTCGGCCTGGCCGAAACCCACCAGACCCTGCGCGGCAACGACCTGCGCGGCAAGGTGCGGGTACAGACCGACGGTGGCCTGAAAACCGGCCTCGACGTGATCAAGGCCGCGATCCTCGGCGCCGAGAGTTTCGGCTTCGGCACTGCGCCCATGATCGCGCTGGGCTGCAAATACCTGCGTATCTGCCACCTGAACAACTGCGCTACTGGCGTGGCGACTCAGAACGAAAAACTGCGCAAGGACCACTACATCGGCACCGTCGACATGGTGGTGAATTTCTTCACCTACGTCGCCGAAGAAACCCGTGAGTGGCTGGCCAAGCTGGGCGTGCGTTCGCTGGAAGAGCTGATCGGTCGCACCGACCTGTTGGACATCCTCGAAGGCCAGACCGCCAAGCAACAGCATTTGGACCTGACACCGCTGTTGGGCAGCGATCACATCCCCGCAGACAAGCCACAATTCTGCCAAGTGGACCGCAACCCGCCGTTCGACAAAGGCCTGCTGGCCGAGAAAATGGTCGAAATGGCCGGCTCCTCGATCAGCGATGCCAGCGGTGGCGAATTCGCCCTGGATATCTGCAACTGCGACCGTTCCATCGGTGCTCGCATCTCCGGTGAAATCGCGCGCAAGCACGGCAACCAGGGCATGGCGAAAGCGCCGATCACCTTCCGCTTCAAGGGCACTGCGGGCCAGAGTTTCGGTGTGTGGAACGCCGGTGGCCTGCACATGTATCTGGAAGGCGATGCCAACGACTACGTGGGCAAAGGCATGACCGGCGGCAAGCTGGTTATCGTCCCGCCAGCCGGTAGCGTGTACAAGACCCAGGACAGTGCCATCATCGGCAACACCTGCTTGTACGGCGCCACGGGTGGCAAGCTGTTTGCCGCGGGTACTGCCGGTGAGCGCTTCGCCGTGCGTAACTCCGGTGCCCACACCGTGGTGGAAGGCACTGGCGATCACTGCTGCGAGTACATGACCGGGGGCTTTGTCGCGGTACTGGGCAAGACCGGTTACAACTTCGGTTCGGGCATGACCGGCGGTTTCGCCTACGTGCTCGACCAGGACAACACCTTCGTCGACAAGGTCAACCACGAGTTGGTCGAGATCCAGCGGATCAGCGGTGAAGCCATGGAATCCTACCGGAACCACTTGCAGCACGTGCTGGACGAGTATGTCGAGGAGACCGGCAGTGAATGGGGTCGCAACCTCGCCGAAAACCTCGATGATTACCTGCGTCGTTTCTGGCTGGTCAAGCCCAAGGCTGCCAACCTGAAATCGTTGCTTTCCAGCATCCGTGCCAACCCGCAGTGATATGCGCCTGAACAGTTTGATGAGGTTTTAACATGGCTGAACGTCTGAATAACGACTTCCAGTTCATCGATGTCGGGCGCAAAGATCCGAAGAAGAAACTGTTGCGTCAACGCAAGAAAGAGTTCGTGGAAATCTACGAACCCTTCAAGCCCCAGCACTCGGCCGATCAGGCCCACCGCTGCCTGGGGTGCGGTAACCCGTATTGCGAATGGAAGTGCCCGGTGCACAACTTCATTCCCAACTGGCTCAAACTGGTGGCCGAGGGCAACATTCTCGCCGCCGCCGAGCTGTCGCACCAGACCAACACCCTGCCGGAAGTCTGCGGCCGGGTGTGCCCGCAAGACCGTCTATGTGAAGGTGCCTGCACCCTCAACGACGGCTTCGGCGCAGTGACCATCGGTTCGGTGGAGAAGTACATCACCGACACCGCGTTCGCCATGGGCTGGCGCCCGGATATGTCCAAGGTCAAACCGACCGGCAAGCGCGTCGCGATCATCGGCGCGGGCCCGGCGGGCCTGGGGTGTGCCGACGTGTTGGTGCGTGGTGGCGTGACCCCGGTGGTGTTCGACAAGAACCCGGAGATCGGTGGTCTGCTGACTTTCGGTATTCCCGAGTTCAAGCTGGAAAAAACCGTACTGAGTCACCGTCGTGAAGTGTTCACCGGCATGGGTATCGAGTTCCGCCTCAATACCGAAATCGGCAAAGACATCACCATGGAGCAACTGCTCGCCGAATACGATGCGGTGTTCATGGGCATGGGCACCTACACCTATATGAAGGGCGGCTTTGCCGGTGAGGACTTGCCGGGCGTGTATGACGCGCTCGACTTCCTGATCGCCAACGTCAACCGCAACCTGGGCTTTGAAAAGTCGCCGGAAGATTTCGTCGACATGAAAGGCAAGAAGGTCGTGGTGCTGGGCGGTGGCGACACCGCGATGGACTGCAACCGTACCTCGATCCGCCAGGGCGCCAAGTCGGTCACCTGTGCGTATCGTCGCGACGAAGCCAACATGCCCGGCTCGCGCAAAGAGGTGAAGAACGCCAAGGAAGAAGGCGTGAAATTCCTCTACAACCGCCAGCCGATTGCGATCGTCGGTGAAGACCGCGTCGAAGGCGTGAAGGTGGTCGAGACCCGTCTCGGCGAACCGGATGCCCGAGGCCGTCGCAGCCCCGAGCCGATCCCGGGTTCCGAAGAAATCATCCCGGCTGACGCCGTGGTCATCGCTTTCGGTTTCCGTCCAAGCCCGGCGCCCTGGTTCGAGCAGTTCGAAATCCAGACCGACAGCCAGGGCCGCGTGGTAGCCCCGGAACAAGGCCAGTACAAGCACCAGACCAGCAACCCGAAAATCTTCGCCGGTGGCGATATGGTGCGCGGCTCTGACCTGGTAGTGACGGCGATCTTCGAAGGCCGCAATGCCGCCGAAGGGATCCTGGACTACCTGCAGGTCTGATCAAATTTCAGTCTGAAATGCGATCAAATGTGGGAGCTGGCTTGCCTGCGATGCAGGCAACTCGGTCTGTCAGCCAGACCCAGTTGATGCTATCGCAGGCAAGCCAGCTCCCACACAAACCTCATTTCACATTGAGGTTTGTGTTGCCAGTCATTGCGACAAATTGACCCGATAGACAAAAGGCTCCGCTCTTGCCGTGCCTTTTGCGTCGCGCTCTGAGAAAATGCCCGCACTTTTTTTGCGGATGCCGACATGACTGCCCTCAAGAACGACCGTTTCCTTCGTGCCCTGCTCAAGCAACCTGTAGACGTCACCCCCGTGTGGATGATGCGTCAAGCCGGTCGCTACCTGCCGGAATACCGCGCCAGTCGCGCCCACGCCGGCGACTTCATGAGCCTGTGCATGAATCCTGCGTTCGCCTGCGAAGTCACGATGCAGCCGCTGGACCGCTACCCACAACTGGATGCGGCCATTCTCTTCTCCGATATCCTTACCATCCCCGACGCCATGGGCCAGGGCCTGTACTTCGAGACCGGCGAAGGCCCGCGTTTCAGGAAGGTCGTCAGCACCCTGGCCGATATCGAAGCCCTGCCGATTCCTGATCCGCACAAAGACCTCGGCTATGTGATGGACGCGGTCAGCACCATCCGCCGCGAGCTCAACGGTCGCGTGCCGCTGATTGGCTTCTCTGGCAGCCCGTGGACGCTGGCCACCTATATGGTCGAAGGCGGTTCGTCGAAAGACTTCCGCAAGACCAAGGCCATGCTCTACGACAACCCGCAAGCCATGCACCTGTTGCTGGACAAGCTGGCACAGTCGGTGACCTCCTACCTCAACGGCCAGATCATGGCCGGTGCGCAAGCGGTGCAGATCTTCGATACCTGGGGCGGCAACCTGTCGGCGGCGGCGTACCAGGAATTCTCCCTGGCCTACATGCGCAAGATCGTCAGCGGCCTGATCCGCGAACACGAAGGTCGCAAGGTTCCGGTCATCCTGTTCACCAAAGGCGGCGGCCTGTGGCTGGAAAGTATCGCCGATGCTGGCGCCGATGCATTGGGCCTGGACTGGACCTGCGATATCGGCGAAGCCCGCCGTCGCGTTGGAAACCAGGTTGCGCTGCAAGGCAACATGGACCCCACTGTGCTGTACGCCAAGCCGGAAGCGATCCGCACGGAAGTCGGGCGCATCCTCGCCAGCTATGGCAAGGGCACCGGCCATGTGTTCAACCTCGGCCATGGCATCACGCCGGAAGTGAATCCGGAACATGCGGGTGCGTTCCTGCGTGCGGTGCATGAACTGTCGGCGCAGTACCACGAATAAAGCACAGAGCAAAAATGTGGGAGGGGGCTTGCTCCCGATAGCAGAGTGTCAGTCAACAGATTTATTGACTGAACCAGCGCTATCGGGAGCAAGCCCCCTCCCACATTAAAAGCCGGAAACCTTCAGACCTGCCCCAACGGCGGCAACTTCGCCAGCTTCAACGCCACCAGCAACGCGCCGATCAGTAGCGCGATAATGAATCCGCCAATCCCGTTCCACCCGGCAAAATGCCAGAAGAACCCGCCTGCCGTCCCGGCAATACTCGATCCCACGTAATAGCAGAACAGGTAAAGCGAAGACGCCTGCCCCTTGGCTTTCACCGCCCGGCGGCCGATCCAGCTGCTGGCCACCGAGTGGGCGCCGAAGAAGCCGAAAGTGAAGATCAACATGCCCGGCACCACCAGCCACAGCGGGGTGAACAGCGTCAGGGCCATGCCGGCGAGCATCAGCACGATGGTGGCCCACAGCACCCGACGGCGGCCAAGGCGGTCGGCCAGGGAGCCGATCTTGGCCGAGCTGTAGATGCCCGAGAGGTACACCAGCGACAGCAGGCCGACCACGGCCTGGCTCAGCTCATAGGGTGAGGCCAGCAGGCGATAACCGATGTAGTTGAACATCGTTACGAACGCGCCCATCAGCAGGAAGGCTTCCAGGAACAGCCACGGCAAGCCCGCATCCTTGAAATGCATGACGAAGCCATCCACCAGGCTGCGCGGCTTGAGGCTGCTGGCGCGGAAGTTGCGCGATGGTGGGAGGATCTTCCAGAACACAGTGGCCGCGATCAGGGCCAGGGCGCCGATGATCAACATTGCGGTGTGCCAGCTGACGAAGTCGATCAACACGCCGATGATCAGGCGCCCGCTCATGCCGCCAATCGCATTGCCGCCGATGTACAGGCCCATGGCCAGGCCGATGTGCTGCGGGTGGATCTCTTCGCTGAGGTAGGTCATCGCCACGGCAGCCAGGCCGCTCAGGGACAGGCCCACCAGCGCCCGCATCAGCAGAATCCCCTCCCAGGTCGGCATCAGACCGCTGGCGATGGTGGCCAGCGCCGCACAGAACAACGCGGCGACCATCACCGGCTTGCGCCCCAGCCGGTCGGAAATCGGCCCGGTGATTAGCAGGCCGCAGGCAAGCATCGCGGTCGCGACCGAAAGAATCAGGCTGCTTTGCGCCGCATTGATGGAAAATTCATGGGACAGCGCCGGCATCATCGGCTGTACGCAATACAACAGGGCAAAGGTGGCAAACCCGCCGGAAAATAGCGCCAACACCGTGCGCATGAACATCGGCGTGCCTTTTTCGATGTACTCGTCATTGAGCTGCGCCACCACGTCATCAAGGGCTGAGGGCGGGGTGTGTTGGGCAAGTGGAGCAACAGCAGGATTCACGGGGGACCTCGGGGAGGAAAGTCTGCCAGGACTGACAATACGAAAAAGAATATAGCTGGCTAATGATTCTTTCCAATATATTGTTCGACCTGTTTGATAGGTTCTACGACCTAATGAGGTGTGCATGGAATTACGTCACCTGCGGTACTTCATCGCCGTCGCTGAAGAACTGCACTTTGGCCGCGCCGCGCAGGTGCTGGGCATATCGCAACCGCCCTTGAGCCAGCAGATCCAGGCACTGGAGCAAGAGGTGGGGGCGCGGTTATTTGAGCGTACCAATCGTCGGGTCGAGCTGAGCGAGGCCGGGCGCCTGTTCCTGCAAGAGGCGCGGCTGGTGCTGGCCCAGGTCGACAAGGCGGCAGACGTGGCGCGCAGAGCGCAATTAGGAGAGCTCGGGGAGTTGAAGATCGGCTTCACATCTTCCGCGCCGTTCAATTCCAGTATTCCCCAGGCGATCTTTGCGTTTCGCCAGGCTTTCCCGGCAGTGCACCTCAATCTGCAGGAGATGAGCAGCACGGAGGTGGCCGAGTCATTGGTGGATGAGTCGATCCAGGTCGGGCTGATGCGGCCTTTGCCGTTGCCTGATTCGCTGAGCGTGGTCGAGTTGATGCGCGAGCCGCTGGTTGCCGTATTGAGCGCCGGCCATCCGTTGGTGGAAGGCAGCGAGCGCGGCCTGCACCTGGCGCAGTTGGCGCAGGAACCCTTTGTATTTTTCCCACGCACCTACGGCAGCGGCCTGTATGCCCAACTGCTCAACCTGGCCCGCGACGCCGGGTTCAGCCCGCATTTTGCCCAGGAAGCGGGGGAGGCGATGACCATCATCGGCCTGGTGGCGGCGGGGTTGGGCGTGTCGGTGTTGCCGGCGTCTTACCAGCGTATCCGCATTGATGGCGTGGTCTACCGCACACTGCTCGACCCGGAGGCGATGACGGCGGTGTGGCTGGTGCAGCGCAAGGGCGTGCAAACGCCGATGGCTAAGGGGTTTGTGGAGTTGTTGACGCGTCAGGTATTGGTGTAGGCGGGGTCACATATCAGGTAACGCAACCGGCTTAGTTATTCGCCAGAAACTTGCGCAAAATCACTCTTTTTCAGGCGAGTGGATATGGATGGCACTTCTCTATCAGCCCAAGGAGGGCAGCGTGTTGATTTGTGATTTTCGTGGCTATGAGGTTCCGGAAATCATCAAGATTCGACCTGTTATTGTGATACGCAAACACCGGACGAATAAGCTGCTCGTAACGGTGGTACCTCTGAGTACTACCGCTCCACAGCAGGTGTTGGAACACCATTTGCGGCTTGATAGCCATCTTCAGGGAGCGAGCCCGGTCTGCTGGGCTAAATGCGACATCGTCGCGACAGTCAGCTTGGGTCGACTGGACCGAATCAAAAGTAAAGATCGTCATGGCAAACGAACTTACAAAATCGCCGAACTCACCAATGACCAATTTTTGGCGATAAAAGCGGCGGTGCGCAGTGCGCTTGGGTTGCGATAAAGTGGGATATAGATGGACGGCGTTTTGCCACCGATTGCAGGTAATCTGCTTTCAGGCATACTGGCCGAGTTCCCGAAAGGGGCTTGTGAGACTCTGAGGATCCTGGGCAACCAGCCATCGCAGAGCCAGGCAGGAAGCGGCGATGACAAGCCAACCTGTTTGTGAAGAGGGCGCCGAAAGGCGCCCTTTGTCGTTTCTGGCCTTACTGCATCCCGGTCGAGCGCAACCCTGCCAGGATGTCCCTATCCAGCATGCTCACCCAACGGTTGTAATTGCGATGGATCTTGCCGTCCTTGTAGCCCAGGTCGCGGCTGTCGCGGTAGGTGATGGCGTAGCTGTTGCGGGTGTAGCGGATATCGATTGCTGCATAGAACTGGCCGCGCACGGTGATCTCGGCCTGCACCAGTTGCGGGCTCAGGCGTTGTACTGTCCACTCACGTTTTTGCAGGGCGGCGACGATCACCTGTTTCATTTTTTCTTCGCTGACCTGGGTCGTGGCCGGCAGTTCGTGCTGGGTGTTGAGCACTGGTTTGCTGGTGCAGCCGGCAGTGGTCAACAGGGCCAGGGTGATCAGGGTAGCGCGTAGCAGGGAAGACATTCCGTTTTCTCCAATCGATTAAAAAGTCAGGCCCAGCGGCGGAAGATCAGCGAGGTGTTGACGCCGCCGAAGGCAAAATTGTTGTTCATCACGTAGTCGTTGTGCATCTGGCGAAAGCCCCCTTGCAGGTAATCGAGCTCGCCGCATTGCGGGTCGACCGAATCCAGGTTGAAGGTGTGCACGTAGTGGTCGCGGTTCATCATCTCGATGCTGAACCACGACTCCAGCGCGCCGCAGGCACCCAGGGTGTGTCCGAGGAAACTCTTCTGCGAGCTGATCGGCATACGGCTGCCGAACAGGCTGCTGGTGGCCAGGGTTTCGGCGATGTCACCTTGGTCGGTGGCGGTGCCGTGGCCGTTCACATAGCCGATGGCAGAAGGTGCAAGCCCAGCGTCTTCCAGTGCCAGTTCCATGGCACGGCGCATGGTTTTCTGTTCCGGGCGGGTGGTGTGCTGGCCGTCGGCATTGCTGCCAAAGCCAACCAGCTCAGCGTGAATATGCGCGCCCCGCGCCAACGCGTGTTCCAACTCTTCCAGTACCAGGATGCCGGCGCCTTCACCAATCACCAGGCCATCACGGCCGCTGTCGTAGGGGCGCGGACTGGTTTGCGGCGCATCGTTTTTCAGGCTGGTGGCGTAGAGTGCATCGAACACCATGGCTTCGGTGGGACACAGTTCTTCGGCGCCACCGGCGAGCATCAAGGGCAGGCGCCCGAACTTGATCGCTTCATAGGCATAGCCGATGCCCTGGCTACCGCTGGTGCAGGCGCTGGACGTGGGGATCAAGCGCCCGGTGAGGCCAAAGAAAATGCTGATATTCGCCGCGGTGGTGTGCGGCATCATCCGCACATAGGAGTTGGCGTTTAGCCCCTCGGCCACGGAATTGAGCAGCATATTGCCGAACGCCTTGATCTCATCGGTGCTGCCGGTGGACGAGCCACAGGCCACGCCCATGCGCCCGTCCTTGATCGACGGGTCACCGAGCAAGCCGGCATCCTGCAGTGCCTGCTCCGCTGCCCACACCGCCAGGCGCGAGACGCGCCCCATGCTGCGCAATTGCTTGCGGGTCCAGTGCGCAGGCACCACAAAATCATCAATCGGCCCGGCCAGGCGCGTGTTCAATTCGGTAAAACGGTCCCATTCATCCATGCGCCGGATACCGCTGCGGTTGGCGCGAAAGTTGGCGGCGATGGTGTCCCAATCGCTGCCCAGGGAGGTCATGCCGGCCATGCCGGTGACGACGACGCGCTTCATCAGCACAAGCCTCCGTTCACGGCCAGCACCTGGCGTGTGATATAGCCCGCTTCGGCCGACATCAGGAAATTCACCGCGCCGGCGACTTCTTCCGGGGTGCCCATGCGTTGCGCGGGGATCATTTTCATCAGCTCTTCGACGGGGACGTTTTCATCCAGCATCGCCGTGTCGATCAACCCCGGCGCCACGCAGTTGACGGTGATCTTGCGTTTGCCCAGTTCGATCGCCAGCGCCTTGGCTGCGCCGATCAGGCCGGCTTTTGAAGCACTGTAGTTGACCTGGCCGCGGTTGCCGATCAACCCGGACACCGAGGTGATGCACACGACACGCCCGGCGGCGCGACGTCGAATCATCGGCATCATCACTGGGTGCAGCACGTTGTAGAAACCATCGAGATTGGTGCGCATCACCACGTCCCAGTCGTCTTCCGACAGGGCAGGGAAGGCGCCGTCGCGGGTCAGGCCGGCATTGAGCACCACGCCGTAGTAGGCGCCATGTTGCTCCACGTCGGCTTCAAGGATGGCCTTGCAACTGGCGCGGTCGGACACGTCGAATTGCAGCACCCGCGCCTTGCGACCCAGGGCCTCGATCTCGACCTGCACGGTGTCGGCTTCGGCGCGGCCACTGCGGCAATGCAGCACGATGTCATGGCCGGCCTGGGCCAGGCGCAGGGCAATGGCGCGGCCGATGCCACGGCTTGAGCCGGTGACCAGTACGGATTCAGTCATGACGTTGGGTCCTTCGATTCATCTAAATAGTTGGCCGCCTGGGGCGGTCGAAATACGTTCAGGCGCGCACTGGCCTGGATACCCTTACCGGTGAGGTGGCATTCGAACACACCCATGCCGTTGTCGTCTTCCAGGGAGCGCAGGCCGTGGATATTCAGCTCGGCGCCTGCCGGGAAGTACTCGACATTGCACTCGAACTTGCGTGTACCCAACAGGAAGCCCAGTTCCACCGCGCGGCCTTGCTGGCGTGCATGGCAGCCGGCATAAGCGGCGACGCTTTGCGCCATCAATTCCAGGCCGACCCAGGCCGGCAGGCTACCGTCAGGGCGGTTGAACAGGCCGTCGGGCTTGACGGTGACGCGGGTGCGGATCTGCTCATCATCGAACGACAGCACCTGGTCGATCAGGATCATGTCGCCCGCGTGGGGTAGCAGCTCGGCAAGTGGCCAATCGATCATGGGGCCTCTGCGATTATCAGGCTGACGTTATTACCGCCGAAGGCAAACGAGTTGCTCATCAGGCAGGTTTTTTTCAAGGTGTCGCCGCTGTGCGTCCATTGCAAGGGCGGCAGCGCCGGGTCGGCGTGGCCATCCCACACGTGAGGCGGCAGCTGGCCCTGAGCCAGGCTCAGCCAGCAGAACGCCGCTTCCAGCGCTCCGGCGGCACCGAGGGTGTGGCCGGTCATGGGCTTGGTCGACGAACAGGCCACACCGCCGGGGAACAGGCTGGCAACCGCCAGGCTTTCCATGGCGTCGTTGTGTTGAGTGGCGGTGCCGTGCAGGTTCAGGTAGCCGATCTGCTCGGGAGCCAGCTTTGCGCTGGCCAGGGCCTTGCGCATCGCCTGCAATGCACCCTTGCCGCTGGGCTCGGGCGCGGAGATATGGTGAGCGTCGCAACTGGCACCGCTGCCCAGCAAGGCGATCGGTGCCGGCTCGCGGCTCATCAGGAACAGTACCGCCGCCTCACCGATATTGATGCCGTTGCGGTTCACCGAGAACGGGTTGCAGCGCTCGCTGGATACCGCTTCCAGCGAGGTAAATCCGTTCAGGGTCAGTTTGCACAGGCTGTCCACGCCGCCACAGATCACCGCATCGCACACCCCCAGGTTCAGGAGGCGCTGGGCGCTCATCAAGGCACGGGCGCTGGAGGTGCAGGCGGTGGAAATCACGTAGGCCGGGCCGCTTAATTGCAGCCAGTCGGCGAGGAAGTTTGCCGGGGCGCTGAGTTCCTGTTGCTGGTAGTCGTAGTCGGCAGGGAACTGCTTGTCGCGCAGGTAATGGGCAATGCCACGGCTGGCTTCGTCGATGCCCGAGGTGCTGGTGCCAAGCACCACGCCGACTCGCCCTCGGCCATAGGTTTGAATGGCCTGACGGATCTCATCTTCAATCTGCAACGCCGCTTCCAGCAACAACTGGTTATTGCGGCTGCTTTGTTGAGCCAGTTCCACCGGCAAAGGCACCAGTTCGCCCTGGACGGCAGCCACCGGCACCACGCGCTCCGGCACCCAGCCGCTTGCGGCGCGCATGCCTGAGCAGTCACCGGCAAACAGGTTGCGGCTGACTTCGGCCTGGCCTCGGCCAAGGGCGCAGATCACACCGAGGGCATTGAGGTAAGCGGTCATCGGCTGATACCCAGCGGGGTGATGCGATAACTCAACGGCTGGCCGGCCATGTTCACGCTGAACACCTCGGAAGACTGATAGATGATTTGCCAATGGCCCGGCAGCGTGCGCGTCAGGTCCATGGCCTGGGCGTGCGGATACAGCGCCGGCACATCACCGGCCTGGGTCAGGGCAAACAGCAGCGCGGCAAACAGCTCCCGCGCCTGGGGATTGGGTGGCAGCAAGCCGTCGGCCTGCCACTGCCCATCGAGCAGTTTTTGCCGGGCCAGGGGAATGCCCAAGGGGTCCATCATCGACCAGCGAATCGCGTGGCCTTCGCGCTGGATCACCAGCAGCCAGTCCTGGCGCTGCCCGTCCGCCAGGCGCTGCACATGCAGTTGCATCGGCAAGGCCAGCGCCGGGATTTTTTCCGGCAGCGGTGCCTGGCTGGCGCAGGCACTGAGCAGCAACAGGCAACCCATTAACAGCAGGCGCATCATGAGGCGGCGTTCTCCAAAGGTTTGCGCGCTACGCAGTTGACCAGGGTTTCCTCGCGCTGGCCCACCGGCGGCGCCTTGCGCAGGCCCCAGCGCTCCAGCAGGCCGAAGTCGCTGGAGCGGCTCCACCACAGGTAGGGGTACGAGACATTCTGCGAGTCGAATTCAAAGCCTTGCTCGCGCAGCATCTCCAAGTACTCTTCGGCGCTTTTTTGCACATGCATCGGGTGGCGGAACAACCAGCGAATCACCCAGGTGTTGATATAGGCTTCGGTGGATTCGGCAAACAGCAGATAGCCGCCCGGTCTGAGTACCCGATAGAACTCCTTGAGTGCGCGATGTTGCTCGACCAAGTGGTGAAATGTCTGGTGGCAAAACACGATATCGACGCTGGCGTCCGGTACATCGAGGGTGGCGCAGTCACTGGCGATCAGCTCGACAGCCAGGCCCTGGCGCGCAGCCTCTTCACGGCTCAGCTCCAGACTGTGGGGGTCGGCATCCAGGCCGATCAGGCGTGAAGGCGCAAACACCTGCTGCAGCAACCGGAAGGACTTACCCTGACCACAACCGGCGTCCAGCAACACCGGGGCCACCGGCAGCGGCTCGCTGAACAGGCTGCGCAGGTCGTTGATCGCCACACGCAATACGTGATGCTGCCAGGTGTGGCTGCGCAGGAACCAGAAGCCGAACCTGGTTTCCTCGACATAATTTTTGCTCAGGTAGTTTTTTTCAACGGCAGGACTGCTCATACCGCTTCACTCGCACAAATATCCGACAACATCCGCAATCGCCGTTTAGGCTCGCTGACAAACGGGTTGCGCTCATCCCAGGCGTAACCGGCCAGGATCGAACTGATCATGCGGCGAATCTCCGGTGAGCTGCCTGGATGGAAAATCACATCCTGGAACGTACCGGCATACCAGCCTTCGACGTAGCAGCGGAAGGTATCGACACCGCGCTTCAAGGGTTCGGCGAATTCGCTTTGCCAGTCCACGGTCTCGCCGTTGAGCTGACGGTGCAGCACAGCGGCGGCCATGCTGGCCGACCGCATGGCGATGGTCACGCCGGACGAGAACACCGGGTCGAGAAATTCCGCTGCATTGCCCAGTAGCGCAAAGCCTGGGCCGTGCAGGCTTTTGACGTTGGCCGAATAGCCGCCGATGCTGCGTGCCGGGGTGTCCCAGACGGCGTTTTGCAGCACGGCGGTCAGGCTTGGCGTTTCATCGACAAAGCTGCGCAGGCAGGCGTCAAGGTCGCTGTCGCGGCCATCGAAATGCTCTTTGGCCGCAACCACGCCCACCGAGCAACGGCCGTTGCTGAACGGGATGGTCCAGAACCAGATGTCGCGCTGGGTCGGGTGGGTGGTGACCAGAATTTTGCTGCGATCAAAGCCTGGGTGTTCGATGCGGTCTTCGATGTGAGTGAACACGGCCTGGCGCAGCGGGAAGTTCGAGGGCGCCTCAAGGTCCAGCAGGCGCGGCAGCACGCGGCCATAGCCGCTGGCGTCGAGCACGAACTTGGCTTTGATGTGGTACTCGCTGCCGTTCTGTCGGCGCACATGCAGGTAGCGGCACTCGCCGGAGAAATCCACACCGACAATGCTTTGGCCATAGCGGATTTCCACACCTTGCAGCGCCGCCTGATCGGCCAGCAACTTGTCGAACTCGCCGCGCTGCACCTGGAAGGTGGTGGGCTTGCCGTTGCTGAAGGTGTCGCCAAAGTCAAACGCACTGTAGCGCTCGCCCCAGGCGAACGCGGCGCCGGTTTTTACCTGGAAGCCCGCCGCTTGCACAGCGTCCAGCATCCCGGCTTCTTCGATGAAGTCTATGCAGTGCGACAGCAGGCTTTCGCCAATCGAAAAACGCGGGAAATGCTCGCGTTCGATGATCAATACATCATGCCCTTTGCGCTTTAGCAGCGCGGCCGCAATGGCACCGGATGGCCCGGCACCGATCACCACCACCTGGCGACGTTCCATTTCAACTGTGGGCACGAGGGCTCCTTGCCGCATGGGCGATAATCGCATTCATAAGGTGTGTTTCTGCTGGGCTGCCCAGGGCGCCAGCATAAAGCTGAATGCCAGGCCCAGGCTGACCGATAAACCGAAATTACTCACGGCCGGTGTGCTCGACACCGCCAGCAGGCCGAACGACAACCAAGTTGTCAACGCCGCCAGCAGTGTTCCCAAGAGGCTGACGGCCGGGCCGCCGATCTGCTCGCGCATCAAGATCGCGTAGTCAACGCTGATGGCCGTGACCAGCAACAGGCCAAACAGGCTGAACAAGGTCAGCGGCTGGCCCAGCCAGCCGAGGCTGGCCAGGCTGCACAGCGCGGCCAGCAGGGGCAGGGCGACGATACGCAAGGCGCCGCCAAAACCGAAGGGCGCAATCAGCAACAGCACGATCAGCACGCACGACAGCAACTTCAATTCGGCTGCGCTGATTTGCGTGTCGGCAAACACGCGGTTCAAGTCGCCCAAGCGATCGACCAGTTGCACGCCGGGCAAATCCAGCGCCTGCACCCGCAGCAACGCCGGGTTGTTCAAGCCTTGCAAGCTGACCATGGCCGCCACGCCGCCGTCGACCGGGCCGAGCCAGAGCGTGCGCCAGGGTTCGGCCAGCGGGCCTTGCAGCGCTGCGTCAATGTCTTGAGTGGGCAGCGCCTGCAACTGCGCGACTTCAGCCTGCAGGGCACTGACGGGCACGCCGAGGTCCAGCAGCGGTTGCCAGTGTTGCGCCAGAGTGTTCAGCGCATCGCGCAGTTGTTGCTGCTCCTCGGGCAGGTTCACCAGTTGACTGAGCGCCAGGTAACCCTGGAGCTTGTCCATGTTCACCAACTGATCCAGGCGTTTGCCCAAGGCGGCCTGGCGTTCCAGCAACTGCTGCTGATTATCTGCGCGCACCAGGAAAAACTGGCTGGTGGGCTGGAACCCGGTGATGCGCGCTACGGCCTGTGCCTCCTGGAGCAATTGCGGCGGCGCGCCGATCCACTGGCGAATATCGTTCTTGCTGTTGAGCTGCCACAGGCCGGCGGCGCAGAACACCAGCACCGCCACCAGCAGCACAGAACCGGGCACGCGTTTGATCAAGGCGGTACGCAGTTGCCATAGGGCCTGGGCGACACGCAGCGGCCATTGCGCCGGGCGCAGCTCCACACCCTTGAGCAGCGCAGGCAGCAGGCACACCGCACACAAATAAGCCCCCACCAGCCCGGCGGCGGAGAACACCGCGATTTGCGTCAGCGCCGGGAAGGGTGTCCAGGCCAGCGCCAGGTAGCCGATGCAACTGGTGGCCAGGCTCAGGCTCAGCCCCGGCAGGGTCAGGCGCAACGCCGGCCAACTGCGCCAGGGTTGCAGGCTCCAGCTTTTGGACAGGTAGTGCAGTGGGTAATCCACCGCCACGCCGATCAGGCTGGAGCCCAGCACCAGGGTCATCACATGCATATGCCCAAACAGTGCCACACAAGCGACTGCGCCAAACAGCATGCCCACCAGCACCGGCACAAATGCCAGCAACACCCGCCAGCGTCGGAAGGCCAGCAACAGCAACAACAGGATGCCGATGGTTGCGCCACCGCCGACCCAGGTGATTTCCCGCGTGGCTTGCTGCTGCCCATTGGCCGCGTAGAGCAAGCCGCTGGCGGCGAGCAATTGCGCGCCGTGTTCACCCGCCTGCTCGCGGCTGGCCTGGAGCAAATCCGCCACTTGCAACGGCAATTTCATATCGAAGGCATTGCCGTGGGTGCGTGCCCGCACCAGCACCCAGCTTTGGCCGTCGGCTTCGGCGATCAAGGCGCCGCTGCCGATGTCCAGCTGAACCGCGCCGTGTTGTGGCTGGCTGTTCTGGATACGCCCGGTCAGGCCGAGCCAGTCGTCCTGGCTCGGCACCAGGCTGAAGCCGGTGAACGGGTCGAACAGCGCTTGCACCCGTTGCTGGATAAAGGCGTCGGGGCGTTCGATCAGTTGCTCACGGTCGTTGGCCGAGAGCATCGACAAACGCCCACGCAGCAGTTGCTCGCGCAACGCCGGCAAGTCGGCTTGCAGGTTCCATTGCACCTGTTCAAACAGACCGCTGGCCTGCCAACGCTCGCCCATTTGCTGCGCCGCGGCCAGTGCTTGCTGGCGGTCGGCATGGCCCACCAGTACCAGCATCTCGCGGTTCAGCGGTTCTTGCATACGCTGTTCGGCCTGCTGTTCCAGGGCGTCCGGCGTACTGCCCGGCACCAGTTCCATCAGGTTGGCCGACAACGGCGCGCCATCGCGCCACTGCCAGCCGGCCAGGGCCAGCACGGCCACCAGCAGGATCAGGAACAGGCGCGGCAGCAGGCGCTCACTGGGCAAAGTCGTGTTGCTCCGCATCGCTCAAGGGTTGGTCGGCCGTGCTGTCCTGCATACGCAATACAGTGCTGTCGCCCTGGGTTTCCAGCAGCTCGATGGTTTGCACCAGTTCGCCGCCGTCGATATTGATCCGGGTGAACACTTGCTTGAGCAGCAATGAGCGCGGGGTCAGCGTGAGCTTCCAGTTGTGGGGCTGGCCTTGCAGTTGCAGTTCGAAGTCACGCTGCAAGCCGCTGCTGTCGCCCTGGAGTACGGCGAGAAACAGGCGATTCTGTTCGGCCCCGGCGCTCTTGTTCGGCAGCGGTTGCCAGCCGTTGGCGTCACGCCGGGCGATGCCTTGGCCTGTGATGCGGTAGTCCTGTTGCAGCGGGGTCTTGAGCAGCCATAACAGGCCGTGGTCCTTGGCGAGCACGAAGGTGCCTTTGCTGACCAGCGGCTGGGGCAGGGCGCGCAGGTGTTTTTCCTGAGTGAAGCTGCCGTGGATGACAGAGGGTTTTGCAAGCTGATCGCTCAACTGCTGCAAGTCGAACGCCTGGGCCAAGCCTGGAACGCCCAACAGCAGGATAAGCACAATCCCTGTGGGAGCGGGCTTGCCCGCGAAGAACCTGAGGACGCTGCGTAGTGTCAGGCGTCGTGCGTTATCGTTAACGACCATCGCGGGCAAGCCCGCTCCCACAGGGGTCAGCATTTCAGGGCCCTTTCTACGGCATCGGTGAATATCTTGGGCGAGGCAAGTTGCATCTCGCGGTTGGCGATTTGCACCGCCACTTGCACGGTGCTGGCGCGGGTCAAGCGCTCGCCGCTCGCCAGGTCAGTGATCAGGTAGTTGACCTTCAAACGGTTCTCCCACTCCACCAGGCTGGCACGCACATTGAGCGTCTGGCCGAAGGTCGCGCCACGTACATAGCGTAGCTGCATGTCGATCACCGGCCAGGCGTAGCCGGACTCGAGCATCGCCGTGTAGTTATGGCCGATCTTGTCCAGCAGCGCACAGCGCGCCACTTCCAGGTACTTCACGTAGTGCCCGTGCCACACCACGCTCATGGTGTCGATATCGAAAAACGGCACGAGGATTTGCGTGTCGCAGTGCAATACGCCGGGGCTACGCATGCAGCCTCCAGTGTTGCGCGGCGATGCGTTGCAGGCACAGGCGCAGTTCGCCTTCCAGGGCACGGTCTTCGATGACTGGCGGGAAGTCCAGGGCCAATTCTGCGTGCATTGCGGCCAGTGCCGGTGGCAGCGCTCGGGCATCTTCTGCTTGGGCTCGCAGCCACACGCCCTGGTTGGCGGCGAGCAGGGCGGCGGCGGCTACTTGTTCGGTCAGCTCCAGTACGCGGATTGCATCGCGGGCAGCGATGGTGCCCATGCTCACCTTGTCCTGGTTGTGGCACTCGGTGGAGCGTGAGAACACACTGGCCGGCATGGTGTTCTTCAATGCTTCGGCGGTCCAGGCGCTGGTGCCGATCTGCACGGCCTTGAAACCGTGATTGATCATCGCGCGGTCGGCGGGGGCGCCCGAGAGGTTGCTTGGCAGGCCATGGTTGTAACGCACGTCCACCAGCAGCGCGAGCTGGCGGTCGAGCAGGTCGGCGACGTTGGCCACCAGGGTCTTGAGGCTGTCCATGGCGAAGGCGATATGCCCGCCGTAGAAGTGCCCGCCGTGCAGCACGCGTTCTGCTTCGGCGTCGATGATTGGGTTGTCGTTGGCGCTGTTGAGCTCGATCTCGATAAATGAGCGCAGCCAGTTCAGGCTGTCGGCCAGCACGCCGAGGACATGAGGGGCGCAGCGCAAGGAGTAGCGATCCTGCAAGCGATGCAGCGGCGCCGTTGGCGCATCAATCGCCAGGTCGTTGCGCAGCCACGCGGCCACTTGCATCTGCCCAGGGTGCGGCTTGGCGGCGAACAGGCGCTCGTCGAAGTGTTCCGGGTTGCCTTGCAGCGCCACCACATTGAGCGCGGTGATGCGCGTCGCCAGGTGGAGCAGGTAGTCGGCGCGGGCGAAAGCCAGGCAGGCCAGGCCAGTCATCACGGCGGTGCCGTTCATCAAGGCCAGGGCTTCCTTGGGGCGCAGCACCAAAGGCTCCCAGCCCAGTTCGCGGTGCACGTCGACCGCCGGGCGGCGTTCGCCACGAAACAGCACTTCACGTTCGCCGGACAAGGTCGCTGCCACGTAGGACAGCGGCGTCAGATCACCGCTGGCGCCCACCGAGCCTTCTTCCGGGATCAGTGGCAGCACATCGTGTTCGAGGAAGGCGTGCAGGCGTTCCAGCAGTTCCACGCGTACGCCCGACACGCCATGGCACAGCGACTGCAAACGCGCCGCCAACACGGCGCGGGTGGCTTGGGCGTCGAGCAGCTTGCCCAGGCCGCAACCGTGAAAGGTGTACAGGTGACGCGGCAAGGCTTCGACGTGTTCCAGCGGTACCGCCACCACGCAGGAGTCGCCGTAGCCGGTGGTGACGCCGTAGATCACGCCTTCCTTGTCCAGCAGCGAGTCGAGAAACTGCGCGCCCTTGGCGATGCGCTGACGATAGGCAGCATCACCCTGCAATTGCGTGGGCGCCTGACGGTTGGCCAGGGCCAGCACGTCTTCGATGCGCAAGGGGCGTTCGCCAAAGGTTACCGGCTCAAGATGCGTCGTCATCGGTCTTCCAGAAAGGGTAAAAGTTGAACCATTGTTGGGGCGCTTGCAGGCAGAACTGGCCCAGGCGTGCGGCGTAGCGGGCGGTCCACTCGGCAATCACCTGCTCGCGGGTGCTGCGCTTCCATTCGATCAACGGTGCGAAAGGCTCGATGGTCAGGCGATAGCGGCCTTGGTGTTTGAGGCACATCAGCAGGTTCACCGGGCATTTGAGCAGCCCGGCCAGCAGCCACGGGCCTTGGGGGAACGCAGCCGGGTGACCGAGGAAATCCACGCGCACCGTGCGCCCACCGTGCAACGGTATGCGGTCACCGGCAATCGCCAGCCATTCGCCGTCGTCCAGGCGCTGGCTGAGCAGCAGCATGGTGGCCGGGTCCAGCTCGCTGACCTGGATCAGGCGCAAATGGCTGGCCCCGGCTTCGCCCAACAGGCGGTTGAAACGCTCGGCGTGCTTGGTGTGCACCAACACGTTCATGGTGACCTGTTCACCGATCTCCGCCAGTGCACGGCACACTTCCAGGTTGCCCAGGTGCGCGCCTACCAGCATCTGCCCGCGCTCGCCACGCAGTTGCCCGCGCAATTGCGCCGGGTCGTTGATTTCGATCTGTTCCAGGCCCAGCCTGCCGTTCCATACGTCGAGCTTGTCGAGCAGGGAATCGGCGAAGGCCATGAACTGGCCGAAGACTTTCCGGTGGCTGGGCAGCAGTTCATCGCGCCCACTCCATTGGGCCAGGCGCTGTTGATATTGCCAGGCGCTGTGGCGCGCCGTGCGGCCAAACAGAAAGAAGTAGAAAACGATGCTGTAGAGCAAAGGGCTCAACAGGCGACGACCCAGGATTTTTGCGGCGAGCGCCGTGAGCTTCATCAGCCAGAAGCTGCCGCGTTCCTCGCGGTCGGCCCAGTGCTTGGTGCTGTCGCTCATGCCTGCCACCGTCGCCACAGGATCATCGGCGCACGCACCAACATGCCGAAAAACAGCCGCGTGTGCATGGCGCTGATGCGAACGTTGTCGCGGAACAAGCGAAAGTGCGACAGGCCGTCGGCCGGGTAGTGCACCTGGGTCGGCAGCCAGCGCATCGGTTGGTTGCGCCAGGCCAGGCGCACCAGGATGTCCGAGTCGAAATCCATGTGCGTGCCGATGTAGGCCGAGTCCATCAAGGCCAGGGTTGGCGCCAGCGGGTACACGCGAAAACCGCACATCGAGTCGCGAATCTGCAACGACAGGGTGTTGATCCACACCCATACGTGGGTCAGGTAACGCGCATACAAACGGCCTTTGGGCACGCTGTCGTCGTATTCGGGGTAGCCGCAGATGACGGCGTCAGGGTGCCGGCGCGAGGTGTCGATAAAGGTCTCGACTTCACGCAGGTCGTGCTGGCCGTCGGCGTCCACTTGCAGGGCGTGGGTGTAGCCCTGGCGCGCCGCTTCGCGAAAGCCGGCCATCACGGCGCCACCCTTGCCCTGGTTGCTGGGCAGGGTCAACAGGGTGACGTTGTCGAGGGTGGCCAATTGCGCCAACACCGCTGCGCAGGCCGGGCTGCTGCCGTCGTCGACCAGCAGGCACGGCAGGCCGCTGCCCAGCAGGCTGCGGACCACGGCGGGTACGGCAGTTTCGTGGTTGTACACCGGAATCAGGGCGCAGGGGTTATGCATTCGCAGTCACCAACTGTATGCGACCGCTGGAACAGGCGGCAACGCCGTTACGGTAGGTGAAATAAAGCTTGCTGCGTTCCCGGTCAAAGCGCAGGTGCAGTTCAATCTGATCGCCCGGGCGCACCAGTTGCTGGAACTTGAGTACTTCCATACCGGCGAAGGTGCTCGGCAAGTCGAACAGTTGCTGGCCCAGGTTGAACGCCCATTCCACTTGCACCACGCCCGGCAGCACGGGCGTTACCGGGAAGTGTCCGCTGAAATAGGCCAGGTCCGGCGGAACGCTCAGTTGCACGGTCCATTCGCCATCGGCTTCGACCTGCTCCAGCACTTCGGGGGCTTTTGGCCGGGGAGCCAGCAGAAGTGCTTCGATATCGGCCTGGGGCAGCTTGCCCTGGCTGTTGAGCGGCAATTGGCGCAGCAACCGCCAGCGACGGGGCAGGGCCAGGGCTTCGCAATGTTGGCCCAGGTGCTGGCGCAGGGTTTGGGTGAGCGTGCGCCGGCCCTGGTTGCGCAGGGCATGCAGGCCATCGCTGCTGAGCACCACCAGCGCGCCAAGGGAGGCGCGGTTTTCCTGCACTACACCCAAGCGGGTTTCGGCGACCCAGGGATGGGTCATCAATGCCTGTTCGAGCATCGGCAGGGAGATGCGTTTTTCTTCCAGCTTGACGATACGGTCCAGGCGGCCCAGCAATTCGAAGCGGCCATCGGCATGGATGCGTGCAGCGTCGGCGGTCTGTTCGATGTGCCCTTCGGGCAGGTACTTTGATGCGATGCGCAGCGCGCCGTCGGCATCCTGGCTCAGTTGCACGTCGGCAAACGGCTGCCAGGGTTGCGCGCCCTGGCGCCAGGCGATGCCGCCGGTTTCCGAGCTGCCGAGAATTTCCGTCGGCCATTGCTGCAAGCGGTCATACAGACTGCCGGCGGCTTCAACGGGCAGCGCGCCACCGGAGGAAAACACCCGCGCAACCTGGCTCAGTGCCGACCAGTCGAGGTTGTCGCCCATGCGTTTGAGCAGCGCCGGGCTGGCGACCCAGGCAAATTGTGGGTGCTCGCGGCTGGCGCGCTGCATGTCTTCGGGGAACGCCAGTTGCTTGCGCACAAAGGTGCGACCTGCGCACAGCGGCCACAGCACGCGAAACAGCAAGCCGTAGATGTGCTGGGTGGCGACGCTGCCGATGATGCAGGCGTCTTTGAGGTCCGCCCCCCACAGGGCTTCCAGCGCCTCCACTTCATTGGCCAACTGGCGCAGGGACTTGTCGATGCGCTTGGGCTCGCCGCTGGAGCCGGAGGTGCACAGGCTCAGTTGGCAGGTGTCCAGGTCGAGAACCGCAGGGCTCAGTGGCGCCTGGTACAGCGCCTCGAGATCAGCGGCTTCGATCAACCAGGCGTCGACGGCAGGATCCCAGCGATGGCGGGTCTGGGGCTGCAGGTCGGCCGGCAGCAGTACGCTGGCACCGGCGCGCCAGGCGCCCAGCAAGGCAATCGCCAGGACGCCCGCGTCTTCCAGGTACACGGCCAGGCGCTGGATGCCTCGCGCCTGCAAGCCGGCCGCCAGGCGCAGGGATGCTTCCCACAGCTGGGCGTGATTCATGTCAGGCTCGGTGGTGACCCAGCGCTGTTGCAGCGGCTCAAGCAACAAGTGCTCAAGTTTCAACCCATTCATACGCGGCCTCGAACCCTTTGTCGTACCAGCCATTCCACGGCAAACAACAGCGCTATCAGCCCGTAGGCGATCAAGCCGTTGTACAACGTCCACCAGCTCAGCGGCGCCCACAGCGTGAGCGCGGCGGCGAGCAAGCCGTTACACAGAAAAAATGCACTCCACACCACGGTGACCTGGCGGGTATACACGATTGCCTTCGGCGGCAGTTGCGGGTCAGTCATGCGTGCCAGGCGCTCGACCATCGGCGGGCCGTATTTCAGGCTCAGGCCGAACAGCGCCAACATGAACGCGCTGACCAGGCTGGGGTACCAACGCAGCCACTGCGGGTTATCGAACCAGGCCAGCAGTACGCAGAACACGATCACCGTCACCGCCATCCAGCGGCTGCCCGGGCGCCGCCCAGCGGTCAGGGCGCGCAACAGCCACAGGCTGCCCAGCAACAGGCCGAATTGCCACGGTGCAAAATGCTCGGTGCCGTAATACACCGCAAAGGGGTACAGCAGCCCCGCCAACAACAGGCCAAGGCCGATCAGCCGGCTCATGCGGCGGGCTGGACCAGACGGTATACCGCCTCAACCACGTCGTTCACCGTGCGTACGGCCTTGAACTCTTCGGCGGCGATCTTCTTGCCGGTCTGGCGCTTGATGTGGTCGATCAGGTCCACGGCGTCGATGCTGTCGATTTCCAGGTCTTGATACAGGTTGGCGTCGAGGGTGACGCGCTCCGGGGGCAGCTCAAACAGTTCCACCAAGGCATCGCGCAGGGTGTTGAAAATATCGTCACGAGTTTGCATGGTACGGTCTCAAGCTGCCTGTCGGGCCGTGACGAACGCCGCAAGGCTGGCCACGTTGGTGAAATGATTGCGGGTGTCCTTGGCGTCGGCATCGATCTTGATGCCGTAGGTTTTCTGGATCGCCAGGCCCAATTCCAGGGCATCGACCGAGTCCAGGCCCAGGCCTTCGCCAAACAGAGTCTGTTCGCTGCCAATGTCGTCGGCGCTGATGTCTTCCAGGCCCAGGGCCTCGATGATCAGCTCTTTTATCTCGTGCTCAAGGCTTTTTTGGTCGCTCATCTTCGGCGAGCTCCTTAATGAAATAGTGATGCAGGTAATCGTTGAGCTTGCGTGAAGCCTGGGGCGCGGCGCCGAGCGCGGCAAACGCTTGTGGCTCTATATCGGCCCCCACGCGCAAACTGAAGTGAAATCGACGTTTGGGGATGCGATACCAGGGTTCGGCCTTGGTCAGGGTGGTGGGGCTGACCTTGATCACCACCGGGGTGATGATTGTCGCACCCCGCAGGGCAATGGCCGCGCCGCCGCGATGAAAGGCGGGGGCCGCGCCGGGTGTGGTGCGGGTGCCTTCGGGAAAGATGATCAGGGTCTGGCCGGCGCGCAGGGCGTCGGCAGCCGCATCGAGCATGTCGGCGCTGCCGTCGTTGCTGATGTAGCCGGCATCACGCACCGGCCCGCGGGTGAAGGGGTTCTGGAACAGGCTCTGCTTGACCACGCAGTTGGTCTGGCGCATCAGGCCAATCAGGAACACCACATCGATCAGCGACGGGTGGTTGGCAACGATCATCTGCCCTGGACGCCCGAGCTTTTCGGCGCCTTCCACGCTGTAGGTCAGCACGCCGACACGCTGCATCAACCGCACAAAGAACCAGAACAGCCGGCTGATGGTGTGACGTGCACGGCGCTGGTGCTGTTCGGCACTGCCCGGCAAGCAACTGAGCAATGGGAACACCAGCAAACGCAGGCACAACCCGCCCACGCCGAACAGGAAAAAGCTCGCGGCGGTAGCGAACAGGCGCCAGTAATAGGCGTCCCGAGGCTTGTCGGTCAGGGCTTGCGTTGCCAGTTCCATACTCGGTTCTTCCAGGCATGTTGGCAGGCGCCCTGTTCGGTCAGCAGGGTGCGCAGCAGGTTCAGGGCGTGGGGCCACTGGGCGATGGTGGAGGGTTGGACAGTGCCGGTGGTAAGTTCCAGCTGCCACTCGTCGCCCGGTGTGAGCAACAGGCCGAGGGCATAGGGGAACGGTACGTCATGGATCCAGCCGGCGTAGGCTTCGGGCGGCTGTTCTTCAGTGATCACCAGCAGCACCGCCGGGGCGCCTTCGTTGAGCAGTGCGGCGGCTTCGAGGAGGCCGTGCTCCAGGCCATCGCCAACGGCGGCGAGGGCAGTCATCTCGGCGGTTTCATTGCGCAGGATCGACCACAGGCCGATCACCGCGTTGTGCACCGACAGGCTGAACTGGGTGGGCGACAGCGGCTGCTCGTTGGCCAAATCGCTGAGGATATCCAGGGTGCGCGGGGTTTCGCCGTGGCGGGAAATGAACACCAGCGGCAGCTCTGCAAGGCCCTCGGCCAGCGGCCAGCCGACGCTGAATGCCATGCGCGCCAGCCGGCTCAAGCGGCGGCGCTGCATAGCTGGCAGAAATGACACATCCGGGCAGGCTTCGCTGACGGGCAGCAACACCGGGTCCCGGCACCAGGCGTGCCAGTCGTGCGCACTCTCAAGGCCAGGAGCCCAGGCGCGCCATTGGGCGATGTTGAAGTTGATCACTGAGAAGTTATCCCGCCCCTGCGGGCTTCCATGTGCGGCCAATGGCCCCGGATTCCGGGACAGAGAGCAATAGCCGAATGGCGCGCATTATCCCGGTGCCGCGGGGTTCTAGCAAATAGTGGTGAAAATTTGTTCACTATTGATCACAAATAAGTTGGAAGAATTTACAGATTGTCGGCGATCACAGGCCAGGCTGGGTCGTCGGAGATTTCCCATTCATTTGTGAGCCAGGCACAGCGTATGGATGAACGAGGTAGCTAACTGGCGCTTTTGCGCTCTACACTCGGTCATTCATTGATACACGGAGGTTTTTCCATGCGGCGCGTGGTGTTCAATCAAAAAGGCGGCGTGGGCAAGTCCAGCATCGCCTGCAACCTGGCGGCGGTCAGCGCCAGCGAAGGTTATCGAACCCTGTTGGTGGACCTCGATGCGCAAGCCAACTCGACCCAGTACCTCACCGGGTTGACGGGCGAAGACATCCCCATGGGGATCGCGGATTTTTTCAAGCAAACGTTGTCTTCCGGGCCGTTTTCGAAGAAGAACAAGGTTGATATCTACGAAACGCCGTTCGACAACCTGCACGTCATCACCGCCACCGCTGAGCTGGCAGACCTGCAGCCCAAGCTCGAAGCCAAGCACAAGATCAACAAGCTGCGAAAGCTGCTGGATGAGTTGAGCGAGGATTACGACCGGATTTACCTCGATACTCCACCCGCGTTGAACTTCTATGCGGTTTCTGCGCTGATTGCGGCTGATCGTGTGCTGATCCCCTTCGATTGCGACAGCTTTTCGCGCCAGGCCCTGTATGGCCTGCTGGCGGAAATCGAAGAACTGAAGGAAGACCATAATGAAGGCCTGGAAGTGGAAGGTATCGTGGTTAACCAGTTTCAGGCCCGGGCGAGTCTGCCGCAGCAGATCTTGGATGAACTGATTGCCGAAGGGCTGCCGGTGCTGCCGGTGTACCTGGCCAGCTCGGTGCGAATGCGCGAGTCGCACCAGGAGAGCAAGCCGCTGATCCACCTCGACCCACGGCATAAACTGACGCAGCAGTTTGTGGAGCTGCATAATCTGCTGGAAAATGCCTGACCCCACAGGCAGCGCAGAACACTGTGGGAGCTGGCTTGCCTGCGATGGCATCACCTCGGTGTACCAGGCAGACCGAGTCGCCTGCATCGCAGGCAAGCCAGCTCCCACAGTTTGGATTGCATTTCGGCAGGTGGGTTGGATTTGTCCCACAGGGTCTGTAGGAAGGGTCTGGCAATTGGGCTTGTGCCTTGTAACCTTGCCTACAGCTACGCCAGAATCCGCCGGCTTGTGCGTCTGGATGGGCGTCTCTAAGGTTTGCCGGTCGCTGAATGTTCAGTGATCGGGTTTAGTAGCCCGACCGACCAAAGCATGTGCACCTGCTCCAAAAGCATGGCGTTATCGCCTATCTGATGGTGGCTGTGCGCAGGGCACCTTCGGGTGCGCCGGTCTTTGCTTTGTTCCCCGGTCTACTAACCTGCGTACAGCTGCCACCCTTCGTTTAGTAGCGAAACGGTAGTGGCCCTATCAGGGAACAAATGCATGTCTATCCGTCTTTTCAATGTTTCACCCAACCTCCCCACCGAAGCCCTCGTGCTCAACAGCTACGAAATCTTCTCCTCCGTGCGCACGCTATTACTCAACTTGTCCAACGACCTCACAGGCGAACATCGCGATGTGGCTCTGGCGATTCACCAATTAAGCGAACTGGGCGTCATGCTGGTCGGCCAGATGATGGACCGCGAAGCCCCACTCCCTCAAGGCTGAAATGCGGTCAAAATGTGGGAGGGGGCTTGCTCCCGATGGCGGTGTGTTAGTCCCCTGATAAGTTGACTGGCTTACTGCTATCGGGAGCAAGCCCCCTCCCACACTGTCCAGCGGTGTTCTGAAGGGGTGGTTACACCCCCTGGCTACGCAACCAGCTCATCAGCTGCGGCAACGGAAACGCTCCGCTCTGGCGCGCCACTTCGCGGCCGTTCTTGAACAGGATCAAACTGGGAATAGAACGAATCCCCAACTGCGCCGACAGCTGCTGATTAGCCTCACTGTCCAGCTTCGCCAGCCGGCACTTGCCTTCAAGCTGCCCGGCGGCCTGCTCGAATACCGGCGCAAACGACTTGCACGGCCCGCACCAGTCGGCCCACACATCCACCAGCAACGGCAAGTCGCCCTTGATCTGGCTGGCGTAGTCGCCTTGTTTCAATTCAAAGGGCCTATTCAACAACACCGGCTGCTTGCAACGCCCGCATTTGGGCGCATCACCCAGGCGTTCGCCGGGGATGCGGTTGAGGCCATTGCAATGAGGGCAGGGGATGACAGGAGATTCGGACATCGGGGGCTCCTTGGGGGTGGCTATGGGTTTCAGGACTTACGACGAACAACTAATCTCCAAATGCTTACCCCAATCCGGCGGCCGTTGCGCGTACTGCTCCATCCCCGCTTGCTCTTCAAACGGCCTGGTTAGCACTTCATGCAGCCGTCGCACTTCGCTGTAGTCGCCTGATTCGGCGGCGGCGATGGCGTTTTGGGCCAGGTAGTTACGCAGGATGTAGAGCGGGTTCACCGCATGCATCCGCTCACGGCGCTGTTCCTGGGTGAAATCCCCGTCCCGCGCAACGCGGGCCTTGTACCGCTCGGCCCAGGTATCAAACCCGGCCAGGTCGACAAAGTCGTCACGTAGCCGCGTCACGGCCAGCGCCGCGGATTCATCGCCCAGGCGTCGGAAGAACAGTGTGTAGTCCACGCCGCTGTTCTGCATCAGCTTGAGCAAGTCTTCCACCAGTTTCTGGTCATCCTCTTCAGCGCTCGTGAGCCCCAGCCGGCGGCGCATCAGGTCCAGGTAGTGGGCCTGGTAGAACGGCAGGTACAGGCCAAGTGCCTCCTTCAAGGCATCAACGCTGATGAACGGCGTAAGCGCCTGGGCCAAGGCGCTGAGGTTCCACTGCCCGATAGGCACCTGGTTGCTGAAGGAGTAGCGCCCTTCATGGTCGGAGTGGTTGCAGATGAAGTGCGCGTCAAAATCATCGAGAAACGCGAAGGGCCCGAAGTCGAAGGTGATGCCCAGAATCGACATGTTGTCGGTGTTCATCACCCCGTGGCAAAAGCCATAGGCCTGCCACTTGGCGATCATTTCGGCATTGCGCTCGACGATTTCGCGGAACATCGCCAGGTACGGCTCAGGCTGCTCGCGGCACTCGGGGTAATGCAGGTTCAGCACGTGTTCGGCCAACTCGGCCTGCTGTTCGGGCTTCTTGGTGTAGTAGAAGTATTCGAAATGCCCGAAGCGGATATGGCTATGGGCCAGGCGCAACACCATGGCGCCACGTTCCTGTTTCTCACGCCAGACCGGGGTGCTGGAGCCGATCACGCATAGAGCGCGGCTGCTGGGGATGCCCAGCGCGTGTAACGCTTCGGAGGCGAGGAATTCGCGAATCGAAGAGCGCAACACCGCACGCCCGTCGCCCATGCGCGAGTAAGGCGTCATCCCCGCGCCCTTGAGGTGCAAATCCCAATGCTCGCCGGCGTCGTTGTAGACCTCGCCCAGCAACAACCCGCGGCCATCGCCCAATTGCGGGGTGTAGCCGCCAAACTGATGCCCCGAATAAACCATCGCTCGTGGTTCGGCTTCGGCCCACAGCTTGTGGCCGCCAAACAGTTCGGCAAACACGGGCGTTTCAGCCACGGCCGGGTCGAGGTCAATCAGGGCCATGGCGGCCTTGCTGGCCACCACCAGGCGCGGTTCGTCCAGGGGCTCTGGCAATACGTGGGTTGAGAACGCGTCGCCCAGGCGTGCGAAGCGGTTGTCGAAGGTCAGTTCGTCGAGGGCTTTCACCGGCCATCTCCAGCAGAATGTCCGAGCATTCTGCTGGGGATAGGGCGTTTAGTCGAGTTTGCTCGGTGGCGGCTCCGGCGCATCCACCACTTTGCCGGCGGGTGGCTCTGGTGCGTCGGGCTTGTCGACGGGCTCGACGATGGTCTTGCGCTCATCCTCGGCCGGCACCAGCTTGTATTCCTGGCCGTGGAGGTTTTTCAGGTAGATCTCCATCTGCCTGAACGAGATGTTGATGTGCTGTTTCTTGAACTCACGGTTGATAAAGCGGTTGACCTCGTCGAGCACCGGGTTGCGGTCGCCGAGGTCGCGCACATGCATGCGCAGCTCGTGGTCCAGGGTGCTTTCGCCGAAGTTGAGGAAGTACACGTGGGGTTCGGGTTCTTTCAGTACCCGCGGGTTTTCCCGTGCGGCTTTCAGTAACAATTCCTTCACCAGGTCCAGGTCCGAGCCGTAGTCCACCCCGAGTTTGAGGGTCACGCGAGTGATGGTGTCGGTCAGCGACCAGTTGATCAGTTGCCCGGTAATAAAGGTCTTGTTCGGGACGATGATGTCCTTGTTGTCGAAGTCGGTGATGGTGGTGGCGCGAATGCGGATCTTGCTCACCGTACCCGACAGGTTGCCGATGGTGATGGTATCGCCAATGCGCACCGGGCGTTCGAACAGGATCATGATACCGGAGATGAAGTTGGCGAAGATCTCCTGCATACCGAAGCCCAGGCCCACCGACAGCGCCGCAACCAGCCATTGCAGCTTGTCCCAGCTCACGCCGAGGGTGGACAGGGTGGTGACAAACCCTACGCCGGCAATGATGTAGGACAGCAAGGTGGTGGTGGCATAGGCGCTGCCTTGGGCCAGGTCCAGCTTGGACAGCACCAGCACTTCCAGCAGGCCGGGCAGGTTGCGCGCCAGGGCGAAGGTGATGCCGATGATGATCGACGCGCCGAGCAGGTCGCCGATACTGATGGGCACCATGCTGATATTGGCACCCGTACCGCTGGTGTATTCGTACAGGGTGACGTTATCCAGGTACGAAAACACCGAGATCAGGTCCGACCACACCCAGTACAGCGCCGCGATAAAGCCGCCGAGCAAGGCCAGGCGGATCAGGCGCATGGACTGTTCGTTGACCTGTTCGATGTCCAGGGTCGGCTCCTCGATCACCGTTTCGCCATCACCGGCTTCCTTGGCGGCCTGGCGTTTGGCCAGGGCGCGGGCATAGGCCAGGCGCCGGGCGGCCACGCCGAGGCCGCGCACGAAGGTGGCTTCGATCACCAGCCAGAACATCAGCAGGTACAGGGTGTTGATCAGCCGGTCGCTGAGTTTCAGGGCGGTGTAGTAGTAGCCAAAGCACACGGCGATGAACAGCGCGATCGGCAGGGCGGTGAACACCAGCCCGATGGCCTTGCGAAACAGCGAGGCCTTTTCATGGGTGGGGCTGTTGAGCAGCAGGCGACTCAGCAGCCACGCCATCAAGCCATAACAGGTGAGCACCACGGCGATGCCCAGCACGTCTTCGGCCAGTGCCGCCGGTTGGTGTTCGGCAATCGCCACCACTGCCACCAGGGCCAGTACCACCAGCCCGAGCTTGCGTATCCAGCCCTGGAGGAACTGGACCTGAGGTTTCTCCCAGCGAAAGTGCAGTTCGGCCACGCCGCCCGGCGCAAGGATGCGGTAGGCGGTGTAGAACACCAGCCACGCCTGGGCGATCTGCAGCAGGGCCGAGCCCAGGTTGGCGTTTTGCCCGCGGGCGTCGATCTGCAAGGCATAGCCGCACAGCGCCAGGCCCAGTGACACCGGCATTGCCAGCAGGATATTGATCAGGATCGCCTGCGGCGTATGCCACTGGCTGTCGCGCTTGAAGTGACCGATGTCCAGGTGGACCTTGTTCAGGCGCTGGTACAACGCCTTGCGTCGCCACAACAGCGCGCCGAGCAACAGCAGCAGCGGCAGGAACAGCAACGGGCGCTGGGTCAGGCCGTCATACAGTTCACTGACACTGGACGCCCAGGGCAGGGTGGCGACTTGCTTGCTCAGGTGCGCCGGCACGGTTTCCAGCCATTCGGTGTCCAGCGGCTTGTTGCTCGGGATCCAGAACATCTGCTCATCAAGCGTCGCGCGCAGTGTAGTGGCGGTGCTCAACAGTTGCTTCTGGTTCAGTTGCAGGGTGATCGATTCGTTCAGTAGCGCACTCAGCTCGCGGCTCAGGCGCTCCAGCAGGTCGCTGCGGGTGATCGCCAGTTCCAGCAAGGTGCGACGCAGTTGCGGCGTGACTTCGTCCGGTGGCTGGTTGGCCAGCAGGTTATCCACATAGGCGCTGGGGGAACTGATCAGCTCACGCTGCTGGTTGACCTCGAACTGGTACAGGCGAATGTTGGCGATATCGTCGGCCAGGTCGCGGTCGACGGTAAGGCGCGGCAGGGCCTGTTTTTGCTTATACAGAATCTTGGAAAGCAGCAGGCTGCCCTTGAGCACGTTGATCTGCTCGTCCAGGGCCGAATCGCTCTGGTTGACCGTGTCCAGTTGCTGCTTGGTCTGCAGGTTCTTCTGGGTCAGGTCATTGAGGCGGTCAGTGCTCTTGAGCAGGTAGTCGGACAGCTTCAGGTTGTCGGCGCTTTCCTTGGCAAGGATGCTGCTGCCCCCGGCTTTCTGGGCTTCGATGGACTGTTGCGTCACCGTCTGCTGGGACTGGGCCAGGCGTTTCTGGTTGATCAGGGTTTGCAGGTCCTGGATTTCCTGCTCCAGGCGCGCGGTTTTTTCCTGGATCAGGTCGTGCTGGCTGTTGCCCAGGTCTTGCAACTGGCTGTTGCCGGCCAACTCCTGGCGGCGCAGGGGGATGAGCGCATTCAGGGCCGCCAGTTCAGCGTTCAGCTGGTTGCGCTGGTCGC
The DNA here is from genome assembly GCF_023127755.1 of Pseudomonas sp. W2Aug9. Taxonomy (NCBI): domain Bacteria; kingdom Pseudomonadati; phylum Pseudomonadota; class Gammaproteobacteria; order Pseudomonadales; family Pseudomonadaceae; genus Pseudomonas; species Pseudomonas sp. W2Aug9. Next base: position 200,325 of record NZ_SPKL01000020.1, on the reverse strand, counting down.
CGCTGAGGGCTTTGCCGTTGTCTTTGCCCAGCTTGAGCGTGGCATTGATCTGCTGGATGCGCGTCTGGCTGCTGCTGATTTCGGTTTGGGCGCGCTCGGGGCGGGTCTGGGCGGCGATGGTCAAGCTGTTGGCGTCGGCCAGCTCTTTTTGCAGGTCGCCTTGCTGGGTGCTGCGTTGCACCAGCAATTGCTCAAGCTGCGGCACGGGCAGCGAGGCGTAGCGTTGGGCTACCGGGATGATTTTGGTGGCCTTGAGCCGGGCCAGCTCGCGCTGGTTGTCGGCGGTCTGGCGTGGGGCCTCTTCCAGCTGGCGCTTGAGATCGGCCAGGCGCTGCTCGTAATCCTGCTGGTTCGCCAGGTACGTCAGGGTCTGCTGCAGGATGCCCTGCAACGCCTTCATGTCAGCGTCGGGCAGCTTGCGGTCGGGCAGTTTATCCAGGGTTTGCTGGATGGCGTCGGCGCTGGGCGGGTCGGCAGCGTGAACGGCGCCGACGCAAAGGGTCAGGCCCAGCAGGGCAGTGGCGATAAAAGTGCGCAGGGTTGGCATAGAGACCGGTCTTGCAAGGTGAAGAATCGGGGCGTTGTTGCCCCGCAGTTTAGAGGAAGAGTCCGGGGCCCGGGCGACTTCCTTCGGGGAATCTGACGCCGACTTTGCCAATCTTGTTCCCGTCCATGACCGCGACAGTCCAGATGGTGTTGTTCCATTCCACCTGGTCGCCCACCACCGGTGCACCGCCGACCTTCTGGGTGATGAAGCGACTCAGCGGCATGTCCGGGTCGATACCCTCGAGCTTGAGCCCGTACAAGGCCGAAACCGCGCCCAGCTGGGCGTCGCCTTCGAGCACGAAGTCGCCGAAGAAGCGCAAATCGAGGCCCCGTTGCGGTGCCTGGCTGAACAGTTTGCCCAGGGCCGGCAGGTTGTGTTCGTGGCCGATTACACAGAGCAAATCGTCGACTTCCAACACCGTACTACCCGACGGATGGAGCAGTTGCTGGCCCCGGAACAGTGCAGCGATGCGCGTGCCTTCGGGCATTTTCAGCTCGCGCAGGGCCGCGCCGATGCACCATTTCTCGGCGCCGAGGCGGTAGACGAACAGCTCCCACTCGCTGGTGACGTGTACTTCCAGGGCTGCGCGGGAAATCGGTGCCGGGTCCGGTGGTACGGTGACCTTGAGCAACTTGGCCACCCACGGCAGACTTGTGCCCTGCACCAGCAGCGACACCAGCACGATAAAGAACGCCAGGTTGAAGTACAGCTGCGCATGGGGCAGGCCAGCCATCAGCGGGAACACCGCGAGGATGATCGGCACCGCGCCGCGCAGGCCGACCCAGGCGATAAAGGCCTTTTCGCGACCGTGGAATGCCTTGAACGGCAGCAGGCCAACCATCACCGAAAGAGGCCGCGCAAACAGGATCATCCACAGCGCCAGGCCCAGCGCGGGCAGGGCGATGGGCAGCAGGTCATGGGGCGTGACCAACAGGCCCAGCACCAGGAACATGCCGATCTGCGCCAGCCAGGCCATGCCATCGAGCATATGCAAAATGCCATGGCGGCTGCGCACCGGGCGGTTGCCAATCACCAGGCCGCACAGGTACACGGCCAGGAAGCCGCTGCCGTGCAGGGCGTTGGTCAGGGCGAAAACGAACAGGCCGCCGGCGATTACCAGAATCGGGTACAGGCCGTTGGCTAGGTTGATGCGGTTGACCAGCTGCAGCATCAGCCAGCCGCCGCCCAGGCCCACCAGGCCACCGATGCCGAATTCGCGAATCAGATGAGTCAGCAGGCTCCAGTGCAGGCCGGTCTGGCCGCTGGCGAGCATGTCGATCAGGGTGACGGTAAGGAACACCGCCATCGGGTCGTTGCTGCCGGATTCGATTTCCAGGCTGGCGCTGACCCGTTCGTTGAGGCCCTTGCCGCCCAGCAGCGAGAACACCGCTGCAGCGTCCGTGGAGCCGACGATGGCGCCGATCAGCAAGCCCTGGATGATATTGAGGTCGAACAGCCAGGCCGCCGCCATGCCGGTGAGGCCGGTGGTAATCAACACCCCCACCGTGGCCAGGGACAAGGCCGGCCACAGCGCCACGCGGAAACTCGCCACCCGTGTGCGCAAGCCGCCGTCGAGCAGGATCACGGCCAGGGCGAGGTTGCCCACCAGGTAGGCAGTCGGGTAGTTATCGAAAATGATACCGCCGCCATCGACACCGGCGGTCATGCCCACGGCCAGGATGATCACCAGGATCGGGATGCCCAGGCGGGACGAAAGGGAACTCACCAGAATGCTCGCACTTACCAGCAACGCGCCGATCAAGAACAGGCTGTTGATGGTCGTCGCATTCAAAGGCAGTACTCCAGAGCAGGGAAGGCGGGGCGCAAACTGACCATGCAGTCTGCGTGCCAGCGATTCTAACCTGTTGAATTGCTGCGCTGTCAAAAAGCTTTTTCTGAATTTTTGCAGAAGCAAATGTGGGAGGGGGCTTGCCCCCGATAGCGGTGGGTCAGCCACAGATAAGTTGACTGATATACCGCAATCGGGAGCAAGCCCCCTCCCACATTTTCAAGTGCCGTCAGTTAGAGACGGAAGCGGCCTACCATCCCATTCAGATCCACTGCCAGGCGCGACAATTCGCTGCTCGCGGCGCTGGTCTGGCTGGCGCCCGTAGCGGATTGCACCGACAGGTCGCGAATATTCACCAGATTACGGTCCACTTCCCGCGCCACCTGGGCCTGTTCTTCCGCCGCGCTGGCGATCACCAGGTTGCGCTCGTTGATCTCGACAATTGCGGTGTTGATGGTGTCCAGCGACATGCCCGCGCCCTTGGCGATGTTCAGCGTCGACTCGGCCCGCTCGGTGCTGTTTCGCATCGAATCCACTGCGTGCTCAGTACCCGTCTGGATACTGCCGATCATGCGCTCGATCTCGCTGGTGGATTGTTGCGTGCGATGGGCCAGCGCTCGCACCTCGTCGGCCACTACGGCGAAACCACGTCCGGCTTCCCCGGCGCGTGCGGCTTCAATCGCCGCGTTCAGGGCCAGCAGGTTGGTCTGGTCGGCCAGGCCGCGAATCACGTCCAGCACTTTGCCGATATCCCGCGATTCATTGGCCAGGTCGCCAATCAGGGAGGCGGTGGCCTGCACGTCAGCGCTCATGCGTTCGATGGCGCTGACGGTTTCCTGCACCAGGTCCCGACCATCACCGGCAGAGGTGGTGGCGTTGCGCGAAGCTTCGGAAGTGCTCACGGCGTTGCGTGCGACTTCTTCAACGGCGCTGGTCATCTCGTTGACGGCGGTGGCGGCTTGTTCGATTTCGTTGTTTTGCTGGGTCAGGCCACGGGCGCTTTCGTCGGTGACGGCGTTCAGCTCTTCGGCGGCAGACGCCAACTGAGTGGCGGAGCCGGCGATGCGTTGCAGGGTATCGCGCAGTTTGTTTTGCATCTTGGCCATGGCGGCGAGCAGGCGGCCGGCTTCGTCGTTGCCGTCTACGGTGATCGGGCGCGTCAGGTTACCTTCGGCCACTTCTTCGGCGGCTTCAAGGGCTCGGGCGATGGGCAGGGTGATGCTGCGGGTCAGCAACCAGGCGAACAACACGGTCAGCGCCGTGGCAACCACCAGCAGGCCCACCACCAGGTCGAAGGCCATGTCGTATTGGTCTTTGGCTTGCTGGTTGGTGGCGTTGGCGTCGTCGTTATTGATATCCAGCAAGCGGGTCAATACGGCGTTGACTTGCTCGGAGTTGCTCAGCAACTCGGTGTTCAGCAAGTTGCGCAGCTCGTCGACCTGATTGGCGCGTGACAGGCTCTTCATGCGCTCTTCAATCTGGTGGTACTGGCCCAGCAGGCGCACGTATTCGTCGTAGGCGTTGCGCTCTTGAGTGCTGGTGATCAATTTTTCGTAGATGCCCTGGGCCGTGCGAATCTGCTGATTGCGCAACTCGAAGGCTTCCAAAGTCTTTTGCTGTACATCCGGCTCGCGGTTGGTCAGCAAGCGATACGACAGCACGCGCAGGCGCAGGGTCAGTTGGGTGAATTCGTCGAGGGCACGAATGCTTGGCACGCTGGCTGAGGTGATGTCTTCGGTGGCTGCGCGAATCTTGCTCATCTGGTTCAGGGCGAACACACCCAGCAACAACATCAGGGCGCCAATAAACGCGAAGCCGAGGAAGGCCCTCGGGGCGATATTCATATTACGAAGAGACATGCTGGAATCCTGGGGGGAAGCGCGATCCGTGCGGCCATGAGACGAGGTGTGCCTGCGTTATCGGCCCTGCGACTAAAGTCTTAAGGGGCTGCGCGCTTTTGTCGCATCTGACGAAGGGTTGGGGGCATTGGAGGAACCAGATCGGGTAATTGCAGTCACTAAGGCTCGAAAGTGCTGCCCGGCCCCGATAAATCGGGCTGCACGCCGGGGATATCCCTGGCATCCGAGGTGAATTTTCTTTATCGTCACCGCCCTTTTAAAAGCCCGGGAAATCAAAATGTTAGAAGCATCTCTCAGCCAATTGGAACAACTGGTCAGCGACCTGGTACAGCAGAATCAAGAGCTGCTGGGCAGCAACGAATCCCTCAAGGCCGAACTGGCTCGCGCCAAGGATGAAAACGACAGCCTGCAACTGAACCTGATGGAGCAGGAAGAAAAGCACGGCGCCACCGCCGCACGCATCCAGGCACTGGTTGAGCGTGTGAGTGCAGGGCCTGTCAGCGCATGAATGAGGGGATAAAGGTCGTTTCGATTCTCGGAGAGGATTACTCGATCAAGGCACCGGCCGGCGAAGATCAGACCCTGATGCATGCCGTGACTATGCTGAAGGCTTCCCTGGCGGTTACCAAGAAAAAGTACCCGACGCTGATCGGTGATAAATTATTGGTACTGGCCGCGCTGAACCTGTGCGCCGAGCAGATCGAAATGCAACAGGCTCACCAGCAGGAACTCGACCGTTACCAAGAGCAAGTCAGCGCCACGGTCGAGGTGATTTCCAAGGCGATCCAGCCTTAGAACCACTCATCCTGCATCCCCAGGCACGTATCGTCGCGTGCCTCCAGAATTGCCAGTTCGTGATGGCAGCTCGGTACTTCCCAAGTCAGGAAGTACCGGGCGGCCTGGAGCTTGCCCTTGTAGAAGGCCGCATCGGCCGCTTCACCCTTGGCCAGCCCTTCTTCAGCGCGGATCGCCTGTTCCAGCCAGCGCCAGCCGATCACCGTATGCCCGAATACTTTCAAGTACAGCGCCGAGTTCGCCAGGCTGCTGTTGACCTTGCCCTGGGCGAGATCGGTCAGCAGGCCAATCGTGACGCCTTGCAGTCGATTGACCAGTTGCTCCAGCGGCTCTCGCAGTGCCGTAAGTGACGGGTACTTCTGCGCACGGGCCCCGGTCTCGGCGATCAGGCGAATCAATTGCTTCAAGCCGGCGCCGCCGTTCTGCGCCAATTTGCGCCCAAGCAAGTCCAGGGACTGGATGCCGTGGGTGCCTTCATGGATCGGGTTCAAGCGGTTGTCGCGGTAGTACTGCTCCACCGGGTATTCGCGGGTGTAGCCGTGGCCGCCGAGAATCTGGATCGCCAGTTCGTTGGCCTTGAGGCAAAACTCCGACGGCCAGGATTTGACGATGGGGGTGAGCAGGTCCAGCAGTTCGTGGGCGTGCTTGCGCTCAGTGTCGGTTGCCAGGGTGGTGGTGTCGTCAAACAGTCGGGCTGCGTAGAGGCCCAGGTCAAAGGCGCCTTCCACATAGGCTTTCTGGGTCAGCAACATGCGCTTGATGTCGGCGTGCTGAATGATCGCCACTGGTGCGGTGCCTGGGTCTTTGCTATCGGGCAGGCGACCCTGGGGCCGTTCGCGGGCGTAGTCCAGCGAGTAGAGGTAGCCGGCGTAACCAAGCATCACCGCGCCCATGCCCACGCCAATGCGTGCTTCATTCATCATCTGGAACATGCAGCTCAGGCCCTGGTGCGGTTTGCCCACCAAGTAGCCGACGCAGTTGCCGTTATCGCCGAAGTTGAGCGCCGTGGACGTGGTACCGCGCCAGCCCATCTTGTGAAACAGCCCGGCTAGCAATACATCGTTGCGTTCGCCCAGGCTGCCGTTATCGTTGACCAGGAACTTGGGCACGATAAACAGCGAAATACCCTTCACGCCCGCGGGTGCGTCCGGCAATTTGGCCAGCACCATATGCACGATGTTTTCCGACAGCGAGTGGTCGCCACCGGAGATGAAGATCTTGTTGCCTTTGAGGCGATAACTGCCGTCAGCCGCCGGTTCTGCGCGGGTACGAATATCTGACAGCGAGGAGCCGGCATGGGGCTCGGTCAGGGCCATGGTGCCAAAGAAGCGCCCTTCGATCATCGGTTGCAGGAAGCGCTGTTTCTGCTCCTCGGTGCCGAAGCTTTCGATCAGGTTGGCGGCGCCCATGGTCAGGAACGGGTAGGAGGTCGATGCGGTGTTGGCCGCTTGAAAGTGGGCGAAGCAGGCTTGGGACAGCAAGGTCGGCAGTTGCATGCCGCCTGCTTCGAAACTGCGGGCTGCGTTGAGGAAACCGGCCTCCAGGAAGGCGTCTACGGCGGGTTTGACTTCCGGGATCAGGATCGCTTGGCCGTTCTCATAACGCGGTTCGTTTTCGTCGTTCTTGCGGTTGTGGGGGGCGAAGTACTTTTCGGCGATGCTGCGCGCCGTGCTGATCGCAGCGTCGAAGGTTTCGCGGTTGTGTTCGGCAAACCGCTCACGCTGGGTCAGGCCCTCGGCATCGAGGACTTCGTACAGCTCGAAAGCCAGATTGCGGGAACTGAGCAGCGTCTCGGACATGGCGGACTACCTTTGAAGGAATTGGCCTGAGTCTAAGCGCGTGAATAGAGGCTGGATAGCAAGATTGATCTGGGTGATGGAAGGGCAAAACGCAGGCAGGGAATTGAAATGCAGTCAATGTGGGAGGGGGCTTGCTCCCGATAGCAGTGTGTCAGTGTCCAATGTGCTGACTGACACTCCGCTATCGGGAGCAAGCCCCCTCCCACAGGTTTTAACCGATAGTCATCAGGCTGGCGTTACCGCCTGCCGCTGCGGTGTTGACGCTCAACGCCCGCTCGATCACCAATCGCTCCAAGGCAATGGCCGTCTCACCCTGAGACATACCATGCACCCCAACAATCGCCCCACCGCGCTGCGCCACTTGCTGGCACACCGCACGCAGTTGGTCGGAATCACCGTGGTGCAGGACGGCGTCGAACACTACGTCGTCCTTGGTCCAGTCGGCCACGCGCTTGATCTTCGCCTGAATGTCTCGCGGCAGGCGTGGGAACAGGGCCTTGGTCAGCTCGGTTTCCGGCCATACCGCCGAACCGCCGACGGCCAGCACTGCCGCCAGTTGGGTCAGCAGATCACCTTCCACTTCAGCCAGGCACAGCACGTGTTCACGCGGCAGGATTGCGTAGCTGTTGCGCTCACCGGTCGGGCCGGCCAGTTGCCGTGTGACACCGCTTTGCGACTGCGCCGCGAATTGCGTGCACAGCGCGCTCAGCTCACTGAACTTATGGCTGTCGGCCCAGGTTTTCAGGGCGGTCAGCGGTTGGCTCATGGCGTCGCGCAGGCGTACGTCGGGTGCAGTCAATGCGTCGCCACGTACGAAGGATTGCTCGATCGCGTCGGTAGGACGAGTCGACAGCAGGCGGTACAGATACAACGGGCCGCCGGCTTTCGGGCCAGTGCCCGACAGGCCTTCGCCGCCGAACGGCTGCACGCCGACCACGGCACCCACGATGTTGCGGTTGACGTAGACGTTACCGGCGTTGACGTTGTCGATCACCTTGGCGATGGTCTCGTCGATGCGGGTATGCACGCCCAGGGTCAGACCGTAGCCCGACGCATTGATCTGGCCGATCAACTGGTCGATCTCTTTACGCTTGTAGCGCACCACGTGCAGCACCGGGCCGAAGATCTCGCGTTGCAGCTCGTCGAAGCTTTCCAGCTCGATCAGGGTTGGCATCACAAAGGTGCCGCGCTTTATCTCTTCGCCATCGGCAATTGCAACCTGATAAACGTTGCGGCCTTTGTCGCGCATGGCCTGGATGTGTTTCTCGATGCCGGCCTTGGCTTCGGCGTCGATCACTGGGCCGATATCCACCGACAGGCGCTCCGGGTTGCCCAGACGGCATTCAGCCATGGCGCCCTTGAGCATTTCGATGACGCGGTCTGCCGAATCTTCCTGCAGGCACAGTACACGCAAGGCCGAGCAACGTTGGCCGGCGCTGTCAAAAGCCGACGACACCACGTCGATCACCACCTGTTCGGTGAGCGCCGACGAATCAACGATCATCGCGTTCTGGCCACCGGTTTCGGCGATCAGCGGGATCGGGCGACCCTGGGCATCCAGGCGCCCTGCGACATTGCGTTGCAACAAGCGAGCAACTTCGGTGGAACCGGTGAACATCACGCCTTTGACGCGATCATCACCCACCAGGCGGGCGCCGACGCTTTCGCCTTGGCCCGGTAGCAGCTGCAGCACGCCCTCGGGAATGCCGGCTTCGAGCAGGATGCGCACGGCTTGGGCGGCGACCAGCGGGGTTTGTTCGGCAGGCTTGGCCAGTACCGGGTTACCGGCGGCCAATGCCGCAGCCACCTGGCCGCTGAAGATGGCGAGCGGGAAGTTCCACGGGCTGATGCAGACCACCGGGCCCAGTGGGCGATGGGCATCGTTGGTGAAGTCGTTGCGCGCCTGCACCGCGTAGTAACGCAGGAAGTCCACGGCTTCACGCACTTCGGCGATGGCGTTGGCGAAGGTCTTGCCGGCTTCACGGGCCAGCAGGCCCATCAGCGGCTGGATCTCGCCTTCCATCAGGTCGGCGGCACGCTCCAGAATCGCGGCGCGTTCGGCGGGCGGGGTGGCCTGCCAGATCGGCGCGGCGCTGATCGCGCACTGGATCGCGTTGTCGACGTCTTCGACGGTAGCTTCCTGTACGTGGCCGACCACATCCCGCAGGTCGGACGGGTTCAGCACCGGTTGGGCCGCTTCCTGGCTGGAGGCGCAACCGAGCATCGGCGCGGCTTTCCAGTTGTTGTGCGCGGTAGCCAGCAGGGCGCAGGACAGCGACGCCAGACGGTGTTCGTTGGCCAGGTCGATACCGGCCGAGTTGGCGCGGTCGCTGCCATACAGGTCACGCGGCAGCGGAATACGTGGGTGCGGCAAGCCGAAGCCACCTTCCAGCGTAGCCATCTGCTCGATGCTGGCCACTGGATCGGCCACCAGCTCCTGAATCGAGATCGATTGGTCGGCGATGCGGTTGACGAACGAGGTGTTGGCGCCGTTTTCCAACAGGCGGCGTACCAGGTAGGCCAGCAGTGTTTCGTGGGTACCGACCGGCGCGTACACACGGCACGGACGGTTCAGCTTGCCCTCGGATACTTTGCCCACCACTTGTTCGTACAGCGGTTCACCCATGCCGTGCAGGCATTGGAACTCGTACTGGCCGGGGTAATAGTTCTGACCGGCGATATGGTAGATGGCCGACAAGGTGTGGGCGTTGTGCGTGGCGAACTGCGGGTAGATGGCTTCCGGCACCGACAGCAGTTTGCGTGCGCAGGCAATGTAGGAAACGTCGGTGTACACCTTGCGGGTGTACACCGGGTAGCCTTCCAGGCCCTCGACCTGGGCGCGTTTGATTTCGCTGTCCCAGTACGCGCCTTTTACCAGGCGGATCATCAGACGATGGCGGCTGCGGCGGGCCAGGTCGATGACGTAGTCGATCACATACGGGCAACGCTTCTGGTAAGCCTGGATCACAAAACCGATACCGTTCCAGCCGGTCAGTTGCGGCTCGAAGCACAGACGCTCCAGCAGGTCCAGGGACAGTTCCAGGCGGTCGGCTTCTTCGGCGTCGATGTTCAGGCCGATGTCGTATTGCTTGGCCAGCAAGGTCAGCGACAGCAGGCGCGGGTACAGTTCGTCCATCACGCGCTCGTACTGCGCACGGCTATAGCGCGGGTGCAGGGCGGAGAGCTTGATGGAGATGCCAGGGCCCTCATAGATCCCACGGCCATGGGAGGCTTTGCCGATGGAGTGAATGGCTTGTTCATACGAAGCCAGGTACTTCTGGGCATCGTGTTCGGTGAGGGCGGCTTCACCGAGCATGTCGTAGGAGTAGCGGAAGCCCTTGGCTTCGAACTTGCTCGCATTGGCCAGGGCTTCGGCGATGGTTTCGCCGGTGACGAACTGTTCGCCCATCAGGCGCATGGCCATGTCGACGCCCTTGCGGATCATCGGCTCGCCGCTTTTGCCGATGATGCGGCTCAGGGAGGAGGTCAGGCCCGCTTCGTTGTGGGTGGCGACCAGTTTGCCGGTCAGCAACAGGCCCCAGGTGGCGGCGTTAACGAACAGCGACGGGCTGTTGCCCAGGTGCGGCTGCCAGTTGCCGGTGCTGATCTTGTCGCGGATCAGCGCGTCACGGGTGCCTTTGTCCGGGATGCGCAGCAGCGCTTCGGCCAGGCACATCAGCGCCACGCCTTCCTGGGACGACAGGGAGAATTCCTGCAGCAGGCCCTGGACGATACCGGCACGGCCGCCGGCGCTCTTCTGGTTACGCAGTTTCTCGGCAATGGTGGCAGCCAGCTTGTTGGTGGCTTCGGCCATGTCTGCCGGCAGGCGTGCCTGCTCGATCAGCATCGGTACCACTTCCGGTTCCGGGCGACGGTAAGCGGCGGTGATCGATGCGCGCAGTACCGATTGCGGCAGGATGCTTTCAGCGAACTCAAGGAAGCACTGGTGGGCGTGGTCAGCCTGGATCTCGCCCGCGTCTTCGGCGTCCTTGCTGCTCAAGCCATTGAGCTCGGACAGGGTTGCACCACCCTCGAGTTTCTCCAGGTAATTGAAAATTGCCTGCTTGATCAGCCAGTGCGGCGTGCGATCAATGGAGGTCGCGGCGGCTTTCAGGCGCTCGCGGGTTGGGTCGTCGAGTTTGACCCCAAGGGTGGTCGTTGCCATTTTCTTATCCTCATGGGTGCCACTACCGAGTGGCATCTGCTGGCGGCAAGATTAGCTTTGCCCATGCAGAGGTGCAACCGGGTGCAACCCTTTTGTTTAGGAAATTTTCGACGGTTGATCGGAAAAAAATTGGCCTTCGACAAAATCCGCTCGGCATTGGTGCGTTTGCTTCTGAGATCGGCTGTTCTTGCTCCGAAAAGGAGCAAAAACACGGCGTTTGTCCTAAATCACACCTGGGTGCAACTTATTCGCAAGAAACTGGTTGCACCTTATTTGCTTTGTTGAATAGCATTCGCGCACCAAGGTGCAACCACCTCTAAGGTTTGGTTCATCGGCTGGCGGCTTTCCTGGGGAAACGCCAGTCATAAATGCGCGGCTAGCAGGCTCGTCTACTCGGTTATCCACCAGTGGCGATCTGACAGACCGTCGCTACATAAAAACAAAGCCAGGGCGTCACTCATATGAGCGTTAGCAATCCAACCCTGATCACGTTCGTGATCTACATCGCAGCAATGGTGCTGATCGGCTTGATGGCCTATCGCTCCACCAACAACCTTTCCGATTACATCCTCGGCGGTCGCAGCCTCGGTAGCGTGGTGACAGCCTTGTCGGCCGGTGCTTCCGACATGAGCGGCTGGTTGTTGATGGGCCTGCCGGGCGCCATCTACATGTCCGGCCTGTCGGAAAGCTGGATTGCCATCGGCCTGATCGCCGGTGCTTACCTCAACTGGTTGTTCGTGGCTGGCCGCCTGCGGGTGCAGACCGAACACAACGGCGACGCCCTGACCCTGCCGGATTACTTCTCCAGCCGCTTCGAAGATAAAAGCGGCCTGCTGCGGATCATCTCGGCAGTGGTGATCCTGGTGTTCTTCACCATCTATTGCGCCTCCGGCATTGTCGCCGGTGCCCGCCTGTTCGAAAGCACCTTCGGCATGTCCTACGAGACCGCGCTGTGGGCCGGTGCTGCGGCAACGATTGCCTACACCTTTATCGGTGGTTTCCTGGCGGTCAGCTGGACCGACACCGTACAAGCCACGCTGATGATCTTCGCGCTGATCCTGACGCCGATCATCGTGCTGCTGGCCACCGGCGGTGTGGACACCACGTTCCTGGCCATCGAAGCCAAAGACCCGACCAACTTCGACATGCTGAAAAACACCACCTTCATCGGCATCATCTCGCTGATGGGCTGGGGCCTGGGCTACTTCGGCCAGCCGCACATCCTGGCGCGTTTCATGGCGGCCGACTCGGTGAAGTCGATTGCCAACGCACGTCGCATCTCCATGACCTGGATGATCCTGTGCCTGGGCGGCACCGTGGCGGTGGGCTTCTTCGGTATCGCTTACTTCTCGGCGCATCCGGAAGTGGCTGGCCCGGTCACTGAAAACCCTGAGCGAGTGTTTATCGAACTGGCCAAAATCCTGTTCAACCCATGGGTTGCCGGTGTATTGCTGTCGGCGATCCTCGCGGCGGTGATGAGTACCTTGAGCTGCCAGTTGCTGGTGTGCTCCAGCGCCCTGACCGAAGACTTCTACAAGGCGTTCCTGCGTAAAGGCGCTTCCCAGCTTGAGCTGGTTTGGGTCGGTCGGATCATGGTGCTGGTAGTGGCCTTGATCGCCATCGCCATGGCCGCCAACCCGGAAAACCGCGTGCTGGGCCTGGTCAGCTACGCCTGGGCCGGTTTCGGCGCTGCGTTCGGCCCTGTGGTGCTGATCTCGGTGATCTGGAAAAACATGACCCGCAACGGCGCACTGGCCGGCATCCTGGTCGGCGCGATCACCGTGATCGTGTGGAAGCACTTTGAACTGCTGGGTCTGTACGAAATCATCCCAGGCTTCATCTTCGCCAGTCTGGCGATCTACTTCGTGAGCAAGATGGGCGCACCGACGGTTGGTATGGTCGAGCGTTTTGATGCTGCCGAAAAAGACTACAACCTCAACAAATAACTGCGCCGGGCGTTGAGCGCCTGTCCAGTTGAAACAAAAACGGCCCGCGTCCTTTGGATGGCGGGCCGTTTTTGTTTCGGCCAGTTCGCCTGGTTGCCTTCGAGGGTGGCTGGATGAAGGCACAGGTAGGACCTTACTGATTTGGCTGCGTTACGCCCGGCCCGGCAAAAAGCTGGTGCAGAATCGGCTGCCCACCCTTCGCAGAGAAACACCGGATGTTCGCTCCTGCCAACCAAAGTGCATTTACCCTGGCCCTGGATGGGGCGCCCAGTGACCTCAAGGTGTATGAGTTCAGTGGCTCCGAGGCCATCAGCCAGCCTTACCGTTTCGAACTTGAGCTGGTCAGCGAGCAGCCGGATATCGACCTGGAGAGCTTGCTGCATCGTCAGGTATACCTGGGTTTCGATGACCGCGGCCATGGTGTGCATGGCCTGGTGTACCGGGTCGCCCAAGGCGATTCCGGACGGCGCCTGACACGCTACCAGCTCAGCCTGGCGCCGCACCTGGCGTATCTGGCGCACAGCAGTCATCAGCGGATTTTCCAGCATCAGACGGTGCCGCAGATCGTTGCGCAGGTGTTGGCGGGGCAGGGCATCCACAGTGACAGCTTTGAGTTCCGGCTGAGCGGTCAATACCCTGAGCGTGAGTATTGCGTGCAATTCGGTGAGACGGATCTGGCGTTCATCCAACGCCTGTGTGCCGAAGTCGGCATTCACTATCACTTTCAGCATTGCCCCGATGCTCATTTGCTGGTGTTTGGCGATGACCAGACGGTATTTGCCCAGGTCGATCAGCCCACGCCGTACCGGCCTGGGTCGGGCATGGTTGCCCAGGCGCCGGCGATCAAGCGTTTCACACTGCAATTGGCAGCCCGCACCACGGCGGTCAATCTGCGCGATTACGATTTTTGCAAACCGCACCTCGAGCTGCAAAGCACGGCGGCCGACGCGCAGTTGCCCAAGCTTGAGGCGCAGCAGTTCCCCGGCTATTTTTCCGACCGGGCCCATGGCAAATACCTCGCCCAGCGTAGCCTGGAGCGGCACCGCAGCGACTACCGCATCGCCCAGGGGCAAAGCGACGAGCCGGCCTTGGCCGGCGGCAGGTTCCTGCAATTGAGGGAGCACCCGCGCGAGGAGTGGAATGACTTATGGTTGGTCACCCAAGTCACCCACGAAGGCAAACAGCCCCAGGTGCTGGAGGAAGCGGTCACCGAGGTGGTTGGCGGGGCGTTTCGTCAGGGGTATGGCAACACCTTTGTTGCCACGCCGTGGGATGCAATCTTTCGCCCGCCCTTGCCTGAGCAGCCGCGCCCGACGATATCGGGTTACCAAAGCGCAGTGGTCACTGGCCCGGTTGGCAGTGAGATCCATTGCGACGAATACGGACGGGTAAAGGTGCAGATGGCGTGGGATCGCATCGGCGAGCACAACGATCATTCCAGTTGCTGGCTGCGGGTGGCCAGCGGCTGGGCCCATGACCGCTATGGTGTGGTGCTGATCCCCAGGGTCGGCATGGAGGTGTTGGTGGGCTTCGTCAATGGTGATTTGGACATGCCGCTGGTGGTGGGCTGCCTGCCCAATGCCGCCAGGCCAATGCCCCTCGACCTGCCGGCGGACAAGACCCGCAGTATCCTGCGTAGCCAGAGCAGCCCGGGCGGTGGAGGCTACAACGAACTGCGCATCGAAGACCGTAAGGGGGCCGAGGAAATCTACCTGCGCGCCCAGCGGGACTGGACCCAGCATGTGCTCAATGACCAACAGGTGCAGGTCGATAACCAGCGTCGTGTGCGGGTGGGCGGCGAGTCGCACCATGAGTTGCAAGGTGAAGAGCGGCGCATCACCCATGGCAACCGCCTCACTGAACTCAAGCAGGATGATCATCTGGCGGTCGGCGGTTCGCAGTACATGCGTGCCGGGCAGACCATTCAATTGGGCGCTGGGCAAAGCATCGTCATTGATGCGGGGGCCAGCGTGACGATTCAAGCGGGCGGGCAGTCGATCACGCTGTCGGCGGGCGGGATATTCAGCAGTGTGCCAATCCAGCCAGGCGGCGCGCCTGTTCCGGCGGCGCCGCCGTTAATGCCGGGGGTGAAGGAAACATTGTTGGCCGTTATTCCCGCGCCGCTAAGCCCTGCGCAAGTGGCCAGCCTCAAGCGCAGTGCGCCGTTTTGCGAAGAGTGTGAGCGCTGCAAAAACGGGCAGTGCGATATCAGCGCCCACGCACGGAGTTTCCCCTGATGGCCTCACCCTTGACGCCCCGCGCCTGGCTGGCCCAAAAACCGTTGCAGCCTGATGAGCAGCTATACGTCGTCATGGGCAACACCAGCGAGGCCAAGCCGTTTGCAGCCTGGCAAACCATAGCGGTCGCACCACCGCCGCAACCGGTGTGGGCGGGCACGCCCTATGCCGATTGGAATGAGGTGATGCCTTATGTTGGCGTTGTCGAGCCTGGCAGTGCTTTTCTCGACTGGGTAGCCACCACCCAGGCCTTGGACTGGGGCTGGCTGGCGGTGTCTTCGTGCCCGTTGGAGGTTGTGATCGATCACTTGAAGGGTTTGACCCAGGTGTACCTGCCTGAAGATCAGCCGGTATTTTTGCGCTTCTGGGATGGCGCGCAGTTTTTGCCGATGTTGCAGCAGTTGGGTGACGATGCCGCCACTGTGCTGCCCGTATTCCAGCGTTACTTAATCAATGGACAGTCGTTGGCAGTCTCGCCCCGCCAGGTGGCTGCGGCCAAACCCAGCCCTTGGTGGCGAGTGCCGGCGCCATTGTTGGCAAGCCTGGCGCAACACTCGCCCCAGGTGCTGATCGACAACCTGTTGCAATGGCTCCAGGAGCAGCGTCCCGACTTATACACTGCGTTTACACCCACGATCCTGCAGCACAAGGTCGCCTACTTCGCACGCAGGCCGGATATCAGCCATGCCGAGGTGGCGGACTACCTTGGCGTACAACTGAGTTAAACCCATGAGGCTCGCGTGATATCCGTACCGCCCGCCATGCGGCCCTGCACCTTTGCACCGGTAGAAGGTAAACTTCGCCCCCTGCGCAGGAGCAACCATGAATTATCGTCACGCCTTTCACGCCGGCAACCATGCCGATGTCTTCAAACACCTGACCTTGACCCGCCTCATCGCCCTGATGTCGCGCAAGGAGCAGCCGTTCGCCTACCTCGACACCCATGCCGGCATTGGCCTGTACGACTTGCAGGGCGACCAGGCCAACCGCACCGGTGAATACCTGGAAGGCATCGCTCGCCTGTGGGGCGCAAGTGACCTGCCGCCGCTCACCGCGGACTACATGCGCGTGCTGCACGAGATGAACCCGGACGGCCAGTTGCGCTACTACCCAGGCTCGCCGGAGCTGGCGCGACGCCTCACGCGTCCCCAGGACCGTGTGCTGCTCAACGAGAAGCATCCGGAAGATGGCGTGCTGCTCAAGGACAATATGAAGGGTGATCGCCGGGTCAAAGTGCACCTGGGCGAAGGCTGGCATGTGCCGCGTGCCCTGTTGCCGGTGCCGGAAAAACGCGCGTTGATGCTGATCGACCCGCCGTTCGAGAAGCTCGACGAAATGCAGCGTTGTGCGGCGTCCCTCAAGGAAGCCGTCAGCCGCATGCGCCAGACGGTCGCGGCGATCTGGTACCCGGTGAAGGACCAGCGCATGTTGCGCCGCTTCTACCAGGACCTGGCCGGTACCGGTGCGCCGAAGTTGCTGCGGGTGGAACTGCTGGTGCATCCACTGGACACGCCCAACACCCTGACCGGCTCGGGCCTGGCGATTGCCAACCCGCCGTGGGGTCTGGAAGAGGAGTTGCGTGAGTTGCTGCCGTGGCTGTCCAAGAAACTTGGGCAGACCCAGGGTGGGTGGCAGATGGATTGGCTTATCGCTGAATAGTCAGCGCTCAGGCCACACACAAAACTAAATGTGGGAGGGGGCTTGCTCCCGATTGCTGAGTGTCAGTCAGTACTTCTGTAACTGACACACCGCAATCGGGAGCAAGCCCCCTCCCACATTTGGTTCTATGTTGACCTTAGATCGGGCAGGTCACGCCTGTGCCGCCGATCCCGCAATACCCCTGCGGATTCTTCGCCAGGTACTGCTGGTGATACGCCTCGGCGAAGTAAACCGTCGGGGCTTCTTCGATTTCCGTGGTGATCTCACCTACACCGGCCTTGGTCAGCTCTTGCTGATAAGCCTCGGCACTGGCTTTGGCCGCCGCCAATTGTTCAGGCGTGGTGGCATAAATCACCGAGCGGTACTGGCTGCCAATATCGTTGCCCTGGCGCATGCCCTGGGTCGGGTTGTGCAATTCCCAGAACATCTTCAGCAAGTCTTCGTACTTGAGCTTGGCCTGGTCATACACCACCAGTACCACTTCGCTATGGCCGGTCAGGCCTGAGCAGACTTCTTCGTAGGTCGGGTTCGGCGTGTAGCCGCCGGCGTAGCCGACCACCGTGCTGACCACGCCGTCGCGTTCCCAGAATTTACGTTCAGCGCCCCAGAAACAACCCAGGCCGAAGATCGCAAAACCGACGTCATCAATAAACGGACCCAGCAGCGGGTTGCCGTTGACGAAGTGCGTTTCCGGCAGCTTCATCGGGGTTTCACGGCCAGGCAAAGCTTGTTCTTGAGTAGGCAGCACGTTTTTGTTCACCAGAATTTCCGAGCGCAAGACCATGATCAGTCCTCTCGTCAGGTTGAGTAACAGTAAATTGTCAGACAGTCAGTGTGCCCGAGTGTTACAGCGCTGTCAGGCGATTGGCCCGCGCGGGTAGCGTTTAAGCATCGTCAGCAGCTCTGCACCGGGGATCGGTCGGTCGAACAGGTAGCCCTGGCCGACATCGCAGCGGTGTCTGCGCAGGAACGCCAACTGTTCGGCTGTCTCGATGCCTTCGGCCACCACCTTGAGCTTGAGGTTGTGAGCCATGGCGATCACTGCCGAGGTTATTTCCATGTCGTCCTGGTTATCCGGGATCTCGTGGATAAAGCTGCGATCAATCTTAATGATGTCGATGGGGAATTTTTTCAAGTAGCTCAGCGACGAGTAACCGGTGCCGAAATCGTCCATGGCCAGGGTCAGGCCAAAGCTTTTCAACTGGTCCAGTTGCAGGCGCGTGTCTTCGGTGGCTTCCAGCAGCAAACCCTCGGTCAGCTCCAGCTCCAGCAGGTTGGCCGGTAGCTGTTCTTCCTTGAGGATGGTGGCAATCGAGGTCACCAGGTCCGGATCGGAAAATTGCTTGGGCGACAGGTTGATCGCCACCTGCAAATTGCCCATGCCGGCGGCGCTCAACTGCCTGCTCATGCGGCACGCCTGGCGGGCGATCCATTTGCCGATCGGAATGATCAACCCGGTCTCTTCGGCCACGCTGATGAACTGGTCGGGGCGGATCATGCCCTTTTCCGGGTGGTTCCAGCGCAACAGGGCTTCCATGCCCAGCAGACGGCCGCTGCGCAGGCACAGTTTGGGCTGGTAGAACACGTCCAGCTCGTTCTGGGTCAGGGCGCGACGCAGGTTGTTTTCCACGAACAGCTTGTAGCTGGCTTCGGCATTCAACGCTTCGGTAAACACTTGCACCTGGTGTTTGCCGTTGGCCTTGGCCTTGTGCAGCGCCAGCCCTGCGTTACGCATCAGGGTCTGCGGGTCGCGGCCATGCAGCGGCGCGCAGGCCAGGCCCACGGAGCCGGTGACGCTGATCAACTGGTTGTCGACGAACATCGGCTTGTCGAGCGTGGCCAGCAACTGGCTGGCGACCTGCTGGCCGGTCTCCAGGTCGGAATCATCCAACAGCACTGCGAACTCGTTACTGGCAAAGCGTGCCAGGCTGCCACCGCTGCTCAAGCTATTGCGCAAACGGCGGGCCAGGCTGATCAGCAACTTGTCGCCGGTCTGGTGGCCGAGGCTGTCGTTGATGCGCTTGAAGTTGTCGATGTCCACCAGCAGCAGGCTGATCGGGCTGTCGCTGTCGCGGGCAAAGCGTTCGTCGAGGTTACGGATGAACGCCGGTCGGTTGCCCAGGTTGGTCAGGTTGTCGGTGTAGGCCAGGCGCTCGATGCGCTGTTGCGCCAGCTTGGTCTGGGTGATGTCTTCGTAGATGCCGATGTAGTGGGTCAGCTCGCGGTTATCGCCATACACCTTGGAAATCGACAACTGGCCCCAGTAGGGCTCCAGGTTCTTGCGCCGGCTTTTGAACTCGCCTTGCCAGCTGTTGCTTTTGGCCAGGGCCGACGGCGCGTCGAACAGCAACTCACTGAGATTTTCCAGGGCCGGCAGTTGCGCCAGGCGATGGCCGTGGACTTCTTCCGCGCTGTATTGGGTAATTGCGGTGAAGCTGGGGTTGACGTACTCCACCACGCCGTCGCAATTGACCAGCAGAAAGGCATTGGCGCTTTGTTCCACAGCACGCTGGAACAGGTGCAGGGCGCTGGTGGCGGTACGGCGGTTGTGGTTGTTGATGACTTGCGCGAACTGGTCTGCCAGCTCGCCGGCAAACGCGATTTCATCGGACTGCCAGGCACGTGAACTGCCGCTTTGTTCCAGGCACAGCACGCCGACGACCTGGCCGTCGACACGAATACTGGCGTCGAGCATCGCGTGGATATCGTTGGCGCGCAGGCTTTCGGCCATTTCCCGGGTGCGCGGGTCACGTTGGGCATGGGTGGCGTCGATGGCGCGGCTGGAGTGCAGGGCTTCCAGATAATCCGGGAAACCGCTGGCGTCGATGGCTTGGGGCAGGCGGTGCTGTTGGTCGGCGCGGTGGTACGCCGAGATAGGCACCAGATGTTGGCCTTCGAGGTGCCAGATGCTGGCGCAGTCGATCTGGTAAATGTCGCACGCGCTACGGGTGATCAGCTCAGCGGCTTCTTGCAGCGAATTGGGCGTGGTGTAGCGCTGTCGGGCCAGCAGCAGGATCAGCTCCTGCTGGGCGCGCACCCGTTCCAGGTGTTGCAACTGTTCCTGCTGCGCACGCTGGTTGAGCTCCAGGGCGATCTGCAGGCGGCTGTTCTGGTTTTCCAGGTCAGCGGTCGGGGCGGGCGCGGTGGTATCGCTGAACAGCCCGTCGACCACCATCAGGTAGCCGCGCAGCAGATGGCGGTTGTGTTGTTTGTAGGCCTCGCCCATTTCCAGCAGGCTCATCGGGCCGTCATGGGTGTGCAGGGTATAGCGCACCAGGTAATGGGGGCTGTGGGTCAGTTGCTGCTGGATTGCGTCGTGCAGCTGATAGCGGGCCTGGGGCTCCATCAGGCTGGCGTAGGGCGTGCCGATCAGCGCGCAGAGTTCCACAGCTGGCAGGCCGAACTGGCGCTCGCAATTGGGATCGAGGTACAGCAGGGCCCAGCTTGCCTCATTAAGCCGCTCGAAACGCAGCATACCGAGGCGCGAAGGCACCGGTAATTGCGTCACTACCTCGGCCGCCATACGGGCGACATCGGGTTGGCTTTTCATGGGGAAACTCGCTTGGGAAAATGCGCGTGGCGCCCGGCTCACGCCCTCTTTACTGTCGCCTGCGGCAAGGTTGCATCATGCGGCACGCACTGACAAGAGAGGATGAAGGCTAAGTGCTATAAGGCAGTTATCGGCCGTGCGGGGGATTTCTGCAATCGAAGTGACAGAAGGTGTACAAACCTGTTCTGTGCGTACACCGAGCGCACAAAAAAAGCCCCGCCAAGTGGCGGGGTTGAGGTACGAGCGTGGCGCTCGGAAATCGGTGCGGCAAGGGCCTTCCCCGTAAAGGGAAGGCTCTGCGGCTTACAGCAGGATGGTGCGGATGTCGTTCAGCAACTGGCTCAGGCGCTGGGTGAAGCGTGCAGCGGCGGCGCCGTTGATCACGCGGTGATCGTAGGACAGCGACAGTGGCAGCATCAGCTTGGGCTGGAACGCTTTACCGTCCCACACAGGCTGGATGGTGGCCTTGGAAACACCCAGGATCGCCACTTCCGGCGCGTTGACGATTGGCGTGAAGCCAGTGCCGCCAATGTGCCCGAGGCTGGAGATAGTGAAGCAGGCGCCCTGCATGTCATCCGGGGTGAGCTTCTTGTCGCGGGCCTTGGCAGCCAGCGCAGCCGCTTCGCCAGCGAGTTGCAGCAGGCTCTTCTGGTCGACGTTCTTGATGACCGGTACCAGCAGGCCATCCGGAGTGTCGACGGCAAAGCCGATGTTGACGTACTTCTTGCGAATGATCGCCTTGCCGCTTGGCGCCAGCGAGCTGTTGAAGTCCGGCAGTTCCTTGAGCAGGTGCGCGCAGGCCTTGAGCAGCAGTGGCAGCACGGTCAGCTTCACGCCGGCCTTCTCGGCCACGGCTTTCTGCGCAACGCGGAAAGCTTCCAGGTCGGTGATGTCGGCCTGGTCGAACTGAGTCACATGCGGGATGTTCAGCCAGCTGGCATGCAGGCCGGCCGCGCCGATTTGCATCAGGCGGGTCATCGGCACTTCTTCGGTTTCGCCGAAGCGGCTGAAATCCACGGTACGGATCGGCGGAATGCCCGAGCCGCCCGTCGCGCCGGCAGCCGGTGCTTCCTTGGCCTTTTGCATCATGGCTTTGACGTAAGCCTGCACGTCTTCCTTCAGCACACGACCGTGCGGGCCGCTGGCCGAGACGGCGCTCAGCTCGACGCCGAACTCGCGGGCCAACTGACGCACGGCAGGGCCGGCGTGCACCTTGGCACCGCTTGGCGCAGGTGCGGCAGCAGCAGGGGCCGGTGTGGCCTCGGCTTTTGCAGCAGGTGCCGGGGCAGCAGCGGCCGGAGCGGCTTCAGCCTTGGCAGTCGGAGCAGCCGCCGGTGCTGGAGCGGCGGCCGGGGCAGCGCCTTGTACTTTCAGCTTGAGGATGAAGTCACCGGTGCCGACTTCGTCTTCCAGCTTGACCGCGATGCTTTCCACTACGCCGGCAGCCGGCGAAGGGATTTCCATGGAGGCCTTGTCGGACTCCAGGGTGATCAGCGACTGATCGGCTTCGACGGTGTCGCCGACCTTGACCAGCAGCTCGATGATCTTAGCCTTGCCCGACGAGCCGATGTCCGGGACGTGAATGTCCTGGACGGTGGCGGCGGCAGGTGCAGCAGCCGGGGCCGCTGGGGCCTCGGCAGCAGGTTTTTCAGCGGCAGGCGCAGGTTCAGCAGCGGCAGCCGGAGCCGCCGCAGGGGCTGCATCAGCGGCGCCTTCGATTTCCAGCTCCAGCAGTTCGTCGCCTTCTTTCAGGCGGTCGCCCAGCTTGACCTTCAGGCTCTTGACCACGCCGGCCTTGGGAGCAGGGATTTCCATGCTCGCCTTGTCCGACTCCAGGGTCAGGATGCTCTGGTCGGCTTCGACGGTGTCGCCGACCTTCACAAACAGCTCGATTACTTCACCTTCACCGCTGCCGATGTCAGGTACGCGAATGAGTTCGCTCACAAAAAATCTCCTCAGCAGTCCAGTGGGTTGCGTTTTTCCGGGTTGATCCCGAACTTGACGATGGCGTCAGCCACCACCTTGGGTTCGATCTCACCACGGTCAGCCAAGGCTTCCAGGGCTGCCAACACCACGAAGTGACGGTCGACTTCGAAGAAGTGACGCAGCTTCTTGCGGCTGTCACTGCGGCCGAAACCATCGGTGCCCAGGACTTTGAATTCCTTGGACGGGACCCACTGGCGAATTTGTTCAGCAAACAGTTTCATGTAGTCGGTAGAGGCAATGACTGGACCTTTACGGCCGGCCAGGCACTCTTCGACGTAGCTCTTGGCTGGCTTCTGGCCAGGGTGCAGACGGTTGCTGCGCTCTACGGCCAGGCCGTCGCGACGCAGTTCGTTGAAGCTGGTCACGCTCCACACGTCGGCGCCGACGTTGAATTCGTCACGCAGGATCTTCGCCGCTTCACGCACTTCGCGCAGGATGGTGCCGGAGCCCATCAGCTGTACGTGGTGCGCCGCTTCCTTGGTGTCTTCTTCGAGCAGGTACATGCCCTTGATGATGCCTTCTTCCACACCGGCCGGCATGGCTGGCTGCTGGTAGGACTCGTTCATCACGGTGATGTAGTAGAAAACGTCCTGCTGCTCTTCGGTCATCTTCTTCATGCCGTCCTGGATGATCACCGCCAGCTCATAGCCGTAGGTTGGATCAAAGGTGCGGCAGTTCGGGATGGTGGCAGCCAGGATGTGGCTGTGACCGTCTTCGTGTTGCAGGCCTTCGCCGTTCAGCGTGGTGCGCCCGGCGGTACCGCCGATCAGGAAGCCACGGGTACGGCTGTCGCCTGCTGCCCAAGCCAGGTCGCCAATACGCTGGAAGCCGAACATCGAATAGAAGATGTAGAACGGCAGCATCGGCTGGTTGTGGCTGGAGTACGAAGTACCGGCAGCGATGAAGGAGCTCATGGCGCCCGCTTCGTTGATGCCTTCTTCGAGGATCTGGCCCTTCTTGTCTTCCTTGTAGAACATCACCTGGTCTTTATCGACTGGCTCGTAGAGCTGGCCGACGGAGGAGTAGATGCCCAACTGGCGGAACATGCCTTCCATACCAAAGGTACGGGCTTCGTCCGGGATGATCGGGACGATGCGCGGGCCGATGTCCTTGTCCTTGACCAATTGCGCGAGGATGCGCACGAAGGCCATGGTGGTGGAGATTTCACGGTCGCCCGAGCCGTCAAGGATGGCCTTGAGGGTGCTCAGGTCCGGCGTCGGTACGCTGAAGCTGTTGGCGCGGCGCTGTGGCACGAAGCCACCCAGTGCGCTGCGGCGCTCGCTCAGGTAGCGGGCCTCGGCGCTGTTTGGCTCTGGCTTGAAGAACGGCAGGTTCTCCAGCTCTTCGTCCTTGACCGGGATGTCGAAGCGGTCGCGGAACAACTTCAGGCTGTCGACATCGACTTTCTTGGTGTTGTGCGCGGTGTTCTTCGCTTCGCCGGCACCGGTGCCATAACCCTTGATGGTCTTGGCCAGGATGACGGTCGGTTGTTCTTTGTGGTTGACCGCTTCGTGGTACGCCGCGTAGACCTTGTACGGGTCGTGGCCGCCACGGTTGAGCTTCCAGATTTCGTCGTCGGACAGGTCGGCAACCATCGCCTTGAGTTCAGGCGTGTTGAAGAAGTGTTCGCGAACGAACGCGCCGTCTTTGGCCTTGTAGTTCTGGTACTCGCCGTCGATGACTTCGTCCATGCGACGTTGAAGGATGCCGTCGACGTCCTTGGCCAGCAGTGGGTCCCAGAAACGGCCCCAGATGACCTTGGTCACGTTCCACTGAGCACCACGGAACACGCCTTCGAGTTCCTGGATGATCTTGCCGTTGCCGCGAACCGGGCCGTCGAGGCGCTGCAGGTTGCAGTTGATGACGAAGATCAGGTTGTCGAGCTTCTCGCGGCCGGCCAGGGAAATGGCCCCCAGGGATTCCGGCTCGTCGCACTCGCCGTCGCCCAGGAAGCACCAGACTTTCTGCTTGCCTTCCGGGATGAAGCCACGGGCTTCCAGGTACTTCATGAAGCGTGCCTGGTAGATCGCCTGGATCGGGCCCAGACCCATGGAAACGGTCGGGAACTGCCAGAAATCAGGCATCAGCCAAGGGTGCGGGTAGGACGACAGGCCCTGACCGTCGACTTCCTGGCGGAAGTTGTTCATTTGTTCTTCGCTGATGCGACCTTCCATGAACGCACGGGCGTAGACGCCTGGCGAGGTGTGGCCCTGGAAGTAGATCAGGTCGCCGCCGTGTTCGTCGGTCGGGGCCTGGAAGAAGTAGTTGAAGCCGATGTCATACAGGGTGGCGCTGGAAGCGAAGCTGGAAATGTGACCGCCCAGGTCCGAATCTTTCAAGTTCGTGCGCATTACCATCGCCATGGCGTTCCAACGTACCAGCGAGCGAATGCGGCGTTCCATGAACAGGTCGCCAGGCATGCGTGCTTCGTGGGTAACGGGGATGGTGTTGCGGTATGGCGTAGTGATGGCGTAAGGCAGTTGCGAGCCGCTGCGGGTCGCGAGTTCGCCCATACGGGTCATCAGGTAGTGAGCACGGTCTTCGCCTTCTTTGTCGAGAACCGATTCCAGGGCGTCCAGCCATTCCTGGGTTTCGACGGGATCGAGGTCTTGCATGGCTTGCTCCAGGGCGGAAAGGCTACCAGAATCGGTTGCCTGAAGTTTGCGACTGGCCTTGTGGGCAGACGACATAAATTCTTGGATGGCCGAAGGTTGCTTCGGCGTCCTGTAGTTTTACTACAAATCGTCGGCCATTTCAGCCTTTCGAATGTATATACGAGTAGTAAAACTACACAAGACTGAGCGTATGGCTCGGTCTTGCTGGTGAGCATAATCGTTATTGTTGGTCTATTGCGAACAAGAAAAGGTGAAAGTTTGATGTTGTCTGCCAAGATTAATTTAATTTCAGCTATTTCTAACTTTTGTTCGACAGTCCTTCATCGAGCATGGCTCTTGCGTTCACAACTACACGCCAATTACACGCCGATCAAGGATAGACCATGAGCCTTCCAACGCTGGCCGAACTGCCGGCCATTCTCTTGCCTTATGCCCAGCGGGCCGAGCAGTCATTTCGTGACGCGGTGGCCGCGCTGGACGACGATCATGGCCTTTCTGCGTGGACGCCGCAACGGTGGGCCGACTTCGCCCGCGTGTGCGCTGCCAGTGATTTTGTCATTGAACAGAGTGTTCGTGACCCTTTGATGTTGCTCGAACTGGTGGCCTGGGGTGAGCTGGACCGCAGCTTTGCGCCCGGTGAGCTGTGCAGCCAGATTGCCGGCGCCGTGCAACAGGCCGAAACAGAAGATGAGTTGGGCCGCGTGCTGCGCCGCCAGCGCACGCGCCAGCAGGTGCGCATCATCTGGCGCGACCTGACGCGCCAGGCGGACCTGGTGCAAACCTGTCGCGACCTTTCCGACATGGCCGACGCCAGCATCGACCAGGCCTACCAATGGCTGTACCAGCGCCACTGCGCGCAGTTCGGCACGCCGACCGGGCGGCGCAGCGGTGAGGCGCAGCATATGGTCATCCTCGGCATGGGCAAGCTCGGTGCGGTGGAGCTGAATCTCTCGTCGGATATCGACCTGATTTTTGCCTACCCCGAAGGCGGCGAGACGGTGGGGGTAAAGCGCTCCCTGGACAATCAGGAATTCTTTATTCGTCTTGGTCAAAAATTGATCAAGGCCCTGGATCCTATGACGGTCGACGGTTTTGTCTTCCGTGTGGATATGCGCCTGCGTCCCTACGGCTCGGCCGGTGCGCTGGTGCTCAGCTTCAACGCGTTGGAGCAGTACTACCAGGATCAGGGCCGGGATTGGGAACGCTACGCCATGATCAAGGCGCGCGTAGTGGCCGGTGATCAAGTGGCCGGCGCGCAGTTGCTCGATATGCTGCGCCCGTTCGTCTACCGCCGCTACCTGGACTTTTCCGCCATCGAAGCGCTGCGCACCATGAAGCAGTTGATCCAGCAGGAAGTACGGCGCAAGGGTATGGCCGAGAACATCAAGCTGGGCTCAGGCGGCATTCGGGAGGTGGAGTTTATTGCCCAGGCGTTCCAGCTGATTCATGGCGGCCGCGACCTCAGCCTGCAACAACGCCCACTGCTGAACGTGCTGGGTACGCTTGAGGGGCAGGGTTACCTGCCGGCTGCGGTGATCACCGAACTGCGCAATGGCTACGAATTCCTGCGCTACACCGAGCACGCCATCCAGGCGATTGCCGACCGCCAGACCCAAATGCTGCCGCACAATCCCGAAGATCAGGCGCGTATCGCCTTCATGCTGGGCTTCAGCGACTGGGCTGCGTTCCACGAACGCCTGATGTACTGGCGTGGCCGCGTGGACTGGCACTTTCGTCAAGTGATTGCCGACCCTGATGAAGAAGAAGGCGAAGAAAGTGAATTGGTCGTCGGTGGTGAGTGGTTGCCGCTGTGGGAGGAATCCCAGGATGACGACGCCGCGTGCCGTCAATTGGCCGAGGGCGGTTTCACCGATGCACCCAAAGCCCTCAAGGCCTTGGCCGGCCTGCGTGGCAGCCCGCAGTTGCGTGCCATGCAGCGGCTGGGGCGCGAGCGCCTGGATGCATTCATTCCGCGCCTGCTGGCCCAGGCGGTCGAGCACGCCAACCCGGACCTGGTGCTGGAGCGCGTGTTGCCGTTGGTGGAGGCCGTCGCCCGGCGTTCGGCCTATCTGGTGTTGCTCACCGAGAACCCGGATGCGCTGCGTCGCCTGCTGACCCTGTGCGCCGCCAGCCCGTGGATCGCCGAACAGATCACCCGTTTCCCGTTGTTGCTCGATGAGCTGCTCAACGAGGGCCGCCTGTTCAAGCCGCCGCTGGCGCCGGAGCTGGCTGCCGAGCTGCGCGAGCGCCTCACCCGCATTCCCGAGGACGACCTTGAACAGCAAATGGAGGCCCTGCGTCACTTTAAATTGGCGCACCGCCTGCGAGTCGCGGCCTCGGAAATCGCTGGCAGCCTGCCGCTGATGAAAGTCAGCGACTACCTCACCTGGCTGGCCGAAGCCATTCTTGAGCAAGTGCTGGCCCTGGCCTGGCGCCAGACTGTCGCCCGCCACGGCGCGCCGCAGCGCCTGGACGGTACCCTGTGCGATCCTGGGTTCATCATTGTCGGTTATGGGAAAGTCGGCGGCATCGAACTGGGGCATGGTTCGGATCTGGATCTGGTGTTTATCCACGATGGCGACCCCCAGGCCGAGACCGATGGCGCCAAGCCGATTGACGGCGCGCAGTTCTTCACGCGTCTGGGCCAGCGCATCATTCACCTGCTGACCACCCAGACCAACTCCGGCCAACTGTATGAAGTGGACATGCGCCTGCGACCTTCCGGCGCCTCCGGCTTGCTGGTGAGTTCCCTGGGCGCCTTCGATCGCTATCAACAAAATGAAGCCTGGACCTGGGAACATCAGGCGCTCATCCGCGCACGGGTGCTGGTGGGCAGCCAGGATGTGGGCCATGCATTCGAGCAGGTACGTGCCAACGTATTGGGGCGTGAACGGGACTTGGCGAAGCTGCGCCAGGAGGTCAGCGAGATGCGCACCAAGATGCGCGATAACCTGGGTACCAAGGCCACGGCGGCCGGCAGGGGCGCCAATGCCTTCGAGGCCACGGCGGTGTTCGACCTCAAGCAGGACGCCGGAGGTATCGTCGATATTGAATTTATGGTGCAATACGCGGCTTTGGCGTGGTCTGCGCAACATCCATCGTTGCTGCGCTACACCGACAATATTCGCATTCTGGAGGGCCTTGAGCAGGTCGGGCTGATGCCCGCCGCCGATGCCCATTTGCTGCGTGAGGTATATAAGGCCTACCGCTCCGCCGCCCACCGCCAGGCCTTGCAGAACGAGGCCGGCACGGTCGCCGGGGACCAGTTTGCCGACGAACGGCGACAGGTGATGCGAATCTGGCAAGCGCTGGGCTTAAATTGAAACTCGACTGATTGGGCGACGCCAATTTTTATATGGGATGCGGATTAATGTGGGAGCCGGGCTTGCCCGCGATGCAGGCGCCTCGGTTTATCAGTGATACCGAGGTGATGCAATCGCAGGCAAGCCAGCTCCCACATAAAGATGCTCCCTGGCGCGCCGCGATCTACAGTCATTATCGAGGCGGGGAGGCATAAGCCTCCCCGCATCGTTTGTGGAAACTACATGAATATTCTGATCGTTGGGCCCAGTTGGGTCGGTGACATGGTGATGGCACAGACACTTTTCCAGTGCCTGCGCCAGCGCTATCCAGACTGCCAGATCGACGTGCTCGCCCCTGAGTGGAGCCGGCCGATCCTGGAGCGCATGCCCGAGGTGCGCAAGGCCTTGAGCTTTCCGCTCGGCCACGGTGCCCTGGAACTGGCGACCCGCCGACGCATCGGCAAATCCATGGCCGGCCAGTACGACCAGGCGATCCTGTTGCCCAACTCGCTCAAGTCGGCGCTGGTGCCTTTTTTTGCCGGTATCCCCAAGCGCACCGGTTGGCGCGGTGAGTTTCGCTATGTGCTGCTCAATGACGTACGCACCCTGGATAAAGCCCGCTACCCGCTGATGATCGAGCGCTTCATGGCCCTGGCCTACGAGCCCGGCGCGCAATTGCCCACGCCGTACCCGCGCCCCAGCTTGCAGATCGACCCGGTGACCCGCGATGCGGCGCTGGCCAAGTTCGGCCTCACCCTTGATCGGCCGGTTCTGGCCTTGTGCCCTGGCGCCGAGTTTGGCGAGTCCAAGCGCTGGCCGTCGGAGCATTACGCCAAGGTCGCCGAGACCAAGATCCGCGAAGGCTGGCAGGTGTGGCTGTTCGGTTCGAAGAACGATCATTCGGTAGGTGAAGATATTCGTCAGCGCCTGATTCCCGGCCTGCGCGAAGAGGCGGTGAACCTCAGTGGCGACACGTCCCTGGCCGAGGCTATCGACTTGTTGTCCTGCGCCGACTCGGTGGTGTCCAACGACTCCGGCCTGATGCATGTGGCGGCGGCGCTGAACCGCCCGCTGGTAGCGGTGTACGGCTCCACGTCCCCAGGCTTCACCCCGCCCTTGGCCGACAAGGTCGAAGTGGTGCGCCTGGGCCTGGATTGCAGCCCGTGTTTTGATCGCACCTGCCGCTTCGGCCACTACAACTGCCTGCGCCAATTGCTGCCGCAGCCGATAACCGATGCCTTGCAGCGGTTGCAGGGCGATGTGGTCGAGGTTCACTGAGTTGCGGGTACTGGTAGTCAAGACCTCATCCCTGGGCGATGTGATCCATGCCTTGCCGGCGTTGACCGATGCAGCACGGGCGATTCCCGGCATTCGCTTTGATTGGGTGGTGGAAGAAGGCTTTGCCGAAATCCCGACCTGGCACCCGGCGGTGGACAAGGTGATCCCGGTGGCGATTCGCCGCTGGCGCAAAAACCTTTGGCAAACCATCAAGAGCGGCGAGTGGCGCCGTTTCAAGCAGGCCGTGCAGTCGACCAAGTATGACTTGGTGATCGACGCCCAGGGCCTGCTGAAAAGCGCCTGGCTGACCCGCTATGTGCGTGCTCCAGTGGCCGGCTTTGATAAAAACTCGGCCCGTGAGCCGATCGCTGCGCGTTTTTATTCACGACGCCTGGCCGTGGCCCGCGGGCAACACGCGGTAGAGCGCTTGCGCCAACTGTTCGCCGTGGCCCTGGGCTACGACCTGCCCAAAGGCTTGGGCGACTATGGCCTGAGCGTTGAAAAGCTGCTGGGCCTGCCGCCGAAAAAACCCTTTGTGTTGCTGCTGCACGGCACTACCTGGGACACCAAGCACTGGCCCGAAGCCTATTGGCGTGAGCTGGCCGAACGCATGGGGCGCCTGGGCGTGGACGTGAAATTGCCGTGGGGTAACGCCGCCGAAAAGGCTCGGGCCGAGCGCCTGGCCCAAGGCCTGCCCAACGCCGAAGTGCTGCCCAAACTCAACCTGGCGGGCGTGGCCGGCGTGTTGGCGGGCGCCCGCGCCTGTGTGGCGGTGGACACCGGCCTCGGTCACCTGGCGGCAGCGCTGGATGTGCCGACCATTTCCCTGTTCGGCCCCACCAATCCGGGCCTTACTGGCGCTTACGGCAAGGGCCAGATCCATTTGGCCAGCGACTGGCCGTGTGCGCCGTGCCTGCAAAAGCAGTGTACCTATCAACCTACCGCCGACGACCTGCGGCGGTTCGACATCAAGCGTGAGTCGCCCCTGTGCTTCACGCGCTTGAATCCTGAGCGTGTAGCAAGCCGGCTGAGCACGTTGTTACTGGCTGAGGAGCAGCACTGATGCAACTGGCTTTTGTTCTGTACAAGTACTTTCCCTTCGGTGGCTTGCAGCGCGACTTCATGCGCATCGCCCTGGAGTGCCAGCAGCGCGGCCACAAGATTCGTGTCTATACGCTGATCTGGGAAGGCGACATCCCACCCGGCTTCGAAGTACTGGTGGCGCCGGTCAAGGCGCTGGTCAATCACCGTCGCAATGAAAAGCTGTATGCCTGGATCCAGGCCGACCTGGCCAAGCGGCCGGTGGATCGCGTGGTGGGCTTCAACAAGATGCCGGGGCTGGATGTGTATTTTGCCGCCGACGGGGTGTTCGAAGACAAGGCTCAAAACCTGCGCAATCCCATGTACCGCTGGTTCGGGCGCTACCGGCACTTCGCCGAATACGAGCGCGCGGTGTTCGATAAGGACGCCAAGACCCAAATCATGGTGCTGTCCGAACATCAGCAGAAGTTGTTCACCCAGTATTACGGCACCCAGGCCGAGCGTTTCCACTTGCTGCCGCCGGGCATTGCCCGCGACCGGCGCGCTCCGCCTGACGCGGCCGAAATCCGCGCTGAGTTTCGTCGTGAGTTCGGCCTGGCCGAGGACGACCTGTTGCTGGTGCAGATCGGTTCGGGCTTCAAGACCAAGGGCGTCGACCGCAGCCTCAAGGCCGTGGCCGCCTTGCCTTCCAAGCTGAAGAAGCGCACCCGACTGTTTGTAATCGGCCAGGACGACCCCAAGGTATTCCAATTGCAGAGTGCGGCATTGGGCCTGGGCGATCAGGTGCAGTTCTTCAAGGGCCGCAGTGATATCCCGCGTTTCCTGCTGGGCGCCGACCTGCTGATTCACCCTGCGTACAACGAGGCGGCCGGTATGGTGCTGGTCGAAGCGGTGGTCGCCGGCCTCCCGGTACTGGTGAGCCGGGTGTGTGGCTACGCGTTCTACATCGACAAGGCCCAGAGCGGCCGAGTGTTGGACGAGCCGTTCGAGCAAGCCCAGCTCAACCAGTACCTGGTGGATATGCTCGACGATCCACACGCGCGTGCGACCTGGAGTCGCAATGGTCTGGCCTTCGCCGAGACGGCCGACCTCTATAGCATGCCGCAGTACGCTGCGGACCTGATTCTGGCGGAGCCAAACCGATGAAGTTGATTCTAGCCGAACCCTTCAAGACCCTCTGGGCCGGACGCGATGCGTTCGCCGAGGTCGAGAAGCTGCAAGGCCAGGTGTTCCGCGAGCTGGCCGCTCGCCGTACGTTGCGTACGGTGGTCGAAGGCCAGCCTTACTTTGTGAAGATTCACCGTGGCATTGGCTGGGGCGAAATCCTCAAGAACCTGGTCACGGCCAAGTTGCCGGTACTGGGCGCAGGCCTGGAGTGGCTGGCGATCCAGCGCCTGCAAGCGCTGGGCGTGCCGACCATGACCGCCGTGGCCTTTGGCGAAAAAGGCAGCAACCCGGCCGACCAGCATTCGTTCATCATTACCCAGGAACTGACGCCGATTATCAGCCTGGAAGACTTGACCCTCGATTGGGTCAAGCAACCGCCCGTGCCGGCCATCAAACACGCCTTGACCCGTGAGCTGGCGCGCACCGTCGGCGCGATGCACCGCGGTGGCGTGAACCATCGCGACTGCTACCTCTGCCATTTCCTGTTGCACACGGACCAGCCCATTACCGTCGACAATCTGAAATTGTCGGTGATCGACCTGCACCGTGCGCAGGTGCGTCCGACGATTCCACTGCGCTGGCGTAACAAGGACCTGGCCGGCCTGTATTACTCCGCATTGGAGATCGGCCTGACCCAGCGCGACAAGCTGCGCTTTCTCAAGACGTACTTCCAGCAGCCGTTGCGCCAGATCCTGGCGGAGCAAGCTGCGCTGCTGTCTGAGCTTGAGCGCATGGCCGCCAAGCTTTACGCGCGCAAGCAACGATACGGGGATGCGCTCTGATGGCGGGTTGGAACCTGGAACCTGCCTATGCCGCCCTGGCGGATGACTTTGGAAGCCTGGAGGCGGTATTTGCCTTGCAAGGCGAGCGATTGACCCGCGACCCGCTGTCGGAAGTCATCCGGGTCGAGCGCGGCGGGGTCAATTATTACGTCAAGCGCTACGTGGGCGCCGGCAAAGGCTTGCGCCGTTACCTGGGCAGGCCGCGGGTGAAATCCGAATGGCAGAACCTCAAGCGTTTCGCCAAGTGGGGCATCCCGACGGCTGATGTCGTCGCCTGGGGCCTGGACCGCAAGGGCCTGGCTTATAACCGGGGCGCGATGATTACCCGCGAGCTGCCCAAGACGGAAGACTTGTCAGTGCTGGCCGAGCGCAATGACGAACGCCTGAAAGACCCCCGGTGGGTCGATGGCATCAGCCGCCAGCTCGCCGAATACACGCGCACCATGCATGAGCACCGCTTCACTCATAACGACTTGAAGTGGCGCAACCTGCTGGTGGACGACCAACGAACCCTGTACCTGATCGATTGCCCCAACGGTGATTTCTGGCGTGGTTTCTGGCTCAAGTACCGCATCACCAAGGACTTGGCTTGCCTGGACAAGGTCGCCAAATATCACCTGTCGGCCACCCAGCGCCTGCGTTTCTACCTGCAATACCGCCAGCGCACGCACTTGTCGGCGTCGGACAAACGGCGAATTCGTCACGTGGTGAAGTTTTTTGAGGGACGCGAATGAGTGACTTCCTGGCGGCCGAAGACCGCGCCTTGCTTGAGCGCAACGGTCTGGCGACGTTTGACGCCCTGTGGGCCAAGCAACTGGACGCAGTGGACGAGCCCAATACCAGTCACGGCGGCTGGAGCAGTGTGTATCGCCTGGAGCTTGAAGGGCAGGGCTATTACCTCAAGCGCCAGAGCAACTACCTGACGCGCACCTTGCACCGGCCGTTTGGCGAGCCGAGTTTTGCGCGCGAGTTCCGTAATATCAGCCTGTATCGAAAGCTCGGAATCCCTGCTCTGCAGGCGGCGTTCTTCGGTGAGCGCAAGGTTAAGGGCGAGCGCCGGGCAATGCTGCTTACCCGTGCTCTGGATGGTTGGAACGACCTGGATTCGTTGCTGGAGCAGTGGCAGCAATTGAGCGTCGCCCAGCACAGTGCGATCCTGTCGGCGTGCGGCAAGCTGGCGCGTCATCTGCACAGCGTCGGGCAGGTGCATGGCTGTTTTTACCCCAAGCATATTTTCCTGCAGGCCACCGCTGAGGGTTATGCCGCGCAGCTGATCGACCTGGAAAAAACCCGTCCGTTGCTGTTTGGCTGGCGTGACCGGGTCAAGGACCTGGAACCGCTGCTGCGTCGCGCGCCCCAATGGTCGGACGCGCAGGTGCGCCAACTGCTGGCGGCGTATCTTGAGCAGCCCGAGGACAGCGACCTGGTCTCCACTTGGCACCAGCGCCTGACCGCACGCCGCAGCCACAAGGAGAACCGCTGATGCGTTTATCCGAGCTGAAAAATGCCGGCCGTAGCCCCAGCCTGCCGTTGACCATCGATCTGGCGGATGCGGCAGGCCCGGGGCAGTTGCAACTGCTGAGCCTGCTGCGGGTGTTGCCCGGGCAGCGCTACGTGGGCGCGGCAGTGTGGCGTGGTCGCCCGGTATTGGCCAAATTGTTGGTTGGCAGCAAGGCGGCGCGGCATTTTCAGCGTGAACTCAAGGGTGTGCGTTTGTTGGCTGAGCAAGGCCTGACCACACCGTTGTTGTTGGCCGATGGCTTGCAGGACGGCGAGGGCGGCTGGCTGCTGTTTGAGTTTATCGAGGGCGCCCAAAGCCTGGCCGATGCGTGGCACGCCGTCGAACATCTGCCGCCGTTGGCGGACGAACAAACCGCCGTGCTCGCCGAAGCATTGGGCGCGATTGCGCAAATGCATGCCAAAGGCCTGTGGCAGGAAGACCTGCACCTGGACAACCTGCTGCGCCAGGACGGCAAGCTGTACTTGATCGATGGCGCAGGCATTTGTGTCGAGGAGGCGGGTAAGCCGTTGTCGCGCAATCGCGTGCTGGAAAACCTCGGCGTGTTTTTCGCCCAGCTGCCGAAAAACCTTGAGCCGTTTACCGAAGAATTATTGGTGTACTACCTGCTGGGTAATGGTGAGCACGCCTTGCCGCTGCAAGCCCTGGAAAAGCAGGTGCGCAAAGTCAGCGCCTGGCGCTTGAAGGACTTTCTGGACAAGACTGGCCGCGAATGCACGCTGTTCAGCGTGGTGCGTGGCGCCTTTGGCTTGCGTGCGATTCGTCGCGAAGAAGAAACGGCCATGTTACCGGTGCTGGAACAGGCAGACGCCTTGCTCGACCAGGGCCACCTGTACAAGACTGGCGGCGCGGCCAGTGTGGCCAAGGTCGAAGTGGCTGGTCGGCCGTTGGTGATCAAGCGCTACAACATCAAAGGCTTTGCCCACTGGCTCAAGCGCTTCTGGCGCCCGAGCCGAGCCTGGCATTCCTGGCGCGAGGGTAACCGCCTGGCGTTTCTCGGCTTTGCTACGCCCAAGCCACTGGCGGTGCTGGAGAAGCGCTTTTTATGGCTGCGCAGCCGTGCGTATCTGGTCACCGAGTTTCTGCCGGGGCCGGACATCATCGAGCGCTTTGCGCCGTATGTTGAAAACGGCGATGCGCCTGAGAGCGAGCTGCTCGCACTGGAACAGTTGTTTACCCAGTTGATTGGCGAGCGCATCAGTCATGGCGATTTCAAAGGCCATAACCTGTTCTGGAATGACGGGCGTTGGGCGATGATTGATCTGGATGCCATGTGTCAGCACGGCTCTGTTGCCAGTTTTGCGCCGGCATACGCTAAAGACCGGGCGCGGTTTATGCGCAATTGGCCGCAGGGCAGTGCGTTGTATCAGTTGATCGATCAGCGGTTGCCTAAAACCATCGTGGTTTAAGCGGGCGCCTGATACCCAAATGTGGAAGGGGGCAAGCCCCCTCCCACATCAGAATTGATATTCAGCCCCAGCGCCTGCATACCACGAGCGCCCCGGTGCTGCTTCGTAGTAGCGCCCGTTGCCGTCACCCACAATCACCGACCCAACATATTGACGATCCAGCAGGTTATCCAGGCGCAAGGTCTGGTGAAAGGTCCAGTGCTCCACCTTCTGCTCAAACCGTGCCCGCCAGTTGAAGACGCTGTAGCCCGGTGCAGCGTGTTGGCTATTGGTGTCTTCGACATAGACTTTGCTGCGGTACATACCTTCGATGGCCGTGCTGACCCAGTCCCGTGGCTTCCAGTTCAGTTCGGCGAACAGGGTGGTCTGGGGGACGCCGGGGAGGTAGTTGCCCTTGTCGATGGTGTTGGCGCCGCTGGCGAAATCGCTGTCGTAGGTGGCTTGGAGGCGGGTATAGGCGAGGCTGGTGCTCCAGTGCTCGTTCAGTTGGCTTTCAACACCCAGTTCGAAGCCGCGACGTAGTGTGCGACCGGCGTTCTGGTAGCTGGTACGGCCACCGATGGATTGCTGCACCACCAGTTCGTCCTCGGTAGTGATTTGAAAAACGGCGGCGTTGATCCGCGTGTTGTTCAGTTGCGCCTTCACACCTATTTCATACTGAGTGCTTTCAGGCGGCTTCAAGCCGAAGTTGAAGCCCTCGACGTTGCCCGGGGCATAGGCCAGCTCGGCCTGGGTCGGGGTTTCAAAGCCCTTGCCTGCACTGATATAGCCGTGCAGGTCGGGCGTGAATGCATACATCACGCTCATCGAAGGCGTGTTTTTCTGGTAGGTCTTGTTACCACTGGCATCGCCATTGCTCAGGAATTGATCATCGACGTCCATCTGCATGGTGCTGTGCCGGACACCGGCTTGCAGGGTCCAGCGGTCGAGGGCCCAGTTGGCCTGGATATACGGATCGAGGCTACGAGCCGTGTCGATTTCGTCGCGGCGTAGTTGGCCTTTCACGCCGAGGGTGTTGCCGCTGTAGTTCTGATAACCGTGGCGGCTGTCTTCGCTTTGGTCGAAGTCCAGGCCAGTGATGATCATCAAGTCGCCGGGCGCACTGTCGATGGGCTGCATCCAGCGCACGCTGCCACCGTAGAACTTGCGGTCGAATTGCACCACGCCGCCGCCACGTTCGTTGGCGGGTGTGCCTTTTGGGATCGACAGGTACTGAATCACACTGCGGCGCCCGGTATACGCATTGACCTGCAACGTCGCATTGCCGATGTAGCGCTCGTAGTTCATTCCCAATTGCTGGTGATCGATGCTTTTACGCGTGTTATAGGTCAGCGCGTTGGCGCTTACCGAACGCGGATCGGCCTTGTACGCTGTCCAGGTCTGCCCCAGCGGATCCTGCGTACCGTTCTGCTCCAGGCTGCTGTAGATCAATGCCAGCTTGCTGTCGTCATCCGGCTGGAAGTTGAGCTTGGCGAAGGTCTGGTCGCGCCGGGCGCTGCTGTGGTCGCGGTAGCCGTTGGTGTCCATGCGTGAGGCATCGAGCACGAACCCGGCACCATTCGCCGCGCCTTCCGCGCTAAGGTGGTTCTTGTTCAGCCCGTCGCTGCCCACCAGCGTTTCTGCGCCGATGCGCGGTGGGCCTTCGCCGTCGCGGGAGAACATTTGGATCACACCGCCGGCGTTACTGCCATACAGAGTCGCCGCCGGGCCGCGCAGCACTTCGATGCGCTCGGCAGTGTCGAGGTTGAACGTTGCGGCCTGGCCCTGGCCGTCGGGGGTGCTGGCGGGGATGCCATCGGCGATCAGCTTGATGCCTCGTACGCCAAACGCCGAACGGGCGCCGAAGCCGCGGGACGAGATCTGCAAGTCCTGTGCATAGTTCTGGCGGTTCTGCACCACCAGGCCGGGCACGCGGGACAGGGCTTCGGAGGCGTTGATGCCCAGTTGGCCGTTGCTGATTTGTTCACGATTAATGCCGTCTACCGAATACGGCAGGTCGAACGTCGGGCTGGCGCTGCGCGAGCCGGTGACCACGCTGGGATCCAGGATCAGGGGCGCATTGTCGGCTTGGGCGGTGTTGCACAGGCCCAGCAGTAAGGCAAGGCAGGTTGGAGCAGAAGGAGTCATGAAAAGGCCGAGTGGGTAGCGCACGCAAGTAAGGGTGTAAGTGCAAATGTGACAAGTTTAACGACTCGTCCTCTGATTTGCCGAACTCCTTACCGCCTGGCGCATTGGGACGCTTCCTACGCTTAGCGTCGACTGCGCAAGCCTGAAGTCTTGGTTTTGTGGTGCTAGGTTTTCGATCTTTATCAAACGAAAAGAAGAATCAACTATGTGGACTCCTATCCTGCGCTTGCTGATGTTGCTGGGAATGTCGTTGATCGTTGCAGGCTGCGGCACGGCGACCACCGTGCTGCGTGGCGATGACGTTACTGTTCGTGACCTCAAGGGCAAGAAAACCTACTGTCAGTCCGTTTCGCGAATCTACAGTGGCGTAGCTTATGACCTCTGCGTCTTGCATGGGCCTCCCAACTCTGCGGGTGGGCTCTCGTTGAACGGGATTCCATGGGTCATTCTGGATGCGCCGGTTTCCGCGGTGCTGGACACGCTCGTCTTGCCCTACACCATCTACCGCCAAAGCGCCGACGGTAGCATCGAGCTGCGCTAACAGCTTCCTACTGCTTTTAAGCTATAATCCCGCCCTTTAGCTGTTTCCCGCCCGGGCGGGAAGCACACTTTTTTCAGGCGCGATGCGCCTGCATGCAGACTAAAAGAGGCTAGACCCCAGTGGCATTGACGATTCTTGGCCTGTCCGGCGCCCTTAGCCATGATCCTTCCGCAGCCCTGTATATCGACGGCAAGCTGATTGCGGCCGCCGAAGAAGAGCGCTTCGTACGCGACAAACATGCAAAGAACCGCATGCCCTACGAGTCGGCGAAGTTCTGCCTGGAACAGGCTGGCATCAAGCCTTCGGACGTTGACGTGGTGGCGATCCCATTCGCCCCGATCAGCCTGTTCGGCGAGGCACGCTGGCACTACGCCAAGCGCTACTGGTACGCCCCGGACCGCGCCCTCGACGCGATCCTGATGGGTAACCGTCGCTACAAGCGCTATCGCAACAAGATTGTCTGGTGCCTGGAACAACTGGGCTTCGATCCGAAGAAAATCAAGATCGAACCGGTTGAACACCACCTGGCCCACGCTTCCAGCGCCTACCACTGCTCGGGTTTCCAGGAAAAAACCGCGATCCTGGGCATCGACGGCAAAGGTGAGTACGCCACCACGTTCTTCGGCTATGGCGAAAACGGCAAGATCCACAAGATCAAGGAATTCTACGACCCGGATTCTCTCGGCGGCCTGTACGGTGCGATCACCGAGTTCCTCGGTTTCGAGATGCTCGACGGTGAGTTCAAGGTCATGGGCATGGCGCCGTACGGTGATGCCAGCAAGTACGATTTCTCTCGTTTGGCGTCCTTTGAAAACGGCGAGCTGGTGATCAACACCGACTACGCCAACGTCATCGGCCTGCGTCGCTACAAAGAGAAGGGCAAGGGTTTCTACTTCTCGCCAAAACTGATTGAGTGGCTGGGCCCCAAGCGCGAAGGCGACATTGCCGACGAGCCGTACATCCACTACGCCGCCAGTATGCAGGCGCTGTTCGAGAAGCTGGCCTTGCAGATGATCGACCATTACCTGGGTGACATCCTCAAGGACACCGGCAAGCTGGCCTTCGCCGGCGGCTGTGCGCTGAACGTCAAGCTGAACCAGAAGATCATTGCCCGCGACGACGTGAAAGAGTTGTTCGTGCAGCCGGCGTCCGGTGATGCCGGCACGGCTGTCGGCGCGGCCGCCTATGTATCCCACGCTCGTGGTGTACCGGTGGAGAAGATGGAGCACGTGTACCTCGGCCCGTCCTATAGCAACGAAGACGTGATCGCCGCTTGCGCCAAGCACGAGAGCAAGCCGAACTGGCGCAAGATCGAAAACATGCCCAAGCGCATCGCCAAGATCATGGTCGACGGTAACCCGGTGGCCTGGTTTCAGGGCCGCATGGAGTTTGGCCCGCGTGCCTTGGGTGGGCGTTCGATTATCGGCTGCCCAAGCGCCACCGGCGTGGCTGACCGCATCAACCACCAGATCAAGTTCCGCGAGCGCTGGAGGCCTTTCTGCCCGTCGATGCTCGACACCGTGGCCCCGCAGATGATCAAGGTCGATCACCCGGCGCCGTTCATGACCTTCACTTTCGAGGTGTCGGAAGAGTGGAAGACTCGCGTGCCGGAAGTGGTGCATGAAGATGGCACATCCCGCGCCCAGGTGCTCAAGCGCGAATACAACCCGCGCTACTACGACATGATGAAAGAACTGGAAGTGCTGACCGGCAACGGCGTGTCCCTGAACACCTCGCTCAACCGTCGTGGCGAAGCGATGATCTGCTCGCCGACCGACGCGCTGAACATGTTCTTCGGCTCGGACCTGCAGTACCTGATCATGGAAGACATCCTGGTCGTGAAAGACGGCGTGGACCCTTATGACGCCGTGGTTTAAATGCTGAACCGCTTCCAGGGCTGGCGTGAACGTGGCTGGGCGCCTGTCGAGGCCGAGGTTTACGCCCAGGCCTGGCAGCGTTACGGCGGCAGCGTGGCGACCCACCCGCAGGTTATCGAGCGGTTGGCTGGCCTGGCGCAGATTCCGGTACGCTACCTAGGCTGGGAACAAGGTGGTGAACTCAAGGGGGCGATAGCCACCTGGGGGCGCGATCTGGCTCTCTCCAAGGACGTGCTCAAGCGCACCGGCAAGAAAGGCCTGTTTGACCTGGGCAATGCCGAGGTCATCCTGCCCATTGCCGTCGATGCGCAGTTGCCGCTGCGCCACCGGGCGCGCTACCTGTCGGCCCTTAACGAAGGGCGCGTCAGTACCCTCAAGCCCCAGGCCGAGCAATTGGCCATGGCGCGCACTCCCGAAGAGCTGTCGAAGAAGTTTCGCTACAACCAACGACGTGAATTGCGTTTGCTGGAAGAAGCGGGCGGCGTGGTGCGGGCGGTCAGTGAGTTCTCCAGCGTGGAGCTGGCGGCGATTTATTGCGATCTGTTCCAGCGTCGCTGGGGGTTCCCGGCGGCTGGTGCGGCGCGTTTGGCCGAGGTGCTGGAGCTGCTCAAGGAATTTGTGTTCGGCTCGGTGCTGTTTCTCAATGACGCCGCGATTGCGGTGCAATTGGTGTATCAGGTGCAGTCCAATGAATGGTTCAGCGCCGAGTACGTCAACGGCGGCGTCGACCCGCAAACCCGTGCGTTCAGCCCTGGCAGCGTGTTGAGTTTCCTCAATACCCAAAGCGCCTGGGAGCAGGCGCGGGCGGCGAACAAGTCGCTGCGCTTTTCCTTCGGTCGTTCCGACCGTGAGTATAAGGAGCGCTGGTGCAACCCGGTGCCGGTGTTCAGCGTATGAGTCGCAAACAGCAACTGCTCAAGCGCCATCGGCGCAACAAGCGCATCGCGCTGTTGATCGGCTTGGCGGTGCTGGTTGCCACCGGTGTAATGGTGGCCTGGTGGTTGCCGCCGATGTTGGCGGTGTTGCTATGGGCGGCCCATGAAGCGTGGTTTGCCGATCACCTGTTCTACTCGCCCAGCGACCACTATGAGTACGCATTCCCAGCCGGCAGCGAGCAGCCCGGTTTGCGCCTGGAGTCGGGGCGGCTGTTGCTGGATGCGCCGCTGGCGAACGATGAAACCCTGATTATTGGCGTTGAGTTGAAAAGTTCGTGGCTGGGGCGCTTCCTAGACCCGGCGGTGGACCTGTTGGGCCTTGACTCAGCGGACCGCCAAACCTTTGAACGTGGCGTCAACGGGCGCCGCTATCTCAACCTGACCGGCGCTGCACAAGCACTGGCGGCGGGCAACATCAGCTTGCGCGGGCGCTTTTGCCGGATCAAGGGGCAGCCGATTCTGTGGCATTTCCACCAACCGGACTATCGCCAGCAACGTGTGATGGTGATCGCTCCTCACGCCGACGATGCCGAGCTGGCCGCGTTCAGCCTTTACAGTCAAGCGGCTGAAAGCTGGATCGTGACCCTGACCGCCGGGGAGATCGAAGCCGAGCACTATCAGCAGATGGGTTTGCCCAAGGCCCAAGCATCACGCCTCAAGGGCCGCTTGCGTGCCTGGGACAGCGTCGCGGTGCCGCGTTGGGCCGGGGTGCCCGAAGCACAATGCGTGCAGTTGGGTTACTTCTGCATGCAATTGCAGGCCATGCAGGCTGCGCCGGACCAGCCTCAGGCGTCGCGCGAAGCGGATTTGGCCGACACGCGGCTATTTCGCCAGTTCAACGGCTTTGCCCTGCCGGGAGATGCAGATGGCGCACCGACCTGGCACAACCTGATCGCCGACCTGCGCGCACTGCTGCTCAAGGCGCGCCCTCAGGTGATCGTGTTGCCCACGCCATTGCTGGACCCCCACGCTGACCACATCTGCGCCCATGCGGCGGTGCTTGAAGCTCTGCAGGGCCTGGAGTGGCAGCCCGACACGTTGCTCGGTTATGCCAACCACCTGCATGATAATGACCGCTGGCCCATGGGTGACTCCGGTGCTGGGATGGCGCTGCCGCCACGTTTCGATTCATCGCCCGAGATGGTGCCGTGCAGCTTTGCACTCACCTTGAGCCAGCAGCAGGACAAGGCCATGGCCCTGGGCATGATGCACGACTTGCAGCCGCGCGCGCCGCTCAAGCGCCGGGTGCGCAAGTGGTTGCAGCAAGTGCTTGCCGGACGTAGTCCATCGCCTTACGGCGAGAACGAATTCTTTCGCAAGGCCGTGCGTCGTCACGAGCTGTTGTGGGTCCTTAAGCAGGACTGAAACCCTCTCGAAGGCAGGCCAGCGTGGGTCTGCCGCCCATTTTACCGGGCCGTGCGCCCGTAGCCAGATCGCTGCATGGAGAGTTATGAAGCCGCGTTTCAAGGTTTTGCAGTTACAGCCGGACTACAACGTCAAGACCCATGACTTCGCCGACCTGGGTGAGCAAATCGTCAAATCCCTGCCGCCTGAACGTTTCGAGGTGACCTCCGGATTTCTAAGCGGTCGTCCGCTGCCCGGCCAGCCCCTGAGCGTGGCTGAGCACTCCCACTATTTCGAGTTGCCGGAGAAGTCTCTCAAGGGCATTCGTTTTGGCGCCATGTGGCAGATCTACAAGTATTGCCGCGAGCAGAAGTTCGATGTGGTCATCTGTAACCGCTTCAAATCGGTGAACATGATGCTGTCGCTCAATCGCTGGTTGAAAATCCCTCTGTGCATCGGTATCTCCCACGGTTTTGGCGAATATGCCCGTGGTTACCGTCGGCGTCAGACCCAGCGCTGGGTCAGCCCGGCCTGGCGTTTTGTCGGCGTGTCGGAAGCGGTGAAGGACTACCTGGTGGACCTCAACTGTGGGTTCACCCGTGAAAACACCAGCTACGTCACCAACGCCATCGACATTCCCCAGGCAGAAGCCTTGCAACTGTCCCGTGAGGACGCACGCAAGGCCCTGGGCCTGCCAATGGAAGCACGGATGATCGGCGCTCTGGGCCGCCTGGTGCCGATCAAGGGCCATACTCATCTGCTGCAGGCCTTCGCCACGCTCAAGGATAAATACCCTGAGGCGCAGGTGGGCATCATCGGTTCCGGGCGCGCCGAAGCCGATTTGCGTGCCGATATCGAACGCCTGGGCCTGAACGGTCGTGCGCACTTGCTGGGCTTTCGCGAAGACGGCATGAAGTACGTGCGCGGCTTCGACATCTGGACCATGCCGTCACTGTTCGAGGGCTTGGGCCTGGCGCTGCTGGAAGGCATGAGCGGCCATCTGCCGGTGATTGCCTCCAACGGTCCGGCAATGCTGCCCCTGGTGCAGGGTGCGGGTGGGCTGTCCCATGACCCGGGCAACGTCGAGCAGTTGGCTGCAGCTCTGGATACTTATCTGGCACTGAGCGATGAACAGCTGCGCGAAAAGGGTGAAGAGGTGTTCCGCTATCTGGAGGCCAACCACACCCTTGACGAGTTCAAGCACAAGTACCTGACCCTGATTGAAATCGGTTTGCGTGAAGTAGGTAGAGCATGAATCAGCAACAGCCCCTGGTCTCGGTGATCATCGCCTCCTATAACCATGGCCAGTACATCGAACAGAGCATCCTCAGCGTGCTGGGGCAGACCTACCCCAATATCGAACTGTTGGTGGTGGATGACGGTTCCAAGGATGACAGCGTCGAACGCATCCAGCGCTTGCAGGCCGAGCACGGATTTGATTTCCAGGTGCAGCAGAACCAAGGCCTCAGCGCCACCTTGAACGGTGCGATCGCTCGTGCCAAGGGTAGCCTGATCGCGCCGTTCGGTTCGGATGACATCATGTTGCCAGACCGTCTCGCGACTCAGGTTGCGTACATGGAGGGCAAGCCGAAGGTGGGCATGTGCGCCGGCAATATCGAGCTGATCGACGGTGACGGCAACCTGCACCCGGAGAAGAAGCAACGTCGCGACGTGCCGTTTCGCAGCCTCGACTTCGACGACATATTCCTGGACCGCAAGCCCTTTCCGCCGGCGCCGACCATGCTGATTCGTCGCGACGTACTGGAGGAGGTCGGCGGGTTCGACCCGCAGATTCCCCTGGAGGACTTGTTGATCCAGCTGAAGATCACGGCGGCGGGCTATACCATCGACGCTTTGGGTGTGGTGATGGCCAAATATCGCCAGCACGCTACCAACACGTACAAGAACCACCGTTACATGATCCA
Source organism: Pseudomonas sp. W2Aug9 (assembly GCF_023127755.1). Lineage (NCBI taxonomy): Bacteria > Pseudomonadati > Pseudomonadota > Gammaproteobacteria > Pseudomonadales > Pseudomonadaceae > Pseudomonas > Pseudomonas sp. W2Aug9. The sequence continues at coordinate 156,131 of NZ_SPKL01000020.1, read as the reverse complement.
GAACATTCTCAAGACTTACGCATTGTTCAGCGATCACCCGGCCTATGATCAGGTGCGCTACAACTTCCTGAACTCAATGTTCCTCAAGACCGCCGACCGCGACCGCCCGTTGGCGCGCGAGATTCTCAAGCAGATCCCGTTGAAGTTCTGGGGGCGCAAGACCTTGCGTGGGTTGGTGAGGTTGTATCTGGCGCCGCTCAGGAACTGAAACGGCGCCATCCCTCCTGCTACAGGCCCTGTACCTGCTCGCGGATTTTCGCAGTGGCGGCCGGGCTTGCCACCGAGGCATACCCTTTGACCAGTTGTTCGAAATGCGTTTCGAACAGCCAGTTGCGGTCTTGTGGGTAGCGCTGCATGTGACGCAGGTTACGTTGGCGCAGCGCATAACGCAGTGAAGAGGGGTAGATGCGCAGGTCAGCGATGTCGATCAGGCCGAACTCGCCATCGTCCATCAACAACACATTGCCCAGGTGCAACGAGCGAAAGTACACCCCTCGCTCGTGCAACTGCGCCATGAACCGGCCAAAACGCTCCACCAGTGATTCGCGCAGGCTGCTGTCCAGGCTTTGCAACGCCTGGCGCAAAGTCAGGCCGGGCAGGGGGGTGTAGGCAACCGCGCTGCTGGCATCGCTCAGGCGATAGAGTCCGAGGATCTGTGGCGTTGGAATGCCCAGGGTACGCAGTTGCTCGCTGTTGCTGGCAAAGCGCTCGGAATAAGGGTTGAAGCTGCCGGAAGTGTACCAGCGGCGTGGGCGGAACAGCTTGAGGAAGCTGCCGTCTGCCAGGCGCAGGACTTTTGGCCCCAAGCCATCGGCTTCAATGACATGGGCGTTGCTGCACAGCTGCTCGAAAGCCGGGGCCTTGATGTTCTGTACCGGCATGCGCAGCAGGCTGCGGTGGCGCTGGGCGAGGCTCAGACCTGTGATAATTGCCAACGGAATCCACAGCAGGAACCAGTGTTCTTTGGGGCGCGACAATATGCCGCCGCCTTCGGTCAGGCCCGCGCCGATGCCGTAAGCCAGCAGTGACGAAGCCAGGATGAACAACGGCTGGGCGCGTTCCTTCAGGCCTTTGTATAGAGCCCAACCGAGCATGAAGGCCCAAGGGATAAAGCCGATGATGCCGACGTAATAAAGCACGCCGAGGGCAAAGCTGTGGGGTTCGCGCAGTTGGTAGCCATCGGACACGGTCAGGTATAGCTCGGAATCGTAGCTATGCCCAATCCAGGGGTGTTCGGCGATGAGCTGCAATGTCATGGTCCACAGTTCGAGGCGGAACGAGCTGCCGCGTCCAGTGATCATTTCGGGGAAAAACAACAAGAGTCCGGCTGCACCCAGGACCAAGCCGGCGAAAAGCATCGCTGCGCGGCGGTTACGGCTGACAAAGCTCAACCATAGGACGGCCAACGTCAACGCTACTAATGCAGTGCGTGAACCGGTTGCTAAAACCGCGGCGGTCATGATCGCCAGGGCCGGTACGCTGAACCACAACACCTTCATGCGCTGGGTGGTCATGCAGACGTACAGCCAGTACACGGTGAAAAAACCAAAAAGGTGCGAACTCAGCAGCGGGTTATCAAGCGCGCCAAGGCCGCCGATCATGCGCATACCGGGCGAATAACCCTTGGCGAACGCCACCAGGTTGCCCAGGCTGACTACCAGCGCAATGACAGCGGCGCTGAAGAACATCGGCTTGAACAGTTCATTGCGGTAATGCAGCAACAGCCCGCAGCCACCAAACAGCATGAAGGTGTTCAACGGCCGCTTGAACAGGTCGGTATCGGAGCTGGGTTCGGGACTCCAGAGCAGGCTGGTCAGGGCCCAGGCGGAGAATGCTACAAACGCGATGACCAGAGGTTCTCGTAACAGGTCCTTGAGTTCCCGGGGGCGCATGCACAACAGGAACAAGGTCGGTACGCTGAACAGGATATAGACGATTCTGTGCAGCACATTGCGATTGCCGACAAAGAACAGCGCACTCAGGAGCAGCAACAAGCCAACAGGCAAAATCCATAGGACCAGGAAGTCGAAAACGCGATTTGAGCCATAAATAAGGCGCTTGGAGTGCATACAGTAAAGCCATTCCAGAAAGAGAAAGCCGACCATCTTAAGCTAGTGGCTAAGTAATGTCGCCGGTCGGATCCAACCGGGCCGCGGGTATACCGGGTGCAAGTACAACAGAGAAGCTGTGCTAAAGTCAGCCTCCTTTTTCAAAACGCCGCGTGATATGACCGACTCCAGTCCGAGCGCAAGCCCTTCGAGCTTGAAAATATACTTCCGCCTGCTCAGTTACGTTAAGCCCTACATGGGCTTGTTCGCGTTGAGTATCCTTGGATTTCTGATTTTCGCGTCGACCCAACCGATGCTGGGTTACATCCTCAAGTACTTTGTAGACGGCCTTTCCAATCCGGAAGCCGTGTTGTTCCCCACCGTACCCTTCCTGCGCGATCTGCAACTGCTGCAGGCGGTGCCGCTGCTGATCATCCTGATCGCGGCCTGGCAGGGCCTGGGTTCGTTCCTGGGCAACTATCTGTTGGCCAAGGTCTCCCTGGGGCTGGTCCATGACCTGCGGGTGCAGTTGTTCAACAACTTGTTGACGCTGCCCAACCGTTACTTCGATAACCACAACTCCGGGCACCTGATTTCCCGCATCACCTTCAACGTGACCATGGTCACGGGTGCGGCAACCGATGCCATCAAGGTGGTAATTCGCGAAGGCATGACGGTGATCTTCCTGTTCGCCTCCCTGCTGTACATGAACTGGCGCCTGACGCTGGTCATGATCGCGATCCTGCCGTTGATTGCGGTAATGGTCAGCACCGCCAGCAAGAAATTCCGCAAGCAGAGCAAGAAGATCCAGGTGGCCATGGGCGACGTGACCCACGTGGCCTCGGAAACCATCCAGGGCTACCGCGTAGTGCGCAGCTTTGGTGGCGAAGTCTACGAAGAGAAGCGCTTTTTCAAGGCCAGCCAGAGCAACACCAACAAGCAACTGCGCATGACTCGCACCGGGGCGATCTACACCCCGGCGCTGCAGTTGGTGATCTACTCCGCCATGGCCGTGCTGATGTTCCTGGTCCTGTATCTGCGTGGCGATGCCTCGGCGGGTGACATGGTGGCCTACATCACCCTGGCTGGCTTGTTGCCCAAGCCGATCCGTCAACTCTCGGAGGTCAGTTCGACCATCCAGAAAGGTGTTGCGGGCGCCGAGAGCATCTTTGAACAGTTGGACGAAGACGTTGAGGTCGACCACGGCACCATCGAGCGCGATAAGGTCAATGGCCGTCTGGAAGTGCGCAATCTGAACTTCACCTACCCAGGCACCGAACGCCATGTGCTCAAGGACATCAGCTTCACCGCCGAGCCTGGGCAGATGATCGCTCTGGTGGGCCGTTCAGGCAGCGGCAAGTCTACCCTGGCCAGCCTGATCCCGCGTTTCTACCACCATGAAAGCGGTGAGATCCTGCTCGATGGCGTAGAGATCGAAGACTACAAGCTGCTCAACCTGCGCAAGCATATTGCTCAGGTCACCCAGCACGTGACCCTGTTCAGCGACACCGTAACCAACAACATCGCCTACGGCGACCTGGCCGGCGCACCTCGTGCCGACGTTGAAGCGGCGGCGGCGGATGCCAATGCCAAGGACTTCATCGACCAGTTGCCCAAAGGCTTCGATACCCAGGTCGGTGAGAACGGCGTGCTGTTGTCCGGCGGCCAGCGTCAGCGCCTGGCGATTGCGCGCGCCTTGCTCAAGAACGCGCCGCTGCTGATTCTCGACGAGGCCACTTCGGCCCTTGATACCGAGTCCGAGCGGCATATCCAGGCGGCACTGGACAAAGTCATGCAAGGCCGTACGACCTTGGTGATCGCGCACCGATTGTCGACTATCGAGAAAGCCGACCTGATTCTGGTGATGGATGACGGGCGGATTGTCGAGCGCGGCACCCACGGCGAGTTGCTGGCGCAGAACGGCTATTACGCTCGCCTGCATGCCATGGGGCTGGATGCGCCGGTGTCGGCTGACATCACCTGATCCAACAGCGACACAGAGCTAATGTGGGAGGGGGCTTGCCTCCGATAGCGGTGGATCAGCCGGCATTTGTGCAAGCTGATACACCGCCATCGGGCGCAAGCCCCCTTCCACATTTGGCCTGCAGTGCGCGCAAGCGACCGCAAACCCTGTGCTAATATCGCGCCCCTGTTCATTTTGTATGTGGGTTGCTCCATGAAGTTGTCCATGCCGCGATTCAATCAAGCCGCTGTCTTGGTGGTCGGCGATGTCATGCTCGACCGTTACTGGCATGGTGGTACCTCACGGATTTCCCCTGAGGCTCCGGTACCGGTCGTCAAGGTCGAGCAAATCGAAGACCGCCCGGGTGGCGCTGCCAACGTCGCTCTCAATATTGCCGCCCTCGGTGCCCCGGCTTCCCTGGTGGGTGTGACCGGCGACGACGAAGCTGCCGAAAGCCTGGCCAACAGCCTGCAGGGGGCCGGCGTGCGTGCACTGTTCCAGCGCATCGCCCATCAGCCGACGATCGTCAAGCTGCGGGTCATGAGCCGTCACCAGCAATTGCTGCGTATCGATTTTGAAGAGCCCTTCGCCACCGACGCCCTGGCCCTCGGCGACCAGGTCGAGGCGCTGCTCGAAGGTATCAAGGTGCTGGTATTGTCCGACTACGGCAAAGGCGCCTTGCAGAATCACCAGGTGCTGATCCAGGCCGCCAAGGCTCGCAACATTCCGGTACTCGCCGATCCCAAGGGCAAGGATTTCTCGGTGTATCGAGGCGCCAGCCTGCTCACGCCTAACCTCAGTGAGTTCGAAACCATCGTCGGCGGTTGTGCCGATGAGCACGAACTGGTGAGCAAGGGCGCGGCGCTGATGGCCGAGCTTGATCTGGGCGCCTTGCTGGTGACCCGTGGCGAGCACGGTATGACCCTGCTGCGACCTGACCATCCGGCCATGCACCTGCCGGCGCGGGCCCGTGAAGTGTTCGACGTTACCGGTGCCGGTGACACCGTGATTTCCACCCTGGCGGCGTCTATCGCGGCCGGTGAGGAACTGCCCCACGCCGTGGCCCTGGCCAACCTGGCGGCGGGCATTGTGGTGGGCAAGCTGGGTACCGCGGCCATCAGCGCACCGGAGTTGCGCCGTGCGATTCAGCGCTCCGAAGGCTCGGAGCGCGGCGTGCTGGGCCTGGAGCAGTTGCTGCTGGCGATTGACGATGCACGTGCCCATAACGAAAGCATTGTGTTCACCAACGGTTGCTTTGACATCCTGCACGCCGGGCATGTGACCTACCTGGAGCAGGCGAGTGCCCAAGGCGATCGCTTGATCGTCGCGGTCAACGATGATGCTTCGGTCAGCCGCTTGAAGGGCCCTGGCCGTCCGATCAACAGTGTCGATCGGCGCATGGCGGTATTGGCGGGTCTGGGTGCGGTGGACTGGGTGATCAGCTTCTCCGAGGGCACCCCGGAAAACCTGCTGGCCCAGGTCAAGCCGGACGTGCTGGTCAAGGGCGGTGACTACACCGTCGACCAGGTGGTCGGTGCGGACATCGTCAGTGCCTACGGTGGCACGGTCAAAGTGCTGGGGTTGGTTGAAAACAGCTCCACCACCGCGATTGTCGAGAAGATCCGCAACAACGAGTGATACCCCGTGGGGCGAGCCTGCTCGCCCCTAGCTTTTCTTCGGCACGATCTTGCGCAGCATCTGCCGCGCCTTGCCGGTCAGGCGCTTGAGTTTCGAGTCCTTTTCCGGCTCTGCCAGGCCTTGCTGGCGCAGCCAATCCTTCCAGCGAATCCGCTCATCGCGCACCAGCCAGCCCTCTTGCTGGGCAAAGCTTTCCGCCAGGTACAAACCGCGTGTGCTGGCCGGGTACAGCTGATCTTTCTTGACGGTATACAGTTCGGCCAACGGCTCGCCGTCTTTCAATGGCATCAGGTACAGATCCGGACGCTGACGATCCAGGCGCGCCACCAGTTGGTCACCTTCCAGGCGTTCATCCACATGGAACAAACTGAGGGACTTGGCTTCCTTTGGCACTTCCAGGCGCAGGTCATAAATCAATTGCAGCGATGCCGTCGGCAGGTGCACATAGGCCCGTGGGCGCTCGATCAGTTGCGTGGTGGCGCAGCGTACCGGGCGTGCGGCGCCGGACAGGGGGCTCAGGCGAAACGGTAGGGCTTCGCGGTAATGCAGGGCGGCGGAGTAGGGCGCCGGTAGCCAGGTGTCATTGAAGCGCCCGCCAAGCCAGCCTTCAGGCGTCTCCAGCAGGCACTCTTCGGCAATTTCCTGGATCGCGGTGTGCAGCGGCAGGTTCAGTTCATGGGCCGGTACGTAGCCGGAGATCAGCTTGAGCACCACATCGCCGCGGTCCTGACGACGCTGGCGCACCAGCACCCAGTAATCCTTGTTTTGCCAGTGCAGTGTCAGGCGCACCGAGACGCCGAGGTTCGCCAGTTCCAGGGCGAAGCGTTCGGCATCCGGCACCTCCACCGGCTTGCGCCGTTGCAGGGTCTGGGCAAAGTTGAGCGGCATGCCGACGCTCTGGTAGCTCAGGCCTTCGGGGGTGGCCTCTACGTGCAGCGGCAGTGTCTTGAAGTTACTGGGGTTCTTTCTTATGAGCGTACGCGGCATGTCGGCTCCTTTGTGCGACGGGGTCGGCCGCGTGGGCGGCATCAGAGTTGACGGATGACTCGGGCAGCGGTTGCCACGTTATGGGCCAGGTGCAGCGGATTAATGGTCCCGACAATAGCACTGGCGACGCCCGTTTGCGCAAACAACAGCTGGAAACTGGCATGGATTGGATCCATTCCCGGCTCCAGGCACACGTGACCGCTGGCCAGGGCTTTTTTTACCAGGATGCCCTTGCCATGGGTGGTCGCGTAATCGATCACGGCTTTCTCGGCCTGTTCATTGAGGTTGTAGGTGACCATCGCGCAATCGCCCTGTTCCAGGGCCTTTATGCCGCCTTCGACGGTTTTGCCGGAGAAGCCGAAACCGCCGATCTTGCCGTCCTTCTTCAGTTGGGCCAGGGTCTGGTAAACCTCGCAGTCGTTGAGGATGTGCAAGTCGTTACCGTCGGAGTGCACCAGCACCAAATCGATAAAATCCGTTTCAAGGCGTTTCAGGCTGCGTTCGATCGACATTCGCGTATGGACCGCGCTGAAGTCGTGACGGGACACGCCATCGGCAAACTCTTCGCCGACCTTGCTGACAATCACCCACTCGTTGCGCTGGCCACGCAGCAACGGGCCCAGGCGTTCCTCACTCATGCCGTAGGCGGGGGCGGTGTCGATCAGGTTGATGCCCAGCTCGCGAGCCTGGCGCAGCAGCATTCGCGCCTCGTCGTCGCCGGGAATCTGAAAGCCGCTGGGGTATTTGACCCCCTGGTCGCGGCCCAGCTTGACGGTGCCCAGTCCCAATGGCGACACCAGCAGGCCGGTGCTGCCCAACGGGCGATGCAGGTCGTGCAGGGTTGGCAGGCTCATGGCAACAGTTGCTCCCAGGCGGGTTGGCCGATAGCCGGTTTTGGCAGTTCGGGCAGTGGGGTGCTGGCGCCGGGGCGAATGCCGTCTCGCTCCAGAGCGTGGAGGACGCGGTCGGCGAAGTCCGGTGCCAGGGCCAGTTTGGTCGGCCAACCGACCAGCAGGCGGCCGTCTTCGGCCAGAAAGGCGTTGTCGGGCCGGCTCAGCCCCGATTGCAGCGGCTCGGCGCGCTCCACCCGCAGGGTCGCCCACCGGGTCTGGCTCATGTCGATCCAGGGCAGCAGGTGCGCCAGCTCTTTCTGGGCGGTGGCAATTTGTTCGTCAGGCGTACGCGCCACGCCATCGGCCTCGGCGATATCCCCGCCCAGGTACCACACCCAGTTGCCATCGGCGGCCGGGTGGGTGGTTACGGTGATGCGTGGCTTGGTACCGCCGCCCAGGCAATGGGCATACAGCGGCTTCAGGCTCGGGCCTTTGGCGATGATCATATGCAACGGGCGTTTTTGCATGGCCGGCTGGCTCAGGCCCAGGGCCGCGAGCAGGTCAGCGGTGCCGGCGCCGGCGCTCAGCACGATGCGCTGGGCACGGATCTCGCGGCCATCGACCTTCAAGCCCACCAGCGTATTACCGTCCAGCAACGGCTCGATTTGCTGGCCTGCGAGCAAGCCGTCACCCGCCAGTTGCGCCAGGCGTTCGATCAGGCTCGGTACGTCCACCACCAACTCCGCCAGACGATAGACCTTGCCCTTGAAGCGGCGGTCTTGCAGGGCAGCAGGCAGCTCTTCGCCCTTGACCTGATCAACGCGGCCGCGCACGGCCTTGCTGGCAAAAAAGCTGGTGAGGTTGCCGGCGAGGGTGCCCGGGGACCACAAATAATGCGCTTGGGACAACACGCGCACACCAGACAGATCCAGCTCACCGTCACCCGCAAGGGCTTCACGCCAGCGCCGCGGCATGTCGGCAATGGCTTCGGAGGCGCCGGTGAGGGCGCCATGCAGGGCGTATTTCGCACCGCCGTGAATGATCCCCTGGGACTTCACGCTTTGCCCGCCGCCCAGGCTGGCGCTTTCTACCAGTACCGTGGAAAACCCCTGGCGGCGCAGGCGCGCATTGAGCCAGAGCCCGGCAACCCCGGCGCCGACAATCAGAACGTCGGTGGAAATAACGGATGGCATCGGCGACCTCAGTGTTCAAGACAAGAGGCGCAGTATACAGGCTGTTGAGTGACGGTCAGTGCCCGGCGGTTTTCGAGAACAGCTGAATCACCACCACGCCCAGCACGATCAGGCCCATGCCCAGCATCGCCGGCACATCCAGCTTCTGCCCGTAGATGAACAGCGCCGCGACACTGACCATCACAATCCCCAGCCCTGCCCAGACCGCGTAAGCCACGCCCACGGGCACGGTGCGCACCACCAGGGTGAGCATCCAGAACGCTACGCCATAACCCGCGATCATCAGCAGCAGCGGGATCGGTGTGCTCAAGCCTTTGACCGCTTTCATGGAGACGGTGGCGATCACTTCCGAGCAAATGGCAATGGCCAGGTAGCAGTAGGCGGCGTTCATGGGGCAATCCTCAAGGTGAAGCTGGTTTGATAAGGTCGGCATTCTAGAGGTTCAACAGATGCGGTAAAGTCATTACCTATCCGAATTAAAGATAGGTTCAGCCATGAGCGTGCAGTGGGATCTGGAACAGATGCGCCTGTTTGTCAGCGTTGCCGAGCAGCGTTCGTTCTCTGCCGTAGCGCGCGGGCAACGCAAGGCGCAATCGGCGGTCAGCAATGGCATCGCCCTGCTGGAGGCGGACCTGGGCGTCAGCCTGTTCGAGCGTAGTAGCGGCCGCCAGCCACGCCTGACCGAAGCCGGCAGCGTGTTGCTGGAAGAAGCACGTGAAGTGCTGCGCCAATGCGAGCGGCTTAACGGCCGGGCGCTGTCCCTCACCCGCGGCGAGGAAGCCTGCCTGCGGCTGGCCCAGGATGAGGCGATGTTGTTTCAGCCGGTGCTCGACAGCCTGGAGGCGCTGGCGGTGCAATACCCGCTCCTGGAAGTGCAGCTGTCCAGCGCCGCCCAGGGCGATGTGGCGCGCAAGCTGGTGGAGCGCCAGGCGGACCTTGGGTTGTTGTTCTATCACGACCAAATCCCGGAGGCCCTTGAGCGGCGGGTAGTGGGCAGTGTGGAAATGGTCACGGTATGCGGGGTGAATCATGCGCTGGCCAAGGAAACTTACGTGACTTGCCAGCATTTGGCCCAGCATCGGCAGTTGCTGATGTCGACCCAGACCAGCGTCTATCCCGGCAGCGAAGCGGCCAGCCCTCTGGTGTGGCGCGCCGACAGCTTCTACGTATTGGCCGAATGGCTGATGAGCGGCCTGGGCTGGGCCTGGCTGCCTCGGCACATCGTGCAATACCCGACCTACCAACAACAGATGGTCGAGTTAGCCAGCGAATGGACACCGCCGGCGCTGGTCGTGGAACTGGTATGGAGGCGCGATGAGCATCTGGGGCCCGCCGCTCGCTTCCTGGCCAAACGATTTGCCGAGTGCTTGCAGGCGATCGACTGAAAAAGCCGATAAACTCCGCCGCCATGAATAGAACTCTCTACAGCTGTCTGTTTTACCTGGCGCTGCCGTTGGTGGCCTTACGTTTATGGCTGCGCGCGCGCAAGGCACCGGCCTATGCCAAGCGTGTGGGCGAACGGTTTTCCTATGGCTTGCCGGTGATGCGCCCCGGCGGCATCTGGGTGCACGCCGTTTCGGTGGGCGAAAGCATTGCCGCCGCGCCGATGATTCGCGCTTTGCTGGCGCGGTATCCGCAACTGCCGATCACTGTCACCTGCATGACGCCTACCGGTTCCGAGCGTATCCAGGCGTTGTTCGCCAATGAGCCGCGCATCCAGCATTGCTACTTGCCCTACGACTTGCCTTGCGCCGCCAAGCGTTTTCTCGACCGTGTGCAGCCCAAGCTGGCGGTGATCATGGAAACCGAGCTATGGCCCAACCATATCCATGCCTGCGCTCAACGCGGTATCCCGGTCGCGCTGGCCAATGCACGGTTGTCGGCGCGTTCGGCCAAGGGCTACGCCCGGTTCGCCAAGCTGACGGCGCCGATGCTGGCGCAAATGAGCCTGTTCGCCGTGCAGACGCAAACCGAGGCGGAGCGCTTTCGCAGTCTGGGCGCACGGCCTGAAACGGTGGAGGTGACTGGCTCGATCAAATTCGACCTGACCATCGACCCCCAATTGACGGTCCGCGCCGCTGACCTGCGTGAACAGTGGGGCGCCAGCGACCGGCCAGTGTGGATCGCCGCCAGTACCCATGAAGGTGAAGACGAAGTGGTGTTGGCTGCCCATCGCCAATTGCTGGCGAGCTATCCCAACGCGTTGCTGATTCTGGTGCCGCGCCACCAGGAGCGCTTCGGCCCGATGTTCGAGCTGAGTGTGCAACAAGGGTTTGCCACGGTGCGTCGCTCCAGCGGTGAGCCGGTCACCGAGCAAACCTCGGTGCTGCTCGGCGATACCATGGGTGAGCTGCTGTTTCTCTACGCCCTGGCCGACAGTGCCTTTGTGGGCGGCAGCCTAGTGCCGACCGGCGGGCACAACCCGCTGGAGCCGGCGGCTTTGGGTAAGCCTGTGATCATGGGGCCGCACCTGTTCAACTTCCTCGAAATCAGCACGATGATGCGCGACGCCGGGGCGTTGCGAGAGGTGGATGATGCAGACGGTTTGGCCGAAGCGGTGCGCCAATTGTTCGAACTGCCGCAGGATGCGCGCAGGATGGCGCAGGCGGGGTTGAAAGTGATGCAGGCCAACCAGGGTGCGTTAAAACGCCTTTTGGACGGTTTGGAAAGATTGATCGCTCACTGACCCAGCGCCCATCAAATGTGGGAGGGGGCTTGCTCCCGATGGCAGTGGGTCAGCCAACCTATTGGGCGACTGACACAGCGCTATCGGGAGCAAGCCCCCTCCCACATTGGTTTGGCGGTGTATTTAATATCCCGGGCGGGCTTTGAGCTGTTCGGCAGCGGCCTTGGCCAGGTCCGGCGGCAGGAAGTCCTTGTCCGGGTTGTAGTCGGCCTTGAGGTAGCGCGCCAGGTCTTGCAGGTCCCCTGGGTTCAGGGTGCCCGCGGCCTGTTTCAAGCGCAGGTTGTCGAGGATGTAGTCGTAGCGGCTGTTGTTGTAGTTACGCACTGACGCATACAACTGGCGCTGTGAGTCCAGCACATCGACGATGTTGCGCGTGCCCACCTGATAACCGATTTCCGTGGCTTCTACCGCGCTCTGGTTGGAAATGATCGACTGGCGGCGTGCCTGCACCTGCTCCACGTCGGTGTTCACTGCACGGTGCAGGTTGCGGGTGTTTTCCACCACCTGGCGGCGCAGGCCCTCGCGCTGTTGCTCGGACTGGTCGAGGCGTGAATAGGATTCGCGCACTTGCGAACTGGTGAGGCCGCCGCTGTAGATCGGGATGTTCAAACGCAGGCCGATGGTGCGTTGCGACACATCGCCACCGTACGGGATAGGCAACTGATTCGGGTTGCTGAACCCCAGGGCGTCGTTGTCGCCTTTTTCGTATTGCGCGACCGCATCGAGTGTCGGCAAGTGGCCGGCCTTGCGCTGCCTGAGGGTTTCTTCGGCGGCGGTCACGGCGTAATTGCTGGCCAGCAGATTGAGGTTCTGACGCCCGGCGGTTTCGACCCAGGCCTTGGCGTCGTTCGGCGCCGGCGGCAGCACCGGCAGCGTATGGACGATGCCCTGGATCGAGTTGTATTGGCGGTTGGTCAGGGTAATCAGCGCTTCGAAAGCGTCGTCTACCTGGCGCTGGGCCACGATGCGGTTGGCCCGGGCGGTGTCGTAGCTGGCCTGGGATTGCAGCACGTCGGTCTTGTCCGACAGGCCCACATCGAAGCGCTCATTGGACTGGTCGAGCTGACGCTTGAAGGCATTTTCTTCGGCCTTGGTCGACGCCAGGTTGTCCTGGGCACGGAGCACGGCGAAGTAGCTCTCGGCACTTTGCAAAATCAGGTTCTGCTCACTGGCCGACAGTTGCAGCGAGGCTTGCTCGTTGACGGCTTCGGCAGCTTGCAACTGGAACCAGCGATCGGCGCGGAACAGCGGCTGGCTCAGGGTAGCGCGCCAGGAGTGGGCGTCACGGTTGGCCGTGGCGGCGGGCTGGTCGATCTGGGTGCGCACATTGTTACTGTCGGCGCCGGCCGACAGGTTCGGCAGCAAGCCTGCGCGCGCCTGGGGCACCACCTCTTTTTGCGCGCCATATTGAGCGCGGGCAGCGGCCAGGTCGGCGTTGTTGCTCGCCGCTTCCTGATAAACGCTGACCAGATCGGTGTTGGTGGACAAGGGCGCTTCAGCTGCCCAGACCAGTCCGTTGGTCGCACAAGACACGGCAAGAGCCAGTGAAAGTTTGCGCAGCATGAGGCGATCCCTAATTTAAATATTACGGCAATAATTTAGCGCTCAAGGCTAAGGCTGGCCATTCCTGGCGTCAAGCCTTGAAGCAGTGCCCGAGTGTAGTTGCCGGACCTGCGCACAACAATCCCACGATCACGCCATTCATCACGCTGAATGCACCGCTATTGGCAATTTGCCCACGCCATGGTCTAGACTGGCCGCGTTCTTGTCGGGGTGCCTTGTTGGAAGGCTGAGATCGGTAAATACCGGATCCCGTTGAACCTGATCAGGTTAGCGCCTGCGTAGGGAACAAGATTTCTCGTCACCCGGCGAGTCCTCTTGTGCTTCGTCCGGGATGTTGTTCGACAATCGAACAGCCCTCGTGCGCCAAGCACAGCACTGATTTCAGTGCGTCCATCCGTCACAGGTTCGCTCCGACAAAAATCCACCGCCTGGATCAGTTGGAGAGCCCGTGATGAGCACTGAGATAAAAAGTACAAAACCAAAAAATACTGTGCACCTGAGTGAATCGGCCAAGGTCGACTCCGGCTCCGTGCAGCCGTTTACCCGCTCGCAGAAAATCTACGTGCAGGGCTCGCGCCCCGACATCCGCGTACCGATGCGGGAAATCAGCCTGGATGTGACCCCCACCGAGTTTGGCGGCGAAATCAACGCCCCTGTGGTGGTTTACGACACCTCCGGCCCCTATACCGACCCCAACGTCATCATCGATGTGCGCAAAGGCCTGGCTGATGTGCGCTCGCCGTGGATCGAAGAGCGTGGCGATACCGAGCGGTTGTCCTGCCTGAGTTCCAAATACGGCCAGGAACGCCTGGATAACCCGGACCTGGCCTACCTGCGCTTTGCCCACCTGCAAAACCCGCGTCGGGCGAAGGCCGGTGCCAACGTCAGCCAGATGCACTACGCACGAAAAGGCATCATTACGCCCGAGATGGAATACGTGGCCATCCGCGAAAACATGAAGCTCGAAGAAGCCCGTGCAGCCGGCCTGCTCAAGCAACAACATGCCGGGCACAGCTTTGGTGCCAGCATTCCGAAAATCATCACGCCTGAATTCGTGCGCGAAGAAATCGCCCGCGGCCGCGCAATTATCCCGGCCAACATCAACCACACCGAGCTGGAACCGATGATCATCGGCCGTAACTTCCTGGTGAAGATCAACGGCAATATCGGCAACAGCGCCTTGGGTTCGTCCATTGAAGAAGAAGTGGCGAAAATGACCTGGGGGATCCGCTGGGGTTCGGACAACATCATGGACTTGTCCACCGGCAAACATATTCACGAAACCCGCGAATGGATCATCCGTAACTCGCCCGTACCAATTGGCACCGTGCCGATCTACCAGGCCCTGGAAAAAGTCGACGGCGTGGCCGAGGACCTGACCTGGGAGTTGTTCCGCGACACCCTGATCGAGCAAGCCGAGCAGGGTGTGGACTATTTCACCATCCACGCCGGCGTGTTGCTGCGTTACGTACCGCTGACTGCCAACCGCGTGACCGGCATTGTCAGCCGTGGCGGCGCGATCATGGCCAAGTGGTGCCTGGCCCACCACAAGGAAAACTTCGCCTACACGCATTTCGAAGAAATCTGCGAAATCATGAAGGCCTATGACGTCAGCTTCTCCCTGGGGGACGGCCTGCGCCCGGGTTCGGTGGCCGATGCCAACGACGCTGCGCAATTCGGCGAGCTGGAAACCCTGGGCGAGTTGACCAAGATCGCCTGGAAGCACGACGTGCAGACCATGATCGAAGGCCCCGGCCATGTGCCGATGCAGTTGATCAAGGAGAACATGGACAAGCAACTGGAGTGCTGCGACGAGGCGCCGTTCTACACCCTCGGCCCGCTGACCACCGACATCGCGCCGGGCTACGATCACATCACTTCAGGTATCGGCGCGGCGATGATCGGCTGGTTCGGATGCGCCATGCTCTGCTACGTCACGCCCAAGGAACACCTGGGTTTGCCGAACAAGGATGATGTGAAGACCGGGATCATCACCTACAAGATCGCCGCACACGCCGCAGACCTTGCCAAGGGCCATCCGGGTGCGCAGATTCGCGATAACGCCTTGAGCAAGGCACGCTTCGAATTCCGTTGGGAAGACCAGTTCAATCTCGGCCTGGACCCAGACACCGCACGGGCGTTTCACGACGAAACGCTGCCGAAGGAGTCGGCCAAGGTGGCGCATTTCTGCTCCATGTGCGGGCCGAAATTCTGTTCGATGAAGGTGACTCACGAAGTGCGTGAGTATGCGGCCAACCAGCGTATTGAAGCGGTGGATGTGGACGTGGCCAAGGGGTTGGCCGAGCAGGCGGAGCGGTTCAAGCGCGAAGGCAGTCAGCTCTACAAGAAGGTCTGATCCCGAGTCGGCGGTGCCTGCACGGCCGTCATCGCGGGCAAGCCCGGCTCCCACAGTTGATCGAGTTGTAGACAATTTTTGTGTCCACAGCCGGTCCCCTGTGGGAGCGGGCTTGCCCGCGATAGCGATCTCCCAAACAACAAGTGCCCCTTAGAGATCACACCCTTGGGCGGTCAGTGGCCCGCTGACGTTTGTACGGCAAATCCTGCG
Organism: Pseudomonas sp. W2Aug9; assembly: GCF_023127755.1. Classification (NCBI taxonomy): domain Bacteria; kingdom Pseudomonadati; phylum Pseudomonadota; class Gammaproteobacteria; order Pseudomonadales; family Pseudomonadaceae; genus Pseudomonas; species Pseudomonas sp. W2Aug9. The sequence continues at coordinate 140,654 of NZ_SPKL01000020.1, read as the reverse complement.
CAAATGGGGGATTTGGCTGCTGGCACTGGCGGGCGCCGGGCTCGGCATTCCGCTGCTGTTGATTCTGCTCGATGAGTCGGAAAACGCCTTTGCCGATATTCACTCGGCGGCGGTGTCCAGTGGGATGCTGTTGCGTATGAAAGTCGAGCACCTGGCGTTGGCCATTGGCCTGGTCTGTACCTTGATTGCCTGTTTTGCACCCTTGGCGCAATACCAGAACTTCCTGCTGCTGATCGGCTCAGTGTTTGCGCCGCTGTTCGGCGTGGTCGGTGCGACCCTGCCGGCATTGCTGCTGGCAGGGCTGTTGCAGTTGATTCTGGGCCGGGTTAGTGGCGTGAAGGCATCAGTTCAGGCTTGATCACACCCGTGAGGCGCGTATAGGGGATGGTAATTTCGATCAGCCCCTGTGCGTAAGGGGCGATGGTCGCAACGTTGTACTTGAGTACTACGCCACCACTGGTCAAGGCCACGTTCGGGGTTTTCTGGAATGGCCAGTTCTTCAGGAACTCCGGATCGCGGTCCATCTTGGTGTTGATCAACCAACTGTTATGCGCAACTTTCGCGGTGTTCCAGAATGCCTGCTCCTGGCCCGGCAGCAACATGTCGGCCAGGCTCAACTCCTTGTGCAGCAGGCGTGAATAGTTGATGAAACCACGGCCCGGCTCACCATGAGCGACGCCGGTGTCGAGGTAGCTGGACACTTCAACGATCACCAGTGCGTCATGTTGCTCGCGTACCTTGGCTTGCAGATACATGCTGTGGCGGTCCGCGGATTCGCGCAGGAACTTGTCTCGATAGGCATTGAGCGTGGCAGGCACACTGGCGCCAGGCGTAGTGCGGGTCATCTGCAGCAGGCGCTGTTCCACCAGGCTGTCGAGTTGCGGGTCGGCGGGGAAGTGCACGGTATCGATGTTCACCAGTGGGCAGTCCGGGCTATCACAGCCAGGCTTGATCTGTTCCGACTTGTCGGTCGTGACGTCCAGCGGCTTGAGCTGGCCGGGTTGGAACAGGCTCTGGCAAGCACCCAGGGTCAAGGCAATACAGGCCATGGAGGCGATTTTGAAAAGCGACATGTGTGTCCTTCGTAAATCGATGGAAAGCGAAAAGAGTAGCGCTTGGACTGCCAACAAGGCAGTCAGTTCGCCACTAGACTGATGGGGGAGAGTTTGACGTCCGCCGCCGGTCCCGGCAACCGGAAAGGGGCTGCATCAACGGGCAACGGCGCGTTAGGATGGCGCCAATTGCACAAGCACACTCCTTGTCAAAGAGAGGAAACACATGACGGGCACCGCGAAGTCCACGCCGAACAAGATCGAGATCGTTCAGCGCGACAATAGCTACCAGGGCTTCTACAAGCTCGATCACGTGCAACTGCGCCACGAGAAATTCGACGGTGGCATGAGCCGCGTGATCAGCCGCGAAGTCTTCGTTCGCCATGACGCTGTGTGCGTGCTGCCCTACGACCCGCAACGTGACGAGGTGGTGCTGATCGAACAGTTCCGCGTGGGCGCCATGGGCCGCGCCGGCAACCCGTGGTTGGTAGAGATGGTCGCCGGCCTGATTGACAAGGATGAGCAACCGGAGGAGGTTGCACACCGCGAGGCCGAGGAGGAAGCTGGGTTGACGTTCTCCGCGCTGTGGCCGATCACCAAGTACTTCCCGTCGCCCGGCGGCAGTACCGAATTTGTCCACCTGTACCTGGGCCGTTGCGACGGCACGGGTGCTGGTGGCATCCATGGATTGGAAGAAGAGGCAGAAGATATCCGCGTCACCGTCTGGGCATTCGAAGACGCCCTGCAAGCGGTGCGCGACGGCAAAATTTCCAATGCAGCCAGCATCATCGCCCTGCAATGGCTTGCGCTTAACCGCGCGGAAGTGAGGGGGCTATGGCAGTAAAGGCACGGGAACGTTATCGAGTTGACCTGATCGGGCTGCAAGCCGCCTGCGAGGCCAATTATGCGCGGCTGATGCGCCTGCTTCCCGACATGCGCCACACTCCCGAGGCGCGGCGTATCGCCGTGACCCATGGCGACCAGATGCTTGGTGTGCTGACCCTGGAAGTCATCGTCAATTGCCCGTACACCACCACCCTGCGCGTACGCCAGGAACACAGCCTGCCCTGGCTGCCGGTGCCGCAACTTGAAGTGCAGGTGTACCACGACGCACGTATGGCCGAAGTGATCAGTGCCGAACATGCGCGACGCTTTCGCAGCATCTATCCTTACCCGAATGTGTTCATGCACCAACCCGATGAGAAAGCACAGCTCAATGTGTTCCTCGGTGAATGGCTGAGCCACTGCCTGGCCCTGGGCCATGAGTTCGAAGTGGTGCGCTAGATGTGAATTGAGCCTGTTTCTCAGGTTTCCTCTTTGAGTCCTGCCCTAGCATAATCGTCAAATTATCCATGCCTGTGATTGCCAGGGAGAGCGCCTTGCCTCGCGTACCCACCATGAACCCTGATGCTGCGTTGTTGGTGCAATTGTCCGACAGCCATCTGTTTGCCGAAGCGGGCGGTACGCTGCTGGGCATGAACACCCGTGCAAGCTTGCAAAGCGTGATCGACTTGGTGCACGAGCAACAGCCGCGTATTGACCTGGTGCTGGCGACGGGCGACTTGTCCCAGGACGGCACACTGGCGTCGTACCAGCTATTTCGGAACATGACCGCGCCCATCGGTGCGCCGGCGCGCTGGATCCCGGGTAATCATGACGAGCCGCAGGTCATGGCCGAGGCCGCTGTGCAAAGCGACTTGCTCGAGCCCGTGGTGGACGTGGGCAACTGGCGCATAACCCTGCTGGACTCCGCGGTACCGGGTTCGGTGCCCGGTTACCTGCAGGATTCGCAACTGCAATTGCTTGCCCAGGCCCTGAGCGAGGCGCCCAGCCGCCATCATCTTGTGTGCTTGCACCATCATCCAGTGTCCATCGGCTGTGCGTGGATGGAGCCGATCGGCCTGCGCAATCCCGAGGCGCTGTTTGCCGTGCTTGACCGCTTCCCGCAGGTCAAGGCGCTGCTCTGGGGGCATGTGCATCAGGAAATCGACCGCGAGCGCAACGGCGTGCGGTTGCTGGCCTCACCGTCTACCTGCATCCAGTTCGAGCCGGGCAGCGAGGATTTCCAGGTCAGCGAGCAAGCGCCGGGGTATCGCTGGCTGCGCCTGTATGCCGACGGGCGGTTGGAGACGGGGGTAGAGCGGCTTCGGGACTTCGCGTTTACCGTCGACTACGGCAGCAACGGCTATTAAGACCTGCAAACACTGATCAAATGTGGGAGGGAGCAAGCCCCCTCCCACATGGGTTCTGCGGTGTCTGGAAGATCGGGTGCTCACACCTCACTCCGATCCCTGTAAACTGCGCCTCTTTGGCCCAAGCACGGAGAGCCCGGCATGTCCGCTTCGATCCTGTATATCCACGGCTTCAACAGTGCGCCAGCCTCCAACAAGGCCAGCCAGTTGATCACCGTAATGGGCAAGCTTGGCCTGTCCGACCGTTTGCGTGTGCCGGCCCTGCATCACCACCCGCGTCAGGCGATTCTGCAATTGGAGCAGGCCATTGACCAACTGGGGCGGCCGCTGCTGGTCGGCAGCTCACTCGGCGGCTACTATGCAACCCATCTTGCCGAACGCCATGGCCTGAAGGCGCTGCTGGTCAACCCGGCGGTCAGCCCCCATCGGATGTTCGACGGTTACCTGGGCACCCAGAAGAACCTCTACACCGATGAGACCTGGGAGTTGACCCATGATCACGTCGCAGCGCTGGCCGAGCTGGAAGTACCGGCGCCGCAGGATGCAGGGCGGTATCAGGTGTGGTTGCAGACCGGGGACGAAACCCTGGATTATCGCCTCGCCCAAGCGTATTACCGAGCCTGTGCCTTGCGCATCCAGGCCGGTGGCGATCATGGTTACCAAGGGTTCGCCGAGCAACTGCCGGCCTTGTTGAGTTTTGCCGGCATTGGCGCAGATCAGTATCAATCCTTCGATTTTTCGTCACTGTAAAAAATCGCAGGTCACTTTTTAATCGAACGACTCACGACGAGACCCCATGGCCACTCCCAGCGCTAGCTCTTATAACGCCGACGCCATCGAAGTCCTCTCGGGCCTCGACCCGGTGCGCAAACGCCCCGGCATGTACACCGACACCAGCCGGCCGAACCACCTTGCCCAGGAAGTCATCGACAACAGCGTCGACGAAGCCTTGGCCGGGCACGCGAAGTCGGTACAAGTCATCCTCCATGCCGATCACTCCCTTGAAGTGTCCGACGATGGTCGCGGCATGCCGGTGGACATTCACCCGGAAGAGGGCGTGTCGGGCGTCGAGCTGATCCTCACCAAACTGCACGCCGGCGGCAAGTTCTCCAACAAGAACTACCAGTTCTCCGGTGGTTTGCACGGCGTGGGTATTTCGGTGGTCAACGCCCTGTCGACGCAAGTGCGGGTCAAGGTCAAGCGCGACGGTAACGAGTACCAGATGACCTTCGCCGATGGCTATAAAGCCACCGACCTGGAAGTGGTTGGCACCGTTGGCAAGCGCAACACCGGCACCAGCGTGTACTTCGCCCCGGACCCCAAATACTTCGATTCGCCGAAATTCTCCATCAGCCGCCTCAAGCATGTGCTCAAGGCCAAGGCCGTATTGTGCCCCGGCCTGCTGGTCAGCTTTGAAGACAAAGGCACCGGCGAGAAGGTCGAATGGCATTACGAAGATGGCCTGCGCTCCTACCTGGAAGACTCCGTCAGCGACTTCGAACGCCTGCCCAACGAGCCGTTCTGCGGCAGCCTGGCGGGTAATAAGGAAGCCGTCGACTGGGCCCTGCTGTGGTTGCCCGAAGGTGGCGACAGCGTACAGGAAAGCTACGTCAACCTGATCCCCACCGCCCAGGGCGGCACCCACGTCAATGGTTTGCGCCAAGGCTTGCTGGATGCCATGCGCGAATTCTGCGAATACCGCAGCCTGTTGCCGCGCGGCGTGAAGCTGGCGCCGGAAGACGTGTGGGAGCGCATCGCGTTCGTGCTGTCGATGAAGATGCAGGAGCCGCAATTCTCCGGCCAGACCAAAGAGCGCCTGTCGTCCCGTGAGGCGGCGGCATTTGTCTCCGGTGTGGTCAAGGATGCCTTCAGCCTGTGGCTCAACGAGCACCCGGAACTGGGCCTGGCCCTGGCGGAGCTGGCGATCAACAACGCCGGTCGTCGCCTGAAGGCCAGCAAGAAAGTCGAGCGCAAGCGCATCACCCAGGGCCCGGCATTGCCCGGCAAACTGGCCGACTGCGCCGGGCAGGACCCGATGCGTTCCGAGCTGTTCCTGGTGGAAGGTGACTCTGCCGGCGGTTCCGCCAAACAAGCGCGGGACAAAGAGTTCCAGGCGATCCTGCCGTTGCGCGGCAAGATCCTCAACACCTGGGAAGTCGACGGCAGCGAAGTGCTCGCCAGCCAGGAAGTGCACAATATCGCTGTCGCTATCGGTGTCGACCCTGGCGCGGCGGACATGAGCCAGCTGCGCTACGGCAAGATCTGCATCCTCGCCGACGCCGACTCCGACGGCCTGCACATTGCTACGTTGTTGTGCGCCTTGTTCGTGCAGCATTTCCGCCCATTGGTGGATGCCGGTCACGTCTACGTCGCCATGCCGCCGCTGTACCGCATCGATTTGGGCAAGGAGATTTTCTACGCCCTGGACGAAGCCGAGCGCGATGGCATCCTTGATCGGCTGGTGGCCGAGAAAAAACGCGGCAAGCCACAGGTCACGCGATTCAAGGGCCTGGGTGAAATGAACCCGCCGCAGTTGCGCGAAACCACCATGGACCCCAATACCCGGCGCCTGGTGCAACTGACCCTGGAAGATTTCGCCGGCACCTCGGAAATGATGGACATGCTGCTGGCGAAGAAGCGTGCGCCGGATCGCAAAGCCTGGCTGGAATCCAAGGGCAACCTGGCCGAGGTTCTGGGCTGATGCGCACAGGCTTCGCCCTGGCGATGCTGATGTTGAGCGCACTGGCAACTCCCCACGTGTTTGCCGCCGGCGTGGCAGAGCTGCAGCTGGTATCCGAGCACCCGGTGGACGGCATGCGCGGCGGTAACCTGTCGGGCCTGGCGTTGTGTGGCGCAGAACTGTGGACGGTTTCCGACCGCGATGATGATCAGATCTACCGCCTGGATACCCGTGCACCGACCTGGAACGCCGAAGCTCTGAAGATTGACGTGCCGCCCGTGCCCGAGTCGGGTTTGCCCTGGGGGCTGCGTTCACGCACCAAGGCCGCGTCGTTCATTCGCGGTGGTGACCTGGATTTCGAGGGCATCAGCTGTGATGCCGCAGGTAACCGCTACATTGTCAGCGAAGCCCATGCTGCAGTGCTGCAGGTACCTGCGACGGGCGCGCCCGAGTGGTTGAAAATCGCCCCGGGCATGGTGCGTGAGGCGCGGGCCAGTGGCATGTTGCTGCACTTCAATGCCTTGTTCGAGGGCCTGGCGGTGAACCCCGAAGGCAACCAGATCTGGCTGGCCGCCGAGCGTGAGCGTCGCGGCCTGATCTCGATCAAGCGCGGGCAGAGCGTATGGGATTGCGATGGCCGGTGCGTGTTGTTGAGCGAGGCCGGGCAGGAAGTGCAACCGGCGCAGTTTACCAACGCCAAGGCAGTGTCCAATGACTTTGCCGACCTGGCGCTGTTCAATGGCAAGCTGTTTACCCTGGAGCGCAATGCGTTCCAGATTTGCCGACGCGACACAGTCACGGCCAAGGTTGAGCTGTGTTGGTCGTTTGCTGAAGAGACCCTGACGCCGCAGCGGCGTTATCCACAGCCTTACGGCCTGGCCGAAGCCCTGCTGTTGGACGCCGACGGTGCATGGATCGGTATAGACAACAATTTCGGCCCCCGCGCCGATGGTGAAAAACGCCCCGTGGTCTATCGTTTCGCCGCCCCTGCCGGTGGCTGGAGCGCCCAGCCATGAGCCAGCCGTTTTTTCAATTGACCCGGCGCAGCGGCAGTTCCGCTGCGCGTTACCCAACAATGATGAGGCCCGCATGAGTGACATCCTCGCAGACAGCTTAGATGGCGTAGAGCGCCGGTCGCTGGCTGACTTCACCGAAAATGCCTACCTCAACTACTCCATGTACGTGATCATGGACCGTGCCCTGCCGCATATCGGCGACGGCCTTAAGCCCGTGCAACGGCGCATCATCTACGCCATGAGTGAGCTGGGCCTGGACGCTGATTCCAAGCACAAGAAGTCGGCGCGTACCGTCGGTGACGTACTCGGCAAGTTCCACCCCCACGGCGATTCGGCGTGTTATGAAGCCATGGTGCTGATGGCCCAGCCATTCAGCTATCGCTATACGCTGGTGGACGGGCAGGGCAACTGGGGTGCGCCGGATGATCCCAAGTCCTTCGCCGCCATGCGTTACACCGAAGCGCGGCTGTCGCGTTATTCCGAAGTGCTGCTCAGCGAGCTGGGCCAGGGCACGGCGAACTGGGGGCCGAACTTTGACGGCACCCTCGACGAACCCCTGGTATTGCCAGCACGTTTGCCGAATATCCTGCTCAATGGCACCACCGGTATCGCCGTTGGTATGGCCACTGATGTGCCGCCGCATAACCTGCGCGAAGTTGCCACTGCCTGCGTGCGCCTGCTGGACGAGCCCAAGGCCACGGTCGAGCAGTTGTGTGAACATATCCAGGGCCCGGATTACCCGACCGAAGCGGAAATCATCACGCCGCGCGCCGACCTGCTGAAGATGTACGAAACCGGCAAGGGCTCGGTGCGTATGCGCGCCGTGTACCATATCGAAGATGGCGACATTATTGTCACCGCGCTGCCGCACCAGGTGTCCGGTGCCAAGGTGCTGGAGCAGATTGCCGCGTTGATGCAGGCCAAGCCGTCGAAACTGCCCCAGGTTGCCGACCTGCGTGATGAGTCCGACCACGAGAACCCGTGCCGTATCGTGATCATCCCGACCAACAGCCGGGTCGATCATGAAGTGCTGATGCAGCATCTGTTCGCCAGCACCGACCTGGAGTCCAGCTACCGGGTCAACGTCAACATCATCGGCCTGGATGGCAAGCCGCAGTTGAAGAACCTGCGCAACCTGCTGGTGGAGTGGCTGGAATTTCGCGTACAGACCGTGCGCCGCCGCCTGCAGTTTCGCCTCGACAAGGTCGAGCGCCGCCTGCATCTGTTGGACGGCTTGCTGATTGCCTACCTCAACCTGGATGAAGTGATCCATATCATCCGCACCGCCGAGCACCCGAAAGCCGAGTTGATTGCGCGTTTCGAGCTGAGCGAAATCCAGGCTGACTACATCCTCGATACGCGCTTGCGCCAATTGGCACGCCTGGAAGAAATGAAGCTGCGTGACGAGCAAGACGCGTTGCTCAAGGAACAAGCCAAGCTGCAAGCGCTGCTGGGCAGCGAAGCCAAGCTCAAGAAGCTGGTACGCAGTGAGCTGATCAAAGACGCCGAAACCTATGGCGACGACCGTCGTTCGCCGATCGTCGAGCGTGCTGAAGCCAAGGCTCTGACAGAAACTGAGTTGTTGCCTAACGAGAAAATTACCGTCGTTTTGTCGGAAAAGGGTTGGGTTCGTTCCGCCAAAGGGCATGATATTGACGCCACCGGCCTTTCGTACAAAGCCGGTGATGGCTTCAAGACCGCCGCCGCCGGGCGCTCCAATCAGTTCGCGGTGTTTATCGACTCGACCGGGCGGAGTTATTCGGTGCCGGCCCACACCCTGCCGTCCGCACGGGGGCAGGGCGAGCCGTTGACCGGACGCCTCACGCCGCCACCGGGGGCGAATTTCGAGTGCGTGCTGCTGCCGGACGATGATTCGCTGTACGTCATCGCCTCTGACGCTGGTTACGGTTTCGTGGTCAAGGGTGAAGACCTGCAAGCCAAGAACAAGGCGGGCAAGGCGCTGTTGAGCCTGCCGAACAACGCCAAGGTGATCCTGCCAAGGCCGGTGGATGATCGTGAAAGCAACTGGTTGGCTTCGGTGACCACCGAAGGGCGTTTGCTGGTGTTCAAGATCAGCGATCTGCCGCAGTTGGGCAAAGGCAAGGGCAACAAGATTATCGGGATCCCCGGTGACCGGGTGGCCAGTCGCGAAGAGTACGTAACAGACATCGCCGTGGTCCCGGAAGGCTCTACCCTGGTGCTCCAGGCCGGCAAGCGCACGTTGTCATTGCGCCCAGACGACCTTGAACACTACAAGGGCGAGCGTGGTCGACGCGGTAACAAACTGCCTAGAGGTTTCCAGCGAGTGGATGCCTTGTTGGTAGAAACGCCGGTTTAAGGCGTACTAGAGCACTCGATCTACGATTTAACCTGTAGATCGATGCTTTCGCGCTGGAGTCATGGCGCATATTCACGGATGATATGGCCTTTCCAGCGCCGGCGTGGCCGAGCGTGTTCAGGTTATTTTTAGTATTACATTGTGGTTCGCCTTGTGGCAGCCACTTGGATGGGATGATGACTGCTCCACGCCTTCCTCTATTTTTGATGCTCGCTGGCCTTTTGGGGCTGGCGGGTTGCAGCACGCACCAACCGGTGTCGCTGTACCAGCTGGACAGCGGTAGCCCGGCTCAGCCAGCCCAAACGGCTGGCATGGCGGTATTGCTCGGTCCGGTAGTCGTTGCCGATTACCTGCAACGCGAAACCCTGCTGCAACGTCAGAACGACGGCAGCCTTCAAGGTTCCACTGATGGTCGTTGGGCGGGCAGCTTGTCGTCCGATATCAATCAACTGATGTTGCGTCAGGTTGCAGGGCAGTTGGATAGCCAGCGTGTGGTCCTGGCACCAGGGCCATCGGGATTCACTCCGGATGTGCAGGTGCTGCTGACGATTACGCGGCTCGACTCCGGCAAATCGCAACCGGCGATTCTGGATGCACAGTGGCGCCTGATCGACCGTCGCGGACAAGTACGGGATAACCGCATCGTGCACCTGCAGGAAGAACATACCGGCACCACCGCTTCTCAGGTCCAGGCCCAGGGTGTGCTGTTGCAGCACTTGGCGCAGCAGTTGTCGGTGGCGCTCAAGCCATTGGCGAACCAGCCGCCGATTGCCGAGGTGCAGCCGCGTAAACAGGCCCCAGCCCAAGCCAAACCGGCAGCCCCGGAAAAGCCGAAGATGCCGATGGCTACGCCGATTCGTACCGATCTGGAAGTGTTCAGGTTCTGATCTGAATCGCAGCCAAACAAAAGGCCCGCTGAATAAGCGGGCCTTTTTGTTTGCGCAGGATTTGAGTCATGTTGAGGATCAACTGTGGGAGCGGGAATCACTCCACAGTAGGTATTTCAGGGCTTGCGGGTCTCATGCATCCGCGCCAGCTGGCGTTCGAGCATCGAGGGGTACGGTTCCATCAGCCGCTCTACGCAACTGGCCCCTTCAGGGCTGGCAATCGGACGGATACGTGCGCGTTGGCGGATCAGCGTGTCTTCACTGATCTTGCGTTCCACCAGCAGCAGGTTGCGGCTGTGTTGGGACAGGGCCAGGGCATCCTGGGCGATTTCGGTGAGCAGCAGGTCGATCTGGCTCATGCCGAACAGGTCATCACCCACGGTCAAGCCAAGCTGCAATTGCAGGGTAATGCCGCTGTCGGCCACTTCGATCTGCAGGGCATGGCCCAGCGCGCGCAGCAATTCGCCGCAGCAAATTGCATTGGTCAGGTAGTCTTCGCCGCTGTCTTCGCTGTGGAACAGCATCAGGGTGCTGCCATCGTTCAGCGTGTGCAGCTCGCTCTGGTACAGCGAGGCGGCCTGGTCGAGACAATCACGGTAGCGTTCGAGCAGTTCGGTCAGCCGGGCACGAGGCAGGCGGCGCAGCTGCTCCTGGGAGCCCAGTTGCACGGCGAGTACTGCACTGTGCTGCGGCTCGGTATTTCTGACCACCGCAACGGGTTTTGTCGCAGCGGCCGGGGCCACGGCCGAGGTATCGCGCAGGTCGGCGAAGGGGTCTTCCTCGTCGAGTTCGTCTTCCTCGGCCTTGACCACATGGCGCGGTGCAGGCTTGAGGCCGGCCACCGGAGCGCTTTCGTCAAAGCCCGGGTCGCGCAGGTCGCGTACTTCAAACTCAGGCTCATCGCTGTAGTCGTCGGTATCGTCGTATTCGGGTTCCGGTTCGACTTCAGGCGCTTTCGGCTCCGGAGCGAAGCTGGTATGGAGCTGGCGCGCGAGGTCGCCGATTTCATCCTGGCGATCAGTGGCCGGGGTGTGTTCGTCGATATCCCGCAGCCAGATACGCAGTTGCATCAGCGGTGTGGAGATATGCCTCCCCAGGCGCAGGCTCAAGGCCAGGGCCAGGGCCAGCAGGATCGCGCTCAAGATACCCATGCTTTGCAGGCTGATGGTCATCGGCTGCTGGAACTGCTGCATGTCGAGGCTGATACGCAGTTGGCCGGCTTTCACATCCTGAAAGGTGATATTGCTCTGGTAGAGGCCCTCGGCTTCACCCAGCAAGCCGTTCTTCGGGCGCTGCCCGGCTTCGGCCATGATCCGGTTGTCCACGCTATAAATGGCGGCGTGAGCTACCAGCGGGTTCTTGGTCAGGTTGTTGAGCAGCACGTTGAGGCTGAGGATGTCGTTGGACACCAGCAACTCAGTCGCCGAGGTGGCCGTCTGGGTCGTCAGGCTCGCACCCAGGGCGTCGGCTTGCTCATGCATGGCCTGCTTGAACTGCAAACCCATCACGCAGGCGTAGATTACCAGGGCCAAGGCGACCAGGATCACGTTATGGCTGGCGATGCGTAATGCGATCGGTACACGGCGGTGGCGCAGTGCCCGGAAGATCAGCAGGAAGAAGTTATCGGTTTTTACTGGCGTGGGCCGGTTCACTTGCGCTCGGCTCTTGGTCCGTGAAGTTGACGCGCAGTATAGCGACAGGCCCATGACCGGCAAAGCACTGGCTGTGCCCGATGGTCACTGAAAGTGGGTAGAATGCGGTTTTTTTCCAGCCTGGGGGTGCGCTTTGCGCGAAATTGTCCTGATCAACATCACGGGTGAAGACCGGCCGGGTCTCACCGCGGCCATTACCGGCGTCCTGGCCCAGGGTGGTGTGAACATCCTCGACATCGGTCAGGCGGTGATCCACGACACCCTGTCGTTCGGCATCCTGGTGGAGATCCCCAGCACCGAACAGGCTTCGTCGGTACTCAAGGACATCCTGTTTACGGCCTATAAGCTGGATCAACAGGTGCGTTTCACCCCCGTGTCCGAAGCCGATTACCAGCACTGGGTAGAAGGCCAGGGCAAAAAACGCCATATCGTGACGTTGCTTACTCGCAAGGTAACGGCTGAACAATTGCAGCGTGTCAGCTCGATCACGGCCCACTACGGATTGAATATCGACCACATTGACCGTCTGTCGGGTCGTATGCCCTTGGACACCCCAGCCGACAAAGGCAAGGGCTGCATCGAGTTTTCTGTGCGCGGTGAACCGGCTGACGCGCAAGCGCTGCGGGCCGAATTCCTGAGCGTGGCCCAGGAGTTGAATGTCGATATCGCCTTCCAGGAAGATTCGCTGTTCCGTCGCAACCGTCGTTTGGCGGTGTTCGACATGGACTCCACCCTGATCGAAGCCGAAGTCATCGACGAACTGGCCAAGGCAGCGGGAGTCGGCGAGCAAGTCAGCGAGATTACCGAGCGGGCGATGGCCGGTGAGCTGGATTTCCGTGCCAGCTTCAAGGAGCGCCTGGCGTTGCTCAAGGGCCTGGACGTGAGCGTGCTGGACTCCATCGGCGCATCCCTGCGCCTGACGGAAGGCGCCGAAACCCTGTTCGCCGAACTCAAGCGCCTGGGCTACAAGACCGCCATCCTGTCGGGCGGCTTCACCTACTTCGCCAAGCAGTTGCAGGCGAAGTTGGGCATTGACTACGTGTTCGCCAACGAGCTGGAAGTGGTGGACGGCAAAGTGACCGGCGTGGCCGTCGAGCCGATTGTCGATGCGCAGCGCAAGGCCGACCTGCTCAAGGAATTGGCGCACAAGGAAGGCTTGCGTCTGGAGCAGACCATTGCGGTCGGCGACGGCGCCAATGACTTGCCGATGCTGGCGATTGCAGGATTGGGTGTGGCGTTTCGCGCCAAGCCGTTGGTCAAGCAGTCGGCCAAACAGGCGATTTCAACGCTGGGGCTCGATGGCGTGTTGTATCTGCTGGGCTTGCGCGACCGCGACGGTCAGTTATAAGCCGATCTCACTGTAGAAATACAGTCAAAAATGTGGGAGCCGGGCTTGCCCGCGATAGCGGCAGTTCAGTCAATGATGTGTTGACTGACACTCCGCTATCGCGGGCAAGCCCGGCTCCCACATAGGATGTCACCAGCAATATCAGGCTTTCGGCAATGCGATACCCTGGCCCATCTGCACTGGCGTACCCGCTGCCAGTTCTTCAGCCCACTTCACCTGATCCGGCCCGAACAGCACGATGGCGGTCGAGCCCAGCTTGAAACGGCCCAGCTCCGCACCTTTTTCCAAATGAATCGGCGCACGTGCGGCTTCGTCGTAGCGGAAGGTTTTCAGCTCGCGCTTGGGCGGCGTTACCAACCCGGCCCACACCGTCTCAATCGACGCGACGATCATCGCACCCACCAACACCACGGCCATCGGGCCGCGCTCGGTGTCAAACAGGCATACAACCCGCTCGTTGCGCGCAAACAGCTCCGGTACGTTTTCGGCGGTGGTCTGGTTGACCGAGAAAATCCGACCTGGCACATAGACCATCTCACGCAAGGTGCCGGCCAGTGGCATGTGCACCCGGTGGTAGTCTTTGGGTGACAGGTAAATAGTCGCAAAATCGCCTCCCATGAACGGTGCAGCCAGCGCCGCGTCGCCACCGAGCAATTCCAGCACGCTGAAGCTGTGGCCCTTGGCCTGGAACACACGGCCATGTTCGATAGGGCCTAGCTGGCTGACGGCGCCATCGGCCGGGCTCAGCACGGCACCGGGAGTCTGGTCGAGCGGGCGGGCGCCGTCTTTCAAGGCGCGGGTGAAGAACGCGTTGAAATGCTCATAGGCGCTCAGGTCTTCAACCAGGGCCTGGGACATGTCCACTTGATAGCGCTTGGCGAACCAGGCGGTGAAGGCGTTCTTGAACCAGCGCACGCGGCACTCGGCAATGCAGCCGGCCAGGCGCGAGAGCAAGTGGTGTGGCAGCAAGTACTGGCTGAGGATAAACAACTGCTTTTTCATAACTGTCCTTAAACCTTAAATCTCAACGGGGGTGTCGGGGTGGTTGCCCCATTCGCCCCAGGAACCGGCATAGCCTTTGACTCGTGGATAACCGAGCGCCTTGGCCACCAGGTAGGTGAAGCCAGAGCGGTGGTGAGTCTGGCAGTGGGTAATGATTTCTTTATCGCGGGTCAGCCCGAGCTCTTCGAGGACCTGTGGCATGTCGCGACGGATGCGCAGGTTGCGCGCCTTGTCCATGCCGGCGGTCCATTCGAAATTCACCGCGCCGGGAATATGGCCCCCCTTGGCGGCGAGCACTTTTTCGCCGGAATATTCCAGCGGGCCGCGGGCATCCCAGACGCCCAGGTCGGCCGCGCCGAGACGGCTTTGCAGGTACTCACGGGTAGCCGTGGGGCCATCGTGCAACGTGAGGCTGACGGGGCCGCCTGCCGGCGCGGGCACTTCGATGGAGAGTGGGTACTTTTCCTCCAGCCATGCCAGCAGGCCGCCGTCGAGGTAGTGATATTTCTGGTGACCGATCACGTCGAGCATCCAGATAAAGCGTCCGGCCCAGCCGCCGCCTTCGTCGTCATAGACCACGTAGGTCGCGTCCGGGGTGTGGCCCAGTTCGCCGAACAGTTTTTCCAGGTCGGCCTTGCTCGGCAGCAAGCCGGGTGCCGGTGGCTGGCCCAGTTGGGTGCGCTTGGGGTCAACAAAATGCGCGCCGGGGATATGCCCTTCGGCGTAGCGGGCGGCACTGGTGAGGTCCACCAGAATCAAGTGCTCGGCATCCAGTTGAGCGAGCAGGTCACTGGATTCGATCACCAGCGGCAAGCCAGAGAAGTCAGGCATGTGAGGTCTCCTGGGCACAAATGTTGGTGATAAAGGCCGCTGATTGTAGCGCAAGCATCAGGCGCTGCGGTTGGTAAAGCTGTGCAGGGCTTTTTCGATGCATTGGGCGGTTTTGCCGAACGCCTGCACGGTGGTTTCCGAGAATGGTCCGCCGCCTTGGTCCGCCACTACCAGCATCACCACGCGGCCATTGCAGCTCAGCGAACGCAGCAGCAAGTGCTCGCCCGTAAACAGGCGACGCAGGATAGGCGGCAGCAGGGCGGAAAACTGCGCATGGTTGTCGGGGGTCAGACGCACCTGAGCGGACTTTTCCAGAAGGCGTTGCAGCAATGTGCTGTTGACCACATCCAGGCTCAGGTGCGCGGCGTCCCTGGGCAAACCGTCGGCCTGATGCACGCGCAGGGTGCTCAGGGCGCGATCGGCCATGAACAACAACACCCGCTGCATGCCACTGGCAACCAAGGCGTGCTTGGCGCAGGTGGTCAGGTGCATGGCGTTGGCAAAGCGGCTCGGCTCGACCAGCAACTCGGTGCAATGAGTGCGCCATACGGCCAGGGCTTCAGCCGTGGGCGGCGGCGCGGGCAACAAGCCGCGATGGACTTTTTGCACATGCCACGGCCAGATCAGCGACAGCGCCGGGTGCCAGAGGTCGGGCATCAAGGTGGTGCGGGCGCTCGTGACTGCCTGCTGGTGCGCCTGTTGTTGCACATCACTCAAGGGCACTTGCAGGTATAGCGCGGTGAGGTATTGCCAGCGTTCGGTGTGCGGGCAGGTCCAGGATTCCTGGGCGGACATCGCCAGGCCGTTGGCCAGCAACACGGTATTGGCTGGCTGGTTCAGCCAGCGGCGCAGGTTGGGGTCGGCGTCGAGCAATTGCTGGTGGCGCAAGGCGTCGTCTTCGCGGGCAATGTGCAGCGCCTTGACCAGCAGGCGTTGCTCGGCCAGCAGCAGCTTGTAGCCCTGCGAAACCCAGATCGGCAGGTGCCAGGCTTCGGTCAGGCCCAGGCACAGGTCCAGCAAGCGCACACCGAACAGTTCCTGCTCGACCTGGCGCGCCGACTGGCCCTTGTGAATCACCCGCAGCTCCCATTCCTCCAAAAGCTTGGGGTAGGCGACGGCCATCGGCCACAGTGGCGACAGAAACAGCAGGCTGCCCCAGTGGATGTCCTGCCATAGCCGCGCCAGGCGACTGCCGAACAAGCCGCTGGCTTGCTGGGACGCGTGCTGGCTGACCAGCAGCAGTTGGCGCAATGCGGCTGGGATTTCTCCAGCCGGCACCGAAGGTAGGCGTGCCAGCAACTCCTCGGCACGTTTGAGGCCGAGACGGTTAAGCGCTACTTCGAGGTTTTCGGCGGGCTCGGCCAGGCTCCCATGGGCTTGGCTGTTGGCCTCGCGCATCACGCTCAGCACCAGCGCCGGGCTGTTTTGCATCAGCTCGGCAATATCTCGCAATGAACTGCGACTGTCGCGGATGGCTTTGCACACGCGCTCATGGTTGGCCTGGGGAACGGGCAGCAGCACGTCGTCCAGGCGCTTGATCCAAGCGGCGAGGGTGGTGGGGCGGTTCGTTGGGACTGTCGTTTCGATTGCCATGATTGGGGCGCGATCATCACTTGTGTTCAACACACCCGGAACGGGCCGAATTGGCTTTTCGCCTTAACGGGCTATAGTCTGGCGCAGTTTTGCCGATAAGTAGAACAAGAGTTTTCTGCTGCACCCACTATGTCCATGAACCCGACGGCGCAAGTACCCATCTCCTATGGCTAAAATTATCGGCATCATTGTCGTCATCGCAAGTGTGCTCGGAGGGTACGTCCTCTCCCACGGTAAAATCGCCGCATTGATCCAACCTTTCGAAGTGCTGATCATCGGCGGCGCCGCGTTTGGCGCATTCTTGCAGGCCAACCCCGGCTACATGACCATGCACGTGATCAAGAAATCGCTGGGCATGTTCAGTTCGCGTTTTTCCCACACCTTCTATCTGGAAGTGCTGGGGCTGATCTACGAGATCCTCAACAAGAGCCGCCGCGAAGGCATGATGGCGATCGAAGGCGACATCGAAGACGCCGCCGCCAGCCCGATTTTCGCCAAGTACCCGGCCGTGCTCAAAGATGAGCGCATGACCGCTTATATCTGTGACTACCTGCGCATCATGTCCTCCGGCAACATGGCTCCCCACGAGCTGGAAGGCCTGTTCGACATGGAGTTGTTCAGCCTCAAGGAAGAGCTGGAGCATCCTTCCCATGCCGTGACCGGCATCGCCGATGGCATGCCCGGTTTCGGCATTGTCGCGGCGGTGCTGGGTATCGTGGTGACCATGGCGTCCTTGGGCGAGGGCGATCAAGCGGCCATCGGCATGCACGTGGGTGCGGCGCTGGTGGGTACCTTCTTCGGTATTCTCGCGGCCTATGGCTTCTTCGGCCCGCTCGCTACTTCCCTGGCCCACGATGCCAAGGAAGAGGTCAACCTCTACGAAGCGATCAAGGCGTGCCTGGTGGCATCAGCATCGGGGATGCCGCCATCGCTGGCCGTGGAGTTCGGGCGCAAGGTGCTGTACCCCAAGCATCGCCCAAGTTTCTCCGAGCTGGAACAAGCGGTTCGCGGTCGCTAAGCCATGGAAAACAACCAGCCGATCATCATCAAGCGCGTCAAGCGCTTCGCTGCGGGGCACCATGGTGGTGCCTGGAAAATCGCGTTTGCCGACTTTGCCACGGCGATGATGGCGTTCTTCCTGGTGCTGTGGCTGATGTCCACCGCCACACCGGAACAGAAGATCGCCATCGCCGGTTACTTCAAAGACCCGATTGGCTTTTCGGAAAGCGGTACGCCATTTGTCATCGATCTGGGCGGTTCACCGCAACTGGCGCCAGAGCGCACCATCAACCCGGAAGTGCAAACTGAGTCGCCCCAGGAAAAAATCCCGATTGAGCGCGATACCGTCGAAACCATGGCCGAGCAGGTCGAGCAGGAACGCCTGGAACTGTTGCTGCAGGAGTTGCAGACCAAGGTTGAGGAAAACCCGCAACTGCTGAAGTTCAAGGACCAGATTTCGTTCGAGATCACGCCCGAAGGGCTGCGCATCCAGATCACGGACGCCGCCAACCGGCCGATGTTCGATTCCGGCAGTGCGCGCTTGAAGCCGTACTTTGAAGACATCCTGCTGGCCATGGCCGACACCATCAAGGCGGTACCGAACAAGATCAGCATCAGCGGCCATACCGACGCCAAGCCCTACGCGGGCCAGGGCGACTTCGGCAACTGGGAACTCTCGGCCAACCGCGCCAACGCCGCCCGCCGTGCGCTGGTGGCCGGCAGCTATCCGGACCCACAAGTGGCACGGGTGGTGGGCTTTGCCTCATCGCAGTTATTTGATCCCAAAGACCCGTTCAACCCGGTCAACCGCCGTATCGATATCGTGGTGCTGACCAAAAAAGCCCAGCGTGCGATTGAAGGCGACCAGCCACCGCCACCGGTACCGACTCAGGGCGATGGTGCCCCTGGCGAAGTGCCGGCCGACCCCAACGCACTGCCGCCTGAGCAGGAACCACTGCCGGCCCATGAGTTGCGGCAGAAGCTGAACCTGTTTGATGACGGTGGGATGAAGGATCCTACGGTGCCTGCGCCGGCCTCGTAACTTATCTCTCTACAGCAGAAACCAAAACGCCCCGAATCATTCGGGGCGTTTTCATTGGCGGTCAGAGTGGCAGGTAGGCTTTGACACCATTAACTACGCCTCGCATGTCGTCGGCGCACAGGCGTGGGACAACCTTGCGGATTTTCAGCATTTCCGGTGTAACAAAACCTCGTGTGAAGTCACACAGCAGCACGTCGCCTTGTTTGGGGTGATAGTAGAGAGCCAATGTTAATTCCCCACAAAAAGCAAAGCCGCCCGAAGGCGGCTTCATTCGACACGCAGCGGAGCTTGCTTCGCCCCTTCTGCGCCGCTGGATCAACCCCGAAAAGGATCCAGACTCCTGCCAGCTTTCGCTGGTGACGGAGCAATTATGGGCATCAGGAAATCTGAATACAAGCTGGCTTGTGTGTATGAGCCACCCAGTTGATCCGGATTCTTGATTCCCGCTCCTGTTAAATCAATGGGCTAGGGCGTTCAGCGCCGTGGTTTATGTGTATCAAGAAATTGACCGTCAATAACTGCTCTCAGGCAAGCTCGCAATAATCGACCGATAGCTGTTCATCCGCTGCTGTTGCACGCGGCCATCTTCCAGGGCCTTGAGCAATGCACAGCCCGGTTCGCGGTCGTGTTTGCAGTCGCGGAAGCGGCAGGTGCCGATCAGGTCGTTGAACTCGATAAAGCCCGCTTCCACATCGCTGCGGCTGACGTGGCCCAAGCCGAATTCACGAATACCCGGGGAGTCGATAAGCTCGCCGCCACCGGGGAAGTGGAACAGCCTCGCAGTGGTGGTGGTGTGGGTGCCTTGGCCGGAAAGCTCCGACAGCGGCCCCACGCGGGTATCGACTTCCGGCAACAGGCTGTTGACCAGCGATGACTTGCCCACGCCAGACTGGCCGACAAACACGCTGATGCGCCCGTCCAGCTGCTGTTGCAGCTGTTCCATGCCGTTGCCGTGATGGGCCGACACTTCCAGCACCGGGTAGCCCAGGGTGCGATAGACCGCCAGCAACGCATTGAGCGCCGGGGCGTTTTGCTCGTCGATCAGGTCGAATTTGTTCAACAGCAACAGCGGGCGGATGCCGGCGTGTTCGGCCGCGACCAGGTAGCGGTCGATCAGGTTGGCATGGGGCTCGGGCAACGGTGCGAACACGATCACAATCATGTCGACGTTGGCTGCCACCGGCTTGAGCTGGCCACGGCTGTCGGGGCGACGCAGTTCGGTGCTACGCGGCAACTGGGCGACGATCACGCCGATGCCCTGGTTGCCGGCGCGCCACACGACTTTGTCGCCGGTCACCAGCGCAGGCAGGTTGGCGCGCAGGTGGCAACGGGACACCGAGCCTGCGAGTTCGCCTTCCAGCGCCTCGACTTCGACTTGCACACCAAAGTGCGCGATCACCAGGCCCGTTTGTTCGGGGCCCAGGTCGCCGCCCTCGAGCGCTTCCACGGCGGAGGATTCACGTTTGGCGGCACGCGCTGCGCGTTCACCTTGAATCTTTTCGATGCGCCAGTTTTGGCGACGGTTGAGCTGGCGTTTGGCCATTGGTGTTCCGTGTCGATAATGCAAAAGTTGGGTAAAACGGTCGCGAGTCTAGCACGGCCCCGCCTGCTAAACTGCGCAGCTACGCCAAGGTGCCAAGAGAATCAAGCCATGCAAAACCCACAGAACCTGATTTGGATCGATCTGGAAATGACCGGTCTGAACCCCGACAGCGACGTCATCATCGAGATGGCGACGATTGTTACCGACAGCAACCTCAACACCTTGGCCGAAGGTCCGGTGATCGCCATCCACCACAGCGACGCCGTGCTCGCCACCATGGATGAGTGGAACACCCGCACCCACGGTAACTCCGGGCTGACCCAGCGTGTGCGCGACAGCCGCATCAGCATGGCCGAAGCCGAAGCCGAAACCATCGCATTCCTGGAAAAATGGGTGCCCAAGGGCAAGTCGCCGATCTGCGGCAACAGCATCTGCCAGGACCGTCGCTTCCTTTATACGCATATGAAGGCGCTGGAGAGCTACTTCCACTATCGCAACCTGGACGTATCGACGCTTAAAGAGCTGGCTGCGCGTTGGGCGCCGGAAGTCAAAGACAGCTTCCATAAAGGCAGCACGCACCTGGCGCTGGATGATATTCGTGAGTCGATCGCCGAGTTGCAGCATTACCGCAAGCATTTCATCAAGGCTTGAAAACGGGCGACTGCTGAACATGTGGGAGGGGTTTGCAAATCCAAGTGTTGGAGAGCGTTTGCCCCCTTTTGGTGCCATCAGCAAATGATTAGACTGCCGGCCTCCCTGCAAGGATCGCCATCATGCTGTTGATGCTCTACCTCATCGCCATCACCGCCGAAGCCATGACCGGCGCCTTGTCCGCCGGTCGGCGCGGCATGGACTGGTTTGGCGTGGTGCTCATCGCCTGCGTGACGGCCCTGGGCGGTGGTTCGGTGCGCGATGTGCTGCTCGGCCACTACCCGCTGACCTGGGTCAAGCACCCGGAGTACCTGGTGCTGACCTCTGTCGCGGCGCTGGTGACGATCTTTATCGCGCCGCTGATGCGCCGCCTGCGCTCACTGTTTTTGGCGCTGGACGCCTTGGGGTTGGTGGCATTCACCCTGATCGGCTGCATGACCGCCCTGGAAATGGGTCACGGCATGTTGGTGGCGTCCGTCAGCGGGGTCATCACCGGCGTATTCGGCGGCATCCTGCGGGATATCTTCTGTAACGACATCCCGCTGATCTTCCGTCGCGAGTTGTACGCCAGCGTGTCGTTCCTGGCCGCCTGGTTCTACTTGCTGTGCCTGTATCTGGAACTGCCGAGCGAACAGGCGATTCTGTTGACGCTGTTCAGCGGCTTTCTATTGCGCCTGCTGGCGATCCGTTTTCACTGGGAAATGCCCAAGTTCGTCTACAACGACGACGTACACTAGCGGGCCGCGTGCTGGTTCAGCGCCCATTCCACATGCTCGCGAACCAGCTCTGAGGGGTAGTCCCGCCGCGCCTTCAAGGCTTCCAATACCGGAATGCTTGACGGCGCATTGCCCAGGCCCACCGCCAGATTGCGTAACCAGCGCTCGTAACCGGCGCGGCGCAGGGGGGAGCCTTCGGTGCTGCTGAGGAATTTATCCTCGTCCCACATAAATAGTTCGGCTAACTCGGCGTTATCCAGGTTGTGCCTGGGCTTGAAATCGCTTTCGGCAGTGGGTCGAGCGAAACGATTCCATGGACAAACGATCTGACAGTCATCGCAGCCAAAGACGCGGTTGCCGATCAGTGGGCGCAGGTCCTCGGGAATGGCGCTCTTTAGCTCGATGGTCAGGTAGGAAATGCAGCGCCGGGCATCCAGCACGTAAGGGCCGACGAAGGCGTTGGTGGGGCAGATGTCCAGGCACGCCGTGCAACGGCCGCAGTGCTCGGTAGTGTGGGGCGGGTCCACCGGCAACGGTAAATCGACAAACAGTTCGCTCAAGAAGAAATAACTGCCGGCCTTGCGGTTGAGCACAAGGGTGTTTTTACCGATCCAGCCCAGTCCGGCTTGTTCGGCGATGGCTTTTTCCAGGACCGGCGCGCTGTCGACAAAGGCGCGAAAGCCGAACGGCCCGATCTGCGCCTGGATGCGGTCGGCCAGCTGTTGCACGCGCTTGCGGATCAGCTTGTGGTAGTCGCGGCCCAGGGCGTAGCGCGAGATATAGGCTTTTTCCGGCTGGCCCAGCAGTTGCGCCATCTGGGTGTCGCCGGGCAGGTAGTCCATGCGCAGTGACACCACGCGCAAGGTGCCGGGTACCAGTTCCTCGGGATGGGAGCGTTTGCTGCCGTGGGCGCCCATGTAGTCCATCTCGCCGTGGTAGCCCGCGTCGAGCCAGCGTTGCAGGTGCTGTTCATGCTCAGCCAGGTCCAGGCCACTGATGCCGACTTGTTGAAAGCCCAGCTCGCGGCCCCAGTCTTTGATCGATTGGGCGAGGGCGGGCAGATCGGAGGTAATAGCAGGCATGAGACACGGGAAACCACAGGTTAGATGCGTATAATTCTGCCAGACATCGGAGCTTGAAGACGCATGCCTCAGACAAAACACCCAATTACCGACGTTCAGCTGTTGTTGCCCGGCCATTTGCCGCAACTGGCTGCGCGTTCTCCGGACGCCCATAAGGGCCAGTTCGGCCACCTGCTGGTCATCGGTGGTGACCGTGGCTTTGGCGGTGCGGCGCTGCTGAGCACCGAAAGTGCCCTGCGCGGTGGCGCCGGCATGGTCTCGCTGGCAACTCGACCGGAACATGTGCCAGCCGCTCTGGCCCGGCTGCCGGAAGTCATGGCTGTCGGCGTGAGCTCGGCCAACCAGTTGATGGGCCTGCTGGAAAAAATCTCGGTGATCGTCATTGGCCCAGGCCTGGGCGATGCCGCTTGGGGCAAAAGCCTGTTGTCGGTCGCGGCCAATGCCCGCCAGCCGCAGGTGTGGGACGCCGACGCGCTCAATCAACTGGCCACTGGCAGCGTCGAGCTGCCGGCCAACTGTGTGATTACTCCTCATCCGGGCGAAGCTGCGCGTTTGTTGGGGCTATCGACAGCCGAGGTTCAGGCCGATCGCCTTAATGTGGCGCGCGCGTTGAGCCAAAAATTCAATGCAGTGGCTATCCTCAAGGGTGCTGGCAGTTTGATTGCCAGCCCGGATGGACGGCTTGCCCGTTGTGATCAAGGCCACCCGGCGATGGCGACGGCGGGGCTTGGGGATGTCTTGGCTGGTCTGGTCGGCGCGCTATTGGCTCAGGGTATGCCCGCGTACGAGGCAAGCTGCCTGGCCGTGTGGTTGCACGCTACCGCTGGCGACCGCCAGGGCAGTTTTGGTCGGGGGCTGGCTGCCAGCGACCTGATCCCTGCCATTCGTCAATTGCTGGAGGAGCAGTCGCCGTGCCTGAAGTAATTCTTTTCCTGGCAGATGAAGAGGCCATGGTCGCGTTGGGGCAGCGTCTTTCGCAGGTCACGCAAGGGGCAGGGTTGATCTTTCTCGAAGGCGATCTCGGCGCAGGCAAAACCACATTGTCCCGGGGGATTATTCGCGGCCTGGGCCATACCGGCGCGGTAAAAAGCCCGACCTTTACGTTGGTCGAGCCCTACGAGATCGGCGACGTGCGTGCTTTCCACTTCGATCTTTATCGCCTGGTAGATCCAGAGGAACTGGAGTACATGGGCATCCGTGATTACTTCGATGAAGATGCGCTGTGCCTGATCGAATGGCCAGATAAAGGCACAGGCTTTTTGCCAAAGCCAGACATGACCATTACCATTACGCCGCATGAGCACGGACGTCAGCTGAAGTTGTTGCCCCAGAGCGTGCGCGCTGAAGCGTGGTGCACCGCTCTGGCATTGGAATTCAAATAAAATTGGTGGGGTTAGGTATGCGCTTTCGCGCGTTGGTTGCTGTCGTGGGGGTGTTGCTTGCGGCAATGACTGTCAATGCTCTGGCTGCTTCACAGGTAAAGAGCGTTCGCCTGTGGCGAGCGCCGGATAACACGCGACTGGTGTTCGACCTGTCTGGCCCGGTCCAGCACAGCGTCTTTACCCTGACGGCGCCTGATCGCCTGGTGATCGACATCAACGGTGCGAGCCTGGCCGCGCCGCTGAAGGTGTCTACCGCCAATACCCCGATTACCGCCATGCGCTCGGCCCAGCGTACGCCGACCGACTTGCGCGTGGTCATCGACCTGAAAAAGGCCGTGACGCCAAAGAGCTTCTCCCTGGCGCCCAACGCCCAATACGGTAACCGACTGGTGGTCGACCTGTTCGACAACCCCGCCGACGCGGCACCACCGCCTGCGCCGACGCCAAGCGTGGCTACCGTGCCTGCGGTGCCGGTCAACCCGTCGCAACCCCAGGTCAAATTGCCACCGCCGCCGCCCGCGCCGGCAGGCAAGCGCGACATTATCGTGGTGATCGACGCCGGCCACGGCGGCGAAGATCCGGGGGCTTCCGGCTCACGCGGCCAGCATGAGAAAGACGTGGTACTGGCCATCGCTCGCGAGCTGCAACGCCAGGTCAACGGCATGAAAGGCTACCGCGCCGAGCTGACCCGCACCGGTGACTACTTCATTCCGTTGCGTGGCCGTACCGAAATTGCGCGCAAGAAGGGCGCTGACCTGTTCGTGTCCATTCACGCCGACGCCGCGCCTTCAACTGCTGCATTTGGTGCCTCGGTATTTGCCCTGTCGGATCGCGGTGCCACGTCCGAGACCGCCCGCTGGCTGGCCGACAGTGAAAACCGCTCCGACTTGATCGGCGGGGCCGGCAACGTGTCCCTCGATGACAAGGACAAGATGCTCGCCGGTGTGCTGCTCGACCTGTCGATGACCGCCTCGCTGACCTCCAGCCTTAACGTTGGCCAGAAAGTCCTGAGCAATATCGGTCGTGTGACGTCGCTGCATAAACAGCGGGTGGAACAAGCCGGGTTCATGGTGTTGAAGTCGCCGGACATCCCGTCGATCCTGGTGGAAACCGGGTTTATCTCCAACGCCAACGAGGCCTCCAAGCTGGCCAGCGCCAGCCACCAGCAAGCGCTGGCGCGTTCCATCAGTGCGGGCGTGCGGCAGTTCTTCCAGCAGAACCCACCACCGGGCACTTATATCGCCTGGCTACGCGATTCCGGCAAAATCGCCCAGGGCCCGCGTGACCATCGTGTGCAGCCCGGCGACACCGTTGCCATGCTGGCGGTACGTTTCCAGGTCACGCCTGCGGCCTTGCGCAGCGCCAATAACCTGAAAACCGATGAGTTGAAGATCGGCCAGGTGTTGACCATTCCCGGCACTGAATTGGCGGCACAGTAATGAGCGAATCCTTGTTGAACAGCGGCTCGCGCATCGAATTGCTCAGCCCGCGCCTGGCTAACCAGATTGCTGCGGGTGAGGTGGTCGAGCGCCCTGCGTCGGTGATCAAGGAGCTGCTGGAAAACAGCATCGACTCTGGTGCCAGGCGCATCGATGTCGACGTGGAGCAGGGCGGCGTCAAGTTGCTGCGGGTACGTGATGACGGCAGCGGCATCTCCTCCGATGATCTGCCGCTGGCTCTGGCCCGTCACGCCACCAGCAAGATCCGTGATCTGGAAGACCTTGAGCGGGTCATGAGCCTGGGTTTTCGCGGTGAAGCCCTGGCCTCCATCAGTTCCGTGGCGCGCCTGACCCTGACCTCCCGCACCCGCGACGCCGAGCAAGCCTGGCAAGTGGAAACCGAAGGCCGCGACATGGCGCCTCGGGTCCAGCCGGCTGCACACCCGGTGGGCACTTCGGTGGAGGTGCGCGACCTGTTCTTCAACACCCCGGCGCGGCGCAAATTCCTCAAGGCCGAGAAAACCGAATTCGATCACCTGCAAGAAGTCATCAAGCGCCTGGCCCTGGCCCGTTTCGATGTGGCGTTTCACCTGCGCCACAACGGCAAGACCATCCTCAGTCTGCACGAAGCCAACGACGACGCCGCCCGCGCACGACGTGTGGCAGCCGTGTGCGGCAGCGGTTTCCTGGAGCAGGCGCTGCCGATTGAAATCGAGCGCAATGGCCTGAGGTTGTGGGGTTGGGTGGGGTTGCCGACGT
Organism: Pseudomonas sp. W2Aug9; assembly: GCF_023127755.1. Taxonomy (NCBI): domain Bacteria; kingdom Pseudomonadati; phylum Pseudomonadota; class Gammaproteobacteria; order Pseudomonadales; family Pseudomonadaceae; genus Pseudomonas; species Pseudomonas sp. W2Aug9. The sequence continues at coordinate 114,450 of NZ_SPKL01000020.1, read as the reverse complement.
TCTCCCGTAGCCAGGCCGACTTGCAGTACTTCTTTGTGAATGGCCGTGCGGTTCGCGACAAGCTGGTAGCCCACGCGGTGCGCCAGGCTTATCGCGACGTGCTGTTCAACGGCCGGCACCCCACGTTTGTGCTGTTCTTCGAGGTCGACCCGTCGGTGGTCGACGTCAACGTGCACCCGACCAAGCACGAAGTACGCTTCCGGGACGGGCGCATGGTGCATGACTTCCTGTATGGCACGCTGCACCGCGCCTTGGGCGATGTGCGCCCGGATGATCAACTGTCAGCGCCGATTGTCACGGCGGTGGTGCGCCCGAGCGGTCCTGAGGCCGGTGAGTTCGGTCCGCAAGGTGAAATGAGCCTGGCGGCCAACCTGCTGCAATCGACGCCGTCGCAGCCAGCCTACACGGCGCCAAACTCGGGCGCCGGTGCGGGTTATCAGTACCAATACACACCGCGCCCGCAATCGACGGTGCCGGTGGCCGAGGCCCAGGCGGCTTACCGGGAGTTTTTCGCGCCGCTGCCGGGTGCCGAGCCGGGTGCTGCTCCCTCGTTGCCGGAAGGCGGCGGTGATATCCCACCGCTGGGCTATGCCCTGGCGCAGCTCAAGGGCATCTACATCCTTGCGGAAAACGCCCATGGCCTGGTGCTGGTGGACATGCATGCCGCCCACGAACGGATCATGTACGAGCGCCTGAAGATCGCCATGGCCAGCGAAGGCCTCAGCGGTCAGCCGCTGCTGGTGCCGGAGTCCCTGGCCGTGAGCCAGCGCGAGGCCGATTGCGCCGAAGAACACCACAGCGTGTTCCAGAAGCTGGGTTTTGAGCTACAACGCCTGGGCCCGGAAACCCTGGCGATCCGTCAGATTCCCGCGCTGCTCAAGCAGGCCGAAGCCAACCGCCTGGTGGCCGACGTGCTGGCAGACCTGATGGAATACGGCACCAGTGACCGTATCCAGGCGCATATCAACGAATTGCTCGGCACCATGGCCTGCCACGGCGCCATCCGCGCCAATCGCCGCCTGGCCCTGCCGGAAATGAACGGCCTGCTGCGTGACATGGAAAACACCGAGCGCAGCGGCCAATGCAACCATGGCCGACCGACCTGGACCCAAATGGGCCTGGACGATCTGGACAAACTGTTCTTGCGCGGCCGTTGATGAGCGCCTTGCCCCCCGCGATCTTCCTGATGGGCCCCACGGCCGCCGGCAAGACCGACCTGGCCATCGAGCTGACCAAGGTGCTGCCCTGCGAGTTGATCAGTGTCGACTCTGCCCTGGTTTACCGGGACATGGATATCGGCACGGCCAAGCCGTCCAAAGCGCTATTGGCCCAATATCCGCATAAATTGATCGACATCATCGACCCGGCGCAGAGCTATTCGGCTGCGGATTTTCGCACCGATGCCCTGGCGGCCATGGCCGAGATCACCGCGCGCGGTAATATCCCGCTGCTGGTGGGTGGCACCATGCTCTACTACAAGGCATTGCAGGAGGGGCTGGCCGATATGCCGCCTGCCGATGCCCAGGTGCGCGCCGAACTCGAAGAAGAGGCTGTACGCCTTGGCTGGCAAGCCCTGCACGACCAGTTGGCAGCGGTGGACCCCGTGTCCGCAGCGCGCATCCACCCCAATGATCCCCAGCGCCTTACCCGTGCCCTGGAAGTTTGGCGTGTCAGCGGCCAGACCATGACTGAACATCGGCTGAAACAAAGTGCGCAAAGTGCTGATGCAGGCGCATCTGGACAGTCACAATTGCCCTATACTGTGGCGAATCTGGCCATCGCTCCGGCAAATCGCCAGGTGCTGCATGAACGAATTGCACAAAGATTCACAATTATGTTGGAACAGGGGTTTGTGGACGAGGTCGTAGCACTGCGTTCAAGAGGTGACCTGCATGCCGGGCTGCCTTCGATACGTGCTGTAGGCTACCGCCAAGTCTGGGATCATCTGGATGGCAAGCTGACGTCAGCCGAAATGCAGGAGCGCGGCATCATCGCCACGCGCCAATTGGCGAAGCGCCAGTTCACCTGGCTGCGCAGCTGGAGCGATTTGCACTGGTTGGACAGCCTGGACAGCGACAATCTGTCACGCGCCTTGAAATACTTGGGAACGGTCTCCATATTGAGCTGAGTCCTTGCAATTGCCGTCTATCCTTGGGGGTGTGACGGCCATAAGCTATCTATTTTCCGATTTTTTATTATTGATCCTTAAAGGAGTGCGGCACATGTCAAAAGGGCATTCGCTACAAGACCCTTACTTGAATACTTTACGTAAAGAGAAAGTTGGGGTTTCCATCTATCTGGTCAACGGTATCAAGTTGCAAGGCACGATCGAGTCGTTCGACCAGTTCGTGATCCTGCTGAAAAACACCGTCAGCCAGATGGTCTACAAACACGCTATCTCGACAGTCGTTCCAGTTCGTCCAATCCGTCTGCCTAGCGCAGCAGGTGATGAACAGGGTGACGCTGAGCCAGGTAACGCCTGATAGGAGTCTCCTTTGTTCTTTGAGCGCCACGGTGGTGGTGAGCGAGTAATCCTCGTTCACTTGGATGGACAGGACCCTGAGGCGCGCGAAGATCCGCAGGAGTTTCAGGAGTTGGCAAATTCGGCCGGCGCCGAGACCGTTGCGTTTTTTAACGTGCCGCGTCATCGGCCAACCGCCAAATACCTGATCGGCAGCGGCAAGGTCGAGGAACTGCGCGACCTGGTTCACGCTGAAGAAGCCGATCTGGTGATCTTCAATCACACCCTCACGCCCAGTCAGGAACGTAACCTCGAACGTGTTTTCGAGTGTCGCGTGATCGACCGTACCGGCCTGATTCTCGATATTTTCGCCCAGCGCGCCCGTACCCATGAAGGCAAGCTCCAGGTCGAACTGGCCCAGCTTGATCACATGAGCACCCGCCTGGTTCGCGGCTGGACTCACCTTGAGCGTCAAGGTGGCGGCATCGGTATGCGCGGTCCGGGTGAAACCCAGCTGGAAACCGACCGGCGTCTGCTGCGGGTTCGCCTGCGCCAGATCAAGGGCCGCCTGGAAAAAGTCCGCAGCCAGCGCGAACAATCGCGCCGTGGCCGTTCCCGTGCGGATATCCCTACCGTGTCCCTGGTGGGCTATACCAACGCCGGCAAGTCCACGCTGTTCAACAACGTGACGAAATCGGACGTGTACGCGGCCGACCAACTGTTCGCCACCCTCGACCCGACCTTGCGCCGTCTGGACATAGACGACCTGGGGCCGATTGTCCTGGCCGATACCGTGGGTTTCATTCGTCACTTGCCGCACAAGCTGGTCGAGGCATTTCGGTCTACGCTCGAAGAGTCGAGCAATTCCGACCTGCTGCTGCACGTGATCGATGCGGCCGAACCGGATCGCATGTTGCAGATTGAACAGGTCATGGTGGTGCTGGGCGAGATTGGTGCCCAGGACTTGCCGATCCTCGAGGTCTATAACAAACTCGATTTGCTTGAAGGTGTTGAGCCACAAATCCAGCGTGACGAAAACGGCAAGCCCCAGCGGGTCTGGCTGTCGGCGCGTGATGGCAGTGGTTTGGACCTGCTTGAGCAAGCGATTGCCGAACTGCTGGGCAGCGATTTGTTTGTCGGCACCTTGCGCTTGCCGCAGCGTTTTGCTCGACTGCGGGCACAGTTTTTCGAACTGGGTGCGGTACAGAAAGAAGAACACGACGAAGAAGGTGTCAGCTTGCTGGCCGTTCGATTGCCACGCTCGGAGCTCAATCGACTGGTCAGTCGCGAGGGTGTTGTGCCGGCGGAGTTCATTGAACAACACACTTTGCAATAAAAGCCTGAGAAAGCGGTTGTGCCGCAGTAGCAGGCATTCTGTAGCATTGGTCGGCGCGCCGTGGGTGCGTCTTTGCTTTATCAGATGGAGAGCGCTATGGCTTGGAATGAGCCGGGTGGCAACTCGAATAATCAGGATCCTTGGGGTGGTAAGCGCCGCAATAATGGCGACCGCAAGGGGCCACCGGATCTCGACGAGGCCTTCCGAAAGCTGCAGGAAAGCCTGAATGGGTTGTTCGGTGGTGGAAAAAAACGTGGCGGTGACGACGGCGGTCGCACCAGCAAGGGCGGCGGCTACGGCCTGCTGGGCCTGGGTCTTGTCGTGCTCGCGGCCGTATGGCTGTACAGCGCGGTCTACGTGGTGGACGAGCAGGAGCAAGCCGTGGTGCTGCGCTTCGGCAAGTACTACGAGACTGTCGGGCCGGGCCTGAACATCTATTTCCCGCCGATCGACAAGAAGTACATGGAAAACGTCACGCGTGAGCGTGCGTACACCAAGCAGGGCCAGATGCTGACCGAAGACGAGAACATCGTCGAAGTGCCGCTGACCGTGCAGTACAAGATCAGCAACCTGCAGGATTTCGTGCTGAACGTTGATCAGCCGGAGATCAGCCTGCAACACGCAACCGAAAGTGCCCTGCGCCATGTGGTGGGTTCCACCGCCATGGACCAGGTGCTGACCGAAGGTCGTGAATTGATGGCCAGTGAAATCAAGGAGCGCCTGCAACGGTTCCTCGATACCTACCGCACCGGTATCACTGTCACTCAGGTGAACGTACAGAGCGCCGCGGCACCGCGTGAAGTGCAGGAAGCGTTTGACGATGTGATCCGCGCCCGTGAAGACGAGCAGCGTTCGCGCAACCAGGCTGAAACCTATGCCAACGGCGTTGTGCCGGAAGCCCGTGGTCAGGCCCAGCGCATCCTTGAAGATGCCAACGGTTATCGCGACGAAGTGGTCTCGCGCGCCAAGGGTGAGGCAGATCGCTTTACCAAGCTGGTTGCCGAGTACCGCAAGGCGCCGGAAGTCACGCGTGAGCGTCTGTACCTGGACACCATGCAGGAAGTTTTCAGCAACACCAGCAAGGTTCTCGTGACCGGCAACAAGGGTGGGCAGAACAACCTGCTGTACCTGCCGCTGGACAAGATGATCGAAAGTGGTCGTAGCGGCACCAGCGCACCGTCCACCGGTTCGAATGCCGCTGCCAACGAAGCGAGCGCCCGTGCGGCCGCTGACTTGCTGCAACAGCAAACACGTACCAGGGAGAGTCGTTGATGAGCAATAAATCGCTGACCGCCCTGATTGTGGGCGTCGTCGTGGTCATCGCTGCCTGGAACTGCTTCTACATCGTGGCTCAGACCGAGCGTGCGGTGCTGCTGCAATTCGGTCGCGTGGTCCAGGCGGATGTCCAGCCAGGCCTGCATGTGAAAGTCCCCTACGTCAACCAGGTGCGCAAGTTCGACGCCCGCCTGATGACCCTGGATGCACCGACACAGCGCTTCCTGACCCTGGAAAAGAAAGCCGTGATGGTTGACGCCTACGCCAAGTGGCGCGTCAAGGATGCCGAGCGCTTCTACACCGCGACCTCCGGCCTCAAGCAGATTGCCGACGAGCGTTTGTCCCGTCGTCTGGAATCGGGCCTGCGTGACCAGTTTGGTAAGCGCACCCTGCATGAGGTGGTTTCTGGTGAACGTGATGCGCTGATGGCGGATATCACCCGTTCGCTGAACACCATGGCGGAAAAAGAGCTGGGTATCGAAGTCGTCGATGTCCGGGTCAAGGCCATTGACCTGCCCAAGGAAGTGAACCGCAGCGTGTTCGAACGTATGAGCACCGAGCGTGAGCGTGAAGCTCGTGAGCACCGTGCCAAGGGTAACGAGCTGGCTGAAGGTATCCGCGCCGATGCTGACCGTCAGCGCCGAGTCCTGCTGGCAGAGGCCTATCGTGAGTCTGAAGAGGCCCGCGGTGATGGTGATGCTCAAGCGGCGGCGATCTACGCCAAGGCTTACGGCCAGGACCAGGAGTTCTACGCGTTCTACCGTAGCCTGCGTGCCTACCGTGAAAGCTTCGCGAACAAAACCGACGTACTGGTGCTGGACCCAAGCAGCGACTTCTTCCGCTACCTGGAAAAGTCCAAGTAACAGGCCTGTGATTCTGTAGGGGGCACTCCGTCGGGCGGCTAAAATGCCTGGCGGGGTGATCCTTTCAGAAAACGGGTGTATGATGCGGCAGCCGGGAAATTCCCGGCTTTTTTGCGTCTGCATGTTTGATTCGGCAGGCGTGACAGGTTTTTCGAGGAAAGTGCCCGACGAGGCCGTTTGCAGGCCGTTCGTCACGTCGCTCTTGCGCGTGGTTTATGCAGGAGGCGGGTATTTTCTGCTTCACTCAAGGCTCGGCCGAGGGCTGGCCGCCCGGATCAAAGGGGAATGGCGTAATGGCAACGGTAGACCGCTGGCTGCTGCCAGATGGCATCGAAGAAGTACTGCCACCAGAAGCTGCGCGCATTGAAGTAGCGCGTCGCCAGGTGTTGGATCTGTTCCAGAGCTGGGGTTACGAGTTTGTCGTGACTCCCCATATCGAGTACCTGGAATCCCTGCTGACCGGCGCGGGCCAGGACCTGGATCTGCGCACCTTCAAGGTGATCGACCCGCAATCGGGCCGGCAAATGGGGTTCCGTGCCGACATCACGCCGCAAGTGGCGCGCATCGACGCGCACACCCTGCGCCGCGAAGGTCCGAGCCGCCTGTGCTACGCCGGCAGCGTGTTGCATGCCCAGCCGCGAGCCTTGTCGTCTTCGCGCAGCCCGATCCAGTTGGGTGCCGAGTTGTACGGCGATGCCAGCCCGAGCAGCGACGTTGAAGTGATCAGCCTGATGCTGGCCATGCTGCAACTGGCTGACGTGCCGGATGTCCACATGGACCTGGGCCACGTCGGTATCTATCGTGGTCTGGCCCGTGCGGCCGGCTTGTCCGGTGAGGTGGAGCAACAGTTGTTCGATGCCCTGCAGCGCAAGGCGATCGACGAAGTGATCGCCCTGACCGAGGGTGTGCCGGCTGAACTGGCCGGTATGCTGCGTGCGCTGGTGGACCTGTGCGGTGGTCGTGAAGTGCTGGTGGCTGCGCGTGAGCGCCTGGCCAATGCGCCGGCGCCGGTATTGGCGGCACTGGATGACGTGCTGGCGATTGCCGAACGCTTGTCGGCGCGGTTCCCGCAGCTGCCGCTGTATTTTGATCTGGGCGAGTTGCGCGGCTACCACTACCACACCGGTGTGGTGTTCGCGGTATTTGTCCCGGGTGTTGGCCAGGCCATCGCCCAAGGTGGTCGTTACGACGATATCGGCGCCGACTTCGGTCGCGCGCGTCCGGCCACTGGTTTTTCCACCGATTTGAAAACCCTGGTGACCCTGGGGCGTGCTGAGGTCGAGCTGCCGTCTGGTGGCATCTGGATGCCCGACAGTACGGACGCGGCGCTCTGGCAGCAGGTTTGCCAGTTACGCAGTGAGGGTCAGCGTGTGGTCCAGGCCTTGCCTGGGCAGCCATTGGCCGCCGCCCGTGAAGCGGACTGCGACCGGCAATTGATTCAGCAGAACGGGCTTTGGCAAGTATCGCCACTGGCTTCTTGAGTTTTCCTGCCGGCCATCGCCGGCACCAAGTTTGCGCGAATGAGGACAAGTGTTATGGGTAAGAATGTCGTAGTCCTGGGCACCCAATGGGGTGATGAGGGCAAAGGCAAGATCGTTGATCTGCTGACCGAACATGCTGCCGCCGTAGTGCGCTACCAGGGTGGCCACAACGCTGGCCACACCCTGGTCATCGATGGCGAAAAAACCGTCTTGCACCTGATTCCGTCGGGCGTACTGCGCGAAGGCGTGCAGTGCCTGATCGGCAACGGCGTGGTAGTTGCACCTGACGCCCTGCTGCGCGAGATCACCAAGCTGGAAGAGAAAGGCGTACCGGTGCGCGAGCGCCTGCGCATCAGCCCGTCCTGCCCGCTGATCCTGTCCTTCCACGTTGCACTGGACCAGGCCCGTGAAAAGGCCCGTGGCGAGCTGAAGATCGGCACTACCGGTCGCGGCATCGGTCCGGCCTATGAAGACAAGGTTGCGCGTCGTGGCCTGCGTGTGGGCGACCTGCTCAACATGCCGCGCTTTGAAGACAAGCTGCGTGAACTGGTGGATTACCACAACTTCATGCTGGTGGGTTACTACAAAGAGCCTGCCATCGAGTTCGACAAGACCCTGGCCGAGTGCAAGGAATACGCAGAGCTGCTCAAGCCGCTGATGCTGGACGTGACCGCCGAGCTGCACGACCTGCGTCGCGCCGGCAAAGACATCATGTTCGAAGGCGCCCAGGGCTCGTTGCTGGACATCGACCACGGCACCTACCCGTACGTGACCAGCTCCAACACCACTGCTGGCGGCGTTGCCACAGGTTCAGGCGTTGGTCCGATGTTCCTGGACTACATCCTGGGCATCACCAAGGCTTACACCACCCGTGTAGGCTCGGGTCCGTTCCCGACTGAGCTGTTCGACGACGTTGGCGCGCACCTGGCCAAGCAAGGTCACGAATTCGGCGCCACCACTGGCCGTGCTCGTCGTTGCGGTTGGTTCGACGCCGTTATCCTGCGTCGCGCTATCGATGTGAACAGCATTTCGGGCATTTGCCTGACCAAGCTGGACGTACTCGACGGCCTGGAAGCCATCAACATCTGCGTCGGCTACAAAGACGCGCAAGGCAACGACGTTGCCCCGACCGACGCTGACAGCTACGTGGGCCTGCAGCCTGTGTACGAAGAAGTGCCAGGTTGGACCGAATCGACCGTGGGCGCCAAGACCCTGGAAGAACTGCCAGCCAACGCCCGCGCTTACATCAAGCGTGTGGAAGAGCTGATCGGTGCACCGATCGACATTATTTCGACCGGCCCGGACCGCAACGAGACCATCGTTCTGCGTCACCCGTTCGCTTAATAAAGTGTTGATGTAAAAAGCAAAGGGGTCCTTCGGGAGCCCTTTGTCGTTTCTGCCTGGCAAACGGCACGACCCTTGCTGTGTTTCCCCCTTTCGAGGTGCTATCAAATTAGTGGCACCCGTGGTGGAGGGGTTTCCAGTGTCTGCCGTTCTCTCGTTGTTACAAAGCCGTCTGTTGCGGCCGGTGTTCGTTACCCTTGGTATCGCCCTTTTGGTGCAAGTGCTGGTTGCCGTCGCGCTGACGCGGAGCACCGTGACCGCGCTGGAAGCTGATTTGGGTAATCGTCTGGGCATCGATAGTCAGAAACTGTCTGGCGAATTGGCCCAGGCCGGCAAGGAGGTCACGTCCAGCCTCGACAGCTTGTCCTCCAGCACGCGCCAGCGCCTAACAGCCGGGCTTTCCACGCGTCTGCAGGAAGAGCAGAAGCAACTGCGTGCGACCCTGGAAAAAGACCTGAAGGACTCCGCCAATGACATGGCGCAGTTGCTGGCCTCGGTCGCGCCCCGCGCCATGTGGGACAGCGATGTGCCAACACTCTCGGAATTTGCCCGGCGTGCCCAACGCAATCCCAACGTGTTGTTCGTCGTGTATGACGACGCCGCGGGTGAGCACCTGACGCGTTATCTGAACCGTGATAACCCGATCAACCAGGCGTTGCTGGCAAAGGGTGCGGGTGAGCGTGCCCTCGATAAAGTGCTGAACGCGGCCAAGACAGACCCGTCGGTGTACTACGTCGAAGCCTCCATCAGCCCAAATGGTGTGGAAATCGGCAAGGTGCGCATGGGCGTGTCGACCGCTGCGGTTGAGGCCGACCTGCAAGCGTTGGATAAGCGCTTTGCCGCGCTGATCGCCAGCGGTGATCAACTGGTGGGCGATAGCCTCCAGGGGGCGGCGGCTGATAGTGCCAGCGCCATGGGCGCCAGGCTGCAGTCGGCACAGGCAACTGCCACCCAAATGACTGCAAACACCTCCAGCGCCGTGCAAGAAGCGGCGGGCGCCCTGCGTTGGCGTATCGGCATGGGCCTGGCATTGGTGGGGCTTGGCGTATTGCTGTTGCTCGCTGTTGTGTTGGGCCGGCGCGTGGTCAATCGTCTCAAGCTGCTTATTGCCGCCATGGACGACCTGGCGGCAGGCGAGGGCGACCTCACCAAGCGTGTGCAGATCAACAGCAAGGACGAAATCGGTGATATGGCTTCGGCGGTCAATCGCTTTGTGGATAAGTTGCAGCCCATCGTGCGTGAGGCGGGCGATGTGGCCCAGCGTACCGGTGTGGAAATCGGCGCCATGACATTGCGTAACGCGGGCGCCGACGCGGCAGCGGGTTTGCAGCGCGACGAGGTTGCAGAGAGCTTGCGCGCACTTTCGCAAATGGCTGACGAGGCCCAGGCCGAAAGTCACGCCATGCAAGCGGCCTTGCAGCAGGTGGTGGATATTCGCCAGGCCACGGATGAGAACTCGCGCACCTCGGCTGAGGTCGGCAGCTTGATCGAGGCGTTGGCGGGGCAGGTGCAGGCTGGCTCCCAGGTGATTGAGCGGCTGGCGCAGCAAAGCGAGCAGATCGAAGTCGTGCTAACCGTGATCCACGGTATCGCCGAGCAAACCAATTTGCTTGCCCTGAATGCGGCTATCGAAGCGGCGCGGGCGGGCGAGACTGGACGTGGCTTTGCGGTGGTGGCGGACGAAGTGCGTGCGCTGGCCAGCAAGACCCAAAGCTCTACCGGCGACATCCAGGCGCATATCGTGGCGTTGCAACAGGGCGCGCGTGAGGCGGTGGAAACAATCGGCAAGGCTGGCCGCCAGGCCAATGAGGGCTTGCTGGTGTTGCGCGACAGTGTGCGTTTGCAGCAGACAGTACAAGCGTCGGTGGAGCAGGTGCACGCCGCGATTGGTCTGGCGACGCGTGCGGCTGAGCACCAGGCTCAGGGCGCCCATGCGGTGCGTGGGCGGGTGGAAGTGATCCATGCCCAGGCCGAGCGTGCGGCGCAGGCTGTGGTGGAGACGACGGCCAGTGGCAAGGTGCTGGATGGGTTGGCGGCGCAGTTGAAGGCGAGCCTGGGGCAGTTCCGGGCTTAGTGGTGTCCATACCGGCCACATCGGGAGCAAGCCCCCTCCCACACTTGATTTGCGAACACATTCAAATGTGGGAGGGGCGGTGCGACGATTCGACTTGCCCCCGATAGCGGTCTCAGCGACTCAGATACATCCGAGTCGTAAGTAGATACACCGGCAACCCCGACACCAATATCAACAACGCTGCATACGGTGCCGCCGCCGCAAACTCCACATTCGAAGTATGCGCCCACACGGCCGTCGCCAAGGTATTCAACCCGGTCGGGCTCAGAAGCAAAGTCGCCGTCAATTCCTTCATCGCATCCAGAAACACCAGCGCAAATGCCGCCCCTAACGCCGGGAAGATAATCGGCAACGTCACTCGGCAAAACGCACTGAACGACGAAGCGCCCAACGTGCGCGCCGCCTCTTCCAGTTGTGGTGCCGCTTTGTTTAAGGCCGTACGAATCGGCGCCTGGGCCAATGGCAAAAACAGCAACGCATAAGCGATCAGCAACAACGCCGAGGTCTGGTACAGTGCGGGCACGTAATGCAGCGCGAAATACACCAGTGTCAGTGCAATCACCAGGCCGGGCAGGGCGTGTAGCAGGTAAGGCAGGCGTTCGGCCCACAGTGCCAACTGGCCTTTGTAGCGCACCACCAGCAAACCTACGGGCACCGCCAGTACCAGGCACAACGCCGCGCCTCCCAGCGACAAGGCAAGTGAGGAGAGCAACGCCTCGCCAATTTCAGCCAGTGGAAACGCGGCGGAAGATCCGACGGCCAACCAATAACCGAGCATCCCCAGTGGAATGCCGCTGCCAATGATCGCCAGCGCCAGGCAATACACCTGCCCCAATGGTGCCCACTTGCCCAGCCGGACCTGCTCGGCATGTCGCGCCGCGCCCTGGCCAATGCGCACGTGTCGGCCTTTGCCACGCACGCGCAACTCCAGCCACAGCAAGGTCAGGCACATCACCAGCAACACCGCCGAGAGCATCGCGGCATTGGCGTTGCTGAATTCCAGTTCGAATTGCTGGTAGATCGCGGTGGTAAAGGTCTGCAGGCCGATGATCGACAAGGCCCCGAACTCCACCAGCATGTGCAGGGCTATCAGGAGTGCCCCGGCCAATAGCGACGGCCATAGCAGCGGTAAGGTGACGCGAAAGAACACGCCCCAGCGATTCAGTCCCAGGGTGCGCGCGGACTCTTCCAGGGACGGGTCAAGGTTGCGCAAGGTTGCTGCCACCGGTAGAAATACCAGCGGGTACTTGGACAGACTCATCACCAGAATCGCGCCACCGAGCCCTTCGAAGCTCGCGCTCAGGGACACCCAGGTAAAGCTGCTGACAAACGCAGGTACCGCAAACGGCAGGCACAGGATTACGCCCCAGATCCTTCGTCCCGGCAGGTTGCTGCGTTCCAGCAGCCAAGCCAGGGACAGGCCGATCACACCACAGGTCACGGTCACGCCGACCATCAGCGCGAGGGTGTTGCGCAGCAGGCCAAACACATAAGGCCGCCACAGCAGATGCACCGCCTCTGCCCAGCCCGCTTGCCAGGCCTTGAGCCCGACATACGCCAGCGGCAGCAGGCTCAGGCCCACTAGCAGCAGTACTGGCAGCAACAGCCAGATCGACGGGCGTTTGCGCCGTGGGCTGAATGCCCCGGCCGTTAGCGATGCGGTCATCAGTTCAAGCCAACGTCACGTTCCAGTTCCAGGGCTTCTTCGGCGTTGCCAAGGTCGGCTGGGGTGACTTTCGGCGGCTGCAGCTCGCTGAAGGGCTTGAGGCCACGGTTGGATTGCATGCCCTTGCGCAGCGGGTACTCGGCCGAGGTGTTGGTGATCACGCGCTGGCCTTCTTCACTGGCCATGAATGCCAGCAGTTGCTGAGCTTCTTTGGGGTGTTTGCTGGATTTCAGTGCGGCAGCGGAGGATACGGTGATCAGGCCGCCAGCATCGCCATCGGTGAAGTAGTGCAGTTGGGAGTCCAGGTTGGTTTTTTCCTTTTTCAGGGCAAACCAGTAATAGTTGTTCACCAGCACGGTGGCCACTTCGCCATTTTCAACGGCCTTGAGGGCGACCATATTGTTGCTGTACACCTTGCCGAAGGCGCGCAGGCCGGTCAGCCACTCTTCGGCGGCTTCGCGACCGTGCAGTTTGATGATCGCCACGGCTTGTTCCTGGAAGGCACCGCTGGTGGGCACGAAGCCAACCTTGCCTTGCCACTCGGGGCCGGCGAAATCCAGGACGGATTTGGGCAGGTCCTTTTCAGCAATCAGTTTTGGATTGAACGCCACCACGCGGGTGCGTGCAGTCACGCCCATCCAATCACCATTACGACCGACGTAATCCTTGGGCAGCACGTCGAGGGTGCTGGCATCGATCTTCGCCAGCAAGCCTTGCTCGCCGAGTTTGTTCAGCGGCGGCGATTCTTCGGTATAGATCACGTCGGCGGGGGAGCGGTCACCTTCTTCGACGACCTGGCTGGCCAACTGATTGCTGCTGCCTTTGCGCACGTTGACGTGAATGCCGGTCTTGGCTTCAAAGGCTTTGGCGAGTTCATCGCCGACTTCCTTGTGTTGGCCGTTGTACAAGGTCAGGGCGATCTTGTCGGCAGAATAGGCGGCGGGCGAGAGCAGGGTCAGGCTGAGCAGGGTGAGGCTCAGGCCGCGCAGAAGGGATGTTTTGAGACGGTTATCGCGGATCATCATCCGAAGTGTTCCTCGCTATATGCAACAAATCATTGCAAGGATAAACGATAAAACTTCTCAAGTGCGGACGAGGGGGGGAAATCGCTGGGGAGTTTTTCGAGCATCAGAAACGAAAAAACCCGCTTTCGCGGGTTTGATCTGAATTTGGTGCCCAGGAGAAGACTCGAACTTCCACGACCTTGCGATCACCAGCACCTGAAGCTGGCGTGTCTACCAATTTCACCACCTGGGCATTATCTAACAACGTTGCCGCTGTTGATGGGGCGAACTATACGGCGGGCTTTTTGATCTGTAAACCCCTGATTCGAAAAATATAAATCAATTTTTCCGTTAAAAATCAAAGGTCTGAAACGAAAAAACCCGCTTTCGCGGGTTTGATCTGAATTTGGTGCCCAGGAGAAGACTCGAACTTCCACGACCTTGCGATCACCAGCACCTGAAGCTGGCGTGTCTACCAATTTCACCACCTGGGCATTATCTGACAACGTTGCCGTCGTCGATGGCGCGCACTATACGGAGCGATATTTGAGCTGTAAACCCCTGCCATGAAAAAACCCTGGAAAATTTCGCCAGTGGTCGTGCAAGGTGCGCGGTGGGGGGCGTAAAGGTCTTTTAAACGCTTGTTGATACCTGAAATTTCCCGTTTCAATACGCGTATGCCAAACTAACCCACATATAGACAAGGTGAAAACTCTCTAATGGCCGATTGGCAGTCCCTCGATCCCGAGGCCGCTCGTGAAGCGGAAAAATATGAAAACCCTATTCCTAGCCGCGAACTGATCCTGGCGCACCTCGCCGATCGTGGTTCGCCTGCTAGCCGCGAGCAGTTGGTCGAAGAATTCGGTCTGACCACCGAAGACCAGCTCGAAGCCCTGCGCCGCCGTCTGCGTGCGATGGAGCGCGATGCTCAATTGATCTACACCCGTCGTGGCACTTACGCGCCGGTAGACAAGCTCGACCTGATCCTGGGCCGCATTGCCGGCCATCGTGACGGTTTCGGCTTCCTGATCCCGGATGACGGCAGTGACGATCTGTTCATGAGCCCGGCGCAAATGCGCCTGGTGTTCGATGGCGACCGCGCCCTGGCGCGGGTTTCCGGTCTGGACCGTCGCGGTCGTCGCGAAGGCGTGATCGTCGAAGTGGTGTCCCGTGCCCACGAGTCCATCGTCGGCCGTTACTTCGAAGAAGGCGGCATCGGCTTTGTGGTTCCGGATAACCCGAAGGTCCAGCAGGAAGTGCTGATCACCCCCGGCCGCAACGGTGCCGCCAAGGTCGGCCAGTTCGTCGAGGTGAAAATCACCCATTGGCCAACGGCGCGCTTCCAGCCCCAGGGCGATATCGTTGAAGTGGTCGGCAACTACATGGCGCCCGGCATGGAAATCGACGTTGCGCTGCGCACCTACGATATTCCTCACGTCTGGCCTGATGCCGTGCTCAAGGAAGCCGCCAAGCTCAAGCCGGAAGTCGAAGAGAAAGACAAAGAAAAACGCATCGACCTGCGTCATCTGCCGTTCGTCACCATTGACGGCGAAGATGCCCGCGACTTCGACGATGCGGTCTACTGCGAAGCCAAGCCTGGCAAGCTGCGCCTGTTCTCCGGCGGCTGGAAGCTGTACGTCGCGATTGCCGACGTGTCCAGCTACGTGAAGATCGGTTCGGCCCTGGATAACGAAGCCCAGGTGCGCGGCAACTCCGTGTACTTCCCTGAGCGCGTGATCCCGATGCTGCCTGAGCAGCTGTCCAACGGCCTGTGCTCCCTGAACCCGAAAGTCGACCGTTTGGCCATGGTGTGCGAGATGACCATCTCCAAAACCGGCGAAATGACCGACTACCAGTTCTACGAAGCGGTGATTCACTCCCAGGCACGCCTGACCTACAACAAGGTCAGCACCATTCTGGAAACACCGAAGACCAGCGAAGCCAAGGCCCTGCGTACCGAGTACGCTGGCGTGGTCCCACACCTCAAGCAATTGTACTCGCTGTACAAGGTGCTGCTGGGCGCCCGTCATACCCGTGGCGCGATCGATTTTGAAACCCAGGAAACCCGGATTGTTTTCGGTTCCGAGCGCAAGATCGCCGCTATCACCCCGACCACCCGTAACGACGCGCACAAGTTGATTGAGGAATGCATGCTGGCGGCCAACGTGGCCACTGCCGAGTTCCTGAAGAAGCACGAAATTCCTGCGCTGTACCGCGTCCACGACGGCCCGCCGCCGGAACGTCTGGAAAAACTGCGCGCCTTCCTTGGTGAGCTTGGCCTGTCCCTGCATAAAGGCAAGGACGGCCCGACGCCCAAGGATTACCAGGCTTTGCTGGCCAGCATCAAGGATCGTCCGGATTACCACGTGATTCAGACCGTGATGCTGCGTTCCCTGAGCCAGGCGGTGTACAGCGCCGATAACCAGGGTCACTTTGGCCTCAACTACGAAGCGTACACCCACTTCACGTCGCCGATCCGTCGTTACCCGGATTTGCTCACGCACCGGGCGATCCGCAGCGTGATCCACTCCAGGCAGAACACCCCGCACGTCAAGCGCGCCGGTGCCATGACCATTCCGAAGGCGCGGATCTATCCGTACGACGAGGCGGCCCTGGAGCAGTTGGGCGAGCAGTGCTCCATGAGCGAGCGCCGCGCCGACGAAGCCACCCGCGACGTAGTGAACTGGCTCAAGTGCGAGTTCATGAAGGATCGCGTGGGCGAATCGTTCCCGGGCGTGATCACTGCTGTGACGGGCTTTGGTCTGTTCGTGGAACTGACCGACATCTACGTCGAGGGCCTGGTGCATGTCACCGCCTTGCCGGGTGACTACTACCACTTCGATCCTGTGCACCACCGTCTGGCGGGCGAGCGCACCGGTCGCAGCTTCCGCTTGGGCGATACCGTCGAAGTGCAGGTCATGCGCGTCGATCTGGACGAACGCAAGATCGACTTCGGTATGCCTGACAAGCCCGCTGAGCCGGCTGGCCGCAAAAAGCGTGGCAGCGAAACCGCAGCGCCGGCTTCCAAAGGCAAGGCCGCTGGCGCGAAGACGGCTGCCGAGCCTGCACCTGCCAAGTCGGGGCGTCGCTCTTCCGCCAAGGACAAGGCTCCTGAAGCCTACCGCCCAAGCGATGCCGCGGCGAAAAACGCCGAGCTGCGCAAGAGCCGCGAGTTGAAGCAGCAGCTGCTCAACGAAGCCAAAAGTGGTGGTAAAGCGGCGTCTGGGGGAAAGTCCCAAGGGGCGGAAAAACCGTCGAGCAAGCCAAGTAAACATCGTAAAGGCCCACCCAAAGCGGGCTCTGCCCCCGCGAAAAGCGGCGGGTCGCGCAAACCTAAGGCCAAGTCATGAGTCTGGAAAAAATCTACGGCGTGCACGCCGTAGAAGCACTGCTGCGTCATCACCCCAAGCGGGTCAAGCAGGTTTGGTTGGCCGAAGGCCGCAGTGAGCCGCGTGTGCAGGCGCTGGTCGAACTGGCCACCCAAAACAAGGTTGCCATCGGCCAGGCCGAGCGTCGCGAAATGGACGTGTGGGTTGAAGGTGTACACCAGGGCGTGGTCGCGGACGTCAGCCCGAGCCAGGTATGGGGCGAGGCGATGCTCGACGAGCTGCTCGACCGTACCGAAGGCGCGCCTCTGTTGCTGGTACTGGACGGCGTGACCGACCCGCACAACCTCGGCGCCTGCCTGCGTTCGGCAGATGCTGCCGGCGCGCTTGCAGTGATCGTGCCTAAAGACAAGTCTGCAACCTTGACGCCGGTGGTGCGCAAAGTGGCTTGCGGCGCGGCAGAAGTGATTCCGCTGGTGGCCGTGACCAACCTGGCGCGCACCCTGGAGAAACTCCAGCAGCGCGGCCTGTGGGTCGTGGGTACGGCAGGCGAGGCCGAGGTCAGCATTTATGACCAGGACTTGACCGGCCCGACCATCCTGATCATGGGCGCCGAAGGCAAAGGCATGCGTCGTTTGACCCGTGAGCATTGCGATTATCTGGTGCACTTGCCGATGGCCGGTAGCGTCAGCAGCCTGAACGTATCGGTGGCGACGGGCGTGTGCCTGTTTGAAGCCCAGCGTCAGCGTGGTGCCAAGGTCAAAGCCAAGAAGTAATCCCGAGCCTGGCACAGAACCAAAATGTGGGAGGGGGCTTGCTCCCGATAGCGGTGGGTCAGTTACAGATGATGTGACTGAACTCTCGCAATCGGGAGCAAGCCCCCTCCCACATTTAATTTTGTGGTGTTTGGAAAGTTGTTCAAATAATCACCAATCACCTTGCGCCGCTTCTCCCCCTTCTCTACAATTGCGCCCCTTGCCTTCCTGGCAGGCACCGATGTGCCTCCCCTACGGCAAGATCCATAAGTGTCATTCACTCCTTGTCTGACCGTTTTTGAGCGGCAGGCTACAACCCGTAAGGAGCATTCATGCGTCATTACGAAATCATCTTTTTGGTCCACCCGGATCAAAGCGAGCAAGTCGGCGGCATGGTTGAGCGTTACACCAAGCTGATCGAAGAAGACGGCGGCAAAATCCACCGTCTGGAAGATTGGGGCCGTCGTCAACTGGCCTACGCAATCAACAATGTTCACAAGGCTCACTACGTGATGCTGAACGTTGAGTGCACTGGCAAGGCCCTGGCCGAGCTGGAAGACAACTTCCGCTACAACGATGCAGTGATCCGTAACCTGGTCATCCGTCGCGAAGAAGCCGTTACCGGCCAATCCGAGATGCTCAAGGCTGAAGAAAACCGCAGTGAGCGCCGTGAGCGTCGCGACCGTCCTGAAGAAGGCGCTGATGATAGCGCTGATGACAGTGACAACAGCGATAACGCTGACGAGTAATCCACGGACCTTATTAAGGAGCCTATCAAATGGCACGTTTCTTCCGTCGTCGTAAATTCTGCCGCTTCACCGCTGAAGACGTGAAAGAGATCGATTACAAAGATCTCAACACTCTGAAAGCTTACGTATCCGAGACCGGCAAAATCGTTCCAAGCCGTATCACCGGTACCAAAGCACGTTATCAGCGTCAGCTGGCCACCGCTATCAAGCGCGCCCGCTTCCTGGCCCTGCTGGCCTACACCGACAGCCACGGCCGCTGAGACCGGGCAGTCGACAAGTAGTAAGGGATTGAATGCATGCGCGCCTTAGCTGAGTTCATCATGCGCGGTCGCGTGCAGGCCACTCTGGTAGTGGCTGGCTGTGCGGCATTGCCGTTGCTTTATTGGTTGGGTGCTGCCGCAGGTTGCCTTGTGCTGCTGCGGCGCGGTTTGAAGGACGCCCTTGGCGTTCTTGCCCTGGGTTTGTTGCCGGCCTTGATCTGGTGGCTGCAAATGGGTGATCCACGGGTACTTCTGGTACTGCTGGGGTCATCGAGCCTTGCGTTGGTTCTGCGCGCAAGTGAGTCCTGGGTCCGTACGCTGCTGGTCAGCGTGGCATTGGGGTTGGTGTACTCAGTGATGCTTGGCGCGGCTTTCCGCCCGCAAATCGAGGCGCTGTCGCAGGAGATCGTCAAGATCCTGCCACTGGCTCTCGGGGATCTCTACCAGCAGTTGTCGGTAGATGAGCGAGCGCGGTTTGCGTCACTGATTGCCCCGGTCCTGACCGGCCTGATTGCGGCATTGTTGCAGGTCGTCAGCGTGCTGAGCCTGATTCTTGGGCGTTATTGGCAGGCGTTGTTGTACAACCCGGGTGGTTTTGGTCGCGAGTTTCGCAGTATCAGAATCCCTGCGGGGCCGGCGATGTTGCTGCTGGCGTGCATGGTTGTCGGACCGAACTTCGGTCCACAGATGGCCTTGCTGGCGCCGATTTGCAGCGTACCGCTGGTGTTTGCCGGGCTGGCCCTGATTCACGGGCTGGTTGCGCGAAAGCGCCTGGCCAGGTTCTGGCTGGTGGGGTTGTACGTCACGCTGTTGCTGTTCATGCAGCTGATCTATCCGTTACTCGTGGTTCTGGCCATTGTCGACGGCCTGATTGATTTTCGCGGACGTCTGGCGTCGAAAGATGCCGATAGCGCGAACGGTGAAGGTTAAAAGTTAGAGGATTTTCACATGCAACTGATCCTTCTGGAAAAAGTCGCCAACCTGGGCAACCTGGGCGACAAAGTGAACGTTAAGGCCGGCTACGGTCGTAACTACCTGCTGCCATACGGCAAAGCCACCGCTGCAACCGCTGCCAACCTGGCTGCGTTTGAAGAGCGTCGTGCTGAGCTGGAAAAAGCCGCAGCAGACAAAAAAGCTTCGGCCGAAACTCGCGCTGCCCAACTGGCTGAGCTGGAAGTGACTATCACTGCCACCGCCGGTGACGAAGGCAAGCTGTTCGGTTCGATCGGCACCCACGACATCGCTGATGCACTGACCGCCTCCGGCGTTGAAGTGCAGAAGAGCGAAGTTCGTCTGCCGAACGGCACCATCCGCAACGTAGGCGAATTCGACGTAGCCGTGCACCTGCACGCCGAAGTTGAAGCCACCGTACGCGTTGTCGTGGTAGCAGCTTAAGTCGCACCTAACTGACTGGCACCTCGCGTGTCAGCCGGTTAACATCGGGCACGATCCTGTTTACAGGTCGTGCCTTTTGTTTTTCTACACACCCTTAAATTCCAAGTGGCCATGAACGAAATCTCCGCTCCTGAGCAATACGATCTGCAAACCGCTGCCCTGAAGGTGCCGCCGCATTCCATCGAGGCCGAACAGGCCGTGCTCGGTGGCTTGATGCTGGACAACAACGCCTGGGAACGCGTGCTGGATCAAGTCTCGGACGGTGACTTCTATCGCCATGACCACCGCCTGATCTTCCGCGCCATCGCCAAGCTGGCCGACCAGAACTCACCGATCGACGTGGTGACCCTGGCCGAGCAGCTGGACAAGGAAGGCCAGACCTCCCAGGTTGGCGGGCTGGGCTACCTCGGTGAACTGGCGAAAAACACGCCGTCCGTCGCCAACATCAAGGCCTATGCGCAGATCGTCCGCGAGCGCGCCACCCTGCGCCAGTTGATCGGCATCAGCACCGAAATCGCCGACAGCGCCTTCAACCCGGAAGGCCGTACCGCCGCCGAGATCCTTGATGAAGCCGAACGCCAGATCTTCCAGATCGCCGAAGCGCGGCCCAAAACCGGTGGCCCGGTCAGTGTCAACGACCTGCTGACCAAGGCTATCGACCGTATCGATACCTTGTTCAACACCGACGCGGCCATTACCGGTATTTCCACCGGCTACACCGACCTCGACGAAAAGACCAGCGGCCTGCAGCCGTCCGACCTGATCATCGTCGCCGGCCGTCCGTCCATGGGTAAGACCACCTTTGCGATGAACCTGGTGGAAAACGCCGTACTGCGCAGCGACAAGGCGGTATTGGTGTACTCCCTCGAAATGCCAGGCGAATCGCTGATCATGCGTATGCTTTCGTCCCTGGGTCGTATCGACCAGACCAAAGTGCGTTCCGGCCAGTTGGAAGACGACGATTGGCCGCGTTTGACCTCGGCTGTCAACCTGCTCAATGACCGCAAGCTGTTCATCGACGACACGGCCGGTATCAGCCCGTCCGAGATGCGTGCGCGTACCCGCCGCCTGGTACGTGAACACGGCGATATCGCCCTGATCATGATCGACTACCTGCAGTTGATGCAGATTCCGGGCTCCAGCGGCGATAACCGTACTAACGAGATTTCCGAAATCTCCCGGTCCCTCAAAGCCCTGGCCAAGGAATTCAACTGCCCGGTGGTGGCGCTGTCCCAGCTCAACCGCTCCCTGGAACAACGCCCCAACAAGCGTCCGGTGAACTCCGACTTGCGTGAATCCGGAGCGATCGAGCAGGACGCCGACGTGATCATGTTCGTGTACCGCGACGAGGTGTACCACCCCGAAACGGAACACAAAGGCATTGCCGAGATCATTATCGGCAAGCAGCGTAACGGCCCGATCGGCTTTATTCGCCTGGCGTTCATCGGTAAGTACACGCGCTTCGAGAACCTGGCGCCGGGCAGTTACAACTTCGACGACGACGAGTAACCGTTGGCCGAGTCACTCGGCCAGGATTTGTCGAGTCAGTGTCTGGATCAGCTCGGCTTCTTCAATCGCAAGCAGGGCCTGCTGGCTATCGGTTTGCTCCTTGTAGGCCGCTTTCGACAGTAAACCGGCGGTAAGACTATCGCGTAGTGCCTCAAGTCGTTCCTGAAAGGGCTGACGCTGCGCTTCGAATTGCGCCTGGTATTTGTTGGTTATATAGACCTGCCAGAACTCTCTGGAAAGTAGCGCCTGGAATTCCTCGGGTGAATTATCCAGCGCCACTATTTTTTCATAGGCGCTGTCTAGCATACCCTGTGTGACTCCACCCATATGGGTGTATGCCGTCCGCTGAGGCTGCCCGGGCAGTTGGAGGCGGTCTTTAAGGCCGTAGCGATAAGCCAGTCTGATCTCGACCTCCTCGCCCAGGCGCAGGCGATGCGGGCGCTTCGCTTCTTCCGATACCGTCGGATCGTTGACAATCGTTTCGCTGCGCAGGATGTCGGCTGAGGCGATTTTGTCCACTTCATGCAATCGGAACAGGCTTCTGGACAATGCCGATAACGGCTTGCCTTGTGACTGATCCATCGCCTGACTTTGGGCCCTGTATACCAGGACTGCGGTTTCCAGGTTGCCGAACGAGAAGGCCGCTCGGTCGCAGCACGCAGGTTCGCCGGCTCGATCGAAGATTTCTTTGCGCAACTGTTCGGACTCCGAACTGTTTTCGGTAATAGCGTCGATCAACTCCCAGACTCTTCGCCGATGATCCTCCTGGCCCGTACCCAGTTGCTCTAGACGCTTGAGCAGGTCGAAGAAGGGATCCGCCCCCTGCTGTTCGCGTAGCGTAGTCCATTGCGATCGCCTGGCCGAAACCTGAGCTGAGTCCAATCCCTTGGTCAAGCGTCGAAACGACTCGTCGCCCCGATTTCTAAAGGGTGCTGGCGGTCTGTTTAGCGTGGATGTGACCACTAAACGGTTTGGCTGCCCCACTTCGGCGAGTCCGGCTGTGATCAACCGGGCTGCGTAACGCCTGACCCGTGCCAACGTTTGATCGGACAACGGATTACCGGTGACAGAGGTCAAGTTATTGAGCCGTGCCGAACGGGGCAGGAGCGCGTCTGTAGGCGCGATGACGGAGTCAGGAATCTCTGTTATCTGATTGGCACTCAGGTCGATCGTGTCCAGTAGCGGTTGCTCTGCCAGGCCGGTCGGCCATGTCTCAATGCCTGTACCCGACAGATCAATCGAGCGGATGTCGGGCATCTGGCTGAAGTCGGGTGTCACGCCTAGTTGTTGGTTTCCCTGTAATACGAGGCCTCTGAGCGTGACGCGTTCCGCCAGGATGCGGGCGGTGTCCGGGGTCAGGCGAATCCGGTTGTTCTGCAGATATAAACGGGTGAGCCCATGCATTTCGCCCAAGGCTGGAGGAAGGTCCCTGAGCTGATTGTCTGCCAGGTCGAGCCAGCGTACGTGTCGGTATCGTGTCAGGAAGCTTTCTGGAGAAACGCTTAGGTACATGTTGTTCAGTTTGAGTGAGCCTACGTGGCTGAAGTCCACGTCCAGGTCCGGCAGACTCGGCAGCCTCAGGCCACTGAGATCGAGTTCCAGGCCAATCGGCGTGCCATCCTTGGCCAGCATCTGCGGTGTTTCCTGTCTCCAGCAACTCAAAATGCGTTCCAGGGCGATGTTACGATCGTCCCAAGTCACTGCATTGGTTGCGAGTTGGCCAGAGCGAACATAACCCTGGCGGCGAACACCGCCTGAAAACGCCCAGGCGTCCAGTTGGGTTTGGAGCTTATGGAACTCAAGTTCGAGTCTGTCCAACTCTGCCGCCACTGTTCCTTTGGGCAAGCTCCAAAGAAACTCCCTAGCCTGCTTGAGGGTCTTGCCCGGATATAGCCGCTGATACCTTTCTATCCTGGGGTTACCCGAGTCAAACGCGCTGTCAATTGCGTCTTTGATCAGGTCCGGATGGTTTTCATGCAGATTGCGCCAGTAGCTTTCGAATTTTCTCCAGTATTGAGAGGGAAAGTCATTGCCTTGTAGCTGGGTGACGTTATTGATCCGGACGATGGTTTCCAGCTGGTCGGCCGGCGGTTTCAGGTAGGTTTCGGGAACTGCACGCAGTTTGTTATTGAGCAAGTTGAGGCTTTTCAGGTTGGTCTGACTCAGTAGGCCGGTGGGCCACTGATCGATCTTTGTACTGCTGAGGTCCAATGTTTGCAGTTTCGACATACCGCTGAAGTCGGGCGTTATCCCCAGCGGGTTTTCCGATAGATCGATATGTTCAAGCTGGGTAAGGCCGGCCAATTTTTCAGCACTGGGTACATCCAGCCTGATCTGGTTCGAACTCAAGTTCAGCGTGGTCAATTGACTCATGTTGCCGATCGCGGTGGGGAGTTTGTCGAGCTTGGAGTGTGTGATGCTCAGTCGCTCCAGGTTGGAGAAATTTCCCATGAACGTATCCGTCGCATCCGACCAGTTAATCGACACAAGATCCAACTCCCGCACATGGCTGAAGTCGGCTTTCAACCCGGGAAGCGCGGAGGTGCCCGACGGCATTGTGAATGATGTCCCGGTCTCACGACGCCAGCAGCGCTTGATCTCATCGGTAGCAAGCTTGGCCCAGCTTGTAGATTCGGAAGCGTTTGCATGTCGCCATGCCTTCAACTCCCTGCTGAGGTTTCTGTACTCGGCTTCTCGTCTATCCAGCCCGCCAGCAATGTCATTGCCAAGAGACTGGATAAACGCGTTGATCTGTCCTTCGTCAAATGACGGGAACAAGCTGTGTACCCGACGCTGCGGGCTGCGCAGTTGATTTAAGGCTGCGCTGGCACTGTCGGCCACTTGCCGGAAGAACGACCAGTCATGTCTCTCGCCTCGTACGCCCCCCGGTGCGCCGACGATAGCGCTGACCCAGACATTGGCGGCGTTGCGCCTGATGGCGTGGCTTGCACCGAGGCGACTGCTGTTGTAGACGTTAGCCGCGTCCATCGCCACGGGATCGCCAGGTTTGACGATGCGCCAGACTTTGCCCGCCGCCGAGGAAGCATCGCGGTCGAGCATGACTTGATAGGTGCCGCCGTCGATCGTCACGTATTGACGCCCGCTCAGGGCATGGACGCCGTCTGCATCGGCATTGTCCGGCACCTGCTTGTGGAGTATCCGCAAACCACTGATGCTCTGGTTCGATAGCGGCGACTCCCGCGATTGTGTGAGGAATTCTGGCAGGTACGCTTGCTGTACGCGCGCTTGCTCAAGCACGTCCTGAGCCAGCACGGCGGTGTCGTGGCGCCCAAGGCCCAGCTCATTGCGTTGGGTTTCGGTGAGAGTGCGCAAGGTGGCACCGAGTAAGCTGTTTTCCCCGACGGCCGCCGTTTTCAGATCGCCACTGTCCGGTCGGTAGCCAGCATATTCAGTGCCGGACTTGACCAACATGAGGAAGCCGTCTGCGTCTTCGCTCCCATAGGTGTCCAGCAGGGATCCTCGACGGATGGTCCGCCCGGTCTGATCGGTAGAGCCTTGATACACCTGCACGCCGACATCGCTTGGCCAACCTGGCAAGAGCGTCAGCAGGTTGCAGAACAGGGCTTCACTGTGCGCGTTGAGGCCGAGGCCGCTTGGGTCCGAAAGTGCGTTGAGCGCCTCGGTGATGATGCTTTGTTGAAGACTTTTGTGAATGGCCTCGCGTACCGGAGCTTCCAGGAAGGAGTACAGGCCGACGTCGCGTAATGAGGGATGACGACGCAGCAAGTCTGCAGCCATTGCCCGTGAAAGGTCCGGAAAGCGACGCCGCAAC
Source organism: Pseudomonas sp. W2Aug9 (assembly GCF_023127755.1). Lineage (NCBI taxonomy): Bacteria > Pseudomonadati > Pseudomonadota > Gammaproteobacteria > Pseudomonadales > Pseudomonadaceae > Pseudomonas > Pseudomonas sp. W2Aug9. The sequence continues at coordinate 89,159 of NZ_SPKL01000020.1, read as the reverse complement.
AGGCCGATTGCCAGGTCATCACTGGTGGGCTGGCCGGACAGCGCCGTGGGTGCAAACCGAGCTGCTGAATTTTTTGCATTCAGGTGGTCGCGCGGTTGGCCGTCGCGTAACGCCTCATACACAGCGGCTTGATGTGCTTGAAGGTGTGTCGCTATTTTTTTTCTCAGCTCAAGCAATCGGCTCGCCAGGTGTTGGTCTTCACTGCTGTGGCCTGTCTTACCCAACCTGCTATTGGGGACGAGCCGTTCATGTTCCTGCAATACCTGTTGCATGAGCGAGCCCACCGGCGAGCCAAATGCCAGTGCCAGGTAACGATCGCGGCCGTCCTGGCGTAGTTCGATTGTGGCCAAGGGCTGTGTGTTGCCCGCGAGCACCGGTGCGTGGCTGGACAGCAAGGTTTTGCCGTCAGGGGCATACAGTTTGATCGTGCAGGTGCCCAGGTCGGCCAGTAGCGCAGGCATGACCTGATCGGCAATGGGCGGCAGCGGGCCATCGCTCTGCCTGAGCGCCGCTTGTAACTGGGTGAGCCCTTCGCGCAGTTGCTGATTCTCTATGGCCTGCGTCAGTGCGACGGGCGCGCGCCGGCGATCGAACCAGATATCCAGCAGATCCTGGCGATCCACCCGCGCGACATCCAGCGAGCGCTTACAAGCTGTCGGGCTCAGCGGCAGCTCGCTGGGCGAGATCATGTGCTGCAACAGTTGGGCTTCGTTCAGCGCACGGGTATCGATCGGGTCGAGTGTCCAGCGGTCATGCTTGGCTGAATAGGTAACGTAGGGCTGAATGCTTGAAGAACCGTGCATGTCCAGTTGATAGCGCCCGGAGATTTTTTCGAGGGTGACCTGGGCGAATCTGGTTTGGTTGTCGACCTGTAGCTTGATGTAGCTTCGGTTGTCCTTTTCAAACAGGCCTTGAGGGTTTTGTTCAACTCCCGACAGGTAGTTGGGGTCGATTTGTGTGTAGTCGTTGATGAACCACAACCCAGGCTTGCCGTTCGTGCCAAGAGCATAGTTGGGGTTACCCAGCGCGTTCATCAACTGACGGGTGCGGCGTGCAGACAACTTGGCTGCCGCCCCCTGCAAGCGCAGCCCCACCAGCAGGTCAAGGATGTCGCCGACAGCTTGCACCAGCTCGGCCTGCTGGCCTCGGCGCAGCGCCGCAATGGCAGACCAGGTCTGATAGACGAGGGCGCCCAGCATTGCGACCAACATGATTTTGCCCAAGCCCGTCACACCGCCGGGGAGGGGGATCAGCAGCATCGACAAGGTTTCGCTGACCAGATAGGTGGCCAACGCAACGGCGGCCTCCTGGTCGGCGAGTTTATCGGTGCGGGCCAGTCGGATAAGGTCCGATTGTATAGGCCACGCCTGGTGGATCGGCAAGGTGTGGGCGAGGCAACGGATGTCCGTGCCGATTTTTTCCACCGCCAGTTTTTGTCTGTTTGGGGTCTTGCTGGCGAACAGGTCATACAGAATTTTGGCATGCCAGGCGAGCTCGTCCCGGTTGACCTTCAGCGGTTTGATAAAGGCTCGCAGCTTTTCCTGATTGTTCAGGGAGATGGCCTTCATGAACCAACTGAAGTGTGCCAGCCCCACGTCGTTGCGGATCTGGTCCTGCAGCGAGTCCACGGCTTCTTGCCTGGAGGCATGTCGGCGTAACGCGCCATTGGGGCGGTCCGGGAAGTAGCTGTAGACGCAAGAGCCGTCGGGCGTGTCAAAGCGACGAGTAAAGAACGGCAGGGCAATCTTTTCGCCGCCGGCGTCCAGTTGGTAGAGGTCCCAATACACGCTGGTGTCGAACAGCCAGTCTTTAAGTTCATTGAATTCCCATTCGCTGATACTCCAGGACTCATTGGTGCGGTAGGCGTCCCTCAATGCGACCAGCAGCTTGGTGCTTTGCAGGCCGAATAGCGGATTGGACAGACGCTTCTTGAACTCTTTTTCGATGTAGTCGCTGATGCGCGTGCCGATGTCCACGCTCCTTGCGACGGCCACGAAGGCTTTGACGCTGATGACGTCGCCGCTGATAGAGCTGGCGCGTTGTTCTTCGGTGGAGAAATACGCAGTAAACCCGAAGTTGCGATACGCCGCCTCCAGCAAGGTGATCGAGCGTTCGTACTCACGTATGCCCAGGTCCTCTTTGTAGATGCGCACGTTGTTGCCCAGGCGGTCGTTGGCGGGGAGGTCATCCTGGGAGGCCGGTAGCTGCCGGATCCGCGTCTTCAGGTAAGTGGTACGCGAGTTGATGACCGTGCCGGTTTTGCTCTTCAGCGCGCTGTCGAGAGCGTCGACCATTTGCTGGCTCAAGTCGTTGTAAAGATCTGTGAGGGCGTTGCCGAGGGTTTGCTCGCGCTCCACCAGATCCTTGCTCAGACGCAGGTATTCTTTTTGCTCGTCCACGCCCATTTTGCCCATGAAGGCATTTACGTTTTCCTGTATCAGTTGAAAGATCTGTTGTTCGGCCCAGCTTTCGTGGGTGAGTAATGCAGGTTGCTCTGCATCAAAGGTGACTGAGTTGGTCATGGTGTGTGCTCGGGAAGAGAGCGCTTGGCACAGCAGCGTGGCAGGCGCTCTGTTGGAAAGATTGAGCGACATTAGGGCCGGCAGTACCAGAAGAAGAGGTGCATAAAGCTGTGCGCTGAAAACGCCTGGTAGTTGCACCCTCAATGACGACGCGTGATCAGCGCGCCTATGTGGGCCTCGCCCCCCCAGCAAAACCGGGCTATAAGCACCGTCGGGCGCGGTGTGGCTAAAAGCCGACCATTGCCGTCGGAATTGGTCAAAATTTGTGCTATATTCCGCGCCCGCGATTTTTCATCTCAACACCGGTCACCGTCATGCAAACAGCCAAGCCGTTATTTGACTATCCCAAGTACTGGGCCGAATGTTTCGGTCCTGCGCCATTCCTGCCGATGAGCAGGGAGGAGATGGATCAGCTTGGCTGGGATTCCTGCGACATCATCATCGTCACCGGTGATGCGTATGTGGATCACCCATCGTTCGGCATGGCGATCATCGGCCGGCTGCTGGAGTCCCAGGGCTTTCGCGTCGGGATCATCGCCCAGCCGAACTGGCAGTCCAAAGACGACTTCATGAAGCTCGGCGAGCCGAACCTGTTCTTCGGCGTCGCGGCCGGCAACATGGACTCGATGATCAACCGCTACACCGCCGACAAGAAAATCCGCTCCGACGACGCCTACACCCCAGGCGGCATGGCCGGCAAACGCCCGGACCGCGCCAGCCTGGTGTACAGCCAGCGCTGCAAGGAAGCCTACAAGAACGTGCCGATCGTGCTTGGCGGCATCGAAGCTTCCCTGCGCCGCATCGCCCACTACGACTACTGGCAGGACCGGGTGCGCAACTCGATCCTGATCGACGCTACCGCCGATATCCTGCTGTACGGCAACGCCGAGCGCGCCATTGTCGAAGTCGCCCAGCGCCTGTCGTGGGGCCACAAGATTGAAGACATCACCGACGTGCGCGGCACCGCGTTCATTCGCCGTGATACACCCGCGGGCTGGTACGAAGTGGACTCCACGCGCATCGACCGTCCGGGCAAGGTCGACAAGATCATCAACCCGTACGTGAACACCCAGGACACCCAGGCCTGCGCCATCGAGCAAGAGAAAGGTCCGGTGGATGACCCGGAAGAAGCCAAGGTCGTGCAGATCCTGGCCAGCCCGCGCATGACCCGCGACAAGACTGTGATCCGCCTGCCGTCGGTGGAAAAAGTCCGCGGTGACGCGGTGCTCTACGCCCACGCCAACCGCGTGCTGCACCTGGAAACCAACCCAGGCAACGCCCGCGCCCTGGTGCAGAAGCATGGTGACGTGGACGTTTGGTTCAACCCGCCGCCCATCCCGATGACCACCGAAGAAATGGACTACGTGTTCGGTATGCCTTATGCCCGCGTGCCGCACCCTGCGTATGGCAACGAGAAGATCCCGGCCTACGACATGATTCGCTTCTCGGTAAACATCATGCGTGGCTGCTTCGGCGGCTGCACCTTCTGCTCGATCACCGAGCACGAAGGCCGCATCATCCAGAACCGTTCCGAAGAGTCGATCATTCGCGAAATCGAAGAAATCCGTGACAAGGTGCCGGGCTTCACCGGGGTGATCTCCGATCTCGGCGGGCCTACCGCGAACATGTACCGCATTGCCTGCAAGAGCCCGGAAATCGAATCCGCGTGCCGCAAGCCGTCGTGCGTGTTCCCCGGCATTTGCCCGAACCTGAATACCGACCACTCCTCCTTGATCCAGCTGTACCGCAGCGCCCGTGCATTGCCGGGTGTGAAGAAGATTTTGATTGCTTCCGGCCTGCGCTACGACCTGGCCGTCGAGTCGCCTGAGTACGTGAAAGAGCTGGTGACCCATCACGTGGGTGGCTACCTGAAGATCGCCCCGGAACACACCGAGGAAGGCCCGCTCAACCAGATGATGAAACCGGGCATCGGCAGCTATGACAAGTTCAAGCGCATGTTCGAGAAGTACACCAAGGAAGCGGGCAAGGAGCAGTACCTGATCCCGTACTTCATCGCCGCCCACCCGGGTACCACCGATGAAGACATGATGAACCTGGCCCTGTGGCTCAAGGGCAACGGCTTCCGTGCCGATCAGGTGCAGGCGTTCTACCCGTCGCCGATGGCCACCGCCACCGCGATGTACCACTCGGGCAAGAACCCGCTGCGCAAGGTCACCTACAAGAGCGACGCGGTGACCATCGTCAAGAGCGAAGAGCAGCGCCGTCTGCACAAGGCGTTCCTGCGTTATCACGACCCGAAAGGCTGGCCAATGCTGCGTGAAGCACTGACGCGCATGGGCCGCGCCGACCTGATCGGGCCGGGTAAAGACCAGTTGATCCCGCTGCACCAGCCGGCCACCGACAGCTACCAGAGCGCCCGTCGCAAGAACTCGACGCCGGCCGGCAGCCACAAGGTCGCCAAGGAAACCACCACCAGGATCCTTACCCAGCACACCGGCCTGCCGCCCCGTGGCAGCGACGGCAGCAACCCGTGGGACAAGCGTGAGCAAGCCAAGGCGGCTGCTCAGGCGCGTAACAAGCAGGCCGCCAAAGAGCGTGCCGATGCGGCCAAGGGCAAGGGCGGCAAGCCTGCGCGCAAGCCGGTAGTGCCGCGTTGATCATCGCTTGAATATGCAGAACGCCAGCCTCGTGCTGGCGTTTTGCTTTCTGGTCGAGGGTGAGCCTGTTTGGTAAGGTGGCGTCCATTAGATTGCTATCGCAGGCAAGCCAGCTCCCACACTTGGAATGCATTCCCCTGTGGGAGCTGGCTTGCCTGCGATGAGGCCGGTCTGGGCACTATCAATTTCAAGGAAGAACACTTATGGGCAACCCCTTGCTCAACATCGGCATGGACTCCAACCGCTCCCAGTTCATGGCGCGCCAGCGCATCGAAAGCCAGATCAACCTGCCGCGGCTGTTCGCGGCTATCGACGCAGACCCCGGCATTGTCGGCGCCGGCGTGGTGTACATCGACGCCGACTTCAACGTAATAACCCTGCGCGAATTCAAGCCCATTTGCAGCATCAGGCCCAAGCGCATCATTTTGCGCGAGGCGCAGAAGTACATCTCGCCTGCCCAGTTTGTAGAACAGGTGAAGACCGATCCCCGTGAAGGACGCCTCCAAAAGGAAGCCTTTGATATGGGCCTTTCCTGCGGCGCGGCGGTGATTGGTTGGATCGTGGTGTTCAGCGGCAGCGTCGCGGTACCGTTCACGGCCGGTGCCAGTGCTTTTGTGGTGGGCATTGGCATCACGGCGGCATTGGCCAGCAGCGCTCAATGCGGGTTCGGTGTGGCGCGTACCTATAACGAGATACTCGATCCCGATGCCAACGACCGCATGGACGATGCGCAATGGTATGACGCGGTTTCACCTATTCTGGATGCGGCCTCTTTGGTAGGCATCGGCACGGGGGCCTTTACCACGCTAAGACTGCTCAAGGCCAACAAGGCCGCTGCATTGGGCAAGAGCTGGTATCAGTTGCTCAAAGGCCTGAGCCGCCAGGAGCGCAAGAAGTTGACCAAGGAACTGCTTAGCCTCAAGGATCCAAGCCTGACGCCCAAGTTGCTCAAACTGCAACAGCGCGCCGGTAAGCTGACCAAGAGCTTCAGCAACACTGAAATCCGCCACGCCACCCTGACTCAGTTGAAGGATGCGCTGGGCGGCGTATTGGGTGTCGTCGGCAGCTATCGAACGGGGCATGTCGGTACGGCCAGCACCATAGCGATCGGCTTGTACGAGGACTTGACCGAATGAACGGCGTTCCCGATATGCGCAGTTTTCTTGCCCGTTATTTTCCCGTGTTCATGGGCACCGTCTTCATGGCGATTTTCTCTGGTTCAGTTGCGGTCTCAACGGCAGGGGTGACGTATTTGCGCAGTGTTGAGCCTGCGCTCAAGTCCAGCTGTTCAGGGGCTGCGATCCTGGTGTTGGTGGCGGTGCTGGTATTTGGCAATGTGATGATCGCGCGTGGTTATCCATGGGCGGCGCGCCTGGTGGCGGGTTACCTTGGCACGTGCCTGCTGTTCGTATTACCGATGATTCAATACGACCTCAATCGCCTGGTGTACGGCTCGGCGGTGTTGTTTCCGCTGCTGGGATTGCTGTTGCTCAACAGCAAGCGCCATCGTGAAATGCGCCAGCGGTTACTCGAAATACGCCACCTGCGCCAGGCGGTGATTGCCCAGCGAAAAGCTCGTTGATTGGGTAGATTCACCAGCTGTGGCTGCGCCTTCGCCAGAAAATCAATCCAGTCTCCACCGTTTCAAGGAAGAACACCCATGGGCAATCCCTTGGCCGGCTCGGCATGATCAGGAAGTGCCTGTCGTGCTAAAGCGAAGCTTCTGACATTTTTTGAGGACTGCCACTCTTTAATCTCTGCACTCTTGTGAAAAACCGGAGTAAAGGGATGACTTCCAGCGTGTTGAAAGACGGGTTTCCCAGGGCGCATTTGACGACACGGCAGTGGGTCGAAAGCAGTATTGATCCAGGTAAGTTGTTTGCGGCCATTGATGCTGATCCGGCCGTTGTCGCCGCGAGGGTGGTGTATCTCGATGCTCAGATGCGGGCGATTGTGTCGCGTGAGTCGCAGGTGGCGTTCGAGGCGGTGAATACGGGATTGGCGTGTACGTCGGCGGTGATCAACCATCCGGAAATGCCCCGAAAAATGATCAAGCTCAAACAAATCGCCGCAGAGATGCCAAAGCGTTACACCTCGGCCGAAGTCAGGAATGGAACGATCTTTCAGATGCTTGATGCCCTTGATTCTGCATCGGCGGTTGCTGGGAACTTACGGTCCGGAAATATCCGGCCCATAGCAGTTGGGTTGTATGAGGGGGGCCCAGAATGAGGCTTATCACAAGGAGGTATCTTGTCCCCATCCGCCCTTTTCTGATTCGTAACTTCCCCGTGTTTATTGGCGTAATTCTTTCGGGGCTATTTGGCAGCTCCGCTGTTGTGGTGCTAGTGGAAAACTATTACTTCCCCTTGTTATCGAACGCGGCTGCTGAGATTACCGGTTTGGTGTTGGTCGTTTTTATCACCCACTGCAATTTCATGATTGTCTGTGGGCGTCCTAAGTGGACCTGGGGCATGTATGCCCTTTTTATCGCCTGCCTGTTGGTTGCTGTGCCAGGTTATCATTTTTCGCCGAACTTCCTTTACGCTGAGTGCTTCTTCTGGCCGATCCTCGGCCTGCTACTGCTTCGCAGCAAACGCCATCGGGAAATGCGTGCCGCCTACGTAGAACTTCGCCACATGCGCGCGAAAGTCGTGGCAGCTGTTAAAAAGCGCCGCAAACACGAGTGCGCAATTATCAGAATAAAAAAACCGAGGTGATCCCCCACCTCACCGTCCACCCAATCGCTACCTCTGCACCCACACCCGCCACAAATTTGTGCAACCCTTGCACCACAACCGCAGGCACGGCGCTGTTTTGGTGCTGTACTGCACCGGGCTCCACGATAAAGCGCAATGACGGCCGCTGTGGCATAAGTCTTGCGCGCGTTGTACTCATGCCCAGGCTCGCAGGAGGCCGCCGTGTCGATACATGTCGCGTTGCACCACGTTACGCATTACCGCTACGACCGTGCTGTCGAACTCGGCCCACAAATTGTGCGCTTGCGCCCGGCAGCCCATAGCCGCACGCGGATCCTGTCTTACGCGCTGAAAGTGCTGCCCGAGCAGCATTTCATCAATTGGCAGCAAGACCCCCAGGGCAATTACCTGGCGCGCCTGGTGTTCCCGGAAAAAACCGACCAACTGCGCATCGAAGTCGATCTGGTCGCCGAGATGGCGGTGTTCAATCCGTTCGACTTTTTCCTGGAACCCTACGCCGAAAAAATCCCCTTCAGCTACGCCGCCGATGAGCATCGCGAGCTGGCGCCGTACCTGGAAACCTTGCCGCTGATGCCAAGGTTTGCCGCCTACCTGGCCGGTATTGACCGCACACCCTTGCCCGCGGTGGATTTCCTGGTTGGGCTGAACCAGCGCCTGGCCGCCGATATCGGCTACCTGATCCGCATGGAACCGGGCGTGCAAACCCCGGAATTCACCCTGGAAAACGCTTCCGGCTCCTGCCGCGACTCGGCCTGGCTGTTGGTGCAATTGCTGCGCAATCTTGGCTTGGCGGCGCGATTTGTCTCTGGTTATCTGATTCAGCTCACCGCTGACGTCAAAGCCCTCGACGGCCCCTCCGGCACCGAAGTGGACTTCACCGACCTGCACGCCTGGTGCGAAGTGTATTTGCCCGGCGCTGGCTGGATCGGCCTGGATGCCACCTCCGGTTTATTTGCCGGTGAAGGGCATATCCCATTGGCCTGCAGCCCCGATCCATCGTCTGCCGCACCCATCAGTGGGTTGGTGGAACCGTGCGAATGCGAATTTACCCACGAAATGTCGGTGGAGCGTATATGGGAAGCCCCTCGGGTAACCAAGCCCTACACCGAAGAACAATGGTTGGCGATCCAGGCCCTGGGCCGACAGATTGACGGCGACCTGCTCAAGCATGACGTGCGCCTGACCATGGGCGGCGAGCCAACTTTCGTGTCCATCGACGACCCCGACGGCGCCGAATGGAACACCGCCGCCCTGGGGCCGGACAAGCGTCGCCTGTCCGCCGAGCTGTTCCAGCGCCTGCGCCGGCACTATGCGCCCCAGGGCCTGGTGCATTTCGGCCAGGGCAAGTGGTACCCCGGCGAGCAACTGCCGCGTTGGTCGCTCAATTGCTACTGGCGCCGCGATGGGGTGCCGATCTGGCACAACAGTGCGCTGATCGCCGATGAGCAAGAGGACTATGGGGCTGACGGCGCGATGGCCGGACGTTTCCTGGCCAGCGTCGCCGAGCGTCTGAAGTTGCCGGCGCGCTTTGTGTTCCCTGCCTTTGAGGACAACTTCTACTACCTGTGGCGCGAAGGCACACTGCCGCAAAACGTTAGCGCCCAGGACCCGCGCTTAAGCGACGAACTGGAGCGCGAACGCTTGCGCAAAGTCTTCGTGCAGGGCCTGGACAAGGTCATCGGCCAAGTGCTGCCGTTGGCGCGCACCGCCGCCAATGATCGCTGGCAGAGTGGGCGCTGGTACTTGCGCGATGACCACTGCCGCCTGGTGCCGGGCGATTCGCCGTTGGGTTATCGGCTGCCGTTGGCTTCGCAGCCGTGGGTGACAGCGGCGGAGTATCCGTTCATACACCCGACCGACCCGAACCAGGATCAGCCGCAGCTGCCCACGACCGCGCAGTTGCACAGCCACGACGAGCCGGCCCCAAGTGATGAGCGTGTGCCAAAGGTCGACGAATCCGCCGATTGGCTGACCCGCACTGCGCTGTGCGCTGAAGCGCGGGAAGGACGCCTGTACCTGTTCATGCCGCCGCTGGAACGCGTGGAGGATTATCTGGAGCTGGTGACGGCCATCGAGGCCACCGCCCAGGAACTGCATTGCCCCGTGTTGCTGGAAGGCTACGAGCCACCCGCCGACACACGCCTGAGCAATTTTCGCGTGACGCCGGACCCGGGTGTGATCGAGGTCAACGTGCAGCCATCCGCCACCTGGGATGAGTTGGTGGAACGCACCGAATTTCTTTACGAAGAAGCCCGGCAAACCCGCCTGACCACCGAGAAATTCATGATCGACGGGCGCCACACCGGCACCGGCGGTGGTAACCACTTCGTCCTCGGCGGTGCGACGCCCAAGGACTCACCATTCCTGCGTCGCCCCGATTTGCTGCGCAGTCTGATCAGCTACTGGCATAACCATCCGTCGCTGTCCTACCTGTTCTCCGGCCTGTTTATCGGCCCGACCTCCCAGGCGCCACGGGTGGATGAGGCGCGCAACGATGCGCTGTATGAACTGGAAATCGCCTTCGCGCAGATGCCGGCACCGGGCGAGGAATGCCCGCCGTGGTTGGTGGACCGCCTGTTGCGCAACTTGCTGATCGACGTGACCGGCAACACCCATCGCGCCGAATTTTGTATCGACAAACTCTACTCGCCGGAGGGTGCCACCGGCCGCCTGGGGCTGCTGGAGTTGCGCGCTTTCGAAATGCCACCCCATGCGCGCATGAGCCTGACTCAGCAATTGCTGCTGCGCGCGCTGGTCGCACGGTTCTGGCGCGAACCTTATGCGCCTCCGAAGCTGGCGCGTTGGGGCACCGAACTGCATGACCGCTTTTTGTTGCCGCATTTTATCGAACAGGACTTTGCCGACGTCATTGTCGAGCTCAACGCTGCCGGTTATCCGCTGCGGGCCGAATGGTTTGCCGCGCATCTGGAGTTCCGCTTTCCCAAAGTGGGTGATTACGCCGTCAGCGGTATCGAACTGGAACTGCGCCAGGCCCTGGAGCCTTGGCATGTGCTGGGTGAGGAGGGCGCGGTAGGCGGCACGGTACGTTATGTGGATTCGTCCCTGGAGCGCCTGCAAGTCAAGTTAAGTGGCCTGCCGGCGCAGCGCTATCTACTGACCTGCAACGGCATACCCGTGCCGCTGCAACCGACCGGTCGGGTGGGAGAGTTTGTTGCCGGTGTGCGTTACCGCGCCTGGCAACCGGCCAACTGCCTGCAACCGACCATTGCAGTCCATGCGCCGTTGGTGTTCGACCTGCTCGACACCTGGATGCAGCGCTCGCTGGGTGGCTGCCAATACCATGTGGCGCATCCGGGCGGGCGCAATTACGACAGCTTGCCGGTCAATGCCAATGAGGCAGAGAGCCGGCGGATGGCGCGGTTTTTCCGGTTGGGGCATAGCCCGGGCAAGCTTGTGGTGCCGACTGTAGTGGTGAACGGTGAATTGCCAATGACCCTGGATTTGCGGCGTTTTACAAAAAATAAGGAATGAACATGATCCAAGTGTGGGAGCTGGCTTGCCTGCGATAGCGGTGGTTCAGTCGATAGTTCTGGTGACTGACACACCGCTATCGCAGGCAAGCCAGCTCCCACATTGGATCGTAGTGAATTTGAGTTAACCTGACTTCCCTTGCCTCTGCCGAGCGTTCCATGTCCGACTTGCTCGACCGTTACCCGCTGACCGCGGGCACCTATCACGAACTGCTGGACGCCGGCGGCGCGGTGCGTGCCCATTGGCAGCGCCTGCTCGACCATCTGCAACGCAGTACGCCCGCACAATTGGCCCAGCGCCAGGCGTTGCTGACGCGGCAGATCCAGGAAAACGGCGTGACCTATAACGTCTACGCCGACCCCAAGGGCGCTGATCGCCCGTGGGAGCTGGACCTGCTGCCCCATGTGCTGGCCGCTGATGAGTGGCGGCAGTTGTCGGCCGGTATCGCCCAGCGCGCGCGTCTGCTCAATGCGGTACTCGCCGACCTCTATGGTCCGCAACGCCTGATCAAAGAGGGGCTGTTGCCTGCCGAGCTGGTATTTGGGCATAACAACTTTTTATGGCCATGCCAGGGTATCCAGCCGCCGGACGGTGCTTTTCTGCACCTGTACGCCGTGGATCTGGCGCGTACTCCCGATGGCCGTTGGTGGGTCACCGCCGACCGTACCCAGGCGCCGTCGGGCGCCGGCTACGCCTTGGAAAACCGCACCATTGTGTCTCGCGCCTTCCCGGATCTGTACCGTGATTTGCAGGTGCAGCACCTCACCGGTTTTTTTCGCACCTTGCAGGAAACCCTGGCCCGCCAGGCGCCCGGCGATGACCAGCCGCCACTGATCGTGCTGCTCACGCCGGGGCGTTTCAACGAAAGCTATTTCGAACATCTGTATCTCGCCCGCCAGCTCGGCTACCCACTGGTAGAAGGCGGCGACCTTACCGTGCGCGACAGCACGGTGTTCCTGAAAACCCTCAGCGGTCTGCGCCGGGTCCACGCGATCATGCGACGCCTGGATGACGATTTCTGCGACCCTCTGGAGCTGCGTACCGACTCGGCCCTGGGCGTGCCCGGCCTGCTTGACGCCGTGCGCCAAGGCAATGTGCTGGTGGCCAATGCCTTGGGCAGCGGCGTGCTGGAGTCGCCGGGCTTGTTGGGGTTCCTGCCGAAGATCAACGAGTTCCTGTTCGGTGAAGCGCTGATCCTGCCGTCGATTGCCACCTGGTGGTGCGGCGAGGCACCGGTGCTGGCCGAGGCACTGGAGAAGCTCCCGGAACTGTTGATCAAGCCGGCGTTTCCTTCGCAAAGTTTCGCCCCGGTGTTCGGTCGTGATTTGAATGAACAACAACGCCAGGCCCTGGCCGAGCGGATGCGCGCGCGGCCTTACGCCTATGTCGCCCAGGAGCTGGCGCAGTTGTCCCAGGCGCCGGTGTGGCATACCGAAGAAGATCATCTGCAACACCGCGCCATCGGGATGCGTGTGTACGCGGTAGCCAGCGATGAGGGGTATCGCGTGTTGCCCGGTGGCCTGACCCGTGTGGCCGCCGACGCCGATGCCGAAGTGGTGTCGATGCAACGCGGCGGTGCGAGCAAGGACACATGGGTACTCGGCGAGCGCGCCAGCGCTGGTGAGCAGTGGCGTGCCCAGCGCGCCATTGGCGTGCATGATCTGGTGCGCCGCGACCCGTATCTGCCGTCGCGGGTGGTGGAAAACCTGTTCTGGTTTGGCCGTTATTGCGAACGCTGCGATGACAGTGCGCGCTGGCTGCGCATTGTGCTGGCGCGTTATGTCGACGGCGACGATCCGTTGGCATTGCAGGCGGCGGTCGAACTTGGAGAAAGCCTGCGCCTGTTGCCGGAGGAGGGCGAGCTACCGGAGCGTCTGCTCGCGGCCTTGCTCGGTGATGACTGGCCCTCAAGCCTGCGCGCCAATTTGCAGCGCTTGCAGTGGGCAGCGTCCCAGGTACGCGGCAAGCTGTCGCGGGAAAACTGGCAGGCCCTGGTGGAGCTGCAACGCGAAGCCATGGAGCTGGAAAGCCAGGCCCCGGACTTCGGCGAGCTGCTGGATTTTCTCAACCGTTTGGTGATGTCTTTGGCGGCGCTGTCCGGGTTTGCCCTGGATGATATGACCCGCGATGAAGGCTGGCGCTTTTTGATGATGGGCCGGCGCATTGAGCGTCTGCAATTTCTGAGTACCAGCCTGGCAGCGTTCCTGCGCGGTGTGGCGGTGTTCGATCAGGCGGGGCTGGAGTGGTTGCTGGAGCTGGGCAACAGCAGCATCACCTATCGCTCGCGCTACCTGGCGGTGCCGCAGCTGATCCCGGTGCTCGACCTGTTGTTGCTCGATGAGCAGAATCCCCATGCGGTGCTGTTCCAGCTCAAACTGGTGAGCCGTACCGTGCGTCGCCTCAATGATGATTTTGGGGTGCCCAGGGAAACCGGCCTCGCGCCGTTGGTGGAGCGCCTGGGGCGCTTTGACCTGGGGTGCCTGGAGAACCCGTTGTTTGGCGAGCCCAGCGTGCGTGCCGCGCTGGATGGCCTGGCCGACCTGCTGCAAGCGGTCGCCGATGAGAGCGGGCAAGTGTCGGATCGCCTGGCGCTGCGCCATTTTGCCCATGTGGATGATGTCAGCCAGCAAACGGTGTCGGTGTGATGAGTGCGCGCTATCAGATTTTTCACGATACCCATTACCACTACGACAGCCCGGTGTCCCTGGCCCAGCAGCTGGCGCATTTGTGGCCACGGCCGTGTGCGTGGCAGCGTTGCACCTGGCAAACCCTGGACATCAGCCCGCCGCCCTCTTCACGCCGTGATGAGCTGGACGTGTTTGGCAACCCGATCACGCGCCTGGCGTTCGAGCGTCCTCATGATGAGCTGCTGGTCAATGCCGGGTTGACCGTGGAAGTGCTGGCGCGACCCGCGCTGGATCTGGGGCAATCGCCGGCGTGGGACCGCACCCGTGACAGTTTTACCTACAGCAGCCAGGCGCTGTCGATGGAGGTGATTGAAGCCTGCCGCTATCGCTTCGAATCGCCTTACGTGCATCTGAAAAAAACCTTCGTCGAGTTCTCTGAAAGCTGCTTCCCGCCTGGCGAGCCGTTGTTGGTCGGCGCGCAGGCGTTGATGCAAAAGATTTTCAGCGAATTCACTTTTGATGCCGAAGCCACTCAGGTCGCCACGCCGCTGGTGGAGGTGCTGGAGCGCCGTCGCGGTGTGTGCCAGGACTTCGCCCACCTGATGCTCGCCTGCCTGCGCTCACGGGGCCTGGCGGCGCGCTATATCAGCGGCTACCTGCTGACCCAGCCACCGCCCGGCCAGCCACGGCTGATCGGCGCCGATGCGTCCCATGCGTGGGTCTCGGTGTTCTGCCCGCGGTCGGGCTGGGTGGATTTCGATCCGACCAACAATGTGCAGCCGGCACTGGAGCACATCACTCTGGCCTGGGGCCGGGATTTCTCCGATGTGTCGCCGTTGCGTGGGGTGATTCTGGGAGGAGGGAGCCATGACCCGGAGGTGCGGGTGACGGTGATGCCGCTGGAGTAGCGGTGGGTTGGGGTGAACAGGGAGGGCCTGCTCACCTCAACAAAATTTATTCAGCCGGGTCTTTCGGGGTTTCGGTCTCGTCAGTTGCTGCTTCACCTTCCGCATCCGGGTTCAGCGCGCCGGCTTCTTCGTCTGCAGCGGCTTTCTTGCGTTGCAGCTTTTCCTCTTTCTTCTGTTCCTTTGCCAAGTCTCTCTGACGTTTGGCGAAGGAGTAATTAGGTTTGGCCATGGGCGATCCTCTAGGGTCGAAGGTGAGGGTAGGCGGCGCGCAGCTGCCTTGGGTCGTCATGGTAGCAGCTTCAGGGGGCCCTTTGCTTTCACTTACCGCAGGCGTAGGCGGCCAGCAGGCCGTTGAACAGGTGATTGAGGTGCATGGCATGAACTCCCGTGAGTGATGGGGCGATCATAGGCAGGGTGCGGCAGTTTGGCTGGTTGATTGTGTTGATCAACCTGATAGCCTAAAGTTGTATACAATCTGTTGATGCAGATCATAAGAAACTAAGCCTGCTTGAGGCACCCTTGTCGCAATACGCGTTTTCTAACCCTGCCCTGGAGATTCACATGTTCGCCAAACTCGTTGCTGTTTCCCTGCTGACTCTGGCTAGCGGCCAGTTGCTTGCTGCAGAGTGCAAGGTCACTGTCGACTCCACCGACCAGATGTCTTTCAATACCAAAGAAATCACCATCGACAAGAGCTGCAAGCAGTTCACCGTTGAGCTGACTCACTCGGGCAACCTGCCCAAGAACGTGATGGGGCATAACTGGGTGCTGACCACTGAAGCCAACATGCAGCCTGTGGCTACTGACGGTATGGCTGCAGGTATCGATAAGGATTATCTGAAAGCCGGTGATGAGCGCATCATCGCCCACACCAAGATCATTGGTGCTGGCGAGAAAGACTCGGTGACCTTCGACGTCTCCAAGCTCAAAGCCGATGAGAAGTACAGCTTCTTCTGCTCGTTCCCTGGCCACATCTCGATGATGAAAGGCACTGTGGTTCTGAAGTAAGACCGCGTTATCGTTCATCGCAGGCAAGCCAGCTCCCACATTCGACCGCATTCTCATGTTGGAACTCGGTCAAGTGTGGGAGCTGGCTTGCCTGCGATGGCGGTCTACCTCACGGCGCAAACGGCATCACCCGCTTGTGCTCAGTCTTGCGATACGTCTCGCAGATAATCCTGAACGCTTCCTCACGCACCGGCTCACCGTGCAGGAACGCATCAATCTCTGCATAGGTCACGCCATGTGACGCTTCGTCCGGCTTGCCCGGCGACAAGTCTTCCAGGTCCGCCGTCGGGATCTTTTCTACCAGTGACTCGGGCGCACCAAAATGCCGGGCAATCGCTCGCACCTGGTTTTTCACCAGCCCGCTCAATGGCGCCAGATCGCAGGCACCATCACCGAACTTGGTGAAAAAGCCCATCACCGCTTCCGCCGCATGGTCGGTACCAATGACCAGGCCACTGGCCGCGCCGGCGATGGTGTACTGCGCCACCATGCGCATACGCGCCTTGGTGTTACCCAGTACGAAGTCGCGGGACACCGCCGCCTTGCCTTCAAACGCTGCTACTTCATTGGCCAGGGCTTTGACCGCCGGGCCGATGTTGACGGTGTGGCGCTCGTCCGGCTCGATGAAGTCCACCGAAGCCTGGGCTTCGTGTTCGTCGAACTGGGTTTCATAGGGCAGGCGCACGGCGATAAAACGATAAGCCTCATCGCCAGTGCGGGCGCGCAGTTCCTGCACGGCACGTTGGGCCAACAGGCCTGCGGTCAGGGAGTCGACGCCGCCGCTGATGCCCAGCACCAGGGCCTTGAGCCCGGAATTGCGCAGGCAGTCCTGGATAAAGGCTACGCGCCTGGCGACTTCTGCCTCCAGTGCGGCCTGGTCTTTGAACGGCGCTTGCACCTTGAGCTGCTGCGCAATCTCACGCTGTACGGCTTGCATGCTTCACTCCTTGCTGGATAGGGCAGGTACTTTGAAAACGTGACGCAAATAGGCGACAAAATTCGGGTCGGTGCAATGGGTCTTGCCCGCTTCATCGGAAATCTTGGCGACGGGCTGGCCATTGCAGGCGGTCATTTTAAGCACGATGCTCATCGGTTCCACCCCCGGAATGTCGCAGGTGAGGTTGGTGCCGATACCAAAGCTCACATTGATCCGACCCCGCAATGCGCGGAATATTTCCAACGCCTTGGGCAGCGTCAGACTGTCGGAGAACACCAGGGTCTTGCTCATCGGCTCGATGCCCAGCTTGTGATAGTGAGCGATGGCTTTTTCCGCCCACTGAATCGGATCGCCGGAGTCGTGGCGCAGGCCGTCGAACAGCTTGGCAAAGTACAAGTCGAAGTCACCGAGGAAGGCGTCCGTGGTGATGCAGTCGGTCAAGGCGATGCCCAGCAGGCCACGGTACTCGCGTACCCAGCAATCCAGGGCGGCGATCTGGCTGTCGATCAGGCGCGGGCCCAGTTGCTGGTGGGCCATGATCCATTCATGGGCCATGGTGCCCAACGGTTTCATATCGAACTCGCGGGCCAGGTGCACGTTGCTGGTGCCGACAAAGCGGCCGGGGAAATCGTGCTTGAGCACGCTGACAACCTCTTCCTGCACGCGGTACGAGAAGCGGCGGCGCGTGCCGAAGTCGGCCACTTGCAGTTCCGAAAGTTCATCGCTGGCGGCATTGGCCGTCAGCCAATCGAACTTGCGGTACAGCTGTTCGCGGGCCTGTTCGAGGATCACGGTCTGGTAGCGATAGCGGTTACGCACTTCGCTGACGATGGCCAGCATCGGCACTTCAAACAGGATCACATGCAGCCACGGTCCGCGCAGGCGGATAAACAACTCGCCGTTCTCGATGCCGGTCTGCACATAGCGCAGGTTGAAACGGAACAGCCCGAGGAAGCGCAAAAAATCCGGCTTCATAAAGCTGATGCGTTCCAGAAAACCCAATTGATCGGGGCTCAGGCTCAACTCGGCGAGGCGTTCGATCTGGTAACGGATCTCCGCCAGGTACGGGCGCAGGTCTTCGCTGTTGCGGCAACGGAACTCCCATTCAACTTCCACATTGGGGTAGTTGTGCAGCACCGCCTGCATCATGGTCAGCTTGTAGAAGTCGGTGTCGAGC
This sequence comes from Pseudomonas sp. W2Aug9, assembly GCF_023127755.1. Classification (NCBI taxonomy): domain Bacteria; kingdom Pseudomonadati; phylum Pseudomonadota; class Gammaproteobacteria; order Pseudomonadales; family Pseudomonadaceae; genus Pseudomonas; species Pseudomonas sp. W2Aug9. Next base: position 71,153 of record NZ_SPKL01000020.1, on the reverse strand, counting down.
AGGTTCTGCACGATGCGATCGGCAAACACACTCTCGCTCATAACGGGAATCTCCAGACGGCTCGGCGATGGGCGCCGGCCTTTACGCACAATTAAGGAAGGGGGCTAGTGGCGCATACACCTGTGGGGTTTTGCCAGTGATTTTTTCAGTAAGGCCAGAGGCGCCATCGCAGGCAAGCCAGCTCCCACATTTGAAATGCATTCCAAACGGTGGGAGCTGGCTTGCCTGCGATGGCGATTCTCCAGGCGCTAAAGCACCTGCTCCATCATCCACTTCACAAATTCGCGCACCTTCGGCACCTCCGCCGAATGTTCCGGATAAGCCAGGTAATACGCATCCTGGCTCGGCATCGCATGTTGCCAGGGAATCACCAGCTTGCCCTCGGCCAATTCCTCTTCCACCAGAAAGCGCGGCAACAGCGCCACGCCACAACCCACTTGCGCGGCCCGAATGCACATATAGAAGGTGTCGAACCGCGGCCCGTGGTAGCTGTGCTCGGTGTGGAAGCCCTGGCTGGCGAACCAGTCATGCCAGCCCTGGGGCCGCGAGGCGTTTTGCAGCAACACCAGGTCGCTCAGTTGCGTGGGGTCGGTGAAAGGCTGCGCCGGCAGGCTCTCCGGCGCGCATACCGGCACCAGCTCTTCACTGAAGAGTTTGAGGCTTTCGGTACCCGGGCGTGCGCCCTGGCCGAAATAGAACGCCATGTCAGCCTTGCCTTGCAGCAGCTCGTCCGGCTGCTGTTCGTTGCACAGGTCCAGGTGGATCTGCGGGTGACGCAGGCGCCAACCCTTGAGGCGCGGCACCAGCCAGCGCGCGCCGAAGGTATAGGGCGTGGACACGCGCAGCACCTCGGTCTCGCCGCCGTAGGAGCGCAGGTAATGGGTAGACATCTCCACCTGGGTGAGGATCTTGCGCACTTCCACCAGGTACAGATCGCCCGCCGGGGTCATCTGCAAGCGGCGGCGTACCCGGCGAAACAGCAGGTGCTGCAACAACTCTTCCAACTGCGCCACCTGTTTGCTCACGGCGCTTTGTGTGAGGTTCAGCTCTTCGGCGGCGCGGGTGAAGCTCAGGTGGCGGGTGGCGGCTTCGAAGCACTGCAGAGCGGTGATCGACGGCAAATGTCTTTTGTTCAGCACGGCTTGCCTCTTTTTATTCTTTGCATGAATAAACGGAATGATATCTCGCCTAATCGTCGTTTGTTGGCAAGTCTTGGGCCAGCTACAAATAGGGCCAGGATCGCCGTGCGTATTGCGGCGCGAATTTTTGTATGCAGATTGAAGGAGTGACCCATGGTTGCCGCATTGCTTGATCGTCTCGGGGTAAACCCGGCGCTGTACCAGGCGGGCAAACAGCCCGTGCATTCGCCGATTGATGGCAGCCGTATCGGCAGTGTGCACTGGGAAGGCGCCGCCGAGGTGGAGCAACAGGTCAGTCGTGCCGAGCATGCATTTGAGGCGTGGCGCAAAGTGCCGGCGCCGCGGCGTGGCGAGCTCGTGCGCCAGTTTGGCGATGTACTGCGCCAATACAAGGCCGACCTGGGCGAACTGGTCTCCTGGGAAGCCGGCAAGATCACCCAGGAAGGCTTGGGTGAAGTCCAGGAAATGATCGACATCTGCGACTTCGCCGTGGGCCTGTCCCGACAGTTGTACGGCTTGACCATCGCCTCCGAGCGCCCAGGCCACCATATGCGTGAAACCTGGCACCCGCTGGGCGTGGTCGGGGTGATCAGCGCCTTCAACTTCCCGGTGGCCGTATGGGCCTGGAACACCGCGCTGGCATTGGTGTGCGGCAACGCAGTGATCTGGAAACCCTCTGAAAAGACCCCGCTCACCGCCCTGGCGTGCCAGGCGCTGTTCGAGCGCGTATTGAGCAAGTTTGACGATGCTCCCGAGTACTTGAGCCAGGTGATCATCGGCGGCCGCGATGCCGGCGCCGCGCTGGTGGACGACCCGCGTGTGGCCCTGATCAGTGCCACCGGCAGTACGCGCATGGGCCGCGAAGTGGCGCCGAAAGTCGCGGCGCGCTTCGCCCGTAGCATTCTTGAGCTGGGTGGCAACAACGCGATGATCCTCGGCCCAAGCGCCGATCTGGACATGGCCGTGCGCGCCATCCTGTTCAGCGCCGTCGGCACTGCCGGCCAACGCTGCACCACCTTGCGCCGGCTGATCGCCCATGAATCGGTCAAGGAGGACATCGTCACCCGCCTCAAGGCTGCCTACTCCAAGGTGCGCATCGGCCACCCGCTGGAAGGCAACCTGATCGGCCCGCTGATCGACAAGCAGGGTTTTGACAACATGCAGGACGCCCTGGAGCAAGCCTTGAGCGAAGGCGGCAAGGTGTTCGGCGGCAAGCGCCAACTGCAAGACACATTCCCCAACGCTTACTACGTCTCGCCGGCAATTGTGGAAATGCCCGAGCAAAGCGACGTGGTGTGTACGGAAACCTTCGCGCCGATTCTCTACGTGGTCGGCTACACCGACTTCGCCGAAGCCCTGCGCTTGAACAACGCGGTGCCACAGGGGCTGTCGTCATGCATCTTCACCACGGATGTGCGTGAAGCCGAGCAATTCATGTCGGCGGTGGGCAGTGATTGCGGGATTGCCAACGTCAATATCGGCCCTAGCGGCGCGGAGATCGGGGGGGCCTTTGGCGGTGAAAAAGAGACTGGCGGCGGGCGAGAGTCGGGGTCGGATGCGTGGCGCGGGTATATGCGCCGCCAGACCAATACCGTGAACTACTCGCTGGAATTGCCTCTGGCCCAAGGCATTACCTTCGACTGAGCCCTCGCGTCGAAGTGAGATCAAAATGTGGGGGGGCTTGCTCCCGATAGCAGTGTTTCAGTCAGCAAATCTGTAGCTGACCCACCGCTATCGGGAGCAAGCCCCTCCCACATTTGATCAGATTTTCAATTCTGAAAAGTTGTTTGTTAGGTCTCATCGGAGTCTGGCAATGGCACTACGCGAAACATGTTTATGGGAACACCTCACCCCCGGCCGGCCGGATCGTGCCGCGCTCAAGGGCGCGCTCAAGGTGGATGTCTGCGTGATCGGCGCCGGTATCACCGGTTTGTCGGCGGCCGTTCATTTGCTGGAGCAGGGTAAAAGCGTTGCCGTGCTGGAGGCCCATCGCACCGGTCATGGCGGTTCGGGGCGTAACGTCGGGTTGGTCAATGCCGGTATGTGGATCCCGCCAGACGAGATCGAAGCCGGGTTTGGCACGGCGGTTGGCAGCCAGCTCAACCGCATGTTGGGCGCAGCGCCGGCCCTGGTATTCAGCCTGATCGACAAATACAAGATCGATTGCCAATTGCGCCGCGAGGGCACCTTGCACATGGCCCACAACGCCCGTGGCGAGGCAGATTTGCGCAGTCGTGAAGAGCAATGGAAGCGCCGTGGCGCGCCGGTCGAATTACTCACCGGGCAGGCGTGTGAGCAAGCCACCGGCACCCAAAAAATCTCCGCCGCCTTGCTCGATCGTCGGGCCGGCACCCTGAACCCCATGGCCTACACCACGGGCTTGGCGAATGCCGCCGCAGCGCTGGGCGGACAGTTGTTTGACCATTCCCCGGTCACCCAGCTTGAGCGCCAAGGTGCCGATTGGTCGGTGCAGACTGCCGAGGGCGCGGTACAGGCCGCTCAGGTGGTGATCGCCTCTAACGCCTACACCGAAGGCGAATGGACCGAGTTGCGGCGCAATTTTTTCCCCGGCTATTACTATCAAGTGGCGTCAGCGCCGCTGACCGATGATGCCGCCCGGCAAATCCTCCCCGGTGGCCAGGGCTCGTGGGATACGCGCCAGGTACTGAGCAGCATCCGTCGCGATGCCGATGGCCGTCTGTTGCTTGGCAGCCTGGGCAATGGCAACCAGAAACCTGCCTGGTTCCTCAAGGCGTGGGCCGATCGGGTGCAGCAGCACTACTTCCCGTATCTCAAATCGGTGCAGTGGGAATACACCTGGACCGGCTGCATCGCGTTTACCCCAGACCATCTGATGCGCCTGTTCGAACCCGCCCCTGGCCTGGTCGCAGTCACCGGCTATAACGGGCGCGGTGTGACCACCGGCAGTGTGGTCGGCAAGGCGTTTGCCGACTATCTGTGTCACCAGAATCCCCAGGCCTTGCCGATCCCCTTTGCACCGATGCAGCCACTGGCGGGTGCAGGTCTGCGCAGTTGCCTGTATGAAGCAGGATTCTCGCTGTATCACGCCGGGCAATGTCTGAGGATCGTGATCTGATCAGCGAAATACCGCTCAAAAGCCTGCTTTTTCTTAGCAGGCTACCCATCTGTATTGGTGCAAGGCGTAGCAATCACGCACTGTAAATGTGCAGTTCCGTTACGCACGTTGTTACAGGTGTAGGAACTGTCGTTTATCCCTCTGGTTGCAGCTGCGACCTGGCGGGGTTGTACTTTTTTGGTTCGTTGGTTGCACCTATCGGGGCTAGACGGTTGCACGTCCTGGCAAAAGGCGTCGAAACGCCTGTAATAACAATGACACCGTGTCTTTTTGAAGAATAAAAAAGTAATGGCACGCGGCTTGCTCTGAGCTTTCAGTGAAAAGTTTGAATGCAAGTTGTCGTGCCAAAAATCAAAAATATCGGAGCACCACTCATGTCCCAGACGTTTTACAAGAAAGGTTTTCTGGCCCTCGCCGTTGCAGCGGCGCTGGGTGTTTCTACGTTTGTTCAAGCTGATGTGAAAATTGGTGTGGCGGGCCCGATGACGGGTGCCAACGCCGCTTTCGGTGAGCAGTACATGAAGGGTGCCCAGGCGGCAGCCGACGTTATCAACAAGGCCGGCGGCATCAACGGCGAGCAGATCAAGCTGATTGCCGGCGATGACGCCTGCGAACCCAAGCAAGCCGTGGCCGTGGCCAACCGCCTGGCGGACCAGGACAAGGTGATCGGTGTGGTCGGGCACTTCTGCTCGTCCAACACCATCCCGGCGTCTGAGGTCTACGACGAAGCCGGCATCATCGCCATCACCCCAGGCTCCACCAATCCACAGGTCACCGAGCGCGGCCTGGCCGCGATGTTCCGTATGTGCGGGCGTGACGACCAGCAAGGCATCGTCGCCGGCGACTACATCGTCGATGTGCTCAAGGGCAAGAAAGTCGCGGTGATCAACGACAAGGACACCTACGGCAAAGGCCTGGCCGACGCCACCGCTGCGCAGTTGACCAAGCGTGGCGTCAAGCCGGTGCTGGAAGAGGGCCTGACCCGTGGCGAGAAAGACTTCAGCGCCCTGGTCACCAAGATCCGCTCCCTGGGCGCCGACGTCGTGTACTTCGGCGGCTTGCATCCAGAGGCCGGCCCATTGGTGCGCCAGATCCGTGAAGCGGGCCTCAAAGACGTCAAGTTCATGTCCGATGACGGCGTAGTGACCGACGAACTGGTGGCGACCGCCGGTGGTGCGCAGTACGTCGATGGCGTCTACATGACCTTCGGCGCCGATCCGCGCCTGTTGCCGGACAGCAAGACCGTGGTTGAAGAGTTCCGCAAAAACGGCACCGAGCCTGAAGGCTACACCCTGTATGCCTACGCCTCGATCCAGGCCCTGGCCGCCGGCTTCAACGGTGCCAAGTCCAACAAGGGCGAAGACGCGGCCAAGTGGCTCAAGGCCAACCCCGTGCAGACGGTAATGGGCAAGAAGGAATGGGACGGCAAAGGTGACCTGAAAGTCTCTGACTATGTGGTTTACCAGTGGGACAAGGACGGTAAGTACCATCAGCTGGAAAAACAGAAGTAAGGCTGAGCACCACACTTCCAATGTGGGAGGGGGCTTGCTCCCGATAGCGCAGTGTCAGCCAACACATGCATGACTGACCCACCGAAATCGGGAGCAAGCCCCCTCCCACAGGGGAACGGTGTTGTTATTGAGATCTGTTTTTTCCTCCAGAAGCGCCGCACACCGACAGGTGTGCAGGTGCTCACCGCGTGAGATTGCGTTATGGATGGTATTTTCCTGCAGCAACTGGTCAACGGCCTGACCCTCGGGTCGGTCTATGGCCTGATCGCCATCGGCTACACAATGGTCTATGGCATCATTGGCATGATCAACTTCGCCCACGGCGAGGTTTATATGATTTCCGCTTACCTCGCGGCGATCAGTCTGGCACTGCTGGCTTACTTCGGCATCGAATCCTTCCCGCTGCTCATTCTCGGCACCTTGATCTTCACCGTGGTCGTCACCGGCGTGTACGGTTGGGTCATTGAACGGGTCGCCTATAAACCGTTGCGCAACTCCACCCGACTGGCTCCGCTGATCAGCGCCATCGGCATCTCGCTGATCCTGCAGAACTACGCACAGATCGCCCAGGGCGCCAAGCAACAAGGTATCCCGACCCTGCTGGCCGGCGCCTGGCGCGTCGATATCGGCACTGGCTTCGTGCAACTGACCTACACCAAAGTGTTCATCCTCGTGGCGGCATTCGCCGGCATGGCGTTGCTCACCTACATCATCAAGTACACCAAGCTGGGTCGCATGTGCCGCGCCACCCAGCAAGACCGCAAGATGGCCTCGATCCTGGGCATCAACACCGACCGGGTGATCTCCTACGTGTTCGTCATCGGCGCGGCCATGGCTGCCCTGGCCGGCGTGCTTATCACCCTCAACTACGGCACCTTCGACTTCTATGCCGGCTTCATCATCGGCATCAAGGCGTTTACCGCGGCGGTACTCGGCGGCATCGGCTCCCTGCCTGGGGCGATGCTGGGCGGGATCATCCTTGGTATCTCCGAGTCGCTGTTCTCGGGGTTGATCAACTCTGACTACAAAGACGTGTTCAGTTTCTCCCTGCTGGTGGTGATTCTGATTTTCCGTCCCCAGGGCCTGCTTGGTCGCCCACTTGTGGCGAAGGTGTAAACATGTCTGCTGCCAAATCTATCGATATCAAGAAAAGTGTGGTCGATACGGTCCTCGCCGGGCTGATTTCGCTGATCGTGTTCGGGCCCATCGTCGGCGTAGTGCTCGACGGCTACAGCTTCAACCTGGAGCCGCTGCGCGTTGCCACGTTGGTCGCCATCGTCATGGCCGGCCGTTTTGCCCTCAGCCTGTTCCTGCAAACCCCCAAGGGCGTGAAGATTCTGCAGGGTTTTGAAAGCAGCGGCTCGGGTGTGCACGTGCTGCCACCGGACTACAAATCGCGGTTGCGCTGGATCATCCCGGCGTTGATCGTGATCGCCATCGTGTTCCCGATCTTCGCCAACAAATACCTGCTGACCGTGGTGATTCTCGGGCTGATCTACGTGTTGCTTGGCCTTGGCCTGAACATCGTGGTGGGCCTGGCGGGCCTGCTCGACCTGGGTTACGTGGCGTTCTATGCCATCGGTGCCTACGGCCTGGCGCTGGGTTACCAATACCTCGGCCTGGGGTTCTGGACGGTGCTGCCGCTGGCGGCAATCGCGGCGGCGCTGGCGGGGTGCATACTCGGCTTCCCGGTGCTGCGAATGCACGGTGACTACCTGGCCATCGTGACCCTGGGCTTTGGTGAAATCATTCGCCTGGTGCTCAACAACTGGCTGTCGTTCACCGGCGGCCCCAACGGTATGCCGGTGCCTTCGCCGACGTTCCTGGGCCTGGAGTTCGGCAAGCGTGCCAAAGATGGCGGCATCCCGTTCCACGAGTTCTTCGGCATTGATTACAACCCCAACATCAAGTTCATGTTCATCTACATCGTGCTGTTTCTGGTGGTGCTGGCCGTGCTGTACATCAAGCATCGCCTCACGCGTATGCCAGTCGGTCGTGCTTGGGAAGCCTTGCGTGAAGATGAAATCGCCTGCCGCTCCATGGGCCTGAACCACGTGCTGGTCAAGCTCTCGGCGTTCACCATCGGCGCTTCAACCGCAGGTTTGGCCGGGGTGTTCTTTGCCAGTTACCAGGGCTTCGTCAACCCGTCGTCGTTTACCTTCTTCGAGTCGGCTTTGATCCTCGCCATCGTGGTGTTGGGCGGCATGGGCTCGACAGTCGGCGTGGTGATTGCGGCATTCGTGCTGACCGTGGCGCCTGAATTGCTGCGCAGCTTCTCCGAATACCGCGTGCTGCTGTTTGGCGTGTTGATGGTGGTGATGATGATCTGGAGACCGCGTGGCTTGATTCGGATCAGCCGCACCGGTGTGACGCCACGCAAGGGGGTAGCGCCATGAGCAAGGAAGTCGTGCTATCTGTCGAACACCTGATGATGCACTTCGGTGGCATTAAGGCCCTGAGCGATGTCAGCCTCAAGGTCGAACGCAACTCGATATTTGCCCTGATCGGCCCCAACGGCGCCGGCAAAACCACGGTGTTCAACTGCCTCACCGGCTTTTACAAAGCCAGCGGCGGCAAGATCGAACTCAACGTGCGCGGCAAGCAAACCAACGTCATCCAGTTGTTGGGTGAGCGCTTTGAGGCCACCGACTTCGTATCGCCCAAAAGCTTCCTCAGCCGCGTGTACTACAAGATGTTCGGCGGCACCCACCTGGTGAACCGCGCCGGCCTGGCGCGGACGTTCCAGAACATTCGCCTGTTCAAGGAAATGTCGGTGCTGGAAAACCTGCTGGTGGCCCAGCACATGTGGGTCAACCGCAACATGCTCGCGGGCATCCTCAATACCAAGGGCTACCGCAAGGCTGAAAGTGATGCACTGGACTGTGCGTTCTACTGGCTGGAGGTTGTGGACCTGGTGGACTGCGCCAACCGCCTGGCTGGCGAGCTCTCCTACGGCCAGCAGCGCCGCCTGGAGATCGCCCGCGCCATGTGCACGCGGCCGCAGATCATCTGCCTGGACGAACCGGCAGCGGGCCTCAACCCTCAGGAAACCGAAGCCCTCAGCGCGATGATTCGCCTGCTGCGCGACGAACACGACCTCACGGTGGTGCTGATCGAACACGACATGGGCATGGTGATGAGTATTTCCGACCACATTGTGGTGCTGGACCACGGCAACGTGATCGCCGAAGGCGGCCCCGACGCGATCCGCAACGACCCGAAAGTGATCGCCGCCTACCTGGGCGCGGACGAAGAGGAGTTGGTATGAGCGCACCTATCCTCGAAATGAAGGACCTGGACGTGTTCTACGGCCCGATCCAGGCGTTGAAGAAAGTCTCGCTGCACATCAACGAAGGCGAAACCGTCAGCCTGATCGGCTCCAACGGCGCGGGAAAGTCCACGCTGCTGATGTCGATCTTCGGCCAGCCTCGGGCCGAGTCGGGGCAGATTCTGTACAACGGCGTCGACATTACCCACAAGTCGTCCCACTACATCGCCTCCAACGGCATTGCGCAGTCGCCGGAAGGGCGGCGGGTGTTCCCCGACATGACCGTCGAGGAAAACCTGCTGATGGGCACCATCCCCATTGGCGACAAGTTTGCCAGCGAGGATATGCAACGCATGTTCGAGCTGTTCCCCAGGCTCAAGGAGCGGCGTAACCAGCGCGCCATGACCATGTCCGGCGGCGAGCAGCAAATGCTCGCCATCGCTCGTGCGCTGATGAGCCGGCCCAAACTGTTGCTGCTCGACGAGCCAAGCCTGGGACTGGCGCCGATTGTGGTGAAGCAGATCTTTTCTACCCTGCGCGAGCTGGCGTCTACCGGGATGACCATCTTCCTGGTGGAGCAGAACGCCAACCATGCGCTGCGCTTGTCGGATCGGGCGTATGTGATGGTCAATGGCGAGATTCGCCTGACGGGCACCGGTAAAGAGCTGCTGGTGAACGAGGAAGTGCGCAACGCCTACCTGGGCGGTCACTGACCTCAAGTCCAGACACATCACCCCTGTGGGAACCTGGCCTTATGTGGGAGCCGGGCTTGCCCGCGATAGCATCACCTCGGTTTAGCTGGCATACCGAGGTGGCTGCATCGCAGGCAAGCCAGCTCCCACCCAAGGCCCGGTTCCCACATTTGTTTTTGCGGTGTCAACAAGCCCTCCACCAAATTGTGGAAAACAAATCCAGCCCACCTCCAAAGCGCGACATATAGCCGCCGCAAATCCCTGTTTTGTCACAGTTTTGACTTGTCCCCATCCACTGTGGAACCGGCTGTGGGTAACGTGGGTGTACTTGGCTGAAAGCCTTTGAATACGGGGCCTGTAGCGTTGTGGTTGTTTTTTGATCGGCGGCTTTTTCTCGACCCTCTACCGGCTTTGTCAACCTGTTTAAAGACACAGGTATATGACCGGAATATGTCCATCCAGCCTGTGGATAAGTCTGTGACTAAACTCTGGAAAGACGCCCGCAGGGGCCGGAATGACTGGCCTGAAGCCATCGTTGCGTTTTTCCGAATTTTTCAGGGGCTACATACGCCCCAGCCAAGGTCAAGCAAAAAACTTTCTAAAAACGCCTGTAAGCCTTGTACACAGTGGCTTCGAGCGATTTGCACTTGCCCCCAAAGACTGTGGGCGCAGTTGTGGATAACCTGCGCGCATATGGCTGCAGGCCACGTTTTATAAGGCTTTGCTTGGGGTGGTTAAAAAACGCACAGTTGCGTGTGAAGTTACGTGCGTAGCGGTTGCCGCAGCCGCGGCGGAAGGGCATTCTGCTGGCAACTTTTTTCCCCGATGCACTCAAGGAGAACACCATGTCCGACACGCTATTCATTACTGGCGCTACTTCAGGTTTCGGCGAGGCCTGTGCCCGTCGTTTTGCCGAAGCCGGCTGGAAACTGGTGCTCACCGGTCGTCGTGCCGAGCGCTTGAATGCCTTGGTCGAAGAACTTTCCAGGCAGACCGAAGTGCATGGCCTGGTGGTGGATGTGCGCGATCGCAAAGGCATGGAGGAGGCCATCGCCAACTTGCCGCCGTCGTTCGCCAAACTGCGTGGCCTGATCAACAACGCTGGCCTGGCCGTGGGCACTGATCCGGCCCCCAAGTGCGACCTCGACGACTGGGAAACCATGGTCGACACCAATATCAAGGGCCTGCTGACCACTACCAACCTGCTGCTGCCGCGCCTGATTGCTCATGGCCGTGGTGCGGGGATCATCAACCTGGGTTCCATCGCCGGTAACTACCCGTACCCCGGCAGCCATGTGTATGGCGGCTCCAAGGCGTTCGTGAAGCAGTTCTCGTTGAACCTGCGCTGCGACCTGCAAGGCACTGGCGTGCGTGTGACCAACATCGAGCCGGGCCTGTGCGAGAGCGAGTTCTCGCTGGTGCGCTTTGGCGGTGACCAGGCGCGTTATGACGCCACCTACGCAGGTGCCGAGCCGATCCAGCCGCAGGATATTGCCGATACGATTTTCTGGGTGATGAATACGCCGGCGCACGTGAATATCAACCGGTTGGAGCTGATGCCTGTGAGCCAGACCTGGGCTGGGTTTGCGATTGAGCGGGGGGCCAAATAGGGCCTTAGACCGCGTCGCCTGCATCGGGGGCAAGCCCCCTCCCACATTGATCGGGTTCGCAGATCAAGTGTGGGAGGGGGCTTGCCCCGATAGCGGTAAATCGGCCAAAAACAGGCCATAAGGTACACTCCGCTCCTGAAAACCCTCCGCACTGTGCGGTTTAAAGGTTTTGACAGGAGGAAATGTGAGTAACCGAGGTGAGCAGGCACTGCTCAAACAATCGACCATCCTGATGTTCGCCGTGGCGATCGCCGGGATTGTCACGGGTGTCATATCTGGCGCCCAATCCATTTTATTCGACGGCTTTTTCTCGCTGATCGCCACCGCCATCAAGGTGCTGATGCTGATCACGGCCAAGCTGATCGCCAAGAAAAGCAACGAGCGCTTCCAGTTCGGCTATTGGCACCTGGAACCGATGGTGCTGTTGATCGAAGGCAGCTTCCTGCTGCTGATCGCCATCTACGCGTTCCTCAATGGTGTGTTCGGCATCATCAACGGCGGGCGCGAGATCGAGTTGGGGCTGGTGATCATTTATGCGGCGGTGTTTACCGTCGTGGAGTTCGCCTACTTCTTTTATGTGCGCTACCGCAACCGCACGCTTAAATCGTCGCTGATCCAGTTCGACAACATCAGTTGGCTGGTGGACGCAATGCTGTCGGTGGGCTTGCTGATCAGCTTCCTTGCCGCACTGCTGCTCAAGTCCCAGGGCTATGGCGAATGGGCGGTGTACGTCGACCCGCTGATTTTGATCCTGTTGGCCCTGAGTATGCTGGCGCCAGCGTTCAAGATCCTGCGCCCGGCGTTGCGTGAAGTGCTGGGGATCGCGCCGGATCACCTGGACGATAAAGTTCGCGAAGTGATGGATGCGGCGCAGGCCAGGCATGGTTTCGATGACTACGTGTCCTATGTGCAGAAGCACGGGCGGGCGCGGTTTATCGAGATTCATGTAGTGCTGCCGGCTGATTACCCAGTGGATAAGGTTGCGACCCTCGACAGGTTGCGCGACGAGATATCCACAGGGCTGGGCACGCCGGATGCGGCGCGTTGGTTGACGATCAGTTTTACGGGCGATCGCAAGTGGATTGCATAACGTCTGTTAGACCGAGGTGAGGCTATCGCAGGCAAGCCAGCTCCCACATTGATTGGGTTCGCACATTAAGGTGTGGGAGCTGGCTTGCCTGCGATGGGGCCTTGCAGGTCAGCCCAGATGCTGGACCAGACCCTGATAGCAAGTCGCCAAATGATAAGGGGTGGTAGAAGGCATATCCCGCCGGCTCACCTTACCGTCGGCATCCAGGCATTCATGCCAGCCCTTTGCATGCAGAAAACGCTGTTGCAGCGCCAGCAATTGACGTTGCAGCACCGTCTCGCTGCCGGGACGCAAGGTCAGTGCTCGCAGGTATTCCGCCTGGGCCCAGATGCGCTGAGTGCCGTCGCGCACCGTGCCATCGAGTGCCAACATGCCACTGACCGCACCGCTTAACTTATCCACACCCTTTTGCTCGGCATAGGCAAACGCCCGTGTCAGTGATGCATGCAGCGGCGTGCCGCGCAGCACCTCTGAGGATTCCAGCAAAAAGAACCATTCGAACTGGTGCCCTGGCTCAAACCAGTTATCCACAGCGCCCAGCGGTTTCTCCAGCATCACGCCGTGCTCGCGGTCGATGAAGCGTTGCTGCATGGCCGTCGCCAGTGCCAGCAGTGCCGCTTGTACCTGCGCGTCCTCGCGTACCGCGAGGGTGGCGAGGAAGCCCTCGGCCAAGTGCATCAGCGGGTTTTGCAACGGGCCGGATTTCAGCGAGGCCCAGTTGCGCTCAAGTACGGCCTCATACAAGCCATCGCCTGTGGCAAAGCGTTGAGCCACAACTTCCAGTGCGGCGTTGAGCACTGACTCCACCAAGGGTTCACGCACCTTGGCCCAGTAATGGGCACAGGCAAAGATGATGAACGCGTGGGTGTAGAGGTCCTTGCGCTTGTCCAGCGGTTGGCCGGCCGGGTCGATGCTGTAGAACCAGCCGCCGTGCTCGGCATCATGGAAGTGCCGCTGCAGGGAGCGGAACAGCGCCGCCGCCCGTTCATCGGCAAAGGCCGCACCTGGCTCGCCGATCAGGCTGGCGAACAGGTACAGCTGCCGGGCGCACGCCATGGCGCGATAGCGTTGTGGGGGCAATGGTTGATGATCGGCATCCAGTGCCTCAAAGGGCAGTGCGAGGTCGGCATTCCAACCCGGACCTTGCCAGAGGGGCACGATCAGGTCATGGAAGTGCGTGAGCACAGGCGTCAGGGAAGAGGGGGAAGCGATGGGCATTGGCTGGCGTCGTCACGGCAGGGGTGTTTGCCGCGCATGGTAGCAGGCTTGGGATCGGTGGTGTTTGTACTGGCACTATCGCGGGCAAGCCCGCTCCCACATTTTTGAAGTGTGAACCCTCTCAAATGTGGGAGCTGGCTTGCCTGCGATGAGGTCCTTGCAGTCGCTGACGATCAGCCCGCCAACAACCACACCCCAGTCGCTGCCGAAGCCGCCCCGGCCACCCGCACCAAGGGTGCTGCAGCCGCTGGCAAAAAGCGCACCACTGCATAACCGGCGGCATGCAACGCCGCGGTCGCACCCACAAACCCAATGGCATACGCCCAAGGGCTGGTCATGTCCGGCAGTTCAAGGCCATGGGCCACGCCGTGAAACAACGCAAACAACGCCGTGGCACCCACCGCCATGAACAGCGGCGGCCGCACCGCCAGTGCCACGGCCAGGCCCAGGGCGAGCACCGAAGCGGCAATCCCGCTTTCCAGCGCCGGCAATTGCAGCCCTTCAAAACCCAACACCCCGCCGATCAGCATGGTGCCGACGAAGGTGCATGGCAGTGCCCAGCGCGCGACGCCTTTCTGTTGGGCCGCCCACAGGCCGACCGCAACCATGGCCAGCAAGTGATCGAGGCCGCCCAAGGGATGGCTGATGCCGGCCACCAGGCCGTTGTCGCCGTGGCCAGGGTGCGCGAAGGTCAGGGCAGGGGCCAGCAGCAGCGCGGCAGCGGCGAAGAGTTTGTTGAGGCTCATGGACAGGTTCCTTATGGGTTGATCAGGCGGCGGTCAGCAAGCCCTGGCGTTCGATGAAGGCGACGATATCGTCCAGGCCGACTCCGGTTTTCTGGTTGCTGAACACAAAGGGTTTGCCGTTGCGCATCCGCTGGGTGTCGCTGTTCATCAGCTCCAGCGAGGCGCCCACCAGCGGGGCCAGGTCGATCTTGTTGATCACCAGCAAGTCGGATTTGCAAATACCGGGCCCGCCTTTGCGTGGCAGCTTGTCACCCGCGGACACATCGATCACGTAAATGGTCAGGTCTGAGAGTTCCGGGCTGAAGGTGGCCGACAGGTTGTCGCCGCCGGACTCCACCAGGATCAGGTCCAGGCCGGGAAAGCGGCGGTTGAGTTGGTCCACGGCCTCAAGGTTGATCGAAGCATCTTCGCGAATCGCCGTGTGCGGGCAGCCGCCGGTCTCCACGCCGATGATGCGCTCCGGCGCCAGCGCCTTGTTACGTACCAGAAAGTCGGCGTCTTCGCGGGTATAGATGTCGTTGGTGACCACCGCCAGGTTATAGCGATCACGCAGCGCCAGGCACAGGGCCAGGGTCAGGGCGGTCTTGCCGGAGCCCACCGGGCCGCCGATTCCGACGCGCAGGGGTTGTGTGTTCATGTGCTTCTCCACAATAAAAAACGTTCAGGAACGAAACAGGCGGCTGTACTGGCGTTCGTGGGCCATGCACGCCAGGGACAGGCCAAAGGCGGCGCTGCCCAACCGCGCAGGGTCAATGCGCTCGGCGTCCTGCTGGGCTTGCTGTAGCAAGGGCAGCAGTTCGCTGGTCAGGCGTTGCGCGGCTTGCTGGCCCAGTGGCAGGGTTTTCATCAGCACGGCCAATTGGTTCTCCAGCCAGCTCCACAGCCACGCGGCGAGAGCATCGTCGGGGCTGATGTGCCAGGCGCGGGCGGCCAGGGCCCAGCCAAGAGCCAGGTGCGGTTCGCCGCGTTGTGCAAGGAACTCACGGGCGGCGCTGTCCAGTTCCGGTAAGCCATTGAGCAGTTGCTGCAGGGAGTAACCCATTTGCCGGCTCTCCTGATACAGCTCGCGGGTCTCACGGCTGGCGCGGTGTTCTTCGCACAATTGCGCCAGCCCAGGCCAGTCCTGTTCAGCGGCAGCGCGGCAATGGCCGAGCAACAGCGGCGCTTCGAAGCGCGCAAGGTTGAGCAGCAACTGATCGCTGATCCAGCGCCCTGCGCTCGCGGCATCCTGTACGCGGCCGTTGTCCACAGCCATTTCCAGGCCCTGGGAATAGCTGTAGCCGCCAATCGGCAACTGCGGACTGGCCAGGCGCAACAGCGCCCAGGCTGGGTTCATAGACGTACGCCGAACTGGTGCAGCTTGGGCGGGTAGTTGAAGTCTTCGTCGCCATGGCGCGAATGATGATGGCCGCCGCCGTAGGCGCCATGTTCCGGCTGGAACGGCGCCTCGATGGTTTGCGCGTCGGCGCCCAACTGTTCCAGCATCGCCTTGAGCACGTAGTCGTCGAGCAGGCGCAGCCAGCCGTCGCCGACTTGCAGGGCCACATGGCGGTTACCCAGGTGATAGGCAGCGCGGGTCAGTTCAAAGGCGTTGCGGCAAGTGACGTGCAGCAGTTGTTCAGGGCGGGCGCAAACGCGTACGACACGTCCGTCTTCAGCTTGTAGGAACTCGCCATCGTGCAAGGGCGGCTGTCCACGCTCCAAAAACAGGCCGACGTCTTCACCGTCGGCACTGAAACAGCGCAGGCGGCTTTTGCTGCGGGCTTCGAAGTTCAGCAGCAACTCAGCGGCCCAGAGGGCTTGGGGGGCGATTCGGCGGTGGATCACCAGCATCGGTAGGCTTCCAGCTATGAGCGATAGCAGTGCTAGAGCAAGGGGCTTGCCAACCTGCTATTGGCGTAGGAGTTTCCTGTCAGTGCAGGTGGTTGCGCATGGATGGGGCATCCACGGGTTGTATAGAGCGTTCAAATTTGGTGCACATGAGCGGTTATAGCACTGGAAAAGGGCGTTTTCCCTGAAAGAAGCCTGGTGCTGCATGAAATTTCTTTCATCCAATTATCCGTTGCGTTTTTAAGGATTTATCCTACAAAGACCCGAGAATCGGCCTTCGTGGGCTTACGTGATGGTTCTTTAACATTCGCGCCGTGTTTAATTCACCGCGATGTTCATCATGTTCAAGTCATTTATTTGTTCAGTCATTGTCGGCCTGTCGTGTGTTATCTCGTCAGCCTCGGCCAATCTTCAACAGCCGCCGACTTTCGCTTCAAGCCATGCGGCGTCTTCGGTCGACGATGTGATCGACCGCGCCCATCAACTGCTCGGCACTCCCTACAAGTGGGGCGGTACGTCTGCCGAGCAGGGGTTTGATTGCAGCAGTTTCCTGGTCTATCTGTTCAAGACCGAAGCCAACATTCAGCTGCCGCGTACCACTGCGGCGATGCACCGTTCAACCGCTGCAACCATCAAGCGCACAGCGTTAAAACCGGGCGATGCCGTATTTTTCAAAGGCAACGGGCGAGGGCGGGTGAGTCACGTCGGGCTGTATATCGGCGAAGGCAAGTTCATCCATTCACCGCGTACCGGCAAGCATGTGCGTATCGATTCGTTGAGCAATAAGTACTGGAGCAAGAACTACACAACGGCCAAGCGTTTTCACAAGGCTGGCTGAGGGATTACTCGGTACTGCCCAGCCCTTGCCAGTGCTTGAGGCCGATAAAGATAAAGCGCAGTTGCTGGGTGATTTTCGCCTGGGGCGTGAGGTGGGCCGGCAGGGCATGGGCCGGTGGGTCGATGATATCGGGCAGGGTGGCAAACACGCTTTTGACGATCAGGTCGGCCATCACATGTAAACCTTCTGCATCCAGATGCTGCAATTTGGGCATCAGCGTCAGGTCGGCGGCCAGGTCGCGGGTGATGTCCTCGCGCAGGGCGCCGATGGCTTGGCGCACGGCCAGGCAGCCGCCGTACTGTTCGCGGGCCAAAAACAGGAATTGCGAACGGTTGGCCGAAACTACGTCGAGAAAGATCCGCACAGAGGCATCGATAATGCCGCCCATCACGAATTCGTTGTGGCGCACCAGGCGGATCGTGGCACGGAAGGTCTGGCCGACTTCGCTGACCAATACCAGCCCAAGCTGGTCCATATCGGCAAAATGGCGATAGAAACCAGTTGGCACAATACCGGCGGTCTTGGCCACTTCGCGCAGGCTCAGGCTGCCAAACCCACGGCCACACTCCATCAGATGGCGGGCTGCGTCCATCAAGGCAAGGCGTGTCTGTTGCTTCTGTTCGGCGCGGGGCAGCATGAGCGGATGGGCTTTGTCGGCAAGTACAGCGACGCACTCTAGCAAAAGCGCTTTGCCGGCGTCGAACTTGGCGGGGGCGAGGCGTGACGCGGTCTATATAAAAGCAAAAGCCCGATCGGCTGATCGGGCTTTTTTCTGGGCCACCACGGGCTTAGCTCTGTGCTTGATGCAGTTCTTGCAGACGGTCGGCACCACCTTCAGCAACGCCTTCGGTGTAGGCGCGTTTGTTGGCTTGTTCAGCACCGCCTTCTACCAGACCTTTCTCTTGCAGGCGATTGTAGCCATTTTCAGCGACAGCACCTTTGGCGTAGTCACGGTTTTCGTCTTCTTGCGAACCGCTGCGCGCCACGGTTTGGCTAGTCTGCATGGCTTGAGCTTTGTTCTGTGGAGTGGCCTGTTCGGCGGCTGGCAGGGCGAAAGCGCTGGAAGCCAGGACAGATAACAGGACGGTAGCGAGTAATTGGCGTTTCATGATGGTTGCTCCTTGGGAGGGCGATAAAGTGGGTACGGGGCTAATGCTACTCTTGATAAGTCGATATAAAAGTTCATAAACACAATGGTAATAATCAACAGAATTGATTGTTCCCTGCAAAGGCTCTAGATCGAGCCTCTCAAGCACGCGGTTTTGCACCGCAGTGGGTATTTTCGACACGAACCTGGGTAACAATGGTGCGCTGTCGATGATGAAATCTGTCTGCTTGATCAGGAAAATCGTTTTTTTCGGCTAAATCCGCCGTTGGGTTAAACCCTCCGGCACTTTGCCAGTCGTAGTTCTATAAGCTGTGTCAAAGGCTGTTGCCCAGCCAGTCGTATTCAGGAGCCCTGTGCAATGACGCGCACTCGTAAAATCGTCGCTTGGAGCTGCGCCAGCTTCGTTCTGTTAATTGCCATAGCGGTACTTGTGCTGGTGTTCTTCGACTGGAACCGCATCAAGCCGCCGCTCAACGCCAAGGTATCCGAAGAACTGCATCGCCCGTTCGCCATCAACGGCAACCTCGCGGTGGTGTGGCAGCGCGAGCCCGATGAGGGCGGCTGGCGTGCCTGGGTGCCGTGGCCCCATGTGATCGCCGAAGACCTGACCCTGGGCAACCCGGATTGGTCGAAACAACCGCAGATGGTCACGCTCAAGAAGGTCGAGCTGCGTATTTCACCCCTGGCTTTGCTGGTGCAGCGCGTGGTGATCCCGCGCATTGACCTCACCGAACCCAGTGCCCAGTTGCAGCGCCTGGCCGACGGCCGCGCCAACTGGACGTTCAAGTTCGATCCCAAGGACCCCGACGCCGAGCCCTCCAACTGGGTGGTGGATATCGGCGCCATCGGCTTTGACAAGGGCCATGTGACCCTCGACGATCAAACCCTCAAGACTCAGTTGGATGTGATCATCGACCCCTTGGGCAAACCCATCCCGTTTGGTGAAATTGTCGGGGACGCCGATGCCAAGAAGGCGCTGGAAAAAGGCTCGGCGCCTCAGGACTACGCGTTCGGCCTCAAGGTCAAAGGCCAATATCACGGCCAGAAGCTCGCCGGCACCGGCAAGATCGGCGGTCTGCTGGCCTTGCAGGACGCGGCCAAGCCGTTCCCGCTGCAAGCCCAGGTGAAAGTCGCCGACACCAGCATCGCCCTGGCCGGCACCTTGACCGACCCGCTTAACCTCGGTGCCCTGGACCTGCGCCTGAAACTCTCGGGCAGCAGCCTGGGTAACCTTTACCCGTTGACTGGTGTGACCTTGCCGGATTCGCCGGCCTATTCAACCGACGGCCATTTGATCGCCAAGCTGCATGAAACCAGCGGCGCCTCATTCCGCTACGAGAACTTCAACGGCAAGATCGGCAACAGCGACATCCATGGCGACCTGGCCTATGTCGCCAGCCAGCCACGGCCCAAGCTCAGCGGCGCGCTGGTGTCCAACCAACTGCTGATGGATGACCTGGCGCCTCTGATTGGCGCGGATTCCAACGCCGAGCAAAAAGCTCGTGGCGGTGAAAGCAAACAACCGGCGACCAAAGTGCTGCCGGTTGAAGAGTTCCGCACCGAGCGCTGGCGCGAGATGGATGCCGACGTGGAATTCACCGGCAAGCGTATCGTGCACAGCGCCGACTTGCCCTTCACCGATCTCTACACGCACCTGGTGCTCAACGACGGCCAACTGAGCCTCGAACCCCTGCGTTTCGGCGTGGCCGGCGGCAAGCTCGATGCGCAGATTCGCTTGAATGGCCGCATTACGCCGATGGAAGGCAGCGCCAAGCTGACGGCACGCAACTTCAAGCTCAAGCAACTGTTCCCGACCTTTGAGCCGATGAAAACCAGCTTCGGCGAACTCAACGGCGATGCCGATATTTCCGGGCGCGGCAACTCGGTGGCGGCACTG
Organism: Pseudomonas sp. W2Aug9; assembly: GCF_023127755.1. Classification (NCBI taxonomy): domain Bacteria; kingdom Pseudomonadati; phylum Pseudomonadota; class Gammaproteobacteria; order Pseudomonadales; family Pseudomonadaceae; genus Pseudomonas; species Pseudomonas sp. W2Aug9. The sequence goes on along the minus strand of NZ_SPKL01000020.1, from coordinate 51,109 downwards.
CTGGGAACCTCCAACGGCGACCTGAAGATGCTGATCAACGATGGCGCCATCAGCCGCAGCCTGATGGAAATCGCCGGGCTCAACGTGGGCAACTACGTCGTGGGGCGCCTGTTCGGCGACGAGGAAGTGAAGATCAACTGCGCGGCGGCAGACTTCGGTATCAAGACGGGCCTGGCGACCACGCGGTTGTTTGTGTTCGATACCGAGAACGCCATCATCTACATCGACGGCACCGCGAACATGGCCACGGAGCAGTTGGACCTGACCATCACGCCGGAGTCCAAGGGCTTTCGCTTGTTTTCGCTGCGCTCGCCGCTGTACGTCAATGGGCCGTTTATCAAGCCCAATGCTGGCGTGAAAGCCATTCCGCTGGCGCTACGTGGTGCAGGCATGGTCGCCCTGGGCGTTATCGCCGGGCCAGCCGCCGGCTTGCTCGCCTTGGTCGCTCCAAGTGGCGGAGAGCCCAATGAGTGCGCACCGTTGCTGCAGCAGATGAAGGAAGGCAAGGCACCCAAGACGGTGAAAGGTTAACTGCCACTGGGGATAAGCGTTTCCCCGGGCGCGCAGGGAATACCGATCTGGAGGGACGGATCGCCTTTATAGGGGGTGCCGTCCGGATAGATCGAGTAGAACACTTCATGCAAGTACTGCTTACCGTCCAGGGTAAAACAGCGGAAAGATGCATGGGTCGGGAATGCATTTTTGAGCTGATCGAACTTCACGCTACGACCTATCCAGGTATTAAACATTGGCTCGAGGTACATCACTGCTTTTCGCAGTCTGACAATGTCATTGAAATAGTCCGTCTCAGTTTGATTGGAGCAGGTCCCGTGTTTCTTCCACTCGTATCTGAACATTTCTTGCGGGGAGGCGGTTACTAGCCCGGCAATTGCGCGGGTGTCGGAAATTTGGTTGAGTTTGTCCTCGCTGATATCGCACTCTGTGGATGATTTACAGCTGGGCGCGGTATTGCAATTGGCCGGATGACGATTGGTTTTTTGCCCGATGCTGTTGTTATAGGGCCAGATGCCATGGGTCAGAAACTTTTGCGGCGGTTTATCGCAGCCCGACGTTTTCGGCTTGAGCTTGCAGAAACTGGGCTGCCAGGTCACCGCGTAGACTAAATATTGGTAACCCTTGCTGCTGGGGGTTATCTCCTCGTTCGCATCCAGGCCCAAGGCGCCATGACTGATCAGCAGCGTGGCCATCGCCGTTGCAAAGAGGTAAGTATTTTTCATGGGCGGTTACTCCCTTTTCATTCGGCTGACAGTGTTGTCAGCGAACGTTGGAAGTATTAATTAGCGCTGGTGCGCTGGAAAATCTACTGTCAAACCTGACAGGTCGGTGGTGGGCATATAGACAGAATAAAACCCCAGGTGGAAGCGCTCGGCTTGCACCTGGGGTTTGAACTGCGACCTGTCAGAGGTCCTGCAGAATATCCGCCATATCATCGGCGTGCTCTTCTTCCTGGGCCAGGATGTCTTCGAAGATGCGACGGGTAGTCGGGTCTTTATCGCCGATGTACTGGATGATTTCACGGTAGCTGTCCACCGCGATGCGCTCGGCTACCAGGTCTTCGTAGACCATCTCTTTGAGCGAGTTGCCTGCCACATATTGAGCGTGGGAGTTCTTCGACAGCAGGTCGGGGTTGAACTCCGGCTCGCCGCCCAGTTGCACGATACGCTCGGCCAGTTTGTCGGCGTGCTCGGCTTCCTGGGTGGCGTGTTCAAGGAACTCATCGGCAGCCACGCTGGCTTTCAGGCCGTTGGCCATGAAGTAGTGACGCTTGTAGCGCAACACGCAAACCAGCTCAGTGGCCAGCGACTCGTTGAGCAGGCGGATGATTTCCTGACGGTCGGCGTCGTAGCCTTCGGTCACGGCACCGTTTTCGACATTCTGGCGGGCGCGGCTGCGCAGGGTCGCAATGTCAGTCAAGTGTGCTTCAGTCATTTCAATCTCCTGGGGCTAATCCGGTTGTACGCCACGCTCTGCCGGCGTGATCGCTATAGGTTGTGAGTCCCGGGCCAGGCGAAAAGTTTTATCGGATTTAACAGGATGTGTCATGAGCACGTCTGACCGGTGTGGTCCAGCGCTCCGACAGGATCACTCCACCCAGGGTCAGCAAGCCACCCACCAGGTGATACAGCGCCAACTCTTCCTTCAACACCACTGCTGCGATCAGTGCGGTAATCAACGGCAGCAGGTTGAAAAACAGCGTGGTACGGCTTGGCCCCAGGGTCTTCACCGAGTGCATCCACGCCAGCGGCGCCAGCATTGAAGCCAGCAGGCAGGCGTACAGCACCAGCGGAATATTCGTCCAGCCCAAACCGGCCTTGGCCGAGAACAGGTACAGCGGCAGCAGCACCACCACCGCCACCAGCACCTGCAAATACAGCAGCACCAACGGTGGCAGGCGCAGTTGCCATTTTTTCAGCAGGGTGCTGTAGACCGCATAAGCCAGCGTCGCCACCAGCATCATGCCGTCACCCAGGTTGACCCCGTGTTGCAACAGCGCGCCCAGGCTGCCGGACGATACCACCACCACAACACCGGCGAACGACAGCACCGCGCCGGTCAGCGCGCCTAAGGTCAGGCGTTGCCCCAGGCTGATAATCGCGGCGGTCAACGCCATCAGCGGCATCAGCGAGAGAATGATGCCCATGTTAGTGGCGCTGGTCAGCGTGGCGGCGTAATAGGCCAGGCTTTGATACACCGCCATGCCCAGCACGCCGAGGATGAAGATCTTGCCCAGGTTGGGACGGATAAGCGCCCAGTTGGCAACGACCGGCTTGAGCATGAACGGGGTGAACAGCAGTGCTGCGAACAGCCAGCGGTAAAAGCCGATTTCAGCCGGGAAAATCGAGCCCACGGCCAATTTGTTGACCACGGTGTTGCCGGCCCAGATAAAGATGGCCAGCAGCGGATACGCGTATTGCATCGAAAGAAACCCAGTGTATTGACGAGGCGCGATTATCCCCTGTCTGGATCGAAGCCTATACTGCGATCCAGACAACCGACCTCTGAATCCAGACAACATGCCCCGACATACCGTACGCCTGGCGGATTTCCCCCGCCTGCCGAGCCCTGTGTACTTTCGCTATTCCGATTTCGCACCCGATACCGAGTGCACACCGCACCGGCACAGCTGGGGGTCGTTGGACTATTCAGCCAACGGCGTGATGCGCATGGAGGTGGCTGGCAGCCGTTTTATGTCGCCGCCGCAGTACGCGGTGTGGATCCCGCCCAACACCGAACACAGCTCCTACAACGCCCAGGCGATTGTCTATCGTTCGGTGGGCTTGGCGCCGACGCTCTGCGAGCAGCTGCCGCAAGCGCCGTGCACGCTGACGATCAGCGATATTCTCAAGGCCATCCTCAGCGATTTCGCCCAGCGCGACGTGAATATCCCGCAATCGGACGCGGATATCCGCCTGGCCCAGGTGCTGGTGGACCAACTCAAGCAGGCGCCGATCCATGATGGCTTCCTGCCCTACGCCCGCCACCCCGGGCTGCTGGGGGTGCTGGAAGGTATGCAGGCGCAGCCCGCCGACAATCGCCCGCTCGGGCAATGGGCTGAGCAGGTACATGTGAGCGAACGCACCCTGGCGCGTCAGTTTGTGCGCGAGCTGGGTATGAGTTTTGGTGAATGGCGCCAGCGCCTGCGCTACCTGGCGGCCATCGAAGCCCTGGACAGTGATCGCAGCGTGCAGCACGTGGCGTTTGATTTGGGCTACAGCACCGCCTCGGCATTTATCGCCATGTTCCAACGCCATGCTGGCTGCACCCCGGAGCACTACCGACGGACGAATATTCGTGGCCGGTGAAGTTGTAACAGCTTTTGACTACACTGCGCTGTAGGCCGTGCCCGTCGGCACGGTAACAGGGAGAAAACTCCATGAAGATGCTGCGTATTCCGTTGTTGATGATGGGCCTGCTGTTGTGTTCACAAGGTTTTGCCGCCACTGCCCAGCAGAACAAAATGACCACCTGCAATGCCGAAGCCACCACCAAGACCCTCAAGGGCGATGACCGCAAGGCCTTCATGAAGACCTGCCTGTCGGCGCCTGCCGCCAACGATGCCAAGACCCTGACGCCGCAGCAGCAGAAGATGAAGGACTGCAATGCGTCGGCTAAAACCAAAGCGTTGACCGGCGATGCGCGTAAAACATTCATGAGCACCTGCCTCAAAGGTTAATCACGATTTCGCAGGCGCTGCAGATCAAATGTGGGAGGGGGCTTGCTCCCGATAGCGCCGTGTCAGTCAATCGATTCATTGGCTGATCCTCCGTAATCGGGAGCAAGCCCCCTCCCACACTTGATCGCATTCACAGTCGTCCCCCCTCGCTTGATGCCTGCAACGCTGGCAGACTGCCCATCCTTTAACGCCGTTCGTTTTGAGGCTGTATGCCAACGTTTTCTCAGCGTCATGTGTTGTTGCTGGCCAGTTACATCATCATTTTCGGCGGGTTGCTGCTGGTGCTGCCGCTGAAGTTGCTGCCCAGCCTGCTGGCCGGCCTGTTGGTCTATGAACTGGTCAACATGCTCACCCCCCAACTGCAACGACTGATCGAAGGCCGGCGCGCCCGTTGGCTGGCGGTGGCCTTGCTCGGCACCCTGATCGTCAGCGTACTCACCTTGATCTTCGCCGGCGCCATCAGCTTCCTGCTCCACGAAGCTGAAAACCCCGGGGCTTCCCTGGATAAATTCATGGGCGTGGTCGACCGCGCACGCGGCCAGTTACCGCCGTTCATCGACGCCTACCTGCCCGCCAGCGCCGCCGAGTTTCGCGTGGCCATCGGCGACTGGATGAGCAAGCACTTGAGCGAACTGCAACTGGTCGGCAAAGACGCCGCCCATATGTTCGTCACCTTGCTGATCGGCATGGTGCTCGGCGCCATCATCGCCCTGCAACGGGTGCCCGACCTGACCAAACGCAAACCCCTGGCCGCCGCGCTGTTCGACCGTTTGCACCTGCTGGTTCAGGCGTTTCGCAACATCGTCTTCGCCCAGATCAAAATCGCCGCGCTCAACACGGCTTTCACCGCCGTGTTTCTCGCCGTGGTGCTGCCGCTGTGCGGCATCCACCTGCCGCTGACCAAAACCCTGATCGTGCTGACCTTCCTGCTCGGCTTGCTGCCGGTGATCGGCAACCTGATGTCCAACACCCTGATCACCATCGTCGCGCTGTCGCTGTCGATCTGGGTGGCGGTAGCGGCGCTGGGGTATTTGATCGTGATCCACAAGGTCGAGTACTTCCTCAACGCGCGCATCGTCGGCGGGCAGATCAGTGCCAAGTCGTGGGAGTTACTGCTGGCGATGCTGGTGTTTGAAGCCGCGTTCGGTTTGCCGGGGGTGGTGGCGGGGCCGATTTATTATGCGTATCTGAAGAGTGAGCTGAAGTTGGGTGGGATGGTTTAGGCGCAGATGCGAGTTACAAGCTGCAAGCGGCAAGTGGAAGCAGATTGGCTTTTACTTGCCGCTTGCAGCTGAAAACTTACCGCTTAAGACCCATAACGCTTGCTGGCTTCAATCGCCAACCCGCTGCCGATACTGCCAAAGATATTGCCTTCCACATGCCGCGCATTCGGCAGCATCGCCGAGATACTGTGGCGCAACGCGGGGATGCCGCTGGAACCACCGGTGAAGAACACCGTGTCCACCTGGGCCACGCTCACCGAGGCGTCATTGAGCAGTTGCGTGACACTGCCGCGCACGCGTTCAAGCAGGTTGTCGATGGAGGACTCGAACAGCGCCCGGCTCAGGTCCACGCTCAGGCCGGCTTCGATACGGTCCAGTGGCACATGGCGGCTGTCTGCCTGCGTCAGCTGGATCTTGGTTTCTTCCACTTCCATCGCCAGCCAGTGCCCGGCGCGCTGTTCGATCAGCTTGAACAGGCGGTCGATGCCGCCGGTGTCTTCGATGTCGTAGCGCATGCTGCCCAGGGCCAGCTGGGACTTTTGCGAGTACACCGAGTTGATGGTGTGCCAGGTCGCCAGGTTCATGTGATGGCTGGTAGGCATGTAGGCGCCGCTCTTCATGCGGCTGCCGTAGCCGAACAGCGGCATCATGCCGGCCAGGGACAGCTGCTTGTCGAAGTCGGTACCGCCGATGTGCACGCCACCGGTGGCGAGGATGTCGCTCTGGCGGTTGTCGTTGTGACGGCGGTCCGGCGACAGGCGCACCAGGGAGAAGTCGGAGGTACCACCGCCGATGTCGACGATCAGCACCAGCTCCTCTTTTTCAATGGTGGACTCGTAGTCGAACGCCGCCGCAATCGGTTCGTACTGGAACGAGATGTCCTTGAAGCCGATCTTGCGCGCCACGTCCACCAGGGTGTTCTCGGCTTCCTGGTCGGCCATCGGGTCGTCATCGACGAAGAATACCGGGCGGCCCAATACCACTTCTTCGAACTCACGCCCCGCGTTGGCTTCGGCGCGGCTCTTGAGTTGGCCGATAAACAGCGCCAGCAGGTCGGTAAAAGGCATTGCAGTGCCAAGCACGCTGGTGTCGTGCTTGATCAGCTTGGAACCCAGCAGGCTCTTGAGCGAGCGCATCAAGCGGCCTTCGTAGTTCTCCAGGTATTCGTGCAGCGCCAAGCGACCGTACACCGGGCGGCGCTCCTCAAAGTTGAAGAAGACCACCGACGGCAGGGTGATTTTGTCGTCCTCCAGCGCGATCAGCGTTTCCATGCCGGGGCGGATCCAGCCGACGGTGGAGTTGGACGTGCCGAAGTCAATGCCGCAGGCACGGGCTGGGGATGGGTTTTTCATGTCTATCGGGTTCCGGTTTAAAAACGGCCGCGCAGTGTATGCCAGTCGCAAGCGCTTGCGTAGGCCAACCATCCGTTAAATCGTGCTTGAAAGTACGGGATTTGCCCCCACATCTGTTGCATACGGCTGATGCCGATAACACTTTGACGTACCCCCAGGCCGCAACCCTCACCAGGTGCAAACCAGCGCACGTTGCGCCCCGGGCAGTGCGATCTCGATAAAGGATGGTGAACCGTCGATGGATTTCAAAGATTACTACAAGATTCTGGGTGTCGAGCCGACGGCCGATGACAAGGAAATCAAGGCTGCCTATCGCAAGCTCGCGCGCAAATATCACCCCGATGTGAGCAAGGAAAAAGACGCCGAAGAGAAATTCAAGGACGCGTCCGAAGCCTATGAAGCGCTTAAAAGCGCCGACAAGCGAGCCGAGTACGACGAATTGCGCAAATACGGCCAGCATGGCCAGCCGTTCCAGGGCCCGCCGGGCTGGCAGAGCCGTGGCGGCTTTGGCGGAGGCCAGGACGCGGGCGATTTCTCGGACTTTTTCAGCTCGATCTTTGGCTCGCGCGGCGATGCTTTTGGTGGTGGCCAACGTCGTCCTACCGGGCGCAAGGGCCAGGATGTGGAGATGCAGCTGTCGGTCTCCCTTGAGGAAACCCTGTCGGCCGAGTCCAAGCAGATCAGCTTTCAGGTGCCGCAATACGACGCCTCTGGCCGGCATGTCAGCAATAGCGTCAAGAGCCTGAATGTGAAGATCCCCGCCGGTGTAGCCGACGGCGAGCGCATCCGTCTCAAGGCCCAGGGCGCGCCAGGCATTGGCGGTGGCGCCAATGGCGACCTGTACCTGATCATCAAGTTTGCGCCGCACCCCAAGTTCGAGGTCGATGGCGAGAACCTGGTCATCAACCTGCCGCTGGCCCCGTGGGAGTTGGCCTTGGGTGCGGAAGTGGCAGTGCCGACCCTGACCGGCAAGATCAACCTCAAGGTGCCTGCCGGCAGCCAGAATGGCCAGCGTATGCGCGCCAAGGGCCATGGCTTGCTGAACAAGGCCGGGCAACGTGGCTACCTGTTCATCCAGTTGAAGGCGGTCATGCCCCCTGCGGGCAATGAGGATGTGAAAGCGTTGTGGCAGGAGCTGGCGCAAAAAGCCGCTTTTAACCCACGCGAGCAGTTCTAAGGTCCTGTGGCGAGAGAGCAAGCTCCCTCGCCACATGAGTTTGAGCTAGAACAGGAAATATCGCTGCGCCATCGGCAGGACTTCAGCCGGTTCACACCACAGCAGTACGCCATCGGCCTTGACCTGATAGGTCTGCGGATCAACCTCGATATCCGGCAGGTAATCGTTGTGGATCAGGTCGCTTTTCTGCACATCGCGGCAGCCCTTGACCACTGCAATCTGCTTCTTCAATCCCAGGGCCTCGGGCAGGCCGGCGTCCTGTGCCGCCTGGCTGATAAACGTCAGACTGGTGGCGTGCAGTGAGCTGCCGAAGCTGGCGAACATCGGGCGGTAATGCACCGGTTGCGGTGTGGGAATCGAGGCGTTGGCATCGCCCATCAGGCTCGACGCAATCGCGCCGCCCTTGAGGATCAGGGTCGGCTTGATACCGAAAAACGCCGGGCGCCACAACACCAGGTCCGCCCATTTGCCGACTTCGACGGAACCGACGATATGGCTCACGCCGTGGGTGATCGCCGGGTTGATGGTGTACTTGGCGATGTAGCGCTTGGCGCGGAAGTTGTCGTTGCCGGGGCCGTCACCTGGCAGTGGGCCGCGCTGTTTTTTCATCTTGTCGGCGGTCTGCCAGGTGCGCGTGATCACCTCGCCGACACGGCCCATGGCCTGGCTGTCTGAACTGATCATCGAGAACGCGCCGAGGTCATGCAGGATGTCTTCGGCGGCGATGGTCTCGCGGCGGATGCGGCTCTCGGCGAAGGCCACGTCTTCGGCGATGCTCGGGTCCAGGTGATGACACACCATCAGCATGTCCAAGTGCTCGTCGATGGTGTTGCGGGTGAATGGCCGCGTCGGGTTGGTAGAACTGGGCAGCACGTTCGGGTAACCGCACGCCTTGATGATGTCAGGTGCGTGGCCGCCACCGGCACCTTCAGTGTGGTAAGTGTGAATGGTGCGGCCCTTGAGCGCGGCGAGGGTGGTTTCGACGAAGCCCGACTCGTTGAGCGTGTCACTGTGGATCGCCACCTGCACATCGTACTGGTCGGCGACGCTCAGGCAGTTATCAATGCTGGCGGGCGTGGTGCCCCAGTCTTCATGCAGCTTCAAACCAATGGCACCGGCCTTGACCTGCTCGATCAACGGCTCGGGCAAACTGGCGTTGCCCTTGCCGGTGAACCCGATGTTCATCGGGAACGAATCACTGGCCTGCAGCATCCGTGCAAGGTGCCACGGACCCGACGTGCAGGTGGTGGCGTTGGTACCGGTGGCCGGCCCGGTGCCGCCACCGATCATGGTGGTGACGCCGCTGGTCAGTGCTTCTTCGATCTGCTGCGGGCAGATGAAGTGCACATGGGAGTCGATGCCGCCGGCGGTGAGGATCATGCCTTCACCGGCGATCACTTCGGTGCTGGCGCCAATGGCCATGGTCACGCCGGGCTGGATATCCGGGTTGCCGGCCTTGCCGATGGCATGGATGCGACCGTTCTTCAAGCCAACGTCAGCCTTGACGATGCCCCAGTGGTCAATGATCAGCGCATTGGTGATCAGGGTGTCCACTACCTCATGGGCGAGCAACTGGCTCTGGCCCTGGCCGTCACGGATCACCTTGCCGCCGCCGAATTTGACTTCTTCGCCATAGACGGTGAAGTCCTGTTCGACTTCGACAAACAGCTCGGTGTCGGCCAGGCGGACTTTGTCGCCGACGGTTGGGCCATACATGTCGGCGTAGGCTTGGCGGCTGATTTTCATGTGGTTGCCCTGATTAATTGTGTTGAATGTGAGATCGCTATCGCGGGCAAGCCCGCTCCCACATTTTGATTTGTGAGCACTGTCAAAAGGTGGGAGCTGGCTTGCCTGCGATGAGGCCCTAGAGGTCGCCCATAATCCGACCGGCAAACCCGAACACCCGGCGTCCGCCGCTCAAATCGACTAACTCCACCTCCCGACGCTGCCCCGGCTCAAACCGAACCGCCGTGCCTGCCGGAATATTCAGGCGCATACCGCGGCTCGCTGAACGGTCAAATTCCAGCGCGTCATTGGTCTCGAAAAAATGGTAATGCGAGCCCACTTGGATCGGCCGGTCGCCGCTATTGGCCACGCTCAAGGTGACGGTGCGGCGGCCGACATTCAGTTCGATCTCGCCAGGCTGGATCTGATATTCACCAGGAATCATGCCGGTTGCCCCAGGGTCTTGTAGTAGATGGCGGTCGGGCTGTAGCGCCCGTCCGGGCTTTGGCAGTAATCGGGCAGCTCACCGATCTTGATGTAGCGCAGCGACTGATAGAAGGCTTCGGCGCCGGAGCCGGCCTCGGTGTCCAGATACAGCAGGCCGCGCTTGTGCTGGCGTGCGGCGAGCTCCAGGCTGTGCATCAATTGCTGGCCCAGGCCATGGCGGCGGGCGCTGCTGTGCACCAGCAACTTTTGCACTTCGGCGCGGTTGAGGCCATTGGCCTTTTGGCACAGCGCCAGTTGTACACTGGCGACTACCCGTTCTTCACGTACCACCACCCACAACAGCAGGCTGGCGTCTTCGATACCGGCTTGCACGCCGGCCAGATACTCGCGGGCCTGGGCCTCATCGAAGTCGGCCATAAAGCCCACCGACGCGCCATGCTGCACCGCGTCCAGCAACAACTCGATCAAGCCCAGGCGGTAATGGGCAAAACTTTCAGCATTGACTCGACGCAGTTGTGCAGCGTTCATCGATCTCACTCCTTGGGCGGTTCGGCGCCCGGGTTCAAGGTCAGTTGCATAAAGGTCAGGTCCAGCCAGTGGCCGAACTTGATGCCCACTTGAGGCATCTGCCCGGTAATGGTGAAACCCAGGCGCTCATGCAGGCGGATCGAGGCCAGGTTGCCGCTTTCGATGGCGGCGACCATGACGTGCTTGCCGCAGCTGCGGGCGCGCTCGATCAGGGCCTGCATCAGGCGTGGACCGAGGCCTTTGCCGCGCTGGTCATTGCGCACGTACACCGAGTGTTCGACGCTGTAGCGAAAGCCTTCGAAAGGTCGCCAGTCGCCGAATGAGGCGTAGCCGGTGACTTCGTCGTTTTCCACCGCGACCAGGATCGGGTACTGCTGCGCCTGGCGTGCGCTGAACCAGGCTTGGCGGTTGGCCAGGTCCACCGGTTGTTCGTTCCAGATCGCCGTGGTGTTGAGCACCGCGTCGTTGTAGATGTCGCGGATCGCCGGCAGGTCTTGCTCGGTAGCATCACGAATCATGGCCGGGCCTCACGCGATTGGCTGGTGGACAGTCACCAGCTTGGTGCCATCGGGGAAGGTGGCTTCCACCTGGATATCCGGGATCATTTCCGGGATGCCTTCCATCACTTGCTCGCGGCTGAGCAAGGTGGTGCCGAAGTGCATCAACTCGGCCACGGTGCGGCCATCGCGAGCGCCTTCCATCAGCGCGGCCGAGATATAGGCGATGGTTTCCGGGTAGTTGAGCTTCACGCCGCGCGCCAAGCGGCGCTCGGCCACCAGGCCGGCGGTGAAGATCAGCAGTTTGTCTTTTTCCCGTGGGGTCAAATCCATGGTTCAAGGTCCTTCAAACAGCATTCATAAAAACACCGCAGATCCCCTGTGGAAACAGGCCGGTGTGGGAGCTGGCTTGCCTGCGATAGCGGTGTATCAGGCACACCGCCATCGCAGGCAAGCCAGCTCCCACATAAACTCAGTTTCACTTGTTGATCTTCATGTGCTCCAGATTCGTGGTGCGACGGCTTCTCGCCCCAGCACTGCCGGGCGCAACAGCCGCCATAAATCAATCAACCACCCCCGCGCCAACAGCGCTTCCTCGGCCAGACAACGCGCCACCAGCAACCCAGGCAGTTGGGTCAAATCTCCGCGCACCGCGTGGGGCAGCGAGCGGCAACGCTCAAGCAATTCAGGATCGACCTCACCCGTCACCAGCAACGTGGCAAACACCGGCTGCCCATCCAGCCCGATGGGCGAATCCAGCAACCCATCGGCGCCCACAATGCGCTGGCGCTCATGCCAGAGCAACTGGCCGTCGCGGCGAATATCCAGGTGTGATTGAAAGTGGCCGAGGTCGAACCGCTCGCCGCTGGCCGGGCGCCCCAGGGCGACCACGTCCCAGTAGAACAACCGCGCATCGCCCGAGAGCTCGATGCGCGTAGTGAGTTCGGCCTGGGCGGCGCTGAACACGATGGTTTCCTGGGGCAGCCATTCCAGGGTCGCGCCGGCCTCGACGGTCAACTCAAGTTGCTGAAATGCCGGGCCGCTGGCGCGGTACCACTTGGCGGCGCCGGGGCTGGTCAACTGCGCCCATGCACCGGCGCTGACGTGGGCGCTGATGTCCAGGCGATCGCCGCCGGCAATTCCGCCGGGCGGGTGCACGATGATGTGCTGGCACACCTGGGGGCCTTCGGCGTACAGGTGCTTTTGCACGCGCAGCGGGCCCAGGTGGCGGCGCAATACCGGGCGCGTGGTGTCGCCGAAACGCGCGTAGCCGAGTTCCAGCGCGGCGTGCCAGCTGGGGGTGAACAGGGCAGGGGAAACGGGCAGGTTCATGGTTTTTGGCTTAATGTCGTGACGCCACAGATTAGATGGTTACGAGGCCGCGTACACCTTCGCTCTCCATATTTTCACCGCGGCCCTGCTGCACGATTTCACCGCGTGACATCACCAGGTAGTGGTCGGCCAGTTCGGCAGCGAAGTCGTAGAACTGCTCCACCAGCAGGATCGCCATGTCGCCACGCTCGGCAAGCTTCTTGATCACCGCACCGATCTCCTTGATCACCGACGGCTGGATACCTTCGGTGGGCTCATCGAGGATCAGCAGGCGCGGGCGGCTGGCCAGGGCGCGGCCAATCGCCAACTGTTGCTGCTGGCCCCCGGACAAATCGCCGCCGCGTCGATGCTTCATCTGCAGCAACACCGGAAACAGCTCGTAGATGAACGCGGGCACTTCCCTGGCTTCGGAACCGGGGAAGCGCGACAGCCCCATCAGCAGATTTTCTTCCACCGTCAGCCGGCCAAAAATCTCCCGGCCCTGAGGCACATAAGCGATCCCGGCATGGACACGCTGGTGCGGCTTGAAGCCGGTGATGGCCTTGCCTTCCCAATTTACCGCGCCCTCCTTGGCCGGCAGCAAGCCCATCAGGCACTTGAGCAGGGTGGTCTTGCCCACGCCGTTGCGGCCGAGCAGGCAGGTGACTTCGCCGATTTTCACGTCGAAGGACAGCCCGCGCAGGATGTGGCTACCGCCGTAGTACTGGTGCAGTTTGTCGACTTGCAGCATTCTCAATACCTCTTCAATCCCCCTGCGGGAACCGGATCAAATGTGGGAGCTGGCTTGCCTGCGATGCAGGCGACTCGGTGTTTGTGTGACACTGAGGTGACGCCATCGCAGGCAAGCCAGCTCCCACATAAAGCAGTTCGTGTCAGCGTTAGCGACCGAGGTAGACCTCGATCACCCGCTCATTTTCCTGCACCTGTTCCAGCGACCCTTCGGCCAATACGCTGCCCTGGTGCAACACGGTGACGTGATCAGCGATGGAGCCGACAAAGCCCATGTCGTGCTCCACCACCATCAACGAATGCTTGCCGGCCAGGCGCTTGAACAGTTCGGCAGTGAATTCGGTTTCGGCGTCGGTCATGCCGGCCACCGGTTCGTCGAGCAGCAACAGTTGCGGGTCTTGCATCAGCAACATGCCGATTTCCAGGAACTGCTTCTGACCGTGGGACAGTAAACCCGCGGGCCGATGCACCGAGGCGGTCAGGCGGATGGTGTCGAGTACTTCATCGATGCGGTCTTTTTGCTCGCCACTCAGGCGCGCCCGCAGGCTGGCCCACACCGACTTGTCGGTCTTCTGCGCCAGCTCAAGGTTTTCGAACACGCTGAGGGCTTCGAACACCGTGGGTTTCTGGAACTTGCGGCCGATACCGGCCTGGGCGATTTTCACTTCGCTCATGCTGGTCAGATCCAGGGTTTCGCCGAACCAGGCCCTGCCGTGGCTGGGCCGGGTCTTGCCGGTGATCACGTCCATCAGCGTGGTCTTGCCCGCGCCGTTGGGACCGATGATGCAGCGCAATTCGCCGACGCCGATATACAGGTTCAGGTCATTCAACGCTTTGAAACCGTCGAAGCTGACGCTGATATCTTCCAGGGTCAGGATGGTGCCGTGGCGGGTGTTGAGCCCTTTGCCTGCGGCCTGGCCGATACCGATCGCATCGCGGCCGCTGCCCGCATCGAAAATAGGTTCAAGCATGACGTTCCTCATTTCTTCAGCAGGCCGATAACGCCCTTGGGCAGGTACAGGGTGACGATGATGAACAGCGCCCCCAGGAAGAACAGCCAGTACTCGGGAAACGCCACCGTGAACCAGCTCTTCATGCCGTTGACCACCCCAGCGCCGAGCAATGGCCCGATCAGTGTGCCCCGCCCGCCGAGGGCGACCCATACGGCGGCCTCGATGGAGTTGGTCGGCGACATTTCGCTGGGGTTGATAATGCCCACCTGCGGCACATACAGCGCCCCCGCCAACCCGCACAACACTGCGCTCAACACCCACACGAACAACTTGAAGCCACGCGGGTCGTAACCACAGAACATCAGGCGGTTCTCGGCATCGCGCAAGGCGGTCAGCACGCGGCCGAACTTGCTCTGCGCCAGGCGCCAGCCGATGTACAGGCTGGCTACCAGCAACAGCACCGTGGCCACAAATAACACCGCCCGTGTGCCAGGTTCTGTAATGCCAAAGCCCAGGATGCTGCGAAAGTTGGTAAAGCCGTTATTGCCGCCAAAGCCGGTCTCGTTGCGAAAGAACAACAGCATTCCGGCAAAGGTCAGGGCCTGGGTCATGATCGAGAAATACACGCCTTTGATCCGTGAGCGGAAGGCGAAGAAACCGAACACCAGCGCGAGCACTCCCGGGGCCAGCACCACCAGGCACAGCGCCCAGAGAAAGTTGTCGGTGCCCGCCCAGTACCAGGGCAATTCGGTCCAGGACAAAAAGGTCATGAACGCCGGCAACCCGTCGCCCGACGCCTGGCGCATCAGGTACATGCCCATGGCATAACCGCCCAGGGCGAAGAACAGACCGTGGCCCAGGGACAACATCCCGGCATAGCCCCACACCAGGTCCAGCGCGAGCGCGACGATGGCGTAGCAGAGGATCTTGCCCACCAGCGTCAGGGTGTAGGCCGATACATGCAGTGGATTGTCCGGCGCCAGCAGCGAACACAGTGGCAGCGCCAGCAGCAGGAACAGGATCACCACGCCGACGGCGATCGTCACCTTGGGGCCGGCCTTTTGCGTAGCCGTAAGCATCAATGGCTGGTTCATCAGTCGATCACCCGTCCTTTCAGTGCGAAGAGTCCTTGCGGGCGTTTCTGGATAAACAGAATAATCAGCGCGAGGATCAGGATCTTGCCGAGCACGGCACCGATTTGCGGTTCAAGAATCTTGTTGGCGATACCCAGGCCGAAGGCTGCCATTACGCTACCGGCCAACTGGCCGACGCCACCGAGTACCACCACCAGGAACGAGTCGATGATGTAGCTCTGGCCCAGGTCCGGGCCGACGTTGCCGATCTGGCTCAGGGCCACGCCGCCAAGGCCTGCGATGCCGGAGCCCAGACCAAAGGCGAGCATGTCCACGCGCCCGGTGGGCACGCCGCAGCAGGCGGCCATGTTGCGGTTCTGGGTGACGGCGCGCACGTTAAGGCCCAGGCGTGTCTTGTTCAGCAACAACCAGGTGAGCACCACCACGAACAGCGCGAAGGCAATGATGACGATGCGGTTGTACGGCAGCACCAGGTTGGGCAGTACTTGAATACCGCCGGACAGCCAGGCGGGGTTGGACACTTCGACGTTCTGCGCGCCGAACACCAGGCGTACCAGTTGGATCAGCATCAGGCTGATGCCCCAGGTGGCGAGCAGGGTTTCCAGTGGTCGGCCATAGAGGTGACGAATCACCGTGCGTTCCAGGGCCATGCCGATGGCGGCGGTGACGAAGAACGCCACCGGTAGCGCGATCAGCGGGTAGAACTCGATGGCCTGGGGCACATAGCGCTGCATCATCAGCTGCACCACATAGGTGGAGTAGGCGCCGAGCATCAGCATCTCGCCATGGGCCATGTTGATCACGCCGAGCAGGCCGAAGGTGATCGCCAGACCCAGTGCCGCCAGCAATAGAATCGAGCCCAGCGACATGCCGCTGAACGCCTGCCCGAGGATCTCGCCGACCATCAGTTTGCGTTTGACCTGGGCCAGGCTGGTTTCGGCGGCGGTGTGCACGGCGGCATCGGTTTCCACGCCCGGCGCGAGCAGCGCTTCGAGGCGCGTGCGTGCCAGCGGGTCGCCGGTGCTGCCGAGCAGACGCACGGCGGCCAGTCGCACCGCAGGGTCGGTGTCCACCAGTTGCAGGTTGGCCAGGGCCAGGCTGAGGGCGCTGTGCACATCCTCGTCGGTTTCGGCGGCGACCTGCTGGTCGAGGAATTTCAACTGCGCAGGCACAGCGCTTTTTTGCAGGGTTCGAGCTGCCGCCAGGCGAACCTTGGGATCGGCGGCGAGCAGTTGCTGGCTGGCTTGGACGTTGTCGATCAGGCCGCGCAGACGGTTGTTCAGGCGTACGGTCTTGGTTTCGCCGTTGACGTTAAGTTGGCCTTGTTGCAGGGCATCCACCAGCTCGATGCGCGCCGGGTCAGGCTGGGCGGCCCAGTCCTGGAGCAGCTTGGCTTGTTGCATCGGGTTGGCGTTGATGAAGTCTTCGGCATCGCTGGCGTGTGCGGCCAAAGGCAGCAATAGCAGCACGGCGAGGATGAAGCGGTGGAGGGCAGTGGGCATACAAAAATGTCCTGATCATGCGGGGACAGTGGGGGCGCTGGTTGTCTGTGGGAGCTGGCTTGCCTGCGATGGCATCGCTGCGGTGTGTCAGGCACACCGAGTTGTTTGCATCGCAGGCAAGCCAGCTCCCACATTGACCATGCCCTACATTAGAGTCGTGGGGCTTTAGTTGCTCTTCACCGCGTAATCCGGCTTCTTGTCATTGCCCGGGATGTAAGGGCTCCATGGCTGTGCCCGAATCGGTGCTTCGGTCTGCCACACCACCGAGAACTGCCCATCAGCCTGGATCTCGCCGATCATCACCGGCTTGTGCAGGTGGTGGTTGGTCTTGTCCATGGTCAGGGTAAAGCCCGACGGTGCGGCGAAGGTCTGGCCGCCCAGGGCTTCGCGCACTTTGTCGACGTCGGTGGACTTGGCTTTCTCTGCCGCCTGGGCCCACATATGGATGCCCACATAGGTGGCTTCCATCGGGTCGTTGGTCACGGCTTTGTCTGCGCCCGGCAGGTTGTGCTTCTTGGCGTAGGCTTTCCAGTCGGCGACGAATTTCTGGTTGACCGGGTTCTCTACCGACTGGAAGTAATTCCACGCCGCCAGGTTGCCCACCAGTGGTTTGGTGTCGATGCCGCGCAGTTCTTCTTCGCCCACCGAGAACGCCACCACCGGTACTTCGGTGGCTTTCAAGCCCTGGTTGGCCAGCTCTTTGTAGAACGGCACGTTGGAATCGCCGTTGACGGTGGAGACCACCGCAGTCTTGCCGCCGGCGGAGAATTTCTTGATGTTGGCGACGATGGTCTGGTAATCGGCATGGCCGAACGGGGTGTAGACCTCTTCGATATCTTTATCCGCCACACCTTTGGAATGCAGGAACGAGCGCAGGATCTTGTTGGTGGTGCGCGGGTACACGTAGTCGGTGCCCAGCAGGAAGAAGCGCTTGGCACTGCCGCCTTCTTCGCTCATCAGGTATTCCACTGCCGGAATCGCCTGCTGGTTCGGCGCCGCACCGGTGTAGAACACGTTAGGCGACATCTCTTCGCCTTCATATTGCACCGGGTAGAACAGCAAACCGTTGAGTTCTTCGAACACCGGCAATACGGATTTGCGCGACACCGAGGTCCAGCAGCCAAACACCACGGCAACCTTGTCCTGGGTCAACAGTTGCCGGCCTTTTTCTGCGAACAGCGGCCAGTTGGACGCCGGGTCCACCACCACTGGTTCGAGCATCTTGCCGTTCACGCCGCCCTTGGCGTTGATCTCGTCGATGGTCATCAGCGCCATGTCTTTAAGCGAGGTTTCGGAGATCGCCATGGTCCCGGACAACGAGTGCAGGATGCCGACCTTGATGGTCTCGGCGGCCTGGACGGTCCAGGTCAAACCCATGGCGACAATGGATGCCGACAAAGTGAAAGCCTTGATCAAGCTGCGACGCTGCATGGTGCGATCTCCGTGGACTCAACACTGTTATGAGGGGAAAGTTGAGCAGGTGATTGCAAGCGCTGTGCCGAGTCGGAAAAAGGCATGAAATGGTCGCTTCGCCCAGGTCAGCGCATGGGAAATGCACCATGAAATGGCGGGTCGGTCTGCCAGGTGCGTGGCTGTGCGCTACAACGGGGCGCGCTCAACGCTTGCGCATCAAACCGATAAAAAACAGCCCGCCAATCGCCGCCGTCGCCACGCCAATCGGCAAGTCTTCGGGCGCTATCAGTGTGTGTGCGGCGACATCGACCCACACCAGGAACACACTGCCCAGCAGCACGCACACTGGCAGTAAACGCCGGTGTTCGGCACCTATCAGGCGCCGGGCGATGTGCGGCACCATCAGCCCGACAAAGCCGATAGAGCCGCTGATGGACACCAGCACGCCGGTCATCAGCGAGGCGACCAGGAAGACTTTCAAGCGTACATTGCGTGCGTTCAAACCGAGGGTCACGGCGGTCTGCTCACCGGCCATCAATGCGTTGAGCGGGCGGGCCATGCCGAGCAGCAACAGCAACCCCAGCAGCACCGTGGTGGCGGGAATTGCCAGCAGTTCCCAGCGGGCCAGTCCCAGGCCGCCGAGCATCCAGAACATCACCGCCGAGGCGGCGCGGTGGTCACCCATGAACAGCAACAGGTTGGCCACCGCCATCATCACGAACGACACCGCTACACCGCACAGCAGCAGGCGATCACTTTCCAGGCGACCGTTGCGACTGGCTACGGCCAGCACCACCAACATACTCAGCAGTGCACCGATAAAGGCGGCGAGGGGCAAGGTCAGCAGGCCGATGATTTCACCCACATGCAGCACCACGATCACCGCGCCGAGGGTGGCGCCGGAGGTCACACCGAGCAGGTGCGGGTCGGCCAGCGAGTTACGCGTGACCGCCTGCAGTACCGCGCCAATCAGTGCCAGCCCGGCGCCTACCAGCGCCCCCAGTAGCATACGCGGCACACGGATCAGCCAGACGATATGTTCCTGGCCCACACTCCAGTCCACCACACCCAAGCCGAACACCTTGTTCAGCAAAATTCGCCACACCACGTCCACTGGCACCTGCGCCGAACCGAACCCCAGGGAGATCACGCAGGAGACCAGCAACAAGGCACCCAGGGCGCTTAATAACAGGACGTAGTGACGGGTGATCATTCGCCGTGAAACCCCTTGGCCAGGGTTTCAACCGCTAGCACGTTGTCGATGCTTGGTGTGGCTTGCATATAGGGGATCACGATGAAGTGCTGGTGCTTGATGGCCTCCACCGATTGCAGTGCAGGGTGGTCAAGCAGGAACTGTTTCTTCTGTTCGGCGGTGACCTCGCTGTAGTCAACGATCACGATGACTTGTGGGTTGCGCTCAACGACGGTTTCCCAGTTGACTCGGGTCCAGCTGGCGTCGATGTCATCGAGGATGTTGCGCCCGCCGGCGGCGTCGATCAGCGCCTGGGGCATGCCCAGGCGGCCCGAGGTCATGGCGCGGTCTTCGCCGCTGTCGTAAAGGAACACCCGTGGCTTGTCGGCGGGCAGGTCTTTTTGCACCTCGGCCACTTGCGCCTGCATCTGGGCGATAAGGGTATTGGCGCGATCCTGCACGTCGAAGATCCTGCCCAGGTTGCGCAGGTCGTTATAGGTATCGTCGAGGCTTGCGGCTGGGCGCTTCATCACGAACGCACATGACTCGGTCAACTCATACACATTGATGCCCAAGGGTTGCAGGGTGTACGGCGTGAGGTCGCCGCCCACGCGCATACCGTAATCCCAGCCGGCGAAGAAGAAATCCACGTTGGCGTTGAGCAGGGTTTCCACCGACGGGTACTTGCTCGCCAGTTCCGGCAGGCCGTCGAGGAGCGTGGCCATTTGCGGCGGTACTGACTTCCAGCCGGTCACGCCGCTGTAGCCGGCCATGCGTGGCTTGAGGCCCAGGGCGAGCATCATCTGGGTCATGTTGATGTCGTGGCTGACCGCGTGTTGTGGGGCTTGCTGGAAGGTTACGGCGCGGTTGCAACTTTTGATGGTCAGCGGGTATCGGGTGTTTTCGGCGAGAGCATGGGCCGTGCCGAGCAACAGAGGCAGAGACAGCAGGACGCGCAGGATCATGGCTGGGTTATCCAAGTGATTCGTGGGTAGCCGTCCAAGGGGTGAGTGTCGATCAAGGCCTCGACGCCAAACACGTCGCGCAGCAACGCGGCGGTCAGCACTTCGTGGGGCGTGCCGCTGGCGACGATGCGCCCGTGGTGGATCACGTACAGGCGATCACAGAAGGCGGCGGCCAGGTTGAGGTCGTGGATGCTGGCCAGGGTGCCGATGTTCAAACGCCTGACCAGCCTGAGCAACTCAAGTTGATAACGCGGGTCGAGGTGGTTGGTCGGCTCGTCAAGGATCAACAGTTGCGGTTGCTGGGCCAGGGCGCGGGCAAGGATGACGCGCTGTTTTTCACCGCCGGACAGGGTCGCGAAGGCATGGTCCTCGAAGCCTTGCATGCCCACCGATTCCAGCGCTTGAAGGATCAGTTGCTGGTCGTGCAGTGTGTCGCTGTCGAACAAACCCTTGTGGGGTGTGCGCCCCATGGCGACCACCTCATCCACGCGTAAGCCGAAGGTATCGGGAAACTCCTGCAGCACCACGGCGATGCGTTGCGCGCACCACTTTGCGCTTTGCTTCCAGACATTCTGGTGCGCAAGCGATACATCACCGTGTTCTGGCCGGGTGAACCGATAGGCGCAGCGCAACAGGCTGGTCTTGCCACTGCCGTTAGGCCCGATCAGCCCGACAAACTCCCCGGCACCGACGCGCAGGCTGGCGTCACGCAGTTGGAACTGGTGATGGCAGTGGTTGTGGCCGGGTGGAGTCCAAGCCAGGTCGGTGAGGGTGAGTGAGGTCATTAGAAGGTGTAGTCCGCGGTAATGAACATGGAGCGAGGTACACCTAGAATCCACTGCTGCCCATCGTTGTATTGGCTGACCGCATAAGTGCGATCGAACAGGTTATTGAGTTGCAGGCCCAGCGTGGTGTCGCGCATGGCTTTCCACGACAACGTGGCATCGACCACGGTATAGCTCGGCAGCTCGCTCTGGTTGGCCATATCGGCATAGCGTGCGTCGACGTAACGCACACCGGCAGCGGCACGCACGTTGTCGGTCACGGCCTTGCTCAGCCACAGGTTGGCGGTGCGGCGCGGAACGTCCACCGGGCGGTTGCCGTCGCGGGAGACCTGTACGCCGTTGACGTCTTGTTTGAAATCGTCGTACTGCGCCCGCACGACGGCGGCGTTGGCTTGCAACTGCCAGGCGTGGGGCAGTTGCAAGTCGAGGCTGGCTTCCAGGCCGTTGGAGGATTGTTGGCCGACTTGCTGTTTGAAGTCCGGCTCACCCGGCACATCCGTCAGCAGTTTCTTTTTGACGATGTGGTAGGCGGCGAGGGTCCATTCTCCGCGGGCACCCCAGAACGCTTGTTTGATGCCGACCTCGGTCTGCTTGGCGGTAGACAGGTCGAACTGTTGCTGGCTCGGGCTCAGGGAGATCAGCCCGCCGACGCCGTCGGTGCTGGTGGCGTACTGGCCGTAGACCGAGGTGTCCGGGGTGATCGCGTAGACCAGACCGGCTTTCCAGTTATTGCCGGTGAGGGTTTTGTCGGATTGGCCGCCAGTGCGCAGGTCGTCGCGGTCGATATGCGCGTAGTCGCGGCGGATACCGGTGATCAGCGTGAGTTGGTCGGTCAACTGCAAGCGGTTTTCAGCAAAACCTGCGAAGGTTTTGGTCGTAGTGGAAAACACCGGTTTGAACGGGTCTTTACTGGCAAACGGCGCGGGCGCCGGGTGATACAGGTCGATGGGTTGGCCGGTTCCCGACACATCATTAAATGGCGTGTTGCTCGCCAGGCGAAAGCGAATGCGGTTGTATTCCACGCCCGCTACGGTCTGGCTATCGAGGCCGAACAGGGTGTGCTTGAAGGTGAAGGTCTGGCGGTCGCCCACCTGTTCCTGATCGTGCTTGATACCGAAGTTGCCGCTGCGGGTCAGTTGGCCGTTGGTGAAATTGTAGTTCTCGGCGTTCTGCCAGCGACGCTGGTTTTTCAGGTAGTACAGCTCGTTGGTGGCGCTGACGTTGTCGTTGAGTTGCCACTCGCTGGTCAGGCGCGTCCACTGGTCGTTGTAGTGCTGGGTGTCGTTGCTGACGTTATAGTTCTTGTCGTGCAGGCCCTTGTGCAACTGGCCGTTGACCAGGGGCGTGCCGAAGTAGTTTTGTGGGCGCTGATCACCGTAGTCGCTGGCCAGGGTGAAACTCAGGTTGTCGGCTGGTTGCCAGCGCAGGGCGCCGCTGACGAAATCGCTGCTGGAATCGCCACGGTCGATGAAGCCGTTGCTGCGCAGGCGGTTGAGGTTCAAGCGGTAGCTCAAGGTGTCGGTCAGCGAGCCGCCGCTGTCGAGGGCTTGCTGCTGGCGGTCGTAGGAGCCGTAGCCAAGGCGGATATGGTTTTCGATCTCGCCCGCAAAGGGTTTTTTCGAGATCGTGTTGATCACCGCGCCGGTGGCGCCTTCGCCGTACAGCACCGAGGCCGGGCCGCGCAGCACGTCCACCCGCTCCACTGCCCAGCTGTCCACCGGGAAGGTCGAGGTGCCCATGCCGGTGTACATGCGGTTGCCGTCGTACAGCTGCATAACCGAGCTTTGGCCGGTAAAGCCGCGGGCCTGCAACGAGGTGCCGCCGTCGCCCGGCGTGCCGGTGCGGCTGATGCCGGTGGCGCGGGAGATGGCGTCCTGCACGCTGGCGTCGCCACGTTCGCGGATCTGGGCGCCGGTCTGGCTTTCAACGCTGCCGGGGGTTTGCAGCGCTGTGAGATTCAGGCGCGAACCGGCGGTGGTCGGGGTGTTGAGGTCAACGCGCTCACTATCCACTGCCGGTGCGGTAATGGGGCTGGCGGGCAGGGTCAGGGCCTGGGCGTTGGTATGCAGGGCGAGCAGGCACAGGCCGCTCGCAAGGTAGTTGTTCATCGGTCGATCAGTCGCTTCTTGAGAGGTACTCGCCGCAGGGCGCGGCGAGCAACGATAGCGCAGAAAGTGTTATAAGTTAACACTTATCGGCTGCGGGGCAAAAGTCTGCGCAAGGCTACACAAGCCCCCTGGATTGGGCATCTCGCCTGTTTCATGCGGAACCTGAAGCGGATTCACCTTGGCCAAAAAAGCGCGACAGCACCAGACGATCCAGTACCCACACCACGATCAGCGACGCCCCCACCAGCGGGAAAACAAGTGCCAGGCCCAGCATGATCACCATCGCGGTTTTCCACTTTGGCAGGTCATGACGCAACGGCGGAACACCCACGCCACCGGCAGGGCGACGCTTCCACCAGATCACCACGCCGCTGACCGCACTGAGCAGGATCATCAGGCAGATCACCAGCACGATCAGTTGGTTGACCCAGCCGAACATCTTGCCTTCATGCAGCATCACGCCGGTCTCGGTGGCGCGGGCGACCAGGTTGTAATGTTCCCAACGCACATCGGCCAGGACCTTGCCGGTGTACTGGTCCACATGCAGGGTGGCGTCATTGCGCGGGTCGTTGGCGAACACCGCGACGGTGAATACCCCCGTGGCGGTGGGGGGGAAGGCGATGCTGTAGCCGGGCTCCACGCCGCGCGCATTGGCCAGGTCGACCACTTGTTGCAGGCGCACGCTTGGCGCGGCAGGGCCTGAGTGCATGGCGCCATGCTTCATGTGTTCGGCGTGGTCGCCGGACATCGGCATCGGCGTGTTTTCCATGGCCCAGGGCACGGTCTGTTGGGTGGCCGTGTTAAGCACGCGTGCCTGCTGGTCGGACTGCGGCACGTTGTTCCACATCGCCGCCGGGAAGGTGTTCCACAGGTCGGCGTATTGCTTGCCCCAGAAACCGGTCCAGGTCATGCCGCTGAGCAGCATGACCAGCAGAAATGCCGCGCCCCAGAAGCCGGCGACAGCGTGCAGGTCACGCCAGAACAAGCGGCCACGGCTGTTGAGGCGCGGCCACAATATGCCAGCCGATGACTTGCCACGCGGCCACCACAGGTACAGGCCGGACACCACCAGCATGACGCCCCAGCCGGCGGCGAGTTCTATCAGGCGGTCGCCGGTGGTGCCGATCATCAGCTCGCCGTGCAGGGCGCGGGCAATGGCCTGCAGGTTGTATTTGGCGTCCTGCTCACCCAGGACTGTGCCGCGATACGGGTCGACGAATACGCTGATCTCGCGGCCCTGGTTGTGCATCACGAACTGCGCGCTGTTGGTGGCGTCGGCAGGCGGCAGGTATTTGCTGATCGCGGCCTGGGGGTAGGCGTCTTTGGCGCGTTGCAGCAGTTCGTCCGCGCTCAGAGCGTGCTCGGCTGTGGGGACGGTGAGCAGGTGGCCGTACATCAGCGGGTCGAGCTGGGGTTTGAACAGGTAGATGATGCCGGTCAGGGCCAGCAGCACCATGAAAGGGGCGACAAAGAGGCCGGCGTAGAAGTGCCAGCGCCAGGCCAGGTTGTAGAAGGAAATCTTTTGTGTGGTCATCGGCTGCTCCGCATGAGGCTTTTGATTTTTCTTGGTCTGTTACATCGTCATCGCAGGCAAGCCAGCTCCCACATGGGACCGTATTCCACCTGTGGGATCTGGCTTGCCTGCGATGCTTTTAGAAGCTCATGTCCACCTTGGTCCAGAGCGTACGCCCCGGCTCCTTGATGGCTTGCGGGTCATTCGCCGGGTAACCGAAGCCTGCGTTACCCGCCAGGTTCAAATGCTCGGCATAAGCCTTGCCGAACAGGTTGTCGACTCCGGTACTGACCTTGAAGTTCTTATTGATGCGGTACGCAGCGTTGAGCGAGAACACGCCAAAACCGCCGCTCTTGTCGTAGTCCTTGCCGACCACGTTGCCCTTATTCTGGTCGATGCGGTTTTGCGCCGCGACCACGCGCCACAAGGCGCCGGCACTCCAGTCGTCTTCGCTGTAGGTCAGGCCCAGGCGTGCATCCAGCGGCGGCATCTGCGGCAGGGCTTTGCCATCGCTGCTGTTCTTGCCCCAGGCGTAGGCGAGGCTGGCGTCGGCTTTCCAGTTGCGGCTCAGCTTGTAGGCCGCACCCAACTCGCCGCCCATGATGCGCGCGTCGACATTGCGCGCCTGGGAGGTGGTGCCCATCATGCCGGGCCGGTAGTCGAACAGGATGAAGTCGCGCACCTGGCCGACGTAACCCGAGGCCCAGGCTTCGAGGTCGGCGGTTTTGTATTGCGCGCCGAAATCCAGCTGCGTGGTCTTCTCGGGCTTCACGCCGTCAAAGGCATTCACCGAGCCGACCGCGCCGGTGTTGGGGGAGAACAATTCCCAGTAATCCGGAAAGCGTTCAGCGTGCCCCAGGCCCGCATAGACGGTCGTGGGCGTGTCCGCCAGGTCGTGCTCATAGCGCACAAAGCCCGATGGCAAGGTGTCTGCGCGGGTGTCGTCGGCGGTGGGGTTGGGGCGGCTCATCATTGCCGAGCCGGTGCGTTGCCGAAAATCCTTGGCTGAGGCACGGTCCAGGCGGGCGCCGGTGATCAGGCGGTCGTTGTCGGCGGCGTACCAGGTCAGCTCGCCGAATACCCCGTAGTTGTGGAAGTTGGCGTCCTTGTTGCGCGGCAGGTCCTTGTAGGTGTCGATGCCCATGCTGCTGCGCGCGCGGTGCTCGTTGGTCTGCGCGTCCAGACCGCCGATCAGTTGCACATCGGCCCAGCGCCAGGTTGCCTTGATGCGACCGCCCAGGGTGCGACGGTCGACGTTGGAGGCCATGGGCCCGGCCATCATGCCGCTGCCCGAAGGGACGCGCAGGCTGTAGTTGTCCATGACGTGGTCGGCGTAGTTGTAGTAGACCTGGGCCTCGACCTTGTCCAGTACCTCGCCGAGGTTGGATTTTTCGAAGCGCAGCCCGAGGCTTTCGCGCAGGAATTGCGAGCCGTCCATACCGCGTCCGGCGTAGCGCGCTTCCCCGTCGCCACGGCCGGCGGTGAGTTCCAGCAGCGTGTCGGCGTCGGGGGTGAAACCCACCGCCACATCGCCATTCCACTTGTCATAGCGCGAGGCGACAGTGTCGTTATTGCCGTCCTTGTAATCGTCGGCATGGGCCTGGTTGCCGATCACCCGCACATAGCCCAACGGGCCTCCTGCAGCAGCATCGATGACCTTGTCGAAGCGCCCGTTGGAACCGGCCAGCACACTGGCATTGACCCGCGTGCCCAGCTCGCCGAACTGCTCGGGCTCACGCTCGAACAGGATCGTACCGGCCGACGCGCCCGGGCCCCAGAGTACGGTTTGCGGGCCTTTGATCACGGTGAGCTTGTCGTAGGTTTCCGGCGAAATATACGAAGTCGGCGCATCCATGCGGCCTGGGCAGGCGCCGAGCATCATGCCGCCGTTGGTAAGGATGTTCAGGCGCGAGCCGAACATGCCGCGCAGCACCGGGTCGCCGTTGGTGCCGCCGTTGCGCACCAGGGCGAAGCCGGGGATGGTCTTGAGGTAGTCGCCGCCATCGCTCGCGGGCACCGGCTGGCGTGGATCCTTGGGGTTGGTGACAACGGTGAGGGGCGAGCTGGGAGCGATCGCGGTGATCACCGTGGGGCTCAGCTCGTGTTCGTGCGCATGGGCGTAGGGGGCAAGCAGTGCGCCGCACAGAGCGGCGAAAACAGGGGCAGCGCCCAAACGGGTGTCAGCAGAAAACCTGGACATGACAAATTCCATCAATCAATCGTAAACAACACGGCCAGCAGCCTGCGGCTGTCTAATTGAAGTCGGCCGGGGTGAAGTAACGCGGTGAAGGGCTTACGACACGATGGGCGGCGCACGACTGCGGGCGCCAGGGAAGATGCTCTGCCGAGCATGGCCCAGGCGGGGGGCGGGGATGAGTGCGTTGGCTGGCGGCGGGGTGCCGAGCGTTACGTAGGAGACGCTGCCGGGCAGGGCCGGGCAACTGAACAGCAGGCTGCAATAGCCGCATTTCTCCCAGAGGACATGATGTTCGTCGGGGGTTTTGGTCGGCTTGGGCTCGCCGTGGCACGCGGGCATGTCCATGGACATACCGGCGTGATGATCCATCGGCATCGCTTGGGAAATCAGCGGACCGATAAAGATCATCAGCATGGCGAACAGGCTGATCCAACTGCCGCGCATCACACGGCGGTGCGGAGACAACCTGGCGCGGGGGGCGCCCATCGGGTAGGTCTAGTGAGTGTGCTTATGCTCGTGCGTGGCCATCGGCGGGACCTTCTGCACCGACACTTGCACCTGAACCTTGCCTGCTTTCTCGAAGGTCAGGGTCAGTGGGAATTGCTTGCCATCGGCCAACAGGCTGCGGTCTTTGAGGCCCAGCAGCATCACGTGATAAGCCATCGGCGCGAAGGTCAGCTCACCCTTGGCCGGTACGGCAACGCTGGGCACTTGCTGCATCTTCATCAAGTCGCCTTGCATCACATGCTCGTGCAGCTCGGCTTTCTCCGCGACGCTGGTTTCAACGCTGAGCAGGCGATCCGGAGCAGCCCCGGTGTTATGAATCACAAAGTAGGCCGCCACGGTCGGCGCATTCGGTGGCAGCTCCTGGGACCAGGGATCGCTCACCAACAGGTCGCCGGCCTTGTAGTCATCGGCATTGGCAGCACTGAACACCGGCAACAGCAACGCAGCCAGAAGCAGGGAAGATTTAAGCATGGCAGTTCTCCAGAACGGTTCTAAACGCAGTTCACTTGCGAAGAAGATCAGACCGTTGGGGAGGCGCGAGGGTTAAGGCTTGGCCATTGCTGGCGCGGGGTGGGATTGCGCAATAAGCGTGGCGGCAGGCTCTGCACCGCCTCGAAGCGCGTCACATACAGCTGCGGCACATGCCCCGGCAACGCCACCAACGGCGCCGAGCCCGAGCAACACCAGCAATGCTGCATGGCAGAGTGATCGTCCGGCGCTGCCGGGATTTCCAGCTTGCCCAGAGCAATCGCCTTCAGGCTGGCACCATTGGACGAACAGAACCCACCCCACATCAGACGCTTGACCGGGTCATCAGTCTGCTGCATCGCACTGGCCAACGGCATGGCAAACGCATTGAACAGCACTGCAAGGCAGGCGATCCAGGCAATTGCAAAGCGTTGACGGGCCATGGCGGATAATCCGTAGGGTTAAACGATCAGGGGGTATTTAGCCTGATCGGGAGGGATAAGTAAAAAGGGGCGGTGTGGTTTGGTGTCGCAGTGCTGGATTTGAGCGTAGACGGGAATTGAGTGGATGAGGATCTTCAGGGCTGCGCAGGTCAAATGTGGGAGGGGGCTTGCTCCCGATCGCGGTGTGTCAGTTACTGATTTGTGGCTGATCCGCCGCCATCGGGAGCAAGCCCCCTCCCACATTAGGTCGGTGTTGCTCAGAGGGGGTGTATTGCCTGCAGCACCGCAGCTACGGTGGTGAACTCTCGATTCACCGCCGCCAGCACTGGCCGCTTCAGCACCAATACCGGCACGCCACGCTCACGCGCCACTTCCAGCTTCGGTTCGGTGGCGGTGCTGCCGCTGTTCTTGCTGATCAGTACATCGATCCTGCGCCGTTCGAATAAAGCCCGCTCATCCTCGATCAGAAACGGTCCGCGCGCGCCGATCACTTCACACCGCGCATTCCCCGGATAAACGTCCAGTGCGCGCAGCGTCCAGAACTGGTCGGCGGGGATTTCCTCCAGATGCTGCAAGGGTTCGCGACCCAAGGTGAACAATGGGCGCTTGAAGGGCTTCAACGCGGCTATCAGGGCGGCCCAGTCAGGCACTTCCCGCCAGTCATCCCCCACCTGCGGCTGCCACGCTGGACGTCGCAACGCCCAGCAAGGCACATCGCTCAATCGCGCCGCCTGAGCCGCGTTGTGGCTGATCTGCGCCGCATACGGATGCGTGGCATCGAGAATCAGGCTGATACGCTCGTCACGAACAAACTGCGCGAGCCCTTCAGCGCCTCCATAGCCCCCGACTCGAACCTGGCAGCTCAGGTCGGTCGGCACACGGCCTACGCCCGCCAGGCTGTAGATATGCTCCGGCCCCAGGGTGCGGGCAACGGCCAGCGCCTCCGTCACGCCGCCCAGCAACAGAATCCTTTTCATAGGGGCTTGATCACTTCCAATAGCGTGATCGGCAACGCCTGGCGCCAGGTATCGAACTCGCCCAATGGCTGCGCCTGGGCCACGTGGATGCGGGTCAGTTCGCCGCCGTGCTCGGCGCGCCAGTTCATCAAGGTCATTTCACTTTGCAGGGTCACGGCATTGGCCACCAACCGCCCGCCGGGGCGCAGGTGTTGCCAGCAGGTGTCGAGCACGCCTTCGCGGGTGACGCCGCCGCCGATGAAGATGGCGTTCGGTGCTTCCAGACCGCTTAACGCATCCGGCGCCTTGCCGCGAATCAGTTGCAGGCCGGGCACGCCGAGGGCGTCGCGGTTGTGTTCGATCAGGCTTTGGCGGCCTGCGTCGGCCTCGATTGCCACGGCGCGGCAGCTTGGATGCGTGCGCATCCATTCAATGCCGATGGAGCCGCTGCCCGCGCCCACGTCCCACAGCAGTTCGCCGGGCATGGGGGCGAGGCGGGCGAGGGTCATGGCGCGCACGTCGCGTTTGGTCAGTTGGCCATCGTGCTTGAAGGCCGCGTCGGGCAAACCTGCAAGGCGTGACAGACGTGGTGCGTTCGCATCCGCCAGGCAGTCGATGGCGACCAGGTTCAAAGCGGCAACTTCGGCGTGTTCCCAGGATTGCGCGTGCCCGTCGATGCGCCCCTCAGCCGGGCCGCCCAGGTGTTCAAACACAGTAATCCGGCTGGGGCCGAAACCGCGTTCGGCCAACAACGCAGCCATCAAAGCGGGGCTGCTGCCGTCATTGCTCAAGACCAACAAGCGCACGCCAGCGCCCAGATGTGCATTAAGTGCCGCCAAAGGACGAGCGACCACCGATAGCGTCACCACCTCCTGCAACGGCCAGCCCAGGCGCGCTGCCGCCAGGGACACCGACGATGGTGCGGGCAAAATCAACAACTCTTCAGCTGCCACTTGCCGGGCCAGGCTGGCGCCGACGCCATAGAACATCGGGTCGCCACTGGCCAAGACGCACACAGGCTCCCCGCGCCGCGACAACACCGGCTCCAGGGAAAACGGGCTCGGCCACACCTGGCGTTCGCCACGAATACACACCGGCAAAAGGTCCAACTGGCGTTGGCCGCCTATAATCCGCGTGGCGCGCAACAGGGCGTGCCGGGCATTCTTGCCCAGGCCCTTGAAGCCGTCTTCACCGATGCCTACAACCGTCAGCCAGGGCGACATATCAATTCCTTGAACGACATCCGACGGGCAGGCTTTTCATGCCGCCGGACAAAGCAGGCATAATACCGCGCCTTTACCCGTCAACCGGTAGCCCCGTGAACCCAACGCCCGCTGTGAATACCATGCGCCCCTCGGCTTGTCCGGGGTTGCTGCGTATTGTCCAGGCGTTGGACGGCGGCATTTGCCGGATCAAACTGGCCGGTGGTTCGATCACCGCAGCCCAGGCCAGCGCCGTGGCCGACGCGGCCCGTACGTACGCGGGGGGGATAATCGAGGCGACCAACCGCGCCAACTTGCAGATCCGCGGCATTGGCGCCGAGCAGGACGCCTTGATCGCCAGGTTGCTTGCCGCCGGTCTGGGCCCCAATAACGCTGCCGGTGACGACGTGCGCAACCTGATGCTCAGCCCCGCTGCTGGTATCGACCCGCAGATGCTGTTCGACACCCGCCCGCTGGCCACGCAGATTCTTGCCACCTTGCAAAACCATGCGCGGTTCCACCAGCTGTCGGCCAAGTTCGCGATACAACTCGATGGCGGTGAAGCCCTGGCGATGCTGGAGCATCACCATGACCTGTGGCTGTCGGCGTTTGTGCGCGATGGTCAGACGCTGTTGGCGTTCGGCCTGGCCGGTTGTCCGGGGCTGGATGCGCCCTTGGCAGCAGTGCCGCTGGACCAGGGGCATGCGCTGGTGGTGGCGGTGCTGGAGGCCTTTCTCGACCTGGCGACGCCCGAGCAAACACGTATGCGTCATCTGCCTGTGGATAACTTGTTGGCCCGCCTGAGGCTGCCGCTGTTGTCGGCGCAGGGCTTCAAGCGCCCGGCCAGTGGTGCGTTGTTGCACATCGGCAGTTATCCACAGACCCAAAAAAATCAGTTTTACGTCGCGGCAGTCGCGCCATTGGGCCGCCTGGATTCGCTGATGCTCCAGGGCGCCGCGCAACTGGCCAGCGAGTACGGCGATGGCACGCTGCGCTTCACGCCCTGGCAGGGCGTGCTATTGCCCAACATTGAACGCGTAGGCGCTGTGACCGAGCGCCTGGCGCAACTGGGCTTTGTGTGTTCAATCGACCAACCCCTGGCACGCATGATTGCCTGCACCGGTTCCAGCGGTTGCAGCAAGGGCCTGGCCGATACCAAGGCCGACGCGGTGCAACTGGCCGCCCTGCAACCCGGCGTCGAAGCGCACCTGTCCGGCTGCTCGCGCTCATGCGCCGCTGCGCACACCGCGCCGGTCACGTTGCTGGCGGTGAGCCCCGGCCATTACGACCTCTATTTTCGCGATGCAGCCCACTCGGGTTTCGGTCGGCTGCACGCGCGCACTCTTTCCATTGAAGCGGCGGGCGCCCTGTTACGCGCTCGCCCACGGAGCAACACCGATGATTGATTACATCCGCGACGGTCAGGAGATCTATCGCAACTCCTTTGCCATTATTCGCGCGGAAGCCAACCTGGACCGCATCCCGGCCGATCTGGAAAAACTCGCGGTGCGGGTGATTCATGCGTGCGGCATGGTCGAGGCCATCGACGGTCTGCAATTTTCCGAAGGGGCGGGCAAGGCCGGGCGCGATGCGCTGGCTGCTGGCGCGCCGATCCTGTGTGATGCGCGGATGGTCTCCGAGGGCGTGACCCGTGCGCGCCTGCCGGCCAATAACGAAGTGATCTGCACCCTGCGCGACGACAGCGTGCCGCAGCTGGCGCGGGAGCTGGGCAACACCCGTTCCGCTGCCGCCCTGGAGCTGTGGCGCCCGTACCTGGAAGGCAGCGTGGTGGTGATCGGCAACGCGCCGACCGCCTTGTTCTACCTGCTGGAAATGCTCGACGCCGGCGCGCCGAAACCGGCGCTGATCCTGGGGTTCCCGGTCGGTTTCGTCGGCGCCGCCGAATCCAAGGCCATGCTTGCCGCCGACAGCCGTGGCGTACCCTTCGTGATCATGCAAGGCCGCCTGGGCGGTAGCGCAATGGCTGCCGCCGCCGTCAACGCCCTGGCCACGGAGGTCGAATAATGCAGGTGCGCGGACGTTTGATCGGGCTGGGCGTAGGCCCCGGTGACCCGGAACTGATCACCCTCAAGGCCCTGCGCCTGCTGCGTGAATCGCCGGTGGTGGCGTATTTCGTGGCCAAGGGCAAGAAGGGCAACGCTTTCGGCATCATCGAAGGCCACCTGGTGCCACAGCAGACCCTGATGCCGCTGGTGTACCCGGTCACCACTGAAGCGCTGCCGGCGCCGCTGTCTTATGAACAAGTGATCAGCGACTTCTACGACAACGCCAGCCTCGACGTGGCCGCGCACCTGGACGCGGGCCGCGATGTGGCGGTGATCTGCGAAGGTGATCCGTTCTTCTACGGCTCCTACATGTACCTGCATGACCGCCTTGCCGAGCGCTACGAAGCCCAGGTAATTCCGGGCGTGTGTTCGATGCTCGGTGGCGCTTCGGTGCTCGGCGCGCCGTTGGTGTATCGCAACCAGAGCTTGTCGGTGCTCTCGGGCGTGTTGCCCCATGATGACCTCAAGCGCCGCCTGGCGGATGCCGATGCCGCAGTGATCATGAAGCTGGGGCGCAACTTCCCGAAGGTGCGCCAGGTGTTGGAAGAGCTGGGCCTGGCCGAACGTGCGTTGTACGTGGAGCGCGCCACCATGGCCAACCAGAAGATCGTGCCGCTGGACCAGGTGGAGCCGATGTCGTCGCCGTATTTCTCGCTGATCATCGTGCCCGGTGAAAGGTGGCAAGGTTGATGACTCCGGCGATTGTGATTCTGGGCCAAGGCAGTTTGGCCACGGCGCGCAAGATCCAGCAGGTTTACCCTGGCGCGTTGATCCACGGCCTGGCCGCTCGGGTTGAAGGGGCGGACCAGAGCTACAGCGAGTTCGGCGCGACGCTGCGCCAGCTCTACCAGCAAGGCACGCCGCTGATTGCCCTGTGCGCGGCCGGCATTGTGATTCGCACCTTGGCGCCGCTGCTGCTGGAAAAGGGCGAGGAACCCGCCGTGCTGGCCGTGGCAGAAGACGGCAGCGCCGTGGTGCCGCTGCTGGGTGGCCTGGGCGGGGTGAATGTGATGGCGCGGGACATCGCCGCGGCATTGGGCGTATCCGCGGCAATCACCACCAGTGGCGAACTGCGTTTTGGCACCTGCCTGCTCAACCCGCCGACGGGTTATCAACTGGCGGACATTGAACTGGGCAAGCGCTTTGTCTCGGACCTTTTGGCCGGTGAGTCGGTACGCGTCGAAGGCGTGGCGCCGTGGCTGGATCAAGCCAATCTGGCCCAGGACCCACAGGCGCGCCTGGCGATTCATGTGGGCAGTGCCGAGCGCCCACCGGCAGCGAACGAGCTGCTGATTTATCCGCAAAACGTCTGCATTACCTGCAAGCCTGGTGCGCGGTTGGCTGAGCGCGTGCGCACTGCGCTGCATGAGGCGGGGATCGCGGTGCAAGCCGTGGCCTGCCTGTTGGCCAGCGACCTGCAGATGGCCGACGCCTCATTGCATGAAGCTGCGCTGGCGTTGGGTGTGCCGCTGCGTTTTGCCCCGGTGACGCCCGTTGCGGACATCAGCATTACAGTGGCCGAACAGCCCTTGGACGTGTCGCAGGTGGGACGCCCCCGTGGCCGTCTCGCAGTGATCGGCCTGGGTCCCGGCGCGGCCGAGTTGATGGTGCCGGCGGTCAAGGCGGAACTGGCGCGTTGCACCGATGTGCTGGGGTATGAAACCTATGTGCGCATGGCCGGGCCGTTCCGTGACGATCAAGTGCAACACTGCACCGACAACCGCGAAGAAATGCAGCGCGCTCGCCATGCTTTCGAGCTGGCTGCGCAGGGGCGTTCGGTGGTGGTGGTATCGTCCGGCGACCCGGGTGTATTCGCCATGGCCGCCGCGGTGATCGAGGCGCTGCACGACTCCACGGACCCGGCCTGGCATCAGGTCGACCTGGAAATCCTGCCGGGGGTTTCTGCCTCCCTGGCCACCGCTGCCCAGGCCGGTGCACCCTTGGGGCATGACTTCTGCGTCATGTCGCTGTCGGATAACCTCAAGCCCTGGTCGATCATTGAAAAGCGCCTGGACCTGGCTTCCCAGGCCGATCTGGCCCTGGCGTTCTACAACCCGATCTCGCGTTCGCGGCCCTGGCAACTGGGGCGTGCCCTGGAGATCGTCGGCCTGCACCGCACGCCCGATACGCCGGTGGTGCTGGGCCGCGACATCGGCCGCCCGGGCCAGACGCTACGCGTCACCACCCTGGGCCAATTGACGCCCGAGCAGGTGGACATGCGCACCATGGTGCTGATCGGCTCGTCCACCACCTGCGTGTTCCCGCGTGCCGGTGGCGGGGCGTGGGTGTACACGCCGCGTTGGTACGGCGACAAACCCGCCTCCTGAAAACGGCCCGCTGGCCGCCGGAAAGCTCCGAATGACCCTGGGATTCTCCTGAGGTTGTTCGGGGCTTTTTCTTTTTTTTACGGTGAAAACCGCAAGCCTGCCGGCTGTGCCTTGTGATTGCTGGGCACTGGGTTTTGACCGGTGCCACCAAGGCATGTTTGTCGCATGGAAAGCCCTCCGCCCGCTGGACTAGTGTGAAGGAAAGCCCCATGTCGGGTGCTTGTGGAGAACTGAAAAATGGAGCGACGTCACAGAAGGATCAACACTATCAAACGGCGCAAGCTGATTGCCGCCTACAAGTTGCCGGGGGCACCAGGAGTGCACGCGGCGTTACCCCTGGACACTGACGACGACTGCAATGCGGCGGTGGTCAACAACGGGGTGATTTCCTTCGCCGAGGGGCTGTCTGGGCTGAACCGCGAATACATTCGCAAGAGTTACCTGCTGGCCAGCAGTTACGTGAGCGATGTATTGAAAGTACATCGGGGCACCGAGGCGTGGTACGACGAATTTATCAAGGTCATGGTCAGTCTTGG
Organism: Pseudomonas sp. W2Aug9; assembly: GCF_023127755.1. Taxonomy (NCBI): domain Bacteria; kingdom Pseudomonadati; phylum Pseudomonadota; class Gammaproteobacteria; order Pseudomonadales; family Pseudomonadaceae; genus Pseudomonas; species Pseudomonas sp. W2Aug9. The sequence goes on along the minus strand of NZ_SPKL01000020.1, from coordinate 15,677 downwards.
CTGGCTGCCGGTGCGCAGCAGTTTCGAGCGTGTCTCGCGCTCCGGCAAGGGACTGACGGTGCAATTGGCGGCGCTGAATATTATCGGCGCGCTGCTGGCGTCGATGTCACTGTCGGGGCCGCTGGTTACCGCGCTGCCAAAACTGGCCGCCGATGCGCTGGAGGCATTGAAGCGGCAGCCGGCGTCTTTTGATTTGTTCAAGCGCAATAGCGCGGTGCATGAGGGCGGTGACTTCGGCGTGGCGTCCTGCGCCGAAACCAATGGTGAAGTGATGATGGTGCTGGTGACCTTCAGCAGCCACGGCGTGAACAAACAGGTGGGAGTGCCGTTCCTTGAATGGGACAGCTCATCGTTCGAGGCTTTCAGCGGGCAAACCTGCCTGGTGCTGAACACCTCGGTGGTCAACGAAAAAACCATCCAGCTGATGCGCGAAAGCGCCGGTGACAAGGTGCAGCTGGCGATTGCCAAATACCGGATCTAAGGCACCAGGTAGCCGCGAACCCCGGTAAAAATGATTTGCGCGGCCAGGGCGCATACGAACAGGCCCATCAACCGGCTGACAATCTGCAAGCCCTGGTCGCCGAGAATCCGTTCGATACGGTTGGACAGGTACAGCACCACACCCACTGTGAGGCTGGCCAAGGCGATGCTGAGGATGGCGGTGAGCTTGTCGTCCCAGTGGGGCTGGCTCACGCCCATCACCAGCAGCGCACCGATGGTGCCTGGGCCGACAGTGAGCGGGATGGTCAGCGGCACGATGGTCACGTCCTGCTGCACGTTGTCGGTCTGCACCGCCGACTTGCCCTGAGCCATGCCCAGGGCCGAGATAAACAACACGCTGCCGGCGCCGATACGGAACGCGTCCACGGTAATGCCGAACACGCTGAAAATCACCCTGCCGAACAGGTAGAGCAACACGCTCGATACCAGGGTCGCCAGTGCGACTTTCCAGGCCAGGCGCCGACGTTCCTTGCTGGAATAGCCACGGGTCAGGCTGATAAAGCAGGACAGCACAAAAAACGGGCTGTAGAGCACCAGCATCTTCAGGTAAACGCTGAATAACACATGGAGCATGGGGGCGGCTCGCGGGCGGGGGAAGTGTGGAGGAGTCTATCCGACAGAGATCAAATGTGGGAGCTGGCTTGAACTGCGATAGCCATAGGTATCTACACAATTTTGTAGGTTGTAGCAGGCGACGGTAACCACGATGCGAAGCGAGTCGCTTTTGATCTTAGGCGCCCCGTTAAACCACGCTGGCCGGAATTCGACAGGGATT
>NZ_SPKL01000020.1:0-14391 GCF_023127755.1 Pseudomonas sp. W2Aug9 | reverse complement strand
CATGGCGGATTACGGGCACACCGAGCCTAAGCGAGGTGCCGAGTGGTGGGGCAAGAGCGTTTGGGTTACTTCTGCGCTTTTCAAAAGTGACCCGCTGTAAAAGCGGAACCCTAAGTGGCCGTTACCGCAGGAATGGATATGTACTCGGTATAACTGTGTCGGCTGTCAGGCCGCCTTCGCGAGCAAGCCCGCTCCCACAGGGGATGGTATTTCAAATCAGGAAATGGTGCTGCGCTCAGGAAGCTTTTGGCGCTGCACTACCCAGTAATCCACCAGCTCGCGCAACTGTGATAGCTCCACCGGCTTGGCCATATGCCCGTCCATGCCGGCCTGGCGTGCGCGTTCTTTATGTTCCGAAAGAATATGCGCCGTGAGCGCTACCACCGGCGTGCGTACGCGCTGGTGGCTGACTTCCCACGCGCGCAGCTGCTGCGTGGCAGAGAATCCATCGAGGACTGGCATTTCACAATCCATCAACACCAGGTCATAGCGCTGGGCCTTCATCGCTTGCAGGGCTTCTTCGCCGTTGCTGGCGGTGTCCGGGTTGAGGTTGAGTTTGCCGAGCATGCCGCGAATCACTTTGGTGGAGATGCTGTTGTCTTCGGCTACCAGGATGCGGAAATCGCTCGGCACGGTCACCGCCACCGGTGCGCTGGGGGCGGGGCGTGGAATGGCTGCGCCTTTGCTGCGTTGAGCCAGTTCGTCGGCCAGGGTCGTCTTGAGCGTATAACCGGCCACGGGTTTGGCGAGGATGCGCTTGATCCCGCAGTTGCGCGCGATGATCTTGCTCGGCGCATTGCTGATACCGGTGAGCATGATCAGCAGGATGTCGTGGTTCAGGCTCGGGTCTTCCTTGATCTTCGCCGCCAGTTGCATGCCGGTCATGCCCGGCATGTTCTGGTCCAGCAGCACCACGTCGAAGTAATCGCGCAGGTGTGCCTTGGTGCGCAGCAGCGCCAGGGCCTCCTTGCCGGACGGCACGGCGCTGACATTCAGGCCCCAGGCCGAACATTGCTGCACCAGTACTTTGCGGCAGGTGTCGTTGTCGTCCACCACCAGCACGCGGGCGTCCTTGAGCGGGCCGTCGAGATCCGACGTCGGGTGCTCCAGGCGCTCCGGGTCCAGCGGCAGGGTCAGCCACAAGGTACTGCCCTGATGGCTGCCACTCTTGATACCGAATTCGCCGTTCATCAGCAGGATCAACTGGCGGGCAATGACCAGGCCCAGGTGACCGCTCAGGCGTGTCGCCGAGAGGAAGTTCTTGCTGTGCAGTTCGCTGTGCAGCAGCGCGTCGCGTTCGGCGGCTTCCATCGGCACGCCGCTGTCCTGCACGGCAATGCGCAAACGGGGCTTGGTGCTGCGCTCGTCGAGGGCCACGACGATCAGCACTTCGCCTTCATCGGTCTTGTGCAGGGCGTTCTCCAGCAGGCTCAACAACGCCTGGCGCAGGCGCGTCGGGTCGCCGCTGATCACGCGTGGCACCTGGGGCTGGATAAAGCTGATCAGCTCGACATTCTGCTGCTCGGCCTTGGCGCGAAAGATACTCAGGCAGTCGTCGATCAACGCGTTGAGGTCGAACTGCACATCATCGAGTTCGATCTGCCCGGACTCCAGCTTGGAAATGTCGAGAATCTCGTTGATCAGGGTGAGCAGCTCGTTACCGGCGCTGTGGATGGTCTGCACGTAGTCGCGCTGCTTCACCGACAGCGGCGTACCCAATAGCAGTTCGGTCATGCCCAGCACGCCGTTCATGGGCGTGCGGATTTCATGGCTGATCTTCGCCAGGAACTCGGCCTTGGCGGCGATTTCGGCGTTGCTGGCGGCCAGGTCGCGGCTCAGGCTGAAGCGCGTTTCGACAATCGCGCGCTGGCGTTCGCCCAGGGCCAGGCTCATCAACAGGCCGCTGAGGCAGATGAAACCCAGCAGGGTGACGATCAGGCCCTGCGGCGCCACCAGGGTGAGGCCGAGCAGGGCGGGAAGAATGATCAGTGTGCCAATGTTGAACACCACCATCGCCGCCACGAACAGACGCGCCGGGCGGTAGCCTTTTTGCCAGTGGTAGGCCGAGACAAACAACATGCTCAGGCCGGCCAGCGCCACCAGGGCATAGGTGATGATGTTCAGTGGCAGGGTATTGACGAACAACAACAGCAGACCGCACAGCACGATCAGCAGGATATCGGCCATCAACACCTTGTTCAGCGGGTGCGGGCCCAGGGGCATGAAGAAGCGGTAGGCGAACATCAACCCGCAAGGTGCGGTCAGCAACAGGGCGAGGTAGGCGCCAGGGGTCTGGATCGCGTGCCAGTTCGGCAGCCATGGCCCCACCAGGTTGAGCAGCAGCGCCAGGCTGAGCATCAACAGCAATTCGCAGGCGGCCAGCCACAGGCTGCTGCGCGAGCGGTGGTAGGCGAAGCGCGTGAGGTTGTGCAGGATCAGCATCAGCAGCACGCCGAACAGCAGGCCGTAGATCAGCGTCTGGTTCTGGTTGGCGGCGGCCAGTACTGCAGGTTCCAGGGTGATGTAGGGGCGCAGTTCGTGTTCCGAGACCAGGCGCAGGTACACCTCAAGAGGTCGTGGGCTCTGGGGCATCGGCAGCATGAAATCGCTGCTGGGCAGCGGGCGTTCAACCTGGGGTTGGCGCGTGCCGGTGGTTTGTTGCTCCACCAGGGTATCGCCGTCCAGTACATACAGGCTCAGGCTGGAAAGATCCGGGGCAAAGACCCGCAGCACTTGTTCGTGCTTGCCGGGCTGCAGCCTGAAGCGCACCCACAACGCACCGTCCGGCTGCGCGGCAGTGATCCGGTCCAGTTCGATGGGGCTGAATTGATTGGTGTAGCGGGCGGAACGGATGTCGCTCAGTTGCAGGTCGGCCTGTTCATCAAGCAATACCGCCCAACCACTGCCTTGCGCGGCGGCCTGGGCCGGGAGCAGGCAGAGCAGGGTCAGCAAGCTGACTGTGAAACCTATGGCGATCCTGAGCCAGCGCACGGCGAAATCCCTTCGTAGGTTGATGCACGGGTTAACTATGCGCGGGGCGACATGTGTACGGCAAGGGCCAAAGGCCCTTACCTAACCGAACGGATAGCTACTGCAAGTGTAGCTCTCAGCTGTTCTCGCCGCGTTCACGGGCAATGGCACGGTAGCCGATGTCTGTGCGGTAGAAACAACCTTTCCAGTCGATTTTCGCAGCCAGCTTGTACGCCTGCTGTTGTGCGGCATCGACACTGGCACCCATTGCGGTAGCGCACAACACACGGCCACCTGCGGTTACAACTTTGCCGTCCTTGAGCGCGGTGCCTGCGTGGAACACCTTGCCTTCCAGCGCAGCGGCGGCATCCAGACCTTCAATCACATCGCCCTTGGCGTAATCGGCAGGGTAACCACCGGCCGCCAGCACGATGCCGACGCTCGGGCGTGGGTCCCACTGTGCTTCGACCTTATCCAGCGCTTGGGCCAGCGCCGCTTCCACCAGCAGCACCAGGCTAGATTGCAGGCGCAGCATCACCGGTTGTGTTTCCGGATCGCCGAAACGGCAGTTGAACTCGATGACTTTCGGGTTACCGGCTTTGTCGATCATCAGGCCGGCGTAGAGGAAACCGGTGTAGACGTTGCCTTCGTCGGCCATGCCGCGCACGGTCGGCCAGATCACCAGGTCCATGACGCGCTGATGCACATCGCTGGTGACCACTGGCGCCGGGGAGTAAGCACCCATGCCGCCAGTGTTCGGGCCGCTGTCGCCATTGCCGACGCGCTTGTGGTCCTGGCTGGTGGCCATGGGCAGTACGTTCTTGCCGTCGACCATTACGATGAAACTGGCTTCTTCGCCGTCGAGGAATTCCTCGATCACCACGCGCGAACCTGCATCACCAAAGGCATTGCCGGCGAGCATGTCGCGCACGGCGTCTTCGGCTTCCTGCAGGGTCATGGCGACGATCACGCCTTTACCGGCAGCCAGGCCATCGGCCTTGATCACGATCGGTGCGCCTTTTTCACGCAGGTAGGCGAGGGCCGGCTCGATCTCGGTGAAGTTCTGGTAGTCGGCGGTGGGGATCTTGTGGCGTGCCAGGAAATCCTTGGTGAAGGCTTTGGAGCCTTCCAACTGGGCGGCGCCAGCGGTCGGGCCGAAGCAATCCAGGCCACGGCTGCGGAACAGATCGACGACGCCGGCAACCAGTGGCACTTCCGGGCCGACGATGGTCAGGGAAACATTCTTCTCGGCAAAATCTGCCAGTTGCTCAAGGGCCAGTACGTCGATGGCGACGTTTTCGCACTTGGCCTCAATGGCGGTACCGGCGTTGCCGGGGGCGACGAAGACTTTCTGGACACGTGGGTCCTGGGCAACTTTCCAGGCCAGGGCGTGTTCACGGCCACCGCTGCCAATGATCAAAACATTCATTTCAAAAACCTCGGATGAAGCAAATTCTGTGAGGCGCCGCAAGTGCGCTTTATGTGGGAGGGGGCTTGCTCCCGATTGCGGTGTATCAGTCAAATAATCAACCTGCTGAAATACCGCTATCGGGAGCAAGCCCCCTCCCACATTTCGATCGAGTGGGATCAGTGGCGGAAGTGGCGCATACCGGTGAAGACCATGGCGATGCCGGCTTCATCAGCAGCGGCAATCACTTCTGCATCACGCATCGAGCCGCCCGGTTGGATCACGGCAGTAACACCGGCTTTCGCGGCGTTATCCAGGCCATCACGGAACGGGAAGAATGCATCGGAAGCCATTACCGAACCCACCACCTGCAAACCGGCGTGTTCTGCCTTGATCGCGGCGATACGCGCCGAGTTCACACGGCTCATCTGGCCGGCGCCGACACCGATGGTCTGGCGGTTCTTGGCGTAGACGATGGCGTTGGATTTAACGTACTTGGCGACTTTCCAGGCAAAGATCAAATCGTTGATCTCTTGCTCGGTCGGGGCGCGTTTGGTCACCACTTTCAAGTCTTGGCTGCCGATCATGCCGATGTCGCGGCTCTGTACCAGCAAGCCGCCATTGACGCGCTTGTAGTCCCAGGCAGCGGCGCGGTCGGCCGACCACTCGCCGCAGGCCAGCAGGCGCACGTTGGCTTTGGCGGCGACAATGGCGCGGGCTTCTTCGCTGACGCTTGGCGCGATGATCACCTCGACGAACTGGCGCTCGACGATCGCCTTGGCGGTCTCGGCATCCAGCTCGCGGTTGAAGGCAATGATGCCGCCGAACGCAGATTCGGTATCGGTGGCGTAGGCCAGTTCGTACGCCTGGCGGATACCGCCTTCAGCGTCCGGGCTCACGGCCACGCCGCACGGGTTGGCGTGCTTGACGATCACGCAGGCCGGTTTGACGAAGCTCTTCACGCATTCCAGCGCGGCGTCGGTATCGGCCACGTTGTTGTAGGAAAGTTCTTTGCCTTGCAGCTGGGTCGCGGTGGCAATGCCCACTTCGGCAGGCTTGGCTTCCACGTAGAACGCCGCGCTCTGGTGCGGGTTCTCGCCGTAGCGCATTTCCTGGGCCTTGATGAACTGGCTGTTGAAGGTGCGCGGGAACTGGCTGCGACCTTCTGTGCTCAAGGTGTCAGCCGCTTGGTTCACGGTGCCCATGTAGTTGGCGATCATGCCGTCATAGGCTGCGGTGTGTTCGAACGCCTTGAGCATCAGGTCGAAACGCTGGGCGTAGGTCAGGCCACCGGCTTTCAGGTTTGCCAGCACGTTGGCGTAGTCGCTGGCGTTGACCACGATGGCCACGTCTTTGTGGTTCTTGGCCGCCGAGCGCACCATGGTCGGGCCGCCGATATCGATGTTCTCGATGGCGGTGGGAAGGTCGCAGCCTGGCTTGTTGATGGTGGCTTCGAATGGGTAGAGGTTAACGGCCACCAGGTCGATCGGCTTGATGCCGTGCTCGGTCATGATGGCGTCGTCGATGCCGCGACGGCCGAGGATGCCGCCATGGATTTTCGGGTGCAGGGTCTTGACGCGACCGTCCATCATTTCTGCGAAACCGGTGTAGTCCGCGACTTCTACTGCGGCCACGCCGTTGTCCTGCAGCAGTTTGAAGGTCCCGCCCGTGGAGAGGATTTCCACACCCAGGGCTTCCAGCTCCCGGGCAAATTCGAGGATCCCGGTCTTGTCGGAAACACTGATCAAGGCGCGGCGGATCGGCAGGCGGGTAGTCTGGTCGGTCATTTCAATTTCCATCAAAAGCAAAGGAGTCAGCAAAAAAGGCGACCGGTTTTACGCGGGCGCCTTTCTGGTTTGATTGAATGCTTACAGCAAATCGTACTGCTTGAGCTTTTTGCGCAAGGTGCCACGGTTGAGGCCCAGCAGCTCACTGGCTTTGGTCTGGTTGCCCTTGACGTAGTTCATCACGCTTTCGAGCAAGGGCGCCTCGACTTCGGAGAGCACCAGGTTGTACACGTCCGTGACGGAAGCACCCTCAAGGTGGGCGAAATAATTGTGCAGCGCTTTCTCGACACTCCCGCGAAGGGTCTGGCCTTCTTCGCTGGGCGTGTTGAGGTGCTGTTTCAAATTGACGTTGTCGCTCACGGGTGTTGTTCCACTCACTAAAGTCTCGGTCATCATCGTCATGCGGCCACCCCTTTTCCATCCCCTGTTCCCAGGCTCTTGTCACGTTCGGCGAAGAACTCACGAACGGTGGCGACCTGTGCCTGCGTTTCATCCAAACGATTGAACTGAGCGCGAAATTCCTTGGCGCCCGGCAAGGTGGCGAGATACCAGCCGACATGCTTGCGAGCAATGCGTACGCCCATCACATCCCCATAGAAGGCGTGCAGGGCGGCCAGATGCTCCAGCAGAATACGTTCCACTTCGACCAACTCCGGCGCCGGCAAGACTTCACCAGTGCGCAGGAAATGCTCGATCTCGCGAAAAATCCACGGTCGCCCCTGGGCGGCCCGGCCAATCAACAATCCGTCGGCACCGGTTGCGTGCAGCACACGCCGGGCTTTCTCGGCGCAGTCGATGTCGCCATTGGCAAATACCGGCATCGACACGGCCTGCTTGATCGCGGCAATGGTGTCGTACTCGGCTTCACCGGTATAAAGGTCGGCGCGGGTACGGCCATGCACCGCCAGCGCTGTAATCCCGGCCTGTTCAGCGATCTTTGCCACTGTGAGGCCATTTTTGTTGTCCCGGTCCCAACCGGTACGAATCTTCAGGGTCACCGGCACATCGACTGCGCCAACGACGGCCTGCAGGATCTCGGCGACCAACTGCTCATCTTTCAACAGGGCGGAACCGGCGGCCTTGTTGCAGACCTTCTTGGCCGGGCAGCCCATGTTGATATCAATGATCTGTGCACCCAGCTCCACATTGGCCCGGGCCGCATCCGCCAGCATCTGCGCATCACCCCCGGCGATCTGTACCGAGCGTGGCTCGGGATCACCTTCGTGGATCATGCGCATCCGCGATTTGCGGGTGTTCCACAAACTCATGTCGCTGGTAACCATTTCAGAGACTACTAGACCTGCGCCCAAACGCTTGCACAGCTGACGAAAGGGCTGATCGGTGACACCCGCCATCGGGGCGAGGATCAAGCCGTTCTGCAATGTATATGGGCCGATGCGTACCGCCGACATAGGACTTCCCTGTTGTGGGGCCGGATCATTAGAGTTCGAAAAAGGGTTGGCATGATACCCGCTCTCGATGACGGGTTAAAGGCTGAATTGGATAAAATCTGAACAGTTATTTTTTTATCGCCACCGGTTTGGTTGACGTCGGTCAAGTCAATAATCCGCCGTCAACCCTCTGCGGGCGTGCCGTTTCACTCGGGCGAGTGGAAGCTCAGGCTGTAGTTCACGGCTTTGTTGCCGGGATCAAGGATGTCCAGGGAAATGTGGATCGGTGTCTGCGAAGGCATTTCGCTGACGCCGGCCAACTCGCCGCTCAGATACTCGGCGGGTTTGAAGCGACGGCTGGCGATCAGGCTGCCGTTCAAATCTGCAAAACGCAGTTCCAGCAGCGGGAACGGCTGGGAAAAGGTTGCGCGGTTATAGAGGATCGCATCCACCACCAGCGCACCGGCGAACTCCGGGTGGCTGCGTACCACCAGGTTGCTGCTCTTGATATGGGCGATATCGACCCGCGATGGCACGGTGCAACCCAATTTCGGGCACAGCTGCTGGAACCACGGACGGTAGGCGTCCTGACGGGCCAGTTCGTCGAATTGGTAGGCGATGTACTGGCCTCCCAGGCCGGCGGCGGCGATCAGCACCAGCAGGATCCAGATCAGGCGGCGGCCCCAGCCCGACGGACGTTTCTGCGCATAGAGGTGCAGCGGGTCGTCTTCAAGGTCCTGGAGCACGGCGTCGTGCACGCTGGCCTCGGTGCGTGGGCGTTTACGCCGTGATTGCGGGCGTTCATCGGCTTCTTCTGCCGCTGGGGTCAGGGGCGTGAAGGGCGGGTCGGGCTCGTCGTCATGCAGGGGCGAGAGCAGGGTTGGCTCGTCGTCGATGGTTTCGCTGTGCAGCGACATGGACGGTTCGGTGCGCTGCCGGGTATTGCTTGGTTCAGGCTCGTCTTCGTCGCTGTCTGCGCGCTCTTGCGCGGGCTCGCTGAACAGGCTGGCGGCCCATTGTTCTTCCTCGGCCTTGACCGTGTCGCGGCTGGCGCTGAGGGTGTCTTCCTTGTGCCGACGATCGGTGCCGGGTTGCCGACGCTCCGCGCCCTGGGGTTGAGTGTGCTGAATCTCGCGGCGCTCGAGCTTGGCCAGTTCTTCGTCCAGGTCCAGGTTGTCCAGGTCCAGCTCCTGGGCTGTCCACTGCTTCTGGCTGATGGCTCGCGGGGGTTCAGGCGTTGGCTCAACCGCAGCGGGCAGTTCAGGTTCGGCTGCCGACACTTGGGCGCGCTGCTCCAGCAACTGGCGAGCGGCGTTGAACACTTGCAGGCACGAGCCGCAGCGCACAACGCCACGGGCCACGCTCAACTGAGCGTGGTTGACGCGGAAACGGGCTTGGCAATGCGGGCACTGGGTGACGAAACTGTCGGTCATGCGGCCATCCGATTCAGACAAGCGCTCATTCTAGCGCCGACGACCGCTGATGCGTACCCAGCCATCACGGTTGGCGATCGGGTCCAGCTCGAAATCCCTGGCGTAGGCCGCAGCCACTTCTTCACCTTGCTCGGCGAGGATACCCGACAGCGCCAGGCGCCCACCCGGCTTGACCAGGCTCGACAGTTGCGGTGCCAGCGACACCAGCGGCCCGGCGAGGATATTGGCGACCAGTACATCGGCCTGTACCTGGGGCAGATCTTCAGGCAGATAGAGTGGGAATTTGCCTTCAGCGATGTTATTACGCCCGGCGTTATCGCGGGAGGCTTCCAGGGCCTGCACGTCGATATCGGTGCCCACGGCCTCCTTGGCGCCCAGCAGCAGCGCGGCAATCGCCAGGATTCCGGAGCCGCAGCCGAAGTCCAGTACGTTGCTGTCGGTCAGGTCCTGGCCGTCCAGCCATTCCAGGCACAGGGCGGTGGTGGGGTGGGTGCCGGTGCCGAACGCCAGGCCCGGGTCCAGCAGCAGGTTGACGGCGTCTGGCTCGGGAGCAGCGTGCCAGCTTGGCACGATCCACAGGCGCTGGCCGAAGCGCATGGGCTGGAAGTTATCCATCCAGCTGCGTTCCCAGTCCTGGTCTTCGATGACTTCGCTGTGATGCTCGGGCAGCGGGCCGCCGGTGAGCAGTTCCATATGGGCCAGTACGGCGGCGGCATCGGTGCCGTCTTCGAACAGGGCCAGCAGGTGGGTGTGGGACCACAGCGGCGTGGTGTTGAGTTCCGGCTCGAAGATCGGCTGGTCTTCGGCGTCCATGAAGGTCACCGACACAGCGCCCACTTCGAGGAAAGCGTCTTCGTAGGTTTCGGCTTGTTCTGGGCTGATGGCGAGACGGACTTGCAGCCAAGGCATGGCGGGCACCTTTGAAAAAATGAATGTGCAGCGAGTAGGCCGCGAAAGCGCGCAAGTTTACGCGAGCGGGCAGCATAAGACGACATTACTGAATGAATGCGGACCAAATGTGGGAGGGGGCTTGCCCCCGATAGCGGTGGATCAGTTACAGATACTGAGGCTGACACACTGCAACCACGCCCTGAGTCCATCCGTCAAACCGCTTTAGCCTCGTCAAACGCCCTGAGTCCATCCGTCAAACCGCTTTAGCCTCGTCAAACGCCTCAGCTAGAGAGGACCCGCGCCGTTTCAAATTCTGTATATGAGCGGCTTCATCGTACGGGGTGCTGGTTTTCCAGCACCTGTACACAATCCTGATCCATTTGAACGCCAACGCTCTGAGCGCCGCTTGATATGAGCACCCTTTCGCCCGCTGTTTATCGTAATAAGTCCTGGCCCAAGCTGATTTGTTGATGCTTTGCGCTGCCCATTCAACAAAGGTTTGGCGGATAAACGTTGAGCATTGATAACGCCAGCGAACAATCTTCGTCTTGCCACTGCGCTCCATGACTGGCGCTACACCAACGTATTTCTGGACTGCGCTGGCGTTTTCGAAGCGATTACGCTGCTCACCCAAAGCGGTCATCAAGCGTGGTGCCAACTGCGGTCCAGCCCCTGGCAGACTTTGGAAAATGGGGTAGTCAGCCAGCGCTGCTGCAACGCTTTCAATCTGTGTATCGAAGCGTTTGATTGCGTTCACCATCGCCTTCAATTGCTCTGCCAGAACGACGGTATACAGCGACATCGGCTCGATAATGCCTCGGTCTTCGGTCAGCGGCATGGCCTTGGCGATCTGGTCCATACGTGCCTGATTGCACCGCGAACGGCGGACGTTATGCTCGTTGAGAAATCTCTGAAGCCTTTCAGGCTGCACGCGCTTGATCTTTTCAAACGTCGGCCAACGAATCAGGAAATCACAAAACACCGCTGTTCCATGGTCATGGAACAGTTCGAGAGCCAGTGGGTAATATTCTTTGAGCGTACTGACCAGGCGATTACTGATTTTGACTCGCTCCTGAACCAGCGTGCGGCGATGCTCGGTCAAGCTCGCCAGCGAACGCATGGCGGGGCTCTGCTGCTCTAATTGGGGAAATTTCTCCGGATGCTTGAGCAGCAACTCAAGAATCCATCGCGCGTCGGTTGGATCGTCCTTCGCGCCACTGCGTACGAACGTTTTGCGGTATTGAGCGACGGTGGCCGGATTGATGGGGAAGATACGCACGAAATCATATTTCAACAGAGCAGCAATTAGCGGCCCTTTACTTAGCTCCACCGCCACCGCGATCAACCCCGGAAAGCGCTTGTGTAGATCAAGCGCCCAGCGTTCTATCGCTTGCGGGGTGTGGTCAATGACACTGAGTTCACACTGGCCACCGTCAGCGGCCTGCAACCTCACATCGTGCTTGCTATCAGCCCAGTCCATCGAGATATAAGCACTGAATTTTTCATGCAAGAGTGTTTTCATCGCAGACCTCCACTCGCGCTAAAGTTGCACTTGGGAACATGCAAGCTTGCGTCCAGCGAAGGCGATATAGAGAGCTATGGGAGCATCCCCTGAGTGTTCGTTACGGCCGCAAGCGCACCTATGGGCTCGAATGTGATTGCATGATCATCGAATGATACGGGAGCAGATTCGTAGCCCGTAGGTGCATGTTCCTTCCTCGTCGATTACTGATATTTCAGTGGTATCAGTATGGAAAAGGAAAGAACGGATTACCTATATCGGGGGCAAGCCCCCTCCCACATTTGTACTGTGTATGGCCTGAAAGCTGGGGGGCAGAAACAACAAAGCCGCCCGAAGGCGGCTTTGTTGGGTGGAGCACTTACTGGTTGGCCAGCTTGTGTTCCAGGTAGTGAATGTTCACACCACCCTCGCAGAAGCCCTCATCGCGAACCAGGTCCCGATGCAGCGGGATGTTGGTCTTGATGCCGTCGACCACGATTTCGTCCAGGGCGTTGCGCATACGGGCCATGGCCTCGTCGCGGGTCGCGCCCCAGGTTATCAGCTTGCCGATCAGCGAGTCGTAGTTGGACGGAACCTTGTAGCCGCTGTACAGGTGCGAATCCACACGTACGCCGTTGCCGCCGGGCGCGTGGAAATGCTTGACCAGGCCAGGGCTTGGGATAAAGGTTTTCGGGTCTTCGGCGTTGATGCGGCACTCCAGGGAGTGGCCGTGCATCTTCACGTCGTCCTGGGTGAAGGACAGCACGTTACCCGCGGCGATGCTCAGCATCTCCTTGACGATGTCGATACCGGTGACCATCTCCGAAACCGGATGCTCTACCTGCACACGAGTGTTCATCTCGATGAAGTAGAAGCGACCGTTCTCGTAGAGGAACTCGAAGGTACCGGCGCCACGGTAGTTGATGTCGATGCACGCCTTGACGCAGCGTGCCAGGACTTCCTGGCGGGCTTTTTCGTCGAGGCCCGGTGCCGGGGCTTCTTCCAACACTTTCTGGTGACGACGTTGCAGCGAGCAATCGCGGTCACCCAGGTGGATGGCGTGGCCCTGGCCGTCGGACAGCACCTGGACTTCCACGTGACGTGGGTTGGTCAGGTATTTTTCCAGGTAGACCATCGGGTTGCCGAACCAGGCGCCCGCTTCGGAGCGGGTCTGCTTGGCGGCTTCGATCAGGTCTTCTTCCTTGTGCACCACGCGCATACCGCGACCACCACCGCCACCGGCGGCCTTGATGATCACCGGGTAACCGACTTCGCGACCAATGCGCAGAGCGGTTTCCTCGTCTTCAGGCAGTGGGCCGTCGGAGCCTGGAACGGTCGGCACGCCCGCTGCAATCATGGCGTCCTTGGCCGAGACCTTGTCGCCCATCAGGCGAATGGTTTCGGCTTTGGGGCCGATGAAGGCAAACCCGGATTTTTCCACCTGTTCGGCGAAGTCGGCGTTTTCCGCGAGGAAGCCGTAGCCCGGGTGGATGCCATCAGCGCCGGTCACTTCTGCGGCAGCGATGATGTTCGAGACTTTCAGGTACGAGTTCGTGGCCAGTGGCGGGCCGATGCAGATGCTTTCGTCCGCCAGTTTCACGTGCATCAATTCGGTATCGGCCGTCGAGTAAACAGCGACGGTCTTGATGCCCTCTTCCTTACAGGCGCGCAGGATACGCAGCGCGATCTCGCCGCGGTTGGCGATCAGGACTTTTTGCAGTTTCTTCGCAGGTTTCAACATCGAAGGCGCTCCGCGGTTCAAACGATGGTGAACAGCGGCTGGTCGTACTCAACCGGCTGACCGTTTTCTACCAGGATGGATTCAATGACGCCGGCTTTTTCAGCGGTGATGTGGTTCATCATCTTCATCGCTTCAACGATGCAGATGGTGTCGCCCACTTTCACGGTCTTGCCTACTTCAACGAAGGCTGGCGAGGTCGGTGCCGGGGTGCGGTAGAAAGTACCGACCATTGGCGACTTGACCACGAAGCCGTTCAACGCTGGTGCGGCTGGGGCAGCAGGGGCTGCGGCAGCGGCTGGAGCGGCGGCAGGGGCGGCAGCGGCAGGAGCCGGTGCTTGCATCTGCGGTGCGTAGAACTGTTGGGCCGGGGTCTTGCTGTGACGGCTGATCCGTACGGACTCTTCGCCTTCCTTGATTTCCAGCTCGTCGATACCGGATTCTTCCAGCAGTTCGATCAGTTTCTTAACTTTACGGATATCCATGAATCATCAACTCCCAAGGGTCGGTCAGGGGCGTTTAGCCTGTTCTTCAACGTGTTCCAGGGCGGCCTCCAGGGCCAGTCGGTAACCGCTGGCGCCAAGGCCGCAGATCACTCCTACCGCTACATCGGAGAAGTAAGAGTGATGGCGGAAAGCTTCGCGTTTGTGCACGTTCGATAAATGCACTTCGATGAATGGGATGCTCACCGCCAGCAGCGCGTCACGTAATGCAACGCTTGTATGCGTAAAAGCGGCGGGATTGATCAGGATAAAGTCCACGCCTTCGTTACGCGCGGCGTGGATGCGATCAATCAATTCATACTCGGCATTGCTTTGCAGGTAGAGCAGATGGTGGCCGGCTTCACGGGCCCGTCTTTCCAGGTCGAGGTTGATCTGGTCGAGGGTCACTGCCCCGTAGACGCCCGGTTCGCGGGTGCCAAGCAGGTTCAGGTTGGGTCCATGAAGAACCAGTAAGGTCGCCATCGGCTGTTCCTTGTTATTGGTAGGGGTGCGGCAGAACCCGGCGACTATGCCGCAAAGCCTTTGTGACTGTCCAGTTCTATGCAGTAGCCAGCACGATTAGCGAGGATTGCGCGAAATTTGTGACTGTGGCCCGGAATCCGGTCATGCCGAACACGGTCTTGAATCCACTGAAGATCAAATGTGGGAGGGGGCTTGCTCCCGATAGCGGTGGATCAGCTACAGGTATTGAGACTGACACACTGTAACCACGCCCTGAGTCCATCCGTCAAACCGCTTTAGCCTCGTCAAACGCCCTGAGTCCATCCGT
>NZ_SPKL01000019.1:0-39189 GCF_023127755.1 Pseudomonas sp. W2Aug9 | reverse complement strand
GTATCAGTATGGAAAAGGAAAGAACGGATTACCTATATCGGGAGCAAGCCCCCTCCCACATTTGATCTCCATAGGGCGGGAGAGCGGGTCAGACGCGGAAGGCTTGTACGGCAGTGTTGAGTTGCCCTCCGAGCACCAACAGGTGCTCACCCTGGCTACGCCCCTGGCCGATACGCAGCAGGTTGTCCTCACCCAGCTGGTGAATCCGCTCACTGTTATCGCGAATCTCACTCACGGCCCCACTCTGCTGCGCAGTCACATCGGCAATGCGTACCGCCGTCTCGGAAATCGTCTGGATCGCGCCGACGATTTCATCCAGCGCACCATCTGCTGCCTGGGCTTGCTGGGCGGTGGCTTCGGCGTGTTCAACCTGGGCGCGCATGCCTTGTACCGATTGATGGGCGGCGGTTTGCAGGCCGGCGATCAGGCCCTGGATTTCGGCAGTAGCGCCAGCGGTGCGCTGGGCCAGGGAACGGACTTCGTCGGCCACCACCGCGAAGCCGCGTCCGGCTTCACCGGCGCGAGCCGCCTCGATAGCGGCATTGAGCGCCAGCAAGTTGGTCTGCTCGGCAATCGAGCGAATCACGGTCAGCACGCCGCCGATGGTGGCGGATTCTTCCGCGAGTTTCTCGATCATCTGCGCATTTTGCTGCACTTCGCCCACCAAGGCGTGCAACCCGGTCAGGCTCAGGCCGATTACGCGCTGGCCTTGCTCCACAGCAAAGCCTGCACTGCGACTGGCGCCGGCAGCCTGGCTGGCATCCCCGGCCACTTGCTGGATGGTGGCTTCCAGTTCACCCAGGGAGTCACGGATTTGCGCGGTGTCGCCGGCCTGACGCTCGGCGCCGTCGTGCAGGCCGCTGCTCAGTTCGGCGAGGGCGCGGCTGCTGCCGGCCACTGCTTCGGCATTCCCGCGAATAGTGCCTACCAGGCCCACCAGATAGGCGCGCAGGCGGTTCAGGGAGGCTTCGATAGCGTGCAGTTCATGGTTGGTCTTGCCCAGGGCTATCGGCTGGCTGAAATTACCTTCGGCCCAGGTCGACAAGGCCGGTGCCAGATTGGTCAGCACCCGTGCCAGGCGCCGTTGCAGCGTGTCGATCAGCAGTGCGATCAACAGGATCAGGCCGATCATCACGCCTTGCAGCACACGCACCTCGCCCTGGATTCTGGCGTGCTGTGCACGCACTACCGGCTCCAGGCCGGCGATGGCCTGTTGCACGTTGGCGATCTTCAGGTGGGTGGCAGCGGCGAGGTCGGCGCGCTGCTGGATCTGCTCGCGGGTGCGCTTGAGTTCGGCGGGGTAGCGGGTCAACAGGCTGTTGAGCTCGCGCTTGAGGTCGACGCCGGTGTCCTGGGCTGCGGTTTTTTCGGTGTTTTCCAAGCCCATCAACGCGGAGAAATCGTCAGCGTTGGATTCGGCGCTGGCCTTTACCCCAAGCAATGGCAACTGCGCCAACAGGTCGGCCTGGGTGCGCATGGTGGCAATCTCGCGCTCCACCTCGTCGGCCAGCTCGGCGCGGCCGCTGCTCACCAGCTTGTCGCGGGCCAGGGACAGTTTGCCCAGATGCTGCGAGGCGGTCAGCAGGGGAGGCAGGTAGCGTGCTGCGTCTGTGGAGTTGACGCCGCTGGCGTACTGGCTCAGTTGCTCCAGGTTTGCGCCCAGTTCGCGCTCGGCCTGAACCAACAGTGCTTGCGGGTCGCCGGCCAGCTTGCCTGCAGCCAGCAGGTCGGTCTTGCTGAAGGTTTCCAGGTCCGCCAGGCTGGGGTGCAGGGTTTGCGCTAACTCGGCCGGCAATTGCGCGAGTTGCTGCAACAGGCTCTCCAGGCTTTGACTGGCGCTGCTCAGGCGCAGGGCATCGCCGCTGGCCAGGTAGTCGTCGATATTGCGCGCTGCCTGGTTTTGAAAGCCCTGGGACAGGCCCAGGTAGCGCTCCATCAATAAATAAGGCCGCTCCAGCGCCCGTTGCGACCACCACAGCGTCGCCCCGAGGGCCAGGCATACGGCCACCAGCAGAAGGGTATTGAGATTGGTCAGCAGCTTGAGGCGCATGCGGGGTTTCAACCGACGGCAAAAGATAAGTGCCTGAAGTTATTGCGCTTGCGTTACAGAGTTATGACCGATTCGGTGGATTCCGGTGAAAAGATGGCACTTTGCTTTGATGCGCGCGCGGCTTGCACGCGGTTGCGTCCGGCGTCCTTGGCAAGGTATAGCGCTTCGTCAGCCTGGGCAGCCATCGTCAGGCTGTCGCAACCGTCACACAGCTCCACCAGGCCGGCGCTGAAGGTGCACCACAAATCCTGCGGTTGGGCGGGGTAGTGGATTTCTGCAAAGCGCCGCCGAATGTCGTCCAGTACCTTGCAGGCCGATTCCACGTCGGTGTCGGGCATCACAATGGCGAATTCTTCACCGCCATAACGGCCGATGTAGTCGGTCTTGCGCAGGCGCTGCTTGAGAAACAGCGCCAGGCTCTTGATCACCCGGTCGCCCATGGGGTGGCCGTGGCTGTCATTGACACGTTTGAAGTGGTCGATATCCAGCATCGCAAAGCTCAATGGCTTGTTCTCGCGGCGGGCGCGAAAGCTGCAGTCTTCGAGCAATTGCAGGATATGCGTATGGTTGTACAGCCCGGTCAGGCTGTCGCGCACCATCCGCGCCTTCAAGTTGCGCGCACGCGCTGCGCGGTTGCGCACGGTGGTGATCAGGTGGCGCGGCTTGATCGGTTTGGTCAGGAAGTCATCGCCGCCTTCGCTCATCGCGTCCAGCTGTTTGTCTAGGTCGTCTTCGGCCGACAGGTAGATGATCGGCACGCTGACGTAACGGTCGTTGTGGCGAATCACCTTGGCCAGTTCGGTGCCGGTACAGGCGGGCATATACATGTCGAGGATGATCAGGTCGGGCTGGAAATCCGCCAGTTCGGCCATGGCCTGGATCGGTTCGATCAAGGTGCGCGTGACAATCCCGGCGCTGTTGAGCAGGCGCTCGGTGTGCAGCGCCTGGGCCCGCGAGTCGTCAATGATCAGCACTTTGTATGGTTCGTACTGGGCAACGCAGGTCAGCACTTCGATCTTTTCCAGCAGGCTCGAAGCCTCCAGCGTGCCGGTCAGGAACTCCTCACCTCCGGCGCGCACGGCGGCCAGGCGCGTGGGCGTGTCGGTTTCGTGCAGGCTGAAAAACAACAGCGGCAGCTTTTGCTCCAGGCCCTCCTGGGCTTGCGCGGCGAGGGTGAGGCCCAGGCCGGGGCCGCAAAAGTCCACGTCCATGACGATGGCTGACGGCAGGCGTTCGGCCATGGCCGTGTGAAAAGCCGCGACGCTGTCCAGGGACTGGGCACTCAGACCGAAGAATTCCAGCTGCTTGGCCAGGCGCTCGGCACGGTCGTGGTCGGCCAGCATCACGTAGATCGGCTTGCGCATCGGTGGCAGCAGGGTTTGCTCAAGCTGGTCACCCTGACGCAGGCCGGTGCGCGACAGGCGCTGCATCAAGCGGTTGAGTTCGGTGATCAGTTGGCTGCTCAAACGGCCACGGTTTTCGTCCACCGCCTGGAGGGTTTGGCCAATATGCTGGGCCAGTTGGCGGTGTTCGGGCTGTTCAAAGCGCTCGGCGAAGCGCTGCAGGCGCAGGTTGGCTTCGCTGAGTTCGGAAAAGTCGGCGTTCGACCATTCGCCGCGTTGCAGGCGCTGCCAGATCTCAAGAATTTGACGTGCCTGATGAATTACCCGCTGGGCAAAATGCTGCTTGAGACGCTCGCGGCTAGGGTCTTCTGACTCGGTCATATCCTGACTACTGTGAGGGTGCATGCTGAGGTCGACTGATGGCTCTATGCTAGCACCTCTTTTCTGTTGCATGAGTGTCATACGTCAATTAAGTCTGCGTGCCGGATATTCAGTTATTGACTCGCGGGTCGCGCAGCGTAAAAAGCGTGCATCCTTTATAGTCCAACCTTGCTTGTGCGCCACTTTCGCGTAAAAGCCCCGCAACGATGGGCACGATGGGGTAGGGTTGTGGTCGGAGTGTCTGAACGCACCCGGACAATTGACGTGCATGAACTCAAGTGATTGAAAGGATATCGCCATGCTGGACTGGAAAAACCGTGAAGGCAGTGCCAAAGGCCCCGCCCCTGAGCCCAAGTCGGCCAACCGCAGCTATTTTCGCAACTTGCTGATGAGCCGGGCTTTGCTCAGCATTATCGGCCTGTACCTGCTGGTCACCGGTGGCCTGGGTTGGTACTGGAGCCAGGAACCGGCGCTGTTTCCGGTCCAGCAGAACGCCCAGCTTGCCGCCGAGAAGGAAGGCAAGCAGATGGTCGTGGGCTACACCACGGTCGAAACCCTCAAGACCGTGGTCGGCACCTTGCTGAACAAGCCTGGCGGCTACATCTCCAACGACCGTTTCCCGCCGGGCTTGTGGATGGACAACATGCCGAGCTGGGAATATGGCGTGCTGGTGCAGGTGCGTGACCTGACCCGCGCACTGCGCAAAGACTTCGCTCGCTCCCAGTCGCAGTCGGCTGAAGACGCGGACCTGGCCAAGGCCGAACCGCGGTTTAACTTCGATAACAAGAGCTGGGTGCTGCCTTCGAGCGAGTCGGAATACCAGGAAGGCATCAACTCCCTGAGCCGCTACGAAGCGCGCCTGTCTGACCCGAACCAGCGCGGCGCACTGTTTTACGCGCGTGCCGACAACCTGAACAACTGGCTGGGCGATGTGGCGACCCGTCTGGGCTCGCTGTCCCAGCGCCTGTCGGCCAGCGTCGGCCGCGTCAAACTGAACACCGCGCTTAAAACCGAGGCGCTGGCGCCGGGCGAAGTGCCGCAAGTCGATGAAGAAGTGGTGGAAACCCCATGGATGCAGATCGATAAC
Organism: Pseudomonas sp. W2Aug9; assembly: GCF_023127755.1. Classification (NCBI taxonomy): domain Bacteria; kingdom Pseudomonadati; phylum Pseudomonadota; class Gammaproteobacteria; order Pseudomonadales; family Pseudomonadaceae; genus Pseudomonas; species Pseudomonas sp. W2Aug9. The sequence continues at coordinate 34,328 of NZ_SPKL01000019.1, read as the reverse complement.
GTGTTCTACGAAGCCCGTGGCCAGGCATGGGCATTGTCCCATCTGCTGCGCGCCATCGAAGTCGACTTTGCCGACGTGCTGGCCAAGAAAAACGCCACCGTCAGCGTGCGCCAGATCATTCGTGAGCTGGAGGCCTCGCAGGAGCCGGTGTGGAGTCCTATGATTCTTAACGGCAGTGGCTTCGGGGTACTGGCGAACCATTCGTTGGTGATGGCCAACTATATTTCCCGGGCAAACGCTGCAGTGATCGACTTGCGTCAGCTCCTCAACCAGGGTTGATGATGGACGCTACTCAAAAGGAGGCCGAACACCGTGCGGCCTCCGATGCTGAACTGATCTGCTGGGTCGACGAGCAGGACAAGCTGCTCGGCCACCTGGTCAGGTCCGACCTGCGCCAGCGCGGCCTGATTGGCCGTTGCACCTTTATCTTTCTGTTCAATTCCAAGGGCGAGCTGTGTGTGCATCGGCGCACCTTGAGCAAGGCCCTGTATCCGGGGTTTTGGGATACGGCGGCTGGCGGTATGGTGGCGGCGGGGGAAAGCTATGCCCTGTCGGCACAGCGAGAATTGGCCGAAGAGCTGGGCGTAAGTGGAGTGGAGTTGGTCGAGCACGATCATTTTTACTTTGAAGATGGTGACAGCCGCCTGTGGTGCACTTCCTACTCTGCCGTATGGGACGGCCCGTTGTGTTTGCAGCCTGAAGAGGTCATGGAGGCACGCTTTCTGCCCCTCGAAACGGTGCTTGCCGAGGCCGAGCAAAAGCCCTATTGCCCGGATGCTCAGGAAGGTCTGCGGCGCTATCTCGCCTCACGTCGCTAAAGTTGCATAAATTGGCGCCATTTGGCTCTTAGCAACTTCGCTTTTTGCCGTTACACTGCGCGCCTTTTCACCCGAACCACATTAGCGGTTCGGTAGCGCTGCCCCTGCCTGAGTGGGGCTTCGCGGTCGGTCACCGCCCTTTGCGGCGCCGATCAGTCTTCATCCTCCCAAGAGGATTGCCGGTGGCCAAAAAAGCCGCATCCTTCGCCGCCCTTGGTGGCCTGGTATTTTCCACCGACGCAGGTCGACACTGCCCGGACTGTCGTCAGCCCGTGGATTCGTGTACCTGCAAACAGACCCTGATCCCCGAAGGTGATGGCATTGCCCGCGTACGACGCGAGAGCAAAGGCCGTGGCGGCAAAACGGTGACCACCATCACCGGCGTGCCCCTGGCCGAAGATGCCCTCAAGGAGCTGGCCACCACGCTGAAAAAGCGCTGCGGCACCGGTGGTGCGTTGAAAGACGGGGTCATCGAGATTCAGGGTGATCACGTCGAACTGCTGTTGGCCGAGTTGATCAAGCTCGGTTACAAGGCCAAGAAGTCCGGTGGCTGAAAGCCTCTTCCCAACCTGTGGCTAAACTCTGTCCTGCGAGTGGGGTCTGACCTTCTTGCAGGCAAATCGTCATTTTCATTCTTTAGACTGCGCCAGCCTCCGCTTGAGGTGGCGCCTTCGCCTTCATTTATAGGGGACTTCGATGTCCGTACGACGCACACGCAAAGACGATGGCAGCCAATGGACAGTTGCGGACAGCCGCAGTGTTTACGGGATCCGCCATTGGGGGGCCGGTTATTTCGCGATCAATGAAGCCGGTCGCGTAGAAGTCCGCCCCAACGGTCCGAACAGCACGCCGGTCGATTTGTACGAGCAGGTCGATCAACTGCGTAAAAGCGGCCTGTCGTTGCCGCTGCTGGTGCGTTTCCCCGACATTCTGCAAGACCGTGTACGCCAACTCACCGGCGCCTTCGATTCGAATATCGAACGCCTGGAATACCAGAGCAAGTACACCGCGTTGTACCCGATCAAGGTGAACCAGCAGGAAGCGGTGATCGAGAACATCATCGCCACCCAGAACGTTTCCATCGGCCTGGAAGCGGGCTCCAAGCCCGAGCTGCTGGCCGTGTTGGCCCTGGCGCCGAAGGGTGGCACGATCGTCTGCAACGGTTACAAGGACCGCGAGTTCATCCGCCTGGCGTTGATGGGTCAGAAGCTTGGTCACAACGTATTTATCGTGATCGAGAAAGAATCCGAGGTCGGGCTGGTGATCGAAGAGGCCGCCAGCCTCAAGGTCAAGCCTCAGGTGGGTCTGCGTGTGCGCCTGTCTTCCCTGGCATCGAGCAAGTGGGCGGACACCGGTGGCGAGAAATCCAAGTTCGGCTTGTCGGCGGCGCAGTTGCTGTCGGTGGTCGAGCGTTTCCGCGCGGCCGGCCTGGACCAGGGCATCCGCCTGCTGCACTTCCACATGGGTTCGCAGATCGCCAACCTGGCCGACTACCAGCACGGGTTCAAGGAAGCTATTCGTTACTACGGCGAACTGCGCAACCTCGGCCTGCCGGTGGACCACATCGACGTCGGCGGCGGCCTGGGCGTGGACTACGACGGTACCCACTCGCGTAACGCCAGCTCGATCAACTACGACATGGACGACTACGCCGGCGTGGTCGTGGGCATGCTCAAGGAATTCTGCGATGCGCAGAGCCTGCCGCACCCGAACATCTTCTCTGAAAGCGGTCGCTCCCTGACCGCCCACCACGCCATGCTGGTGGTGCAAGTCACTGACGTCGAGAAGCACAACGACGAAATCCCGACCATTGAAAACAAGGAAAGCCTGCCGGAAACCGTGCAATGGCTGGTGGACCTGCTCGGCCCGACCGACATCGAAATGGTCACCGAAACCTACTGGCGCGCCACCCACTACATGAGCGACGTGGCCACCCAGTACGCCGACGGCAAACTGACCCTGGCCGAAAAAGCCCTGGCCGAACAGTGCTACTTCGCCGTGTGCCGCCGCCTGCACAACTCGTTGAAAGCCCGCCAGCGTTCGCATCGCCAGGTGCTGGACGAGCTCAACGACAAGTTGGCCGACAAGTACATCTGCAACTTCTCGGTGTTCCAGAGCCTGCCGGACACCTGGGCCATCGGCCAGGTCCTGCCGATCCTGCCGCTGCACCGCCTCGACGAAGAGCCGCTGCGCCGTGCCGTGCTGCAAGACCTGACCTGCGACTCCGACGGCAAGATCAAGCAGTACGTCGACGAGCAGAGCATCGAGACCAGCCTGCCGGTGCACGGCTTGAACGAAGGTGAAGACTACCTGTTGGGTATCTTCCTGGTCGGCGCGTATCAGGAGATCCTGGGCGACATGCACAACCTGTTCGGTGACACCGACTCGGTGAACATCTACCAGCGTGAAGACGGTTCGGTGTACAGCGCCGGGATCGAGACCCACGACACCATCGAAGACATGCTGCGCTATGTGCACTTGTCGCCGGAGGAGTTGATGACGCATTACCGCGACAAGTGTGCGAGTGCGAAGATTTCGGCGTCCGAGCGTACCCAGTTCCTGGATGCGTTGCGCCTGGGCTTGACCCGTTCTTCGTACCTGTCCTCGTAATATAGGTGGGAGGGGGCTTGCTCCCGATAGCGGTGGATCAGTCAATGAGTCTGTTGACTGACACTCAGCTATCGGGAGCAAGCCCCCTCCCACATTTGGATCTGCATTCCTTCAGTTTGCTCCCAGCCACAGCCCTTGCCGATTCAAGCGCCAGGCGATCGCCCACAGCGTCAAACTGCGCACCGCCATGAACAGCAGGAAAGTTATCCACAACCCGTGGTTACCCAACTCCTGCAACGCCCAGGCAATCGGCAGCACCAACAGCACCGTCAGCAACATCCCATTGCGCATCTCCCGCGCCCGCGTTGCGCCGATAAACAGTCCATCGAGCAAATAACTCCACACCGCTATCAACGGCAGTACCGCCAGGTAAGGCAGGTAGATGTCGGCCGTTTCGCGCACGCTTGGAATATCGGTTTGCATGGCGATAAACAGGTGGCCGCCGAAGGTGAACAGCAGGGCGAAACCGACACTGGCGATCAGTGACCAACCGCAGGCAACCACCAACGAGCGGCGCAACGCCTGGCGGTCGTGGGCGCCGATGGCGTGCCCGCACAGGGCTTCGACGGCGTGAGCCAGGCCATCCAGCGCATGGGCCGTCAGCAACAGGCCATTGAGCAGCAGCGCATTGGCTGCAACGGTGGCGTCCCCCAGCCGTGCACCTTGCACCGTGATCATGAAAAACACTGACTGCAAGGCGAGGCTGCGAATAAAGATATCGCGGTTCACTGCCAGCAGCGGGCGCCAGCTTTGCCACAGTTTCAGCGCGGCCCAGGCGATATGCCCGGGATAGGCGCGCAGGGCTTTTTGCGTAAGTGCCAGGCCGAGCAGCGCGCCGGTCCACTCCGCGATCACCGAGGCGCGGGCGGAGCCGACCACGCCCCAGTCCAGGCCGAGTACAAACCACAGGTTAAGCGCAATGTTGACCAGGTTGGTGGTCAGCAGAATCGCCAGCGGCGCCCGCGCATTCTGTGTGCCGAGGAACCAACCGACCAGCGCATAGCTGGCAAGGGCGGCGGGCAGGCCGAACAGGCGGGTGTGGAAGAATTCGCGGGTCAGTTGGTTCAGTTCAGGGGAGGGCTGCATCCATTCCAAAGCCAGATGGCTCAGGGGAATACCGACCGTGCCCAGTAACATCGCCAACCCCAGCGCCAGCAGCAAGCCTTGCAACAGGATTTGCCGCAGCGCCGCGCCATCCTTGCGCCCGGCGGCCTGGGCGGCGAACCCGGTGGAGCCCATGCGCAGGAAACCCATGGCCCAGGCCAGAAAGGTATACAGGCTGGCGCCGACAGCCACGGCGCCCAGTTGGTGGGCGTGTGGCAGGTGGCCGATGACCATGCTGTCGACCAGGGCTACCAGCGGCACGGAGATATTCGACAGGATCATCGGCGCGGCCAGGGCCCAGACGCGGCGATGGGTGGGGCGGTGGCGCCAGTCGGCAAGCAGGGCGGTCATGAAGGCTCCTTGGTGGAGCGGGCATTGTACCCGTCCACCCATCACGCCGCAGATCCATGTGGGAGGGGGCTTGCCCCCGATTGCGGTGAATCGGCCAGGAATTTCTAACCTGATACACCGCCATCGGGAGCAAGCCCCCTCCCACATTTTGAACTGCATTGTTTGTGGGATTTGGTTTAGCCCGGAAGGCACCCAGAACCAAACTTCCCTCCGTCGGTCAATGTGACCGGCACCGCAGCAGCCAGCGCGGCGCTGATATATAGTTCACCCCTCGGTTCCCTCTGACTACGAGTGCCCCATGCTTAACAAAGGACTGTTCCTCGCTTGTGCGCTGGCCCTGCTGAGCGCCTGTGATTCTTCCGATAAGCCCGCTGCACCGACGGCACCCGCCGCGGCAAGCGTAGTGCCCAAACCCGCCAAGGCGGCGGTCGACGTGGCGGCGCTGAAGCAGCGCTATGCCGGGCGCGAGTTAAGCGTGGTGGACGTGTCCGAGGTGCAGTTGGACGGGGCCAGCACCTTGTCGGTGAGTTTTTCCATTCCTCTGGACCCGGATCAGAAGTTCGCCGACAAGCTGCACTTGGTGGACAGCAAGTCCGGCAAGGTCGATGGCGCCTGGGAGCTTTCCGATAACCTAATGGAGTTGCGCCTGCGCCACCTGGAGCCGCAGCGCAAGTTGGTGCTGACCGTGGACGCCGGGGTGAAGGCAGTCAACGGCAACACCCTCCCCGCCGAATACAGCGCCCGCCTGGAAACGCGCGACCTGCAAGCCACCGTCGGCTTCGCCAGCCGTGGCACGTTGCTGCCGACGCGCCTGGCCGAGGGCCTGCCGGTGATCGCGCTGAACGTCGACAAGATCGACGTCGAATTCTTCCGCATCAAGCCCGAATCCCTGCCGTCGTTCCTGGCGCAGTGGGGGCGCAATACCAGTCTGCAAAGCTATGAGTCCCGTGAACTGCTGCCAATGGCCGAGCTGGTCTACGGTGGGCGTTTCGACCTGAACCCGGCACGCAACACTCGCGAAACCCTGCTGCTGCCGATTGCCGGCCTCAAGCAATTGCAGCAGCCGGGCGTGTACCTGGCGGTGATGCGTGCCTCGGGCACCTACAACTATTCGCAACCGGCCACGCTGTTTACCTTGAGTGACATCGGCCTGTCGGTGCACCGTTATGCCAATCGCCTGGATGTGTTTACCCAAGCGTTGGAAGGCGGCAAGGCACTGAACGGCGTCGAACTGGAAATTCTCGATGCCGAAGGCCGCGTACTCGGCCAGGGCAAGACTGAAGACGGTGGTCACGCCGAGCTGCCGCTGCCGAAAAAAGCCCAGGTGTTGCTGGCCAAACAAGGCGAGCAGACCAGCCTGTTGCGCCTGGACAGCGCCGCGCTGGATTTGGCCGAGTTCGATATCGGCGGGCAGCCGTCCCACCCGCTGCAGTTCTTTGTGTTCGGCCCGCGTGACCTGTATCGCCCTGGCGAAACCGTGCTGCTCAATGCGCTGTTGCGCGACAAGGATGGCAACGCGGTCAAACCGCAGCCGGTGAGCGTCGAGGTGCGTCGTCCGGATGAACAGGTGAGCCGCAAGTTTGTGTGGGATACTGATGCCTCCGGCCTGTATCAATACGCGCTGCAACTGGCCGGCGAAGCACCGACCGGGCGCTGGCAGTTGGTATTTGACCTGGGGGACGGCAAGCCGCAACTGTATGAATTCCTCGTCGAAGACTTCCTGCCCGAACGCCTGGCACTGGAACTCAAGGGCAGTGAAACCGCACTGAGCCCAACGGAAAATCCGGTCATTCAGGTCAACGGGCGCTATCTGTACGGCGCACCGGCATCCGGCAATCGGGTCAGCGGCCAGGTCTATGTGCGCCCGCTGCGTGAGGCGGTCAAATCCTTGCCGGGGTACCAGTTCGGTTCCGTCACTGAAGAAGAGCTGAGCCAGGATTTCGAACTGGACGAAAGCGTACTCGACGCCAACGGCGAGCAAGCGCTGACCCTGGAAAGCAAATGGGCCGAGGCCAAATCCCCGTTGCAACTGATTGTGCAAGCCAGCCTGCAAGAGTCCGGCGGGCGGCCCATCACCCGGCGCCTGGTGCAGCCGATCTGGCCGGCCGAGCAATTACCGGGCCTGCGCGGGTTGTTTGACGGCAAGGAAACCAATGGCGATGGCCCGGTGGAATTCGAAGTGCTGGTGGCCAACCAGGACGGTCAGAAACTAGCTGCGCAAAACCTCAAGGTGCGCCTGGTGCGTGAGCGCCGTGACTACTACTGGAACTACTCGGAGAACGATGGCTGGAGCTATCACTTCAACGAGAAATTCCTCAACCTCGATGAGCAGAGCCTGAACATCAAGGCCGGCGACACCGCCAAGGTCAGCTTCCAGGTGGAGTGGGGCCCGTACCGTGTCGAGGTGGAAGACCCGCAGACCGGACTGGTCAGCAGCGTGCGCTTCTGGGCCGGCTACCAGGCCCAAGACAACACCGAAGGCGGCGCCGTGCGCCCCGACCAGGTCAAGCTGGCGTTGGATAAACCGGCCTATGGCGATGGCGACACCGCCAATGTCACCGTCACGCCACCGGCTGCCGGTAAAGGCTACCTCTTGGTGGAATCCGCCGAAGGCCCGCTGTGGTGGCAGGAGATCGACGTACCGGCCGAAGGCAAAAGCTTTGCGGTGAAGCTCGACCCGAAATGGTCGCGCCATGATCTGTATGTGAGCGCCCTGGTGATTCGCCCCGGCGAGCGCAAAGCCAATATCACCCCCAAACGTGCCGTGGGCCTGTTGCACCTGCCGCTGGATCGTACCCAGCGCAAACTCGGCCTGACCCTCACTGCACCGGAAAAAATGCGCCCCAAACAACCTCTGACGGTGAAGATCGCCGCCAAAAACGCCGATGGCAGCGTGCCCCAACAGGTGCATGTGCTGCTGGCGGCGGTGGATGTGGGCATCCTCAATATCACCGAATACCCCACGCCTGATCCGTATTCCAGCCTGTTCGGCCGCAAAGCCTATGGCGTCGACCAGTTCGACATCTACGGCCAGTTGATCGAAGCCGGCCAGGGGCGCCTCGCCAGCCTGGCATTTGGCGGTGACGCGGCGTTGGCCAAAGGCGGCAAGCGCCCGGACACCAGCGTGACCATCGTTGCCCTGCAAAGCGCGCCGGTGACCCTGAACGACAAAGGCGAGGGCGAAGTCAGCGTCAATATCCCCGATTTCAATGGCGAACTGCGCCTGATGGCCCAGGCCTGGAGCGATGATCGCTATGGCATGGCCGAGGGCAAGACGGTCATCGCCGCACCGCTGATTGCCGAGCTGTCGGCGCCGCGCTTCCTGGCCGGAGGCGACCAGACCACCTTGGCCCTGGACCTCTCCAACCTGTCGGGCAAGGCGCAGAAACTCGATGTGCAATTGACCGCGCAAGGGCAGTTGGAACTGGTCAACGGCGGCGCGCAATCGGTTGAGCTCAAGCAAGGCCAGCGCACCACCCTGCGTATTCCGGTAAAAGCCTGGGGCGGTCTCGGCCAGGGCAAGGTCAAGGTCACCGTCAATGGCCTGGACCTGCCGGGGGAAAACCTGCCGCCGTTCAGCCGCGAATGGACCCTGGGCGTGCGCCCGGCGTACCCGGCCTTGCTCAAGCATTACCGCGCTGTGCTCAAGGATCAGCCGTGGAGCCTGCCGGCGGGCACGCTCGATCAGTTCGATGCCTCGGGGCGTGAGGCGCTGTTGAGCCTGTCGAGCCGGCCGCCGTTGAACCTTGGTGCACAGATCAGTGCGCTCAAGGCCTACCCCTATGGCTGCCTGGAACAAACCGCCAGCGGCTTGTACCCGTCGCTCTATGCCGATGATGCGCTGCTCAAGCGCCTGAGCATCAAGGGCGAACCGGATGCCGAACGCAAACGCAAGATCGAGTTGGGCATCGAACGCCTGCTGGGGATGCAGCGCTACAACGGCAGCTTTGGCTTGTGGGGCGCTGACGGCGAGGAAGAATATTGGCTGACCGCCTATGTCACCGACTTCCTGCTGCGCGCCCGCGACCAGGGGTTTGCCGTACCGCCTGAAGCCTTGAAGAAGGCCAGCGAGCGGTTGCTGCGGTATGTGCAGGAACGCAACCTGATTGAAGTCGACTACAGCGACAACGCCGAGCACACGCGTTTTGCCGTACAGGCCTACGCCGGCATGGTGCTGGCGCGCAGTCAGCAGGCGCCGTTGGGTGCCTTGCGCAGCCTGTTCGAACGCCGCAGTGATGCGCGCTCCGGCTTGCCATTGGTGCAGTTGGCCATCGCCTTGCAAAAAATGGGCGACCAGCCGCGTGCCGATCAAGCCTTGCTCGCCGGTTTGGCGGCGCAGCGCAGTGCCAAGGAATGGCTGGCCGACTACGGCAGCCCATTGCGCGATCAGGCGATGATCCTGGCGCTGCTGGAGGAAAACGACTTGGCCAAGGGCAAACGTGAAGAGCGCCTGTTTACCTTGTCGGACCAGTTGGCGGCCAGCCCGTATCTGTCGACTCAGGAGCGCAACTCGCTGTTCCTGGCCGGGCGGCTCGGCTTCGCCAAGCCCGAGGCTGACTGGCAGGTGTCGCTGACCGGCAGTGGCGGGGCGCGGGAGCTGAACAACCAGCAGTCCACGCTGCAACTGGATGAAAAGCTGCTATCCAGCGACCTGAGCCTGAGCAATCAGGGCCAGACCCCCGTTTACCAGCAGCTGACTATTTCAGGTTACCCACAACTGCCACCGGCAGCGGGCGGCGAGAACCTGAGCATTCGCCGCGAATACCTGGGCATGAACGGCCAGCCGTTGAACCTGCGCAGCCTCGACAGCGGCGACCTGGTGCTGGTGCACCTGGCCGTCAGTGCCAAGCAGCGCGTGCCGGATGCCCTGGTGGTAGACCTGCTGCCCGCCGGCCTGGAACTGGAAAACCAAAACCTGGCACAAAGCGCGGCGAGCCTTGAGAACGCCAGCAGCCAGGTGAAAGAATGGCGCGAGTCGATGCAGAACGCATCGCTCAAGCATCAGGAGTTCAGGGATGATCGCTATGTGGCGGCGATGAACCTGGACGGCTACGGCACCACGCACTTGCTGTACCTGGCACGCGCAGTGACGCCTGGCACCTATCGCGTGCCGCCGCCGCAAGTGGAGTCGATGTATCGGCCGAACTGGCAGGCGGTGGGCGAGACGCCGGGGGATATGGTGATCAAGGGCCGCTGATTGCTGATCGCTGAAGTTGAAGTGGGGGACTCTTGTGGGAGGGGGCTTGCTCCCTCCCACAAGGGATTGGGGCTGTCAGATAAATCAGTGCACAACCCAGCTCAGCAACCACAGGCCCAGCAGCAGCCAGATGATGCCCACGATGATCGAGGCCCGCATAAAGGCGCGTACCGCCGAGTACAAGAAGAGCAACCCGACGATCAGGGTGATGATGCTGATGATCGAGGTGTCCATGCCCAAGGTGCGCGACAAGCCATCGATAAAGTTGCCGCCAGCGTGGGTCAAGGCCCCGAACAACCCGCTCAGGCCATCGACGATAAAGCGGATGACGGAGCCGAGCGCCTGGCCCAACCATTCGAAAAAGCTTTCTACCTGCATGTGCGTGTCCTGATAAGAAGGTGGGCGTAACTGAGCCTTTGGTCGTTATTGCGACAGGCTAGTTCCCTACAAGCATAGAGGTTTGCCCGCTTGAATTTGCGTTTTGTTGCCCGCTGGACCCTGGCGAGCCTGCTGTTGGTAATCGCCGTGCTATGGCTGGCCGATCGTATCTGGCCATTGCCCCTGCCCCAGGACGACCTGGCCCGTGTGGTGCTGGCCGAAGATGGCACGCCGCTGTGGCGATTTGCCGATGCCAACGGCGTATGGCGCTACCCGGTGCAGACGCGCGAGGTGTCGCCGTATTATCTCGACGCGCTGCTCACTTACGAAGACCGCTGGTTTTACCAACACCCCGGGGTAAACCCGCTGGCGCTGGTACGCGCGACCTGGCAAAACCTGACCGGTGCACGGGTGGTGTCCGGCGGCAGTACCTTGTCGATGCAGGTGGCGCGTTTGCTCGACCCGCATTCACGCACCCTGCATGGCAAGTTGCGTCAACTGTGGCGTACCGCGCAGTTGGAGTGGCACCTGTCCAAGGACGAAATCCTCAACCTTTACCTCAATCGTGCGCCCTTCGGCGGCACGCTGCAGGGCGTGGCAGCGGCGAGTTGGGCGTATCTGGGCAAGTCGCCCTCACAACTGACCCACGCCGAAGCCGCCTTGCTCGCGGTATTGCCCCAGGCGCCCAGTCGCTTGCGTCCGGACCGTCATCCGCAACGTGCCCAGGAGGCCCGCGACAAAGTGCTGCGCCGCCTCGCTGAATTCCAGGTGTGGCCGCAGCCTGCGGTTGATGAAGCCCTGGAAGAACCGCTGCTGCTCGCCCCGCGCCTGGAACCGAGCCTGGCGCCGTTGCTGGCGCGGCGTCTGAACCGCCCCGACAGCCCGCCGCTGATTCGCACCACCCTGGACGCCACCCTGCAACGCCGCCTCGAAGACCTCCTGTTGGGTTGGCGTGCACGCCTGCCGGAACACACCTCGGCAGCGATTCTGGTGGTGGAAGAGGAAAGCATGGCAGTGCGCGCCTACCTGGGCTCGGTGGATATCAACGACACCAAGCGTTTTGGCCACGTGGACATGATCAGTGCGCTGCGCTCGCCCGGTTCGACCCTGAAGCCTTTCCTGTATGGCATGGCGTTGGACGACGGCCTGATTCACTCCGAGTCCCTGTTGCAGGACGTGCCCCGGCGTTACGGCGATTATCGGCCGGGCAACTTTTCCATGGGCTTTACCGGGGCGGTGCCGGCGAGCACGGCGCTGTCCAGCTCGTTGAACCTGCCGGCGGTGCAACTGTTGGAAGCCTACGGGCCCAAGCGCTTTGCCGCACAGATGCGCATCGGCGGCATGCCGTTGGCGCTGCCGGCGCTGGCCGAGCCGAACCTGGCGCTGATCCTCGGCGGCGCGGGCAGTCGCCTGGAGGACCTGGTGAGCGGCTACAGCGCCTTGGCCCGTGATGGCAAAAGCGCGACGTTGCGACTACAGCCGGAGGACGCGCTCAGGGAGCGGCCTTTGCTGTCGCCGGGGGCTGCGTGGATTGTGCGGCGCATCCTCAGCGGCCAGGCACGGCCCGACCGCGACCCGCGTGCCGAGCTGGTGCAACGCCCGGTGCTGGCGTGGAAAACCGGCACCAGCTATGGCTTTCGCGATGCCTGGGCGATTGGCGTGGGCCCGCGTTATTTGATCGGCGTCTGGATTGGCAGGCCCGATGGCACACCCGTGCCGGGCCAGTTCGGCCTGGCGTCGGCGGCGCCGTTGATGCTGCAGGTGCATGACGTGCTGACCAACCGCGACAGCCAACGCGGCATCAGTGCCCCGGTCAAACCGGTGCCGGCGAATATCGGCGTGGCGGCAATCTGTTGGCCGCTGGGCCAGCCCATGGCCCGCAGTGACCCCAATTGCCGGCGCCAGCGGTTTGCCTGGACCCTGGACAACACTACGCCGCCTACCTTGCAGGCATTGGATCAACCCTTGAGCGTGGGGCTGATGGAGAGCATCTGGGTCAATGCCAAGGGCTTGCGGGTTGATGCCCATTGCCCTGGCGCGGTGCCGAGGCATATTGCCCTGTGGCCCGCGCCGCTGGAGCCCTGGTTGCCAAGGGTTGAGCGCCGTGAAGCGCGCATTCCTGCGCCTGACCCGGATTGCCCGCCACCGGCGCTGGCTGCGGCTTCGCCATTGTCCATTGTGGGCGTGCGCGAGGGCGACCAGTTGCGCCTGCCCGCGGCCAGCCAACAAGCCTTGCGCCTGAAAATCTCCGCGTTGGGCGGCAGCGGTCGGCGCTGGTGGTTCCTTAATGGCGCGCCGTTGGGTGATAGCGCCAATCAGGACAGTATCAATGCCAGTTTTGAGCGGCTGGGGCGCTATCAGCTCAGCGTGTTGGATGAGGCCGGGCAAACTGCGAGGCTTGAGTTTAGCGTGGTTGATTAGGGCCTCATCGGGGGCAAGCCCCCTCCCACATTTTGAAATGTGTTCACAAATCAAAGTGTGGGAGGGGGCTTGCTCCCGATAGCGCCCTTGAGAACACCACCGCTATTCACTTGCCTTCAATCCCCATCCCCCTGAAGCTATACCCATTCAGGAGCCCCCCAATGAACCTCGAACACCTCACCGAACGCCTGCACCGCATCCGCGATACCAACGACTGGAAGCAGTTCCACAGCCCGAAAAACCTGGCCATGGCCGCCAGTGTGGAAATGGCCGAACTGGTGGAAATCTTCCAATGGCTTACTGAAGACCAATCCCGCCAGCTTCCCGCCGATAAACTCGCCCATGCGGGCCAGGAAGTCGGTGACATCGTGCTGTACTTGCTGTTGCTGTGCAGTGAGCTGGGCCTGGACATGAATGAAGTGGTGCGTGCCAAGTTGGCCGACAGCGAGCGGCGGTTTGCCCATGAGTGATCGTCATTTCGACCAGTTGGCCACGCGTTTTGCCGAGAAAATCTATGGCGGCGCCAAGGGCGCGATTCGCCTGGCGGTGCTTCAGGCTGACTTGCTTGAAGCGTTGCCTGATCGTCCGTTGCGCGTGCTGGATATCGGCGCGGGCCTGGGGCATATGTCGCTGTGGCTGGCCGAGCGCGGCCACCAGGTGACCTTGGCCGAACCCGCTGAGCCGATGCTCGACGGTGCGCGCCAACGTTTTGCCGACGCCGGCCAAAGTGCGACGTTTATTCATGCGCCATGGCAAGACTTGCTCGGCCAACTCACCGAGCCTTACGATCTGGTGCTGTGCCACGCGGTGTTGGAATGGTTGGCCGAACCCCATGCCATCCTGCCGGTGCTGCATCAGTTGACGCTGCCCGGCGGCTGGTTGTCCCTGGCTTTCTACAACCGCGATGCGTTGATTTACCGCAACCTGCTCAAAGGCCACTTTCGCAAAATGCGCAAGAACGACATGGCCGGTGAAAAGCAGAGCCTCACGCCGCAGCAACCGCTCGACCCTCGGGAATTGGCGGCGCAACTCGAAGGGTTGTGGCAGGTCGAAAGCCAGAGTGGGGTGCGGGTGTTTCACGACTACATGCCGATGGAGTTCCAGGCCCGCGCCGATTTGCAGGACTTGTTGGAGATGGAGCTCGCTCATCGTCGTCACCCAAGCTTTGCCGGGCTTGGGCGTTATTTGCACTGGATCTGCCGTCCGGTTTAAGCGGCCCAGTCTGCGGAGGTCGAAATGCGTCGTCTCGGTTTAATCCTGTTATCCCTGGGGCTGGGGGCGTGCTCCAGCCCCAACCCTTACGTCGCCGCTTCAGCGCCGATGCCGCCGGCTCCGGCGCAGGCGGCCACGACCTTTGATGCCAGCGCCTATCCGGCACCAGTACGCGACTATGGCGCCTATCGCAGTTGGGGCTGGCTCAACGGCCAACTGCCGGCGGGTACGGCCTGGGCCGATTCGGCACAGATTGCCGAGGCGGTCAGCGGCGCCCTCGACCAGCGCGGCCTGCGCCCCTTGCATGACAACCGCGCCCCTGACCTACTGGTGAGTGCCGATGTGCGTTTGGAGAAACGTTTGCGCCAGGTCCAGGACGACTATGGCTACGGCTACGGTGGCTACAACCGGTATGGTAACGGCTATGGCATGTACAACAGCGTGCCCGTGGTGCGCACCTATGAAGTGACGGTGGCAGTGGCGCGCATCAGCCTGTTCGACGCCCGCACCCGCCAGCCGGTGTGGAGCACCAGCGCAGAAACCACCAGCCAGGGCAGCCTGAGTGAGCGCGCCGATAGCTTGCGCAAGGCGATGCAGAAGGCAATGGCTGCCTATCCGCCCAGTTAGCAGCTATTCTCATTTCAGGTTCATGTCGTTTTCTGGAGAACATCATGTTGGGTCGCATCGCTGCACTTGCTGTTGTTGTGTTGCTGGGCGGTTGCCAGAGCAACCAGGTCAACCACGATTTCGACGCCAGCCGCGACTTTGGCGCCTACCGCAATTGGGCCTGGAAAGACCCGGCGTTGCAGTACCGCCCCGATGACCCGCGGATCAAGAGCGACCTCACCGAGCAGCGCATCCGCCAGGCCGTGGGCGAGCAACTCGACCAACGCGGCCTGCGCCCGGCAGCGGCAGGTACCAAGGCCGACCTGAATGTACAGGCGTACCTGATCGTCGAAGACCGCCAGCAACAAGTCACCACCAACTACGGCGGCGCCTGGGGCGGCCCATGGAATGGCTACTGGGGCGCGCCGATGTACAACGAAACGCGCAACATCACCTATAAAGTGGCGACCATCCAGATCGACCTGCTCGACGGCAAGGACGGCAAACTGGTGTGGCGCGGCAGCGACGAGCAAATGATGGCCAGCACGCCTAATCCGGAAGATCGCAGCAAGGCCATCCGCAGTACGGTGACCAAAATCCTTTCCAACTATCCTCCGCACTAATCAACATCGGATAACTAATGTGGGAGGGAAACTTTTATCAGTCGTCAATGTGGCGAGTTGCCAGCAACCTGCCTGTCCCTTGTCTACACTCCAGTGCAACCCCGGTGAGTTAGCGCAGGAGTGCTTCGATGTCTCCCCGATTCGGTTCCAGGCAGCGTGGGGCAATAGGCTTGATGGCGGCAGGCACCTTGGCCTTGGCCCTGGTGTTTACTTTGCTGGCGGTCGACAGCGGGCGTCTGTATCTGGAAAAGCGCAAGCTGCAGTCCGTCGCCGATACTTCGGCGCTGGAAGCGGCCGGCCTCGGTGGTCAGTGCGGCGCCAACACCACGGCCAACGCCTACGCCACGCAAAACGCTGCGCGCAATGGTTTTGTGGTCGGCAATGGCCGCACCTTGGCCGTAACGTGCGGGACCCTGGCCACCAACGCCCTGAACACTCGGGTGTTTACCGCCGATGCCACCAAGAGCGACGCGATCCGCGTGGTGGCTTCGCGCACGGTGATGAGCAGCATCGCCAACGGTCTGTGGAACCTCTTTAGTGGCGCGCCGATCACCGCGCAAATCAACCTGAGCGCCACCGCTGTCGCGGCGACGCCTCCTCCGGTAGCGCAGTTGTCGATCCGCAGCAGCCTGGCCAGTGTCGATTCGAGCAAGTCGCCAATACTGAACCTGGTCATCGGCAACCTGCTGGGGGGCAACCTGTCGCTCACGGCAGCCGGTTGGAACGGCTTGTTGCAGACCAACGTCAACCTGCTCAGTTATCTGGACCAGTTAGCGATCGACTTGCAGGTAAAGGCTGGAGACTACGATGCATTACTTAACACCGCCGTCTCCGCTACCCAGTTGATCGATGCCGCCGTCAAGGTCTTGCAGAAAAACGGCGCGGCGGTCACGTCGGTGATCAATGACGTGATTTCTATTGAAGCGATTGCGCCTAATTCCAAGCTGTTGACGGTGGGGGACCTGATCGACATCGCCACTGGCACGCCGACGGCGGCGCTCAATACCAATGTGCAACTGTTTCAGTTGCTCGAAGCGGTGGCGCAGTTGTCCAGCAGCAAGAATGCCGTGAGTGCGGCGGCGCAAATCGCTATTCCGCTGGTGGGCAACGTTTCGATCCAGACCAAAGTCATTGAGCCGCCGCAGTTGTCGGCCATTGGCAATCCGGCATTGGCGAAGAAGGGCTTATTGAATGTCCCTCCGACCGATCAGATTTTTGTGCGTACTGCGCAAGTGCGCACATTGGTGACCGTACAGGCGCCGATTATCAAGGCCGTGTCCGGCGTGGCTTCCATATTGACGGGGCTGGGTACGCCGGTGTCTCAAGTGGTCAAGGGCTTGTTGAACCTCAACCTGCCGGCAGTGGTGGGAGGGGTGCTATGCCTGGTGGCCTGCAATGTGGCTGATGTTGATGTTACGACGTCGCTGGCCATTTACATTGAGGCCGGCAGCGCGCAAACCCATGTCACGGACTTCAATTGCGACTCGCCGGCCTCCAAATCCTTGACGGTGAAAACCACTACGTCCCTGGCTACCCTGGCGGTTGGTACGGTGGATCCGGTAGCGGCTTTTTCTTCATCCGCACCTGTCAATGTGCAGCCTGTCAGGCTGATCGATTTTGGCGAGCGCTACTGTGTTGTCCTGACGCTGTTGTGCAGCCCCACCCGTACACCCAATGTGGGGGGCGGTTTGCTGTTGAAGGCCAACTCCACCATTGCCGCGCAAACCAGCACGATGGTGTTTTCGCCGGTTGCCGAGATGAATGCGCCGCCGACCTATAAGTTCGCGCCGGGCACAGCCAATATCGTCGGTAGCCTGGCGGCGACTTTAAATGGCTTGCAGGTGACTTACGCACCGCCCAGCGGCAGCGTATCCAACGGTGCGCTGGCTGGCGTCGCCGGGCTGCTGGCGACAATCACCACGGCGGTGGTGGGGCTGATCCAGAACGTGCTGTCGCCGATCCTTGATCCCATCGTCAACACGTTGCTCAGTGCCTTGGGCATCAACTTGGGCAACGCCGAAGTTGGCGCCAACCTCACCTGCCATATGGGCCGGGCTTACCTGGTGATCTGATCCTGGACGATGGGCAGTTCTACGCAGAATTTCGCTCCCGCCTCGCCATTGCTGACGCTCAGGCGCCCGCCCATGTTTTCTACAATCCCATAGCTCACCGAGAGCCCCAGCCCGGTGCCTACGCCGATTGGCTTGGTGGTAAAGAACGGCTCGAAAATCCGTTCCAGCAAGCGCGGGTCAATGCCGCCTGCGTTGTCTTCGACCCAGATGCGTACATGGTGGCGGTCATGCTCGCTGTACAGGGCAATCCAGGGGCGCAGTGCGGGATTCTTTTCGCGCTGGCTGAGCAGCGCGTCGCGGGCGTTGACCATCAGGTTGATCAGCACCTGTTCCAACTGATCGACGTAGCCTTTGACCTGCACCGCAAAGTCCGCAGGTGTGATGCGCACTTCCACACCTTTGCCACGCAAGCCTTCGCTGAGCAACGCCAGGGTGCCTTCCAGCGCTTGCGCCGGGTCGAACGGTTGCTGCTCGATTTCCGAGCGACGGCCGAACACGCGCATGTGGTCGACCACCCGGGCTGCGCGTTGCACCTGGGCGTCGATGCGCTGGAGTTTTTCGGTGAGATAGTCGATTTGCACATCGCCATTGCCCAGGCGCTTGAGCACGTTGACGACGGCCATATGCATTACGTTCAGCGGCTGGTTGATCTCATGGGCCAGGCCGGTAGCCATTTCGCCGAGGGTGGCCATTTTGGCGCTTTGGGTCAGTTGTTGTTGTGAGCGGCGCACTTCAGTGTTGTCGCGGCCCACGGCTTGCACTTCCACCAGGGTGCCTTGCTGATCAAACACGCCACGGTCGGACCACACCCACCAGGCATGTTCGCGTCCGGGCAGTTGCAGGCTGATCTCGGCGGTGCTGACCGGGAATTCGGGGGTCAATCGCGCGATGCGTTGCACAAAGGACGCGCGCTGTTCATCCGACAGCCATTGGCCTAGGTCAATGCCCGGCAATTGGGCGGGCTGGCATTCCAGGTAGTTGGCCAGCGGCGTGTTGCCGAAGGTCAGGATCAGGTCGGGCCGGTAGCGGCAGATCATTGCCGGTGAGTCTTCCACCAGGATGCGGTAGCGCTCCTCACTCTGGCGCACTTGCTCAGCCGCCAGGGTCGCTTCGGTCACGTCCAGCCACAGGCCCACGGCTTCCACCGGCAGGCCGAGGTCATCGCGCAACAGCTTGGCTTCGTCGAGCAGCCAGTGGTAATGGCCTTGTTTATCGCGCAACCGGTAGCGGCTGCGCACGGTGCCTTCGCGCAGCAGTTGGCGGGTGCGTTCAAAGTAGAGTTCGCGGTCGTCGGGGTGGATCAGCGTTGCCAGGGTGTCGTGGTTGCACTCGGCCAAGGTCCAGCCCAGCAGCGGTAACAGGCTGGCGCTGAAAAACGCCGGGTGCAGCGCGCCGTTGACGTAGCGCTGTACATAGATCACCGCCGGTGAGCTGGCAATCAGGTTGTCCAGGCGCGCATGGGCGGAGGCGGCTTGCAGTTGCTGGTTCTTGATGTCGCTGATGTCGAGCATGAAGCCGATCCAGCGCCGCTCACTGCCCACGCCCAGCACTTGCCCCTGTATGCGATACCAGAGCGGCGCCTGCTCGGCCTGTGTGCGTTGCAGGCGTACGCTGGTCAGCAACGGCTTGCCCAGGGCTTGCAGATCTTGCAGGCGGCTATTGAGGGCTTGGCGGTCGGCGGGGTGGATCAATCCGAGCCAGGTGTCGAGGGCCTGGCGGGTGGGGCCGTCCTCCTGGCTCAGGTTGCGCAGCAGTTGTGGCGCCAGCTGGATCTCTTGGGTGGCGGGCAACAGTTCCCACCAGCCGGTGCCGAGCAGGCCCTGCAAGGCTTCCACCCGTTCCAGTTGTTGGTGGTGGCGCTGTTCACGCAGGCGGCTCAGCAGTGGCGCGGCGAGGGCGGCGCACAGGGTGAGCCAGTCACGTTCGCGGGTGTGATCCACCTGGCCGTCGTAGCAGCCACACAACAACCAGGCCGCCACGCCGTGGCTGTCGCGGTAGGGCACCAGCAAACCGCCGACGTTGCCGAAGATGCTGTGCAGGCGCGGGTTCTCGCTGCGGCCCAGGGCAATGTCCAGGTTCAGAGGCATGTTGCCGTTCAGGCTGTCGAGGCTGGTGCCAAGATGTTGCCCGGTTTGCCACAGGGCCGGGGCATCATGGGCGGCGTATTGGCTGTAGATGCGCCAACCCTGATCGTCTTCGTCGAGCAGCGCCATCGCTACGCAAGGTATGCGCCAGCGCTGGGCCACGCTGCGCAGGTGCTCGTTGAACACCTGTGGCAGGCGGTTGACGCTGCACACGCGCAGTTGTTCGCTCATCAGGCTAGCGAGTTGATGGTTCTGTTCGCGCTGTTGCATCCGTGCCCGGTCGGCCAGCAGGTCGGTGACATCCAGCAGACGCAGGGCCCAGCCGTCGCCCTCTGGCTCAAGCCAGCCGCGGGTGTGCAGAACCAGGCCGGCGGCACCCTGAAAGTCCAGGTCCAGACCCTGTCGTTGCCATTGCGGCGGTGCACCTTCGACACTCAGCGCGCTGCTTGGGCACAGCAATGTGCGCAACGGCGGGTTGGGCGTGTTGACCAGGTGTTGGTCGAGCAGAGGCCGCAGGCTACCGGCAATGCTTAGCACTTGGCCCAGGTTGTCCAGTTGCAACTGCAGGCCCGGCGCAGGCGTTGCCGGGGCATCCAGGGCCAAGGCGCTGCTGCGCCCGCGCAGGCGTGCGAACAATTTATCCCCCGTCGTCAAAACTGAAGGCTCGAGGTAGCGGTCAGGTTGGTGGGCAGGTTCGGAACGGTGCCAACGCCAGGCAATACCAGGGCCGGCAATACCGCTTTGATGTTGGCTGATGGATAAGTGATTTTCACCGTCAGCAAGTTATTGGTGTAAGTGGCGGTGATGTAGCCGGGCAAAAAATTCAAGGAGCCGGGGATCCAGTTCAACTGCGCCTGGGCTGCATCTTTGGCGCGCTGCACAACCAAAGCCGAATAGCCTGCGGTGCCTGGGTCCAGTGACACACTGCGGCGCACGCCTTCTGCCGCCGCCTGGTGGAACGACTGCATCAGCAGCAGCGGCAAGCTGTAGCTGAGGAGGCCGTAGAACACCGCAAAGAAGATTACGAAGACCAAGGCAAACTCGATCGCCGCCGCACCTTTTTGCTTTCTCGGGAGGCCTGATTTCATGACTGCGTCTACCCTGAGGCGAGTACCTGATATCAGCATAGAATCATTCGGCAAAAAGGGATGTTTTTTACGTGATCCAGAATGTAGTGATATTGCTGTGGTTGGGGCTGTGCGCTTTACAGGATATGCGTGAGCGGCAAATTGCTAATACGCTGACCCTGGGCGTCGGATTACTGGCGTTGATCTACCTGCTGTGGACCGGCTCGACGTGGCTCGGTGCTCCACGTAGCGATGGCGGCCTGGCCCTGGTGCTGGCGCTCGCCCTGACCCTGCCGGGTTATGCGTTGGGCCGCTTCGGCGCCGGGGATGTGAAGTTGTTGGCAGCCCTGGGCCTGGCCTCCAATACCGAGTATCTGCTGGGGTCTCTGATTGGCGCGGGCATCGCCATCGTGGCTTGGGCACTTATGCATCAAGGGCTTAGCTCAAGCCATGTAGAGCGGGACGCGCAGGTGTCAACAAAACAGCCTTTTGCACCCTTTGTTCTGACAGGTTATGCCGCCTGCTGGCTTTGGATCCACTAGTCGTTCGAGTTGATTAGTCGTATGTACATAGTCAGAAAGTACGTCTACGTTTAATGAGTGGTTGTGGGATTTTTCGTCAGAAAGGATAGGTCACCTTTTGGCTTGCCAGGCATGGAGTAGCGCGTGAACAAGCTTACATCTGCAGTAAAAGTGCTCGTAGTCGACGACCAACCGTTAATCGTAGAGGAACTCTGTGAATTTCTTGAAAGCAGCGGGTACCGTTGTGTCCCGTGCGAGTCCAGCAAACAAGCTATAGAGCGTTTCAGCGAAGACCCTCTGATCGGCCTGGTGCTGTGCGATCTGCATATGCCGGACATGGATGGCATCGAACTGGTTCAGGCGTTGCAACGCGTCGCCGGCAAGCATCGTGCATTTGAAGCGATCATGCTCACCGGGCGCGCCGAAAAGCAGGATGTGATCAAGGCCCTGCGTGCAGGGATCGCCGATTACTACCAGAAACCGATCAACCTGGATGAACTGCTCGAAGGCCTCAAGCGCCAGGAAGCGGCATTGGAGGAGCGGCAAAAGGACCTGCAACTGGGTACGCTTAACCAGAAGTTGCAGTACCTGTCCGAATCCATCAATGACTTGTATATGGACCTGGACAAGGTGCGGCGCAACCCGGCGCCCAAGGCCAGCGACGGCGAGGCGATGGCTGACGAAGCCGGGCCAGTGGAAATCCCGGCGATCTTCAATCAGTTGTCTCCGCGCCAGTTGGACGTGGCGCGCCTGGTCGGCAAGGGGCAGACCAACTACCAGATTGCCTGTGAACTGGGGATCACCGAGAACACGGTCAAGCTGTATGTGTCCCAGGTGCTGCGCCTGACCCATATGCACAATCGCACACAGTTGGCGCTGGCGTTGTCACCGAGCAACTCGGCGATGGGCCAGCGGGTGACGGCGCACTGAAAGCCCAGTCAACGGCAGAGCAAAAGCAGGTAGAGATTCAATGTGGGAGGGGGCTTGCCCCCTCCCACAGTCACCCTATTTATTCCCGCTCTGCGCAGACCCGCCCACCTTCTGATCAAAGAACTCCGGGATCGGATGCTTGTTGCTGTCCAGCCAGCGCTTCAGCGCCTGCTCGCGTTCCGCCGGCGTGGTCTTTTGCGGGTTGGCCGAGGCTGCGCGCCCGCTGAGTTGCAGGGCCATCCAGTTTTCTGTTTCCGCCTGCTGCGGCGAAGACGGTCCAGCCTCGATGGCCGATGCTGCGTAGGGCAGGGCCAGCAATGCGAGGCTGGCGAGGTAATGGAGTTTCATCATCGGCTCCCTATTTCACAGACGCCGGCAGCGTGTCGCTGACGGCCGCTACCTGGTCTTTGGATGGACGGACCGTTGCCGCAGCCGCACCCTTGATGCGTTGCGCGCGTGCCTGGGCCTGCGTCACTTGCTCGGGGCTCAGCCCGAGTTGGCCGACCACTTTTGCGGCCTGCTCCCAGTTGTCCTGGTAAATCAGCAAGGTCACCAGGTTCACCGCCGCCAATTGATCGCTCTGCTTGAGTTCGATGGCGGTCATGAATTCAAAGCGTGCGTCTTCAAGGCGCAGTTGATCGAGGTACACCACGCCCAAGTCATTGCGGATTTTTTCGTCGGTGGGCGCCAGGCGTGCCGCACGTTGCAGATGGGCCATGGCCTGGCCATTGTCGCCCTTGGCCGATGCCAGTTGCCCCAGGCCGTGCTCGCCATCGGCGGCCAGGCAGGTGCCGAGCAAACTGCGGTACAACGGCTCGGCCTCGGTGCGGCCCAGCAGGCGATAGGCGCGGGCCTGGCGCTGGCGCACCTGAGGCAAGGTAGCGGGCAGGTTTTGCAGGTTGGCCAGGCTGGCGTGCAGCTTGCCTTCGTTGGCCATGTCGTCGGCCAGGTTCAAGGACAGCTCCTGGTCCGAGCTGGGTTTGGGGCAACTGCCGGGCGCCAGCAAGCCGGCCCACGGAGCCTGGCCATTACTGGCGCAGCCACCCAGCATCAGCACGCTTATGGCGACAATCAGTGGCTTCATAACAGACTCCTCAGAAGTTATTCAGGGCGCGGGAGATGGCGATCATGGCCGGGCCCCCGAGCACAATCAGCAAGGCTGGAAACAGGAACACCATCATCACCACCGACATCTTCGCCGACATTTTCGAGATGTATTCCTGCAGGCGAGTCAGACGGCGGTCATCGAGCAATTGCTTGAGCGCCAGCAGCGACTTCATCGCGCCGCCGCCCTGCTGAATCAGTTGCTGAAGAATGATGCAGGTGTCGGTGAGCTCGTCCACCGCCAGCAGGCGTGCGGTCTTGCCCAGCTCCTCGGACAGCTCCAGGCCCGAGTCGACTCGCGCCAGGATCAGGCGCAGTTCATGGGTCAAGTCAGGGAGCAGGCGCTGGGCTTCGGTACTCAACACTCGCAGTGATTGCTCAACCGCCATGCCGGATTCGAACAGGATGCGCAGCAGTGGAATGAACGTGGAGATTTCCCGAGCAATGCGTTCCTGGCGATATTTGGCGCTGAGGGCCAGGACGCGCTTGGGCAGCAGGTAACCAATCCCCAGGGCCACCGCCGGCGCGATCCACGGCGAGCCGGCATGGGGGAACAGCAGTTGCTGGCCCAGTAGGGTCAGGCCCAGCAGCACGATCGGTACGCCGACCTGGCAGGCGGCAAACATCGAGCGTTGGTTGGCCTTGCGCCAGCCGACACGGTTGAGCAGGGTCTGTGTTTCGTTGTCCAGGCTGACCGAGCGCTGGGCCACCTGGCTTGCGCCCAGTTGGCGCATCAGGCTGCCGAGTTTGTCTTCGCGGGTCAGGTGGCCTTGCAGGCGCTGGCTGACCATGCGCTGGCGCCGCCGTTGCTCCAGCAGGTTGCCGGCTATCAAGGCGACGGCGGCGAGCAACAGCAGGATGCTGATCAGAATCGCCATTTCAAATACTCCGCAACATGCGCCACATGACGAAGGTGCCCGTGATGTCGAGCGCCACCGCGGCCAGCAACAAATAGCGCCCGGTACCGTCATTCCACATGCTCATCAGATAACCCGGGTTGACCATCAGGAAGTAGCCCACCATGACGATGGGCAAGCCCGCCAACACATAAGCGGTCATGCGTGTTTCACCGGTCATGGCCTTGAGTTGGCGTGCGCCCTGCTCACGCTCGCGAATCATCTTGATCAGGTTCTCCAGCAATTCACTGGCGTTGCCGCCGTAGCGGTGGTTGACCTTCAAGCCCAGGGCAAACAGGCGAAACTCATCGCGTTCATAGAACTCGGCAAAGTCGCTGACAGATTCCGGCAGGCTTACGCCCATCTGCACGTTGCGCTGGATGCGGCTCATGGCCTGCTTGAGTGGCGCCTCGGTGCTGTCGATAGCACCCAGTACGGCATCGGCGAGGGTACGGCCCGACTTGAGGCTGCGCACGCTGTGGTCCAGCAGTTGCGGCAATTGTTCGATCATGCGCTGCACGCGTCGCTGGTAGCGCCAGGCAATGTACAAGCGCAGCAGCAGCGGCGGCGCTATCAACAGGGTGAGCAAACCCAGCCAGTCGGCCAGCAGGTAGCCCAGCAACATGCCCACGGCCCAGCAACAGAGCCACAACCCGAGGCGATCGGTGGGTTTGCCCAGGCCGGCACGCTGGAACATGCGCTCCAGCGCAATCCAGCTGCCGTTCGGTTCCTGGGGCAACGGCTGGCCGTCGGCGAGACGCTCCAGCACGCGGTCGGTGCCCGCCTGGCGCAGCCCGCGCTGGAACAGCCACACCGACAGGCTGATCAGCAGGATGCAGATGAGCAGCAAGATAAGTCCGGTCATGGTGCCCTCTACAACGGCAATGCCGATTCACGCCGCAGCTTGTCGCCGGCCGGGTTGAGCGCCTCGCGCAGGAAGCCAAAACCGGTACGGCGGTCCAGGCGAAACAGGGTATTGGTGACATACACGTCATCGCGCACGCCCACCACTTCCACCACCTCGCTGACGCATCGGCGCCCATCGGGCAGGCGTGTCAGCTGGATCACCACATCGAGTGCCGCACAGATCATTTGTCGCAGGGTTTTTTCCGCCACCACGCGCCCGGTCAGACCCACCAGGGTTTCCAGGCGCAGCAGCGCGTCCTGGGCATTGTTGGCGTGCACGGTGCTCATGGAACCATCGTGGCCGGTGTTCATGGCGGTCATCACGTCGAGTACTTCCACGCCGCGAATTTCGCCAAGAATGATGCGGTCGGGGCGCATCCGCAGGGCGTTACGGATCAGGTCGCTGGCTTTGACCTCGCCATGCCCTTCGGCATTGGGCGGGCGGGTTTCCAGGCGCACCACATGGGGGTGGCCCAGTTGCAGTTCGGCCACATCCTCGATAGTGACCAGGCGCTCATGGGGGTTGATCAATTGGCTGAGGATATTGAGCAGTGTGGTCTTGCCGGTACCGGTGCCGCCACTGATAAGGATATTGCAGCGCTTGCCCACCGCCTCCTGGAAGAACTCGAAGATGCTGTGGTCTATGGTTTGCATCGCCACCAGGTCGCTGCTCTTGAGCATGTCCTTGCGAAACTTTCGGATCGACAGGCAGGGCCCATCCAGGGCAATCGGCGGGATGATCGCGTTGACCCGGCTGCCGTCGGGCAGGCGCGCATCGACCATTGGCGAGGATTCATCCAGGCGCCGCCCCAGTGGCGCAAGGATGCGCTGCATGACGCGCTCCACATGGTGCGCATCGATAAAGCGCAGGTCGCTCTGGTACAGCACACCGTCGCGTTCGATAAACACCCGGTGCGGGCCGTTGACCAGGATCTCGGTCACCGACACATCGCGCAGCAGCACTTCCAGTGGGCCGAAGCCGGTCAGCTCATCGACGATTTCTTCGGCCAGGCGCTCCATTTCATAGCGCGAGATCGCCAGGTGCATCCGCGTGATGTATTCGGCGACTTTGTCGATGACAAATTGCGCCAGGGATTGGCGCGAGCCTTCCAGCAAATTCTGTCCGGACTCCTCGATGGCGTCGATGATGTAGCGATGCAGCACCAGTTTCAGGCCGTCGTGATCGTTGTGCGCGGCGGCGCCGCGAGTTGGGGCGCCGAAGAGTTTTTCGCCGTTCATCGACCTGGCCCCAACAGGCGCTCGAACCAGCGCGTCGAGGGTTTTGCAATGCCCTCGGAGCGTTTCGCCAGGCGCTCACCCAGCTGACGCAGGGCTTGGGTCAAGGCTTCGCGTGGCGCCAAAGTGAACAGGCTTTGCCCCTGGTTCTTGGCGTTCAGGCGCACTTCGGGGCTCAGCGGCAATACGGCGATGCACTCAAGGCCGAAGCTTTTTTCCAGGGCTTCGGTGTCGGGCGCGCAGCCTTTGATATAGCGGTCGACAAGCAGCTTGGCATGGTCGAGTTTCATGCCTTTTTCGCGCCACAGGTTCAGCACCGCGAGGTTGCGGCGACAGTCCAGTACGCCCTGGTCGGTGCACCACAGCAGCTTGTCGCAGTGGCTGACAAAGGTGCGCAACGCTTCGCTGTCAGCCTGGCCGGTGAGGTTCACCACGATGTGCTGGAAGTGCTGGCGCAGGGCGCTGAGCAGCATGTACAGCTCGGCGGCGCTGGTCACTTCCAGGGGCTCTTCGTTGCCGGCGTAGGCGAGGATGCGCAAGCCCGTGTCGGTGCTGGTGAACGCGCTGTTGATCAGTGTGGTGTCGAGGCGGCGCAGGTGGCGCAAGGCGTCGCCGAAATTGAAGGTGCTCTCCAGGCCCAGCAGCGCGAGGCTGTCGCCCTTGGGCAGGCCGAGGTCGAGCAGCAGGGTTTGTTGGCCGCTCTTTTGCACCACCATCGCCAGGTGGCTGGCGAGCAGGGCGCCATCGGTATTGCCCTGGGCGCCGTAGAGCACGGTCAGGCCGCCAAGGTGGGCATTGGGCGCGGTGGGCGGCAGGCGTTTGCTCAGGCGCCGCACCAGCCCGGCGACTTCACTGGAGCGCGAGCCATAGGCGACAAAGTCCCTGGCGCCGGCGCGCATGGCGTTGAGTACCAATTGGTTATCCATGCCATCGCCGAGCGCGACCACCGCCAGCATCGGTTTGGCTTCCAGTGCGCCTTCGATCAAGGCGCTTTGGGCCACCAGGTGCTCGCGGTCCAGGCCCACGAACACCAGGTTGGCGAAGGTCACGTCCACCAGCGCCAGCAGTTCGTCGAGGCTGCCGCCGCCCACGCTGATCACTTGACCCAGCGGTGCCAGCGCACCCTGGAGCCATTCCAGGTCGGTGCTGTTGCGGGTGATTGCCAGGAAGGTCTGGCTCAGGCTATCGCTCATTGGGAAAGTCCACTGCGACGGTCGAAGTTGCCGTTTTCCAGGAAGAACAGGCGGAACCAGTTCGGGTCATAGTTGCGCAGTTTTTCGCCGGGCAAGGACGGCAATTGCGCATTGGCCGCCAAGGGTCGAACCAGGTGCGGGGTGACAATCATCAGCAGCTCTTTCTCTTCGCTCTGGATATTGGAGTCACGGAAAAACGCGCCAAGGATCGGGATATCGCCCAGGCCCGGAAGCTTGGCGATGGTGGAGCGGTTGGTGCTGCTGATCAGGCCGCTGATCACGAAGCTTTCGCCATCGGCCAACGATACGCTGGTGTCGGTACGTCGCACGGTCAGGGCCGGCACCTGAATGCCCTCGATGCGGATCGCATTGTTGTAATCCAGTTCGCTGACTTCCGGGGCGACTTTCAGGGCGATGCGGTTGTGGTCGATAACCGTGGGCGTGAGGGTCAGGCGAATGCCGAACTCCTTGTATTCGATGGTGATGGTATCGCTGCCGGCACTGGGCACCGGGATCGGCACTTCACCACCGGCCAGGAAGGTCGCGCTCTGGCCGCTCATGGCCACCAGGCTCGGGCGCGCCAGGGTGTAGGCAAAGCCGCTGCTCTCCAGCGCGTTGATCAATGCCTTGACCCGCCCACCACCGAAACCGATGTTGAAGCTGTCAGCGCTCACCGGCAATTTGAACACGCTCTCGGCTGGAGACAGCAGGTCGGGGCTGCCGAGGAAGAAGTTCTTGCCCATGCCGAGGATCTTGGTGCTGGCTTCCTTGAGCTTGGTACGGCTGACTTCGACGAAGCGGATGTCGGTCTGCACTTGGCTGGGCAGTGTCGGGTCCTCGGAGGGCGACAGCGATTGGCTGGTCAGCGCCGAAGTGGCCTTGCCCTTGACGAACACCATGCTCTGGCGCGGGCCGGTCGAGCAGCTCGTCCACACCATCAGGCTGGTGGCGCCGGTGCCGACGCCGGTCAGCAGGAAATTGCGGTCGCCATTGACCCGCACGTCGGCGATTTTCGGGTCGCCAATGGCCAGGCGCGTGATCGCCACCGGCGAGTGCAGTTCGGTTTGCAAACCTTCGCCCACCTCGACCACAGCGGGCAGTTGGCCCAGGGTGTTGCAGTTACCCGGTGCTGCCATCGCCACGCCCACGGGCAAGCACGGCAGCATCAAGGCCAAGGCCAATTGAGCGTAGCGTTGGCTCATTCAAGGCATCCTTGTTCAATCAGGGGGTTTGGGGTGCTGAGGCTGCGCCGCGAATCACTTCGATGCCGCGGCGCTGGCCGGTGTCGGCAACCGTGGGGGCGATTTTCTTCGGCGGTCCGCTGAGGGCCAATTGAGTGAATTGGTAGAGGTCGCGGTTGGCGCTTTGCACTTTGTCCGGGGTATCGCTTTCGCCAGCCCAGTAGCGGCTGAGCAGTTGCTCATCGGCACTGCGCACGGCCAGGCGCAACGTGCCGGCCTGGGAGGCGAGCATCAGCCGGCTCAGCAGCGGTTCTGGCACTGCCAGCACGACGCTACGCGCGGAGGTACGGCGTTGGGCCGCCTGGGCGCGTTCTTCGGCGGTGGCCGGTGGCGGCACTGCGGGTTGGCCGTCGTTGGCCAGGCCCAGTTGATCGCCGACGCTGAGCAAGCGAATCGCCGGAATAACCACCTGTGCCGACTGCTCGGCATTGGCATTGTCCTGGCGCAGGAACAGCAACACATCGACGTAATCGCCGGGGCTCAACTGGCCACCGGCCCCGATGACTTCATCGACAGCCACGGCCAGGGCGCGTTCATTCGCCCGGATCATGCGGGCCAGGGGGCCGCCGGCGGTGAAGCTTTCTTCGTTCAGCCAGGTGCCGGCACCCAGGGCACGCAAAGGCGCGCGGCCGATGGCCTGGTCGAGACTAGTGAGGCTCCCGGCCGGGACGGTGCGCAGTTTTTCCACCGCCACATCGGCGGCAGTGAGAGCGACGAAAGGCGGCACCGCGTGTACCAGCACCACCACCGGCTGGCGGGTCTGGTCCTCGACGACGGCGACGGTTTTTTCAACGGAAATGACAGGTTCTGGTGATGGGGCCGCCACTGGCACTGGAGAACGGCTAAGCACCAGGCCCCAATACCCTGCAATCAAAGCCCCAACAAGCAGCAAGCCAGCCAGGACCATGCTGATGCGACTGTTCATGACGGCTCTCCCTATCCTGTTGCACGGCTTTTTTCCCGTTACTTCAAACGAGTTAAATTCGCAACTTGGCTGTGATGAACAACTAACGATTTGGCTATTTGAAGGTAGCTCAGCTAGGACAAAATGCCATTACCGAACGAAAAAATTATCTGAGGTTCAAGGGTGGTCCTGTAAATGCAGGATGTGCGGCGTGTTTGCGGCGACTAATACTTTGTGATTAATGCGTTCTTACAGTTGTGAGTGTTAAATTTCTTGACAATGCTCTAGTGGCACACGGCAATCATCGTGCGGGCCAGCTGTAACGGCGCTTTGTGGCGCATGAAGGAGATCTTCCTATGATCCTTGACCTGTTCTTGAAGTTTTACATTCATGCCCAGTTATTTCTGCGTCGCAGAGACGGGGCGTCGGCTATTGAATATGTGATTATTGTGGCCCTTGTTGCGTTGGCTATCATCACGTTCGGCACTGAGATTGGAGATAAAATAAAAGGCGTGTTCCAACAAGTGTCTGATGGTCTACCGGACGCAGGATAACGATAAGTGTCGCAGTTTCTCGTTCCGGTGATTCTTTTTATCAGGTACTGCCCATGAGCAACCCCTCGTCATCCCGCCAAAAAATCCTATTGGTGGACGACGAGGAGGATGCGCTGATCGAGTTGGCCGAATCCCTCGAAAACGAGGGATTCGTCTGCTTTACCGCCATGTCCGTTACTTTTGCCCTGCAAGAACTGACACTTAATCCCGATATCGCCCTGGTTATCACCGACCTGCGTATGCCCGAGGAAAGTGGTATCTCCTTGATCAAGCGCCTGCGCGAACATACCTCTCGCTCGCATTTGCCTGTGATCGTGATGTCCGGTCATGCCGAGATGGATGATGTCAGCGATATGCTGCGCTTGCAGGTGCTGGATCTATTTCGCAAGCCGATCTATCTGGTGCGGTTGATTGATACGCTGGATAACTTGTTTCCCCCCTCGAAGCCTCATTGATCGATGGATCAAATGCGAGTGCTGCCTGACAACTGACAGGTATTGAACTAATACACCTCGGTCAAAATGTGGGAGGGGGGCTTGCCCCCGATAAGCATGGGTATGGACACAGCTTGTGTAGCCGCAGCCAACCGTAACCACGATGCGAAGCGAGCCGCTCTTGATCCTGATCTGCTTTTGATCTCAGGCGCCCCGTTAAACCACGCTGGCCGGAACTCGACAGGGATTTGGGGGGTAAACCGGCAGGGATGCCGGTTTAGCCGCCCCGCGCCATGGATGGCGCGTGGCGGCGGCCCCCCAAATCCATGGCGGATTACGGGCACACCGAGCCTAAGCGAGGTGCCGAGTGGTGGGGCAAGAGCCCTTTTGGTTACTTTTGGGGCTCTTTTCCAAAAGTGACCCGCTGTAAAAGCGGAACCAATAGTGGCCGTTACCTAAATAACGGATATGTACTCGGTCTAATCCAACATCCTGGTCGGCCCTGAGGCCGCCATCGGGAGCAAGTCGAATCGTCGCACCGCCCCTCCCACATGTTCACCGAGTCTGATCCAACAAATGATCAAGGCATCAAGCTCCTCAAAGCTGATAACTGAAACTCAGCGTATACCGTGGCCTGCGGTTAAAACTGTCCAGGGCGATATCCGACATCGGCTTGGCCGCCTCCAGGGCGATGTTGTAGTACTTGTTATCGCCAAAGCGTAACCCCACTGCCGCCGAAGACATGTCGCTGGCCTTGACCGGCAGGTCGTTGAACCAGGTCTTGGCGCGGTCGAGCACCACGTAGGGTTGCAAAACCTTCACCCAGTTGCCAGCACGGTTGAAGCTGTAGTTGACCTCGTACGCCACCCCCCAGCCCTTGTCGCCCGAGCCTTGATCATCAGGATAGCCACGCCCGAAATTTTGCCCGCCGAAGGTGGCACGTTCGCTGTCAGGCAGCGTGTTGTTGCTCCAGTACAACGCACCTGAGAGCACGCCTTGCCAGTTGTCGAAGAACTTGTCGCTTTGCACGCCGGAGAGGCGCAGGCGGAAGAAATCGAGGTCGGGTTTTGCCACGTCCAGGTCACTGCGCGCCTTGGCGCCCAAACCGTCGATGCCTTGGTACAGGCCGCCGCTGATGATGCGTAACCGGCGTGCGTCGGCCTTGCGCCAATCACCCTCGAAGGCGAGGGCGCGCAGGTTGGATTCGATGTCGAAACTCAGCGGGTAGCCCACCAGCTTGTAACGGGTGGTCTGGTCCACCACGTACAGGCGTGTGCCCAGGCTCAATGACTCGGTGGGAGAGGCGATAAACGGGTGGCTCAGGCCGATGGAATAGCGATCGATCGACTGGTGCGGCTTGAGCTCGAAGCCGCCGTCCAGTTGCACGCTGCTGTTGGGGTCGGCGCGGTAACGTTCGGCAGCGAGTGCCAGTTGGGTGCCCTCGGCATTGATGAACTGGTTGTAGTCCACACGGTAGTAATGCTCTTTGTCCTCGCCGGGCGGGAACAGGCCGCTGACGGTCAGTTGTTCGCCCATGAACGTTTGCGAATTGCTGGTGGCGCTGAGCAAGGCTTGCGTACCGCCACGGCTTTTCTGCACCAGGCTCATGCTGGTGGTGAAAGGTTTGCGGCTGGCCTGGATCTGCATGTGCGTGGCGCCATCGGTGGTGCCGGGCGGTGGCACCTGGGCTTGTACGGTCAGGCCGGGAATGCGGCTCATCAGCGTGGTGTAGCGCTCGAAGGTCTTGCGCGTCAGCGGGCGTTCGGCCAACAGTTTTTTCGCCAGTTTGTCGACGTAGGCCGACACCGAGCCGATGTCGCCGGTTTGCTGGTAGTCCTTGATGTAACCCTCCACCAAAACAACGCGGACCAGGCCGTTTTCGAAATTCTGCTGTGGCAGGAACGCGTAGGACAACAGGTAGCCGTCCTCCTGGTAGCGGCGGGTGATGCCACGGGTTGCTTCGATCAATTGCGCGAGGTTGGTCTCACGGCCAATCAGCGGTGCGTAGACTTGGGCCGTCTCGGTCAGCGGGTAAATGGTGCCGCCTTCGATCTGCAGCTTGCGAATGGTGACCTTGGTGTCCATCAACAGGGGCTGGCCGGCAGTCGGCGGTGTTTCAGGCACTTGGGTTTGTGGTGTGGCCGGTCGATAGGCATCGGCGGGCAGGTTGGGTACCGGCAAGGTGCGCACGGTGTCATTGCTGTTCAAAAAGCTGGGAAGGGGCTCGGCCTGGGCGTAAGCGCTGAGGGTTAGCATTAACAACGGCGTTAATACGCGCATAGGACACTCCATGGTCAACTGCAGCAGCGCTTCGGGCCCGCCGGGTTCTGGGACTCGGTTCGGGAGGGTGGCGGCTCATCACACAAGGCGTCGCCCATAAAAAAGACGAGAGACTTATTTAGGGTCTCTCGTCTCAACCAAGCGTAGGCGCTGTAGGGGAGGCCGTCTAATCGGCCAGGTGCATTTCTATTTGCCGGTCAGGCCGTTCAACAAACCGCCCAGACCGCCAGTGGCTGTAGTGCCGCCGGTGGTTGTGGCAGTGCCTGTGGTCGTGGTGGTGGCGCCGATGTTCAAGCCACCGAGCAGGCCACCGCTGGTGCCGGTAGTGCCGCCGGTGACCAAGCCACCCACCGAACCTACAGTGTTGCCGACAGCCGTTACGGTGGTGCCCACTGCGTTGGTGATCGGGTTGGCATTGGCGGCAGTCAGGTTGGTGCCTACGCTGCTGACAGCACCTCCCACTTGCGTCACCAGGCCGTTGACCGGAGCGCCAACGCCAGTGGTAGTACCGATGTTTTGCGTCAGCGCGGTGACGCCGGATGTGACCGGGTTAAGCGCGGCGCCGACATTGGTTGCCACTGCCGCGACTGGTGCCGTGGCGCCTGTGTTGGCGACACCTGTACCACCCAGCACAGTCCCTACCGAAGCGATGGTGTTGCCCAGCGCGCCACCGGTTACACCCGCTGCACTGACCGTGCCGTTGGTGTTGCCGACATTGAGGCCGGTACCGACGTTGCTGACCAGGCCGCCGACCAGTTCTGGAATGCCGGGAGCTGCGGTGCCACCGGTTGGGGCGACATAGCCGCCAGACTTGTCGAGCGTGCCGCCAACGCCAGTCAGCACGCTGCCGACCACGGTAGTGACAGGGTTGCCGGTACCGCCAGTACTGGCGACTTGAGTCCCCAGGCTGGTGACCGTCGAGCCGACTTTATCCAGCAGGCCATTGACTGGAGTGCCCAGGCCGGTTGCCGTACCGAGGTTGCCGGTGGTGTTTTCCACCAGCGATACCACAGGCACCACTACTTTGCCGCCGAGGGTGTTGGTCAACGAGCCCAATGGGCCGGTGGTGCTGGCGGTACTGAGGGTATCGCCGAGCATGGTTACCGTAGTGCCGACTTTATCCACTACGCCGCCGACTGCAGTGCCTACGCCACCTGTCAGGCCGCCGACGACGGGTACACCGCCGAGGGTGGTCGACAGTGATTGGCCGGTGGTCGAAAGGCCGCTGCCCAAGTCAGCAACGCCGCCGCCGACACCTGCGACCGTAATGCCCAGCGAGTTGCTGCTGGTCCCCAGGGAACCCAAGCCTGTTGTGACTCCGGTGCCGATGGTGTTGACAGCCGTGCCGACCGAGGTGACCAGCCCGCCTGCTGTTGTGCCTACGATCGGAACCGCGGTCAGGGTGCCGCCGAGATCACCCACCGCTGTGCCTACATTGCCTACGGTGGTGCCGAGGGTGCCGGCGATCTGGCCAGTGATCAGTGGGGTGGTTGTCGAACCTGTTCCGCCGCCAGTGCCACCACCCGTCCCGCCGGTGCCGCCACCTGTGCCGCCAGTACCGCCGCCGGTCCCACCAGTGCCGCCGC
>NZ_SPKL01000017.1:34663-68460 GCF_023127755.1 Pseudomonas sp. W2Aug9 | reverse complement strand
GTATCAGTATGGAAAAGGAAAGAACGGATTACCTATATCGGGAGCAAGCCCCCTCCCACATTTGGACCGAGTAAGGTCTCAGCAGCGTGGTGTGTGCTGGTCCATGGCCTTGCCGAGCAGCGAGTTAAATGAGGGTGGCAGCTGTACGCAGGTTAGTAGACCGGTGGACACTCAAAGCCGGCGCACCCGAAAGTGCCCTACGCACAGCCGCCATTAACACAGGCAGACTTCTGATCGTTCCCACGCAGAGCGTGGGAACGAGCGGGTCAGGTGCTCTCCCGCACCTGCAACTCAAACCCCATATCCACCACCGGCTTGGCGATCTTGTTGCCCGCCATGATGGTCAGCAAATGCTCCGCCGCACGTCGACCAATCGCCTCGCGTGGCGTGCTGATGCTGCTCAGGCGCGGCACCATGAATGCCGACGCGGGCAAGTCGTTGAAGCCCAGCACCGCGACACGCTCCGGCACCTTGATGCCGTGACGCATGGCTTCAAGCAGTGCGCCCTGGGCCAGGTCATCGTTGCCGAAGAAGATCGCATCCACATCCGGATGCGCTGCCAGCAATTGCAGGAACAGTTCGCCGCCCAGGCCCACGGAAGAGGGCCGTGGCGTCAATAGTTCCAGCGCTGGGTCGTACATGCCCGCCTGCTGCAAGGCGCGGCGGAAACCTTCACCGCGCAACAACGTGCGCTGATCCAACTGTGCGCCGATGTAGGCCAGGCGCTTGCGCCCCCGGGACAGTAAATGTGCCGCTGCCGTCTCGCCTGCTGCCAACTGTGAGAAACCCACGCAGTTCACCCCGGCATTGGGGTCCAGATCCATCATGTACACGCACGGCACATTGCTGGTCTCGACCATTCGTCGCGCGCTTTCGGTGCGGTCGAACCCGGTCAGCAGCAAACCCCGTGGCTGGTAGGCCATGTAGTTGCGCAACAGGTTTTCTTCTTCATCGCGCGAATAATGGGAGTTGCCGATCAGCACTTCAAAGCCCTTGGGCCGCAGTACCTGATGGATGGCTTCCAGTGTTTCGATAAACAACAGGTTGGACAGCGACGGCACCAGCACCACCACCGATTGGCTCTGGGCCGACGCCAGGGCGCGAGCGGCGGGGTTGACCACGTAGCTGAGTTCGGCGGCGGCCTGCTGGACTTTTTCCACCAGTTCGGTGGCCACGGTGCTGATACCGCGCAAGGCCCGGGAGGCGGTGATTGGGCTGACCCCGGCCAGGCGTGCAACTTCATTGAGGGTAGGGCGGCCCGTCGTGCGGGTATTTTTATCGTTCTTGGAGGTCATCAGGCGGCTTGCCAAACAAAAATCGAGGCACTAAGGTAGCGCTGTCTCCAAAGGGCTGCAAATTATTGAACCTAGGGTTGCCTGATCCGGTTCGAATGATTGGAGCAGATGCACGCGTCACTCCATAAAAATGACAAGTCGGCGCGGGAAAAGCCTGTTTTTGCACTAGCCTTATGCTGTGCAAAGGTAGCGCTATCTGCGTCCTGAGGTGTTTCATGAGTCAACCTGTTACCGCCCTGGTCATCATGGGTGTTTCCGGCTGTGGCAAGTCCAGCGTCAGCGAAGCCCTGTGCCGCCTGAACGGCGCCACTGCCATTGAAGGCGACAGCTTTCACCCCGCCGCCAACATCGAAAAGATGAGCGCCGGCCACCCCCTTAACGACGACGATCGCGCCGGCTGGCTCGACATCCTGTGCGATGAACTGCGCCGGTCGCTCACAGCGGGCGAGCATCCTGTGCTCACCTGTTCAGCCCTGAAAAAGAAATACCGCGACCACCTGCGCGAAGCCGCGCCGGGCCTGGGCTTTGTCTTCCTGGAGCTGACCCGCGAAGTGGCCGCCGACCGCGTGTCCCACCGCCCCGGCCATTTCATGCCGGCAAGCCTGATCGACAGCCAGTTCGCCACCCTCGAATCGCCCAAGGGCGAGCCGCTGACCCTGGCCCTCAATGCCAGTGAAGACAGCGTCGAGGAGCTGGCCGAGCAGACCAACGCCTGGTGGCTTAAGCACGGCTTTGAACCAACTCATTAATTTTTTGCCGGAAAAGATAGCGCTATCCCCGGCAGGAAATTCAACACCCGCTTTAATAACAACAACAAACAGGAGAGACCCCCCATGTTTGGCATGTCCCACGAGTCTTACCTGCTGCTAGATGCAGTGGTCACTATCATCGGGTTGATCGTTCTGATCACCAAGTTCAAGGTGCACCCGTTCATTGCACTGATCATCGCGGCCGGTTTCCTCGGCCTGACCTCGGGCATGCCCGTGGACAAGATCATCAAGGCGTTCCAAGACGGTTTCGGCGGCGTGCTCGGCTTTGTCGGCATTATCCTCGCGCTGGGCACGATGCTCGGCAAGATGATGGCCGAATCCGGCGGTGCCGATCAGATCGCCCAGACCCTGATCCGCGCCTTCGGCAAAGAGAAGGTCCAGTGGGCCATGATGTTCGCCGCGTTCCTGGTGGGCATCCCGCTGTTCTTTGAAATCGGCTTTGTGCTGCTGATCCCGCTGGTGTTCATCGTGGCACGGCGTACCGGTGTATCGCTGATCAAGATCGGCATCCCGCTGCTGGCCGGCCTGTCGGCGGTACACGGCCTGGTGCCACCGCACCCGGGCCCGCTGCTGGCGATTGGCGTGTTCGGCGCGGATATCGGCAAGACCATTCTGTACGGCCTGATCGTCGCACTGCCGACCGCCATCATCGCCGGCCCGATCTTCGGTACGTTTATCGCCAAGTACATTCCGGGCAACCCGTCCCAGGAACTGGTCGATCAACTGGCCCGCGAGCCTGAAAACAAAGACCTGCCGAGCTTCAGCATTACCCTGGTTACCGTGTTGCTGCCGGTGTTCCTGATGCTGCTGAAAACCTTTGCTGACATCGCCTTTGCCGAAGGCAACGTGGTGCGCAACTGGATGGACATGATCGGCCACCCGATCACCGCCTTGCTGCTGGCTTTGTTGCTGTCGCTCTACACCTTTGGCCATCGCCAGGGCATCCATTCCAAGCAGATCCTCAAGCTGCTCGACGCCAGCCTGGCGCCGACCGCCGCGATCATCCTGATCATCGGTGCCGGTGGTGGCTTCAAGCAGATGCTGGTGACCAGCGGCGTGGGTGATGTGATCGGTCATATGGCAGTGAACGCACAGATCAACCCGATCCTGCTGGCGTGGCTGGTGGCGGCGGTGATTCGTATCGCCACCGGTTCAGCGACGGTCGCGACCATTACCGGTGCAGGCATTGTGGTGCCGGTGGTCGGCATGATTCCGGGCGTCAACCGCGAGTTGCTGGTGCTGGCGACGGGCGCGGGTTCGTTGATCTTGTCGCACGTCAACGATGCGGGGTTCTGGCTGGTCAAGCAGTACTTCAACATGACCGTGGCCGAGACGTTCAAGACCTGGACGGCGATGGAGACCATCCTGTCGATCGTGGCTCTGATCTTCATCATGTTGCTGTCGTTGGTGGTGTAAGCCACACCGCACAGTCTGGGGTGAAAACCCAATCAAATGTGGGAGGGGGCTTGCTCCCGATGGCGGTGGATCAGTCACCAGATGTATCGACTGAACCACCGCCATCGGGAGCAAGCCCCCTCCCACATTTTGACCGAGTTAGACGCTGGCTTTGGGTACTAGCCCATCGGCCCTGAACATCCCGCGAATCCCGCGCACCGCCTGGCGGATCCGGTCCTGGTTTTCGATCAGCGCAAAGCGTACGTGATCATCGCCATACTCGCCAAAACCAATCCCCGGCGACACACACACCTTCGCCTCCAGCAGCAACTTCTTGGCAAATTCCAGCGAGCCCATGGCGGCATACTGTTCGGGGATTTTTGCCCAGACGTACATCGACGCCTTGGGGTTCTCCACCATCCAGCCCAGCTCATGCAGGCCCTTGACCAGCACGTTGCGGCGCTGGCGGTACTGCTCGGCGATGTCTTTGACGCACTGCTGATCGCCTTCCAGCGCAGCAATCGCCGCGACTTGCAGCGGTGTGAACGTGCCGTAGTCGTGGTAGCTCTTGATCCGCGCCAGGGCGTTGACCAGTTCGGGGTTGCCCACCATGAACCCGATGCGCCAGCCGGCCATGTTGTAGCTCTTGGACAGGGTAAAAAACTCCACCGCGATGTCCTTGGCGCCGGGTACCTGCATGATCGAGGGGGCTTTCCAGCCGTCGTAGACGATATCGGCGTAGGCCAGGTCGTGTACCACCAGCACGTCGTATTGCTTGGCCAGGGCGATCACTCGCTCGAAGAAATCCAGCTCCACGCACTGCGCAGTGGGGTTGGACGGGAAGCCCAGGATCATCATCTTTGGCTTGGGGATCGAGCCGCGAATTGCCCGTTCCAGCTCGGCGAAAAAGTCCACGCCCGGCACCAGCGGCACCGAACGTACCTGGGCACCGGCAATCACCGCACCGTAGATGTGAATCGGGTAGCTGGGGTTGGGCACCAGCACGGTGTCGCCCTGGTCCAGGGTGGCCAGCATCAGGTGCGCCAGACCCTCTTTGGAACCGATGGTGACGATGGCTTCCGACTCGGGGTCGATATCCACTTCATAACGGTCCTTGTACCAGCGCGAAATCGCCCGGCGCAGGCGTGGAATGCCTTTGGAGGTGGAGTAGCCGTGGGTGTCTTCACGCTGGGCGACGGTGACCATTTTTTCCACAATGTGCGGTGGCGTGGCGCCGTCGGGGTTACCCATGCTCAAGTCGATGATGTCTTCGCCGCGCCGACGCGCAGCCATCTTCAGCTCGGCAGTGATATTGAAAACGTAAGGGGGGAGTCGATCTATGCGCGCAAAGCGGCGCGGCGAACCTTGGTCGGCCATTGTTGCCTCGAGAGTACGTAAGCGCCCGGAACCGTCCGAGCGACGTCGGCCACTGCGGTGGCCTGCGAGGCTGACAATACGGGCGATGATGGCAAGTTGTCCAGATGCGTAGGAAAAATTTCTACATGGAGTGTGGCGCGGATATGCCCCTATACTCGATGCGGGTTTGTTCCCTCATAAGAAGGAGACTGTTCGTATGGATCAGCAGACAAAACA
Organism: Pseudomonas sp. W2Aug9; assembly: GCF_023127755.1. Taxonomy (NCBI): domain Bacteria; kingdom Pseudomonadati; phylum Pseudomonadota; class Gammaproteobacteria; order Pseudomonadales; family Pseudomonadaceae; genus Pseudomonas; species Pseudomonas sp. W2Aug9. The sequence continues at coordinate 63,407 of NZ_SPKL01000017.1, read as the reverse complement.
ACCGTTGGAGCCACGCATGGAAGCCGGCAAAGCGCTGGTGATCGCCGGTGTGCAAGGGCGTTATTCGAAGGCCACCGTGGGCGATATCCCACGGTTGTGGGAGTTGTTCGACACCTGCATCAAGGACATCAAGAAGCGCGTGGGTGGGGTGACCTATGGGGTATGCCACAACCCCCATCACGGCGAATTCGATTACATGGCGGGGGTTGAAGTCCCGACCAAGGGCGATGTGCCCAGCAACTTCGAGTTCATCGAAATCCCCCCGCTCAACTATGCCGTGTTCCCCCATTACGGGCCGGTGCAGGCGCTTGAGCAAACCTACGAACGCATCATGTTCGAATGGCTGCCGCATTCGGGCTACAAGGTGATGGGGGCGGATTTCGAGCGCTATAGCGCAGATTTCGATGGGAGGAAGGGCACGGGGACGGTGGAAATCTGGCTACCGGTTGGCGAGCGGGGCTGACTCCGCATTCGATGTCACGTAAACACGACAGGCGCGCGTGAAAGTCCTGTTTACGTGACATTACCGTTACGAACTGAATATCCAGCGCAACCGGCGCTCATATCCAACCCGTCCCTTGTAGGCCTCGCCGCTGTCCACCCATCCCGCCCCGAGATACAGCCCCATCGCCGCCAGGTTGTGCGTGTCCACAGACAACTCCAACCCTTTGATCTGCGGCCATGCCGCGAGCGCGATGGCCGGTAGTGCCTGTAAACACGCCTTGCCGAACCCAAGCCCCTGCTGACTGCGATCCACCTGCAACGCATGCAGCGTGGCGCTGTGTTCATCGGCCCAATGGGGCAGGCAGGGGGGGCGCTTGAGCAGCAGGAAGGCCACGGGAATGTCGTCTGCCAAAAACGCAAAGCCTTTGACCCCAGGGCTTGGGTTGGCCAGCAAGGTATTAAGGGCGCAGTAGATATCTCCGCTAAACGGCAATTGTTCAGGATGAACTTCGATGGCGCCCACTTGCTGTTGTTGCACAGCATTGAGCGCCTCGTAGGCAACAAGGCGGGTTTGCATCGGGCTATCCGAACGGCTGCAAAGAAGGGCTCAGTTTATCGGGTTTGACCTATGGGAAATTATTTTTCCGTGGTGTGTCGATTGGCACGAAGGCCATTCGACTAAGAGTGTCCTACGTGATTTTCCACCCCAAGGAGTCATCGCCATGAGCACTGCCATCAACCACCTGATCGAGCAATGGAAACAAGCCGTCGTCAGTCGTGATATCGACAAGATTGTCAGCTTTTACGCCGACGATATCGTCTCGTTCGATGCCGTAACCGCTTTGCAATTCAAAGGCAGGGCGGCCTACCGCGCGCACTGGGAAGAATGCATGAAGCATTGCCCCGGCCCCGGTATCTTCGAGTTTCATGAACTGCATATCGTCCAAGCGCCAGACAGCGCGTTCGCTCACTGGCTGGCCCACTGCGGCGGTGCCGGGCCCGATGGTGAGGTGAAAGCTTGCTGGATGCGCGTGACCGCCGGGTACCAGCGCATCAATGGCCAATGGAAAGTGGTGCATGAACACTGGTCGGCGCCCTTTGATATGCAAAGCGGCACGGCACTGTTCGATCTGGAACCCTGAGCGCCGCGAACTATAGTCAGTCATCCGAACACGGAGAACGCCATGAAATATCTGTGCCTGATCTACAGCGACGAACAGGTGTTGCATACCTCGCCCGACAGCCCCCACGACTCGGAGTGTCTCGCCTATGCGCAGGCCATCCAGGCCAGCGGGCGGATGCTGGCCGCCGAGCCGCTGGAGCCGGTGGCCACCGCCACCACCGTGCGTATGCGCAATGGCAAGGTGTCGATCACCGACGGGCCGTTTGCCGAAACCAAGGAGCAGCTCGCCGGGTTCTACCTGATCGACGCCAGGGACCTTAACGAAGCGATCCAGATGGCGGGTGGCATTCCGGCGGCCCGGGTCGGCAGTGTGGAAGTGCGCCCGGTGCGCGAACTGAACCTGCCGCAATGACGCTCAGTGGTCAGGTCGAAGCCATTTACCGTAGCGAGTCACGGCGTGTGCTTGCCACGCTGATTCGCGTGCTGGGTGATTTCGACCTGGCCGAGGAGGCGCTGCATGAGGCGTTTTTTGTCGCCGTGCAGCGCTGGCCCGAGGACGGCATACCGGATAACCCACGGGCCTGGCTGGTATCGACCGGCCGCTTCAAAGCCATCGACCGCCTGCGCCGCCAGGCGCGGTTTACCCCGTTGCTGCAAGAGCAGGCCGACACGCTGCAGGCAGCTGACTGGAGCGATGACGACGTGGAAGATGACCGCCTGCGCCTGATCTTCACCTGCTGCCATCCGGCGCTGGCCCCTGATGCCCAGGCCGCGCTGACCCTGCGTGAGATCTGCGACCTCAGCACCGAGCAAATCGCCCACGCGTTCCTGGCCACACCTGCCACCATCGCCCAGCGCATCGTGCGCGCCAAGGGCAAGATCCGCGATGCGAAAATTCCTTACCAAGTGCCGTCCCGAGCCGAATTGCCCGAGCGATTGGACAGCGTGTTGCGCGTGATTTACCTGGTGTTCAACGAGGGCTACACGGCCTCCACTGGGGCGGACCTGACGTGCGAAGACTTGACCCTGGAGGCCATTCGCCTGTGCCGTTTGCTGATGCAATTGCTGCCGGAGCCGGAGGTGATGGGCTTGTTGGCGTTGATGCTGTTGCATGAGTCGCGAAGGCCCGCACGCACCTCGGCCAACGGCGAACTGGTGCTGCTGGATGCTCAGGACCGTGGGCTGTGGGATAGATCTCTGATAGCTGAAGGCTGCAACCTGGTGGAGCAGGCGCTGAGCACCCGGCGCTTCGGGCCCTATTGCTTGCAGGCGGCGATTGCGGCGGTGCACGCCGAGGCTGCCTGCGCCGGGGAAACCGATTGGCGACAGATTATCGGGCTCTACGATGTACTGCTCAGAGCGGTACCCTCGCCGGTGATCGAATTGAACCGGGCAGTTGCGGTGGCGATGGAGCAGGGGCCATTGGTGGGGTTGGCGCTGGTGGAGGGCATTTTGCAACGCGGTGACTTGCACGATTACCACTTGGCGCATTCGGCCCGCGGGGAGTTTTGCCGGCAGTTGGGACGGCTTGAAGAGGCCCGTGCAGCGTACGAAAAAGCTCTGTCGCTGACCCAACAAGTCCCGGAAAAGCGCTTCATCATGCGCCGCCTCGCCGAACTCAATCCCCCCAGACAATGACTATCCAAATGTGGGAGGGGCTCAGTCGAGCATCTTGCCCAGCAACCAACTCCCAGCAGGCCCCGGTGGGTGTTGGCGTGACCACAACGCATCCACCGCCACCGAGCGCGGCCAACTGCGAACCTTGAGTTCGACCAACTGATTGCCGCCAAAACGTTCCACCAGCCAGCGTGGAATCGGTGCCCAGCCAAAACCCAGTTGCGCCATCTCCATCAACATCAGGTAACTCGGTGCCGACCACACACGCTGAGTGCTGCGGTTTTCATTGGGGTTGATGATGCTTGCCAAGCGCAGTTCCCGGTGTTGCTGCAAGACGTGCGCAAGCACCCTGTCCAGGCCAGCCAATGGGTGTTTAGGCGAAACGAACAGCGCGATTTCCGTGCGTTCTTCCACGCAGGAGAAGGTCAGATCCGGCGGGTAAATCTCTTGTTTCTCGATAAACGCAATCTGTGCCCGGCCGCTTTGTACCAGCGCGATCAGGTCTTCGCATTCGGCGATCAGGCATTCCAGCTCAAGGTCCGGATAGCGTTGCTCGAAGGCTGTGAGGGCGATTTCGAATCGATCCGATTGGTAAGTATCGGACATGGCGATACTCAACTTCGGCTCCAACCCCTGGGATAACTGACTGGCGGCCAACTCCAGGCGACTGCTGGCCTCCAGCACCTGTTCGGCCCGTTGCAGCAGTACCTGCCCCGCCGCAGTCAAGGTGGGTTTGCGGCTGCTGCGATCAAACAGCACAACGTTCAGGTCAATCTCAAGGCTGGCCACCGCCGCGCTGACAGTCGACTGGCTTTTGCCCAGCTTGCGCGCAGCGGCGGAAAACGAGCCTTGGGTAGCGGCCTGGACAAACGCCTGGAGCACTTCGTGGGAGGCCATACTATCGCCTTGCTCGATGGTTATTGGTTATGAAGTATCGAGACAAAGCCTGATCATGGCAACCATCGTCATTCACGGAGCCGGGTCATGAACCCTACCAAGTCGATTACTGAACGTGTTTTCCAAGCCCTGGGTTTTGAAGGCTTGGCCTTGTTGATCTGTACGCCGCTGTTGGTATGGATCACCGGCAGGCCGGCACTGGAGATGGGCGCAGTGACCCTGGGCATCAGCCTGCTGGCCCTGAGCTGGAACGTGGTTTTCAACAGCCTGTTCGACCGCCTCAAAACACACCTGCAACTGGCCAACAGTGGCTGGACCCGGGTGCTGCACGCGCTGTTGTTCGAGGGCGGCCTGATCCTGCTGGCAGTGCCGTTGATTGCGACCTTGATGAAGATCAGCCTGTTGGAGGCGTTCATCCTCGACATTGGTGTGCTGCTGTTCTTCCTGCCGTACACCTATGTGTACCACTGGGGTTATGACGTGTTGCGCGAGAAAATCGTCGGTAAAACCCCAGTAGCCCTGTAGGTGGGCGCCTACAGGAACATCCCGCCCGACGCCTCGATCCGCTGGCCGGTGATCCAATGGCTGCCATCGGCCAGCAATGTCGAAATCGCCCCGCCAATGTCGTCCGGCAAACCGGCGCGGCCCAAGGCCGTGTTATTGGCGACCATGGCATTCACATCGCTGTTGTCGCGCACCGCGCCGCCGCCGAAGTCGGTGGCAATCGCGCCCGGTGCCAGGGTGTTCACGGTAATACCGCGTGGGCCCAGCTCTTTGGCCTGGTAGCGCGACAGCACTTCGACCGCTCCCTTCATCGACGCATAGGCTGCATACCCCGGCAGGCTGAACCGCGCCAGGCCGCTGGATATGTTAATGATGCGTCCGCCATCGCTGATCAACGGCAGCAGTTTTTGCGTGAGAAAAAACGGCGCCTTGACGTGGATCGCCACCAACTGGTCGAACTGGGCTTCGGTGGTCTCGGCGAAGCTGGCGTGGGCAGCGATGCCTGCGTTATTGATCAGAAAATTGAAATGATCCTGAGCGAAAACATCCTTGAGCAACGCGCCGACTTGGCCAACGAACCCATCGAAGCTTGCGCTCTGGCTCACGTCCAGTTGCAGCATGGCGGCGCGGCCACCCAATGCCTCCACTTGGGCAACTACGGCTTGGGCCTCGCCTGCGGAGCTGTGGTACGTGCCGATAATGTCTACGCCTTGCGCAGCCAGGTGCAGCGCAGCGCTTTTGCCCAGGCCACGGCTGGCGCCGGTGATGAGTGCGATTTTACGGGTCATGGTGCAGTCCTCAGTGATAGTTAGTGGAACTGAGTGTATTTGTCCGGTCATGACGTGATAAACAGGCTGATATCGGAATCACTGGCCGGATAAGGCGAACAATCTAATGAACAAGCTTGAGCTGCTGCGCACCTTCGTACGCGTCACTGAGTTATCGAGCTTTACCCAGGCCGGCCAAAGCCTGGGTTTGCCACGCTCTACGGTATCCGAGCATGTGCAGGCGTTGGAGGAGTTGCTCGGCGCACGGCTGTTGCAACGCACCACGCGCAAGGTGCAGGCGACCCAAGACGGGCGTGTGTTGTATGAGCGCAGCAAGGATTTGCTGGCGCATATGGAAGAACTGGAAGGGTTGTTTCGCCAGGATGAAACCCAACTGGCCGGGCGCATACGGGTGGATATGCCCAATGTCATGGCGCGGGGTTTGATCGTGCCGAACTTGCCCACGTTCATGACGCGCCATCCTCTGATCGACATCGAGATCAGCGGCTCGGACCGCCAGGTGGACCTGATCGCGGAAGGTTTCGATTGTGTCGTGCGCGTCGGTGCCCAGCCCGACCAAACAGTGGTGGCGCGACGGGTGTGCAGCATGCCGATGGTCAACTGCGTGAGCCCGGCGTATCTGCACCGTTACGGCATGCCTGCGACATTGGCTGACTTGGCGAATCACCAATTGGTACATTACGTGCGGCCCCTGGGCGCACGTTCGGCAGGGTTCGAATACCTGGTGGGCAACAAGGTGCAACATTTGCCGATGGCAGGAAGGGTGACCGTCAACAGCACCGATGCGTATCAGTCGGCGTGCCTGGCGGGTTTTGGCATTACCCAAGTGCCCCAACTCGGGATCCGCGATTTATTGGCCAGTGGCGAGTTGGTAGCGGTGCTGCCGGATTACCAGGCACCGCCTCTGGACGTGTATTTACTGTACGCCGGCCAGCGGCATTTACCGCTGCGGGTGCGGGTGTTCATGGACTGGTTGACCGCCACCCTGCAAGCCCATCTTTAACGGCGCGCCGACAACTGCTGCGGCGCCAGGAACGCATCGTGGAAGTAATCGCGGAACGCTTGCATCGCCGGGGTAAACGCGCGCTCGCGGTGCCAGGCCAGGCCGACGCTCATGGGCGTGACCGGGTCGGTCACGGTCAGGGTTTCGATGCGCTTGCCTTCCAGCGACCAGGGCCGGTGCACCAGATCCGACAGAATCGCCACGCCGCTACCGTTGGCAACCATGCTGCGCACCGCCTCCACCGAGCTGGTGCGCAGCCGCACCTTGGGGGTTTGCCCGGCCTGCTCCCAGTAGCGCATGGCACTGTGTTCGGCTTCATCGACGGTCAGCAGGATGTAGGGCTCTTGCGCCACGTCCGCCAGGCTGACGGCGCCGCGTTCACACAATGGGTGATGGCTGGGCAGCCACAGGCGGCGTTCGGAGTTGAACAGGATCTCAGAGACGATATCCGCGTGGGTGAGGTTGGCGGTAAGCACCACGGCCATGTCGAACTGGCCATCGAGCAGGCCCTGTTCGATGGCCTGACGTTCCTGCTCGAACACCTCGATAGTCACGTCCGGATGCCAATGCTCCATGCGCTGCAAATGGTGCGGCAGGAAATAACCCAGCACTGTGTAGCTCGCCGCCACCCGTAGCACGCCGCTGGCGCGGTAATCCGGCAGCGGGCTGTTCAGGGCGTCTTCCACGCTGCGCACAATCACATAGGCGCGGTTGAGAAAATGTCGACCGGCGTCGGTGAGGTTCATGCCCTGGGCCGAGCGCACGAACAACTGCACGCCGAGCATGGCTTCCAGCTCCTTGATCGCCGTGGTCACCGCCGACTGGGAAATATTCAGGTGAATCGCCGCCTGGGAAATCTGGCCGATTTCAGCGGTGGCGACGAAGTAGCGAACCTGGCGCAAGGTAAGGGACATAGTCAGTATCTGATTTTCAGAAGATGGGCTATCTGATAATAGATCTTCCCAAGGGGTCAAGCCCGAGCCTACTTTCCTGGCATCACTTATGGCGGAGCAATCTTGATGCGGGCAGTGGATTTCAATTCGGACATGGGCGAAAGCTTCGGCCCCTGGACTATCGGCGACGGCGTCGACGCAGAGCTGATGGCTCACATCAGCTCGGCCAATATCGCCACCGGCTTTCACGCCGGCGACCCCGGCACCATGCGCCGCACTGTCGAGCGCGCCAAGCAATTGGGCGTGGCTATCGGCGCTCATCCGGGTTTTCGCGACCTGGTGGGCTTCGGTCGTCGGCATATCAACGCCCCGCCTCAGGAGCTGGTGGACGATATGCTCTACCAGCTTGGCGCGCTGCGTGAAATGGCCCGCGCCCAAGGCCTGACCTTGCAACATATCAAGCCCCACGGCGCGCTCTACATGCACCTGGCCCGCGATGAAGAGGCTGCGCGGCTATTGGTGCAAAACCTGCAAATCATCGAGCCGACGCTGTTGCTGTACTGCATGCCCAATTCGGTGATCTGGCGCATTGCCAAGGAACTGGGACAGCCGGTCGTGCGCGAGTTCTATGCCGACCGTGAGTACGATCTGAGCGGCTCCATCGTGTTCACCCGCAATGTGCGTGCACTGGACGCTGCCACCGTTGCAGCCCGTGTCCTGCGCGCTTGTCAGAGCGAGCTGGTACGTACCGTGGAAGGCGAAGACCTGGTGATTGAATTCGATTCCATCTGCCTGCACAGCGATACCCCTGGCGCCCTGGACTTGGTGCAAGCCACCCGCGAAGCGTTGGACCAGGCCGGTATTGAAGTCCGGCCCCCCCAATAAGAGCTGTACCTCACTTTTTTGCCTGCCTTTCTACAATGATTCCAAGAGGAACAGACATGGCTGAAACGTCCCCCATCCGCTACAGCTTCGGCGGTGATGAACACCTGTTTGCCGAGGTCAGCGACAGCATGTCCCTGGAGGCTTTTTTCAAGGGCATGGCGGTGACCCGCGCCGTGGAACGCCTGGCGCTGGAAGGCGTGCTGGATGTGTGCCTGGCCAATGCATCCTTCCAGATTCGCTTCGACCCCGACCGCATCGCGCCTCACGTGCTGCTCGACGCGGTGCAAAGCGCCGAAGCCCAGGCGGTGGCCGAGCGCACGCTGCACACGCGCATCATCGAGATCCCGGTGCTCTATAATGACCCCTGGACCCACGAAACCCTGATGCGTTTTCGTGACCGTCACCAGGACCCCGGCGGCACTGACCTTGAATACGCCGCCCGCATCAATGGCCTGACCGATGTGGATGCGTTTATCGCCGCTCACAGTGGCGCACCGTGGTTTGTGTCGATGGTCGGCTTTGTCGCGGGGCTGCCGTTCATGTTCCAGATGGTCGAGCGCGAACGGCAATTGCAGGTGCCCAAGTACTTGCGGCCGCGCACCGACACGCCGAAACTGACCCTGGGCCATGGCGGCTGTTTTGGTTGTATCTATTCGGTTCGCGGTGCCGGCGGTTACCAGATGTTCGGCGTGACCCCGGCACCGATCTACGACCCGCAGCAGCAGTTGGCCTACCTCAAGGAGCACATGGTGTTCTTCCGTCCTGGCGACATCGTGCAGTTCACGCCGATGAACCGGGAGGCTTACGACCTGGCCGTCGCCGAAGTGGAAGCCGGGCGTTTCGACTTGCGCATTCGCCCGGTCGAATTTTCCCTCGATGCCTTTCTCGCCGATCCCATTGGCTATCCGCAAACCCTGCAGGAGGCGCTGGCATGATCAAGGTGCTCAAACCCGGCCTCGCCACCTCCGTGCAGGACCTGGGGCGCGAAGGTTATTACCACCTGGGCATTCCGCCATCGGGGGCGCTGGACCAATACGCGCTGAGTGCAGCCAACCATCTGGTCGGCAATCCAGTGGGCGCGGCTGGCCTGGAATGCACGCTGATCGGGCCTGAGCTGGAGTTCCAGCACGACGCGCTGATAGCGTTGAGCGGCGCCTTGATGTCGCCGCGCCTGGACGGCGAAGTGGTGCATCAGGACACCGCCTTCGCCGTGCGCGCCGGGCAGGTGCTGCGCTTTGAGTTTCCCGTGGCCGGCGCGCGGACTTACCTCGCCGTTGCCGGGGGCATCGACGTGCCGTTGGTGCTTGGCAGCCGCTCCACCTACACCCTTGGTGCTCTCGGTGGGTTTCACGGGCGGCGCTTGCAGGAGGGCGATCTGTTGCCTATCGGCACGGCCAGCGGTGCGGGGCGTGCGGGCAACAGCTTGCCGATGGCGTTGCGTCGTTCGGTGGGCGGTGATGTCACGTTGCGCGTAGTGCCGGGGCTGTACTACGAGCGCTTGACCGACGCGGCAAAAAGCAGCTTTTTTGCCGAGCCGTGGACGGTGGGCTCCGAGGCCGATCGCATCGGCTATCGCTTCAAGGGCGGCAGCGCATTGAGTTTCCAGCCGCGGGAACAGCCGTTTGGCGCGGGCTCCGACCCCTCCAACATCGTCGACAGTTGCTACCCGATTGGTTCGATTCAGGTACCGGCGGGGTTGGAACCGATTGTGCTGCATCGCGATGCGGTGTCGGGCGGTGGCTACGCGATGATCGGCACGGTGATCAGCGCCGACCTGGACTTGATCGGGCAGATGCAGCCCAATCAGCGAGCGGGGTTCGTGGCGGTGACATTGGAGCAAGCGCTGGAGGCGCGGCGGGTCTACAAAAAGCGCCTGAAGGCCATGGCCGGACTCTTCACACCCTGAAGAAACATAAAACCAAATGTGGGAGGGGGCTTGCTCCCACATTTTGATTTTCTGTGTGTCAGAACAATTGGGTAAAAAGCCAGTAGAGGCTACCCGACAGTAAAATCGCCGCCGGCAAGGTCAACACCCACGCCATCAACAAATTGCGGATGGTCCTCATCTGCAACCCCCCGCCATTGGCGACCATGGTCCCGGCTACACCCGAGGACAATACATGGGTGGTCGACACCGGCAGCCCGAACATATCCGCCGCGCCGATGGTCAGCATCGCCACCGTTTCGGCCGAAGCGCCTTGAGCGTAAGTCAGGTGAGTCTTGCCGATTTTTTCGCCCACCGTCACCACGATGCGCTTCCAGCCGACCATGGTGCCCAGGCCAAGGGCAATGGCCACGGCGATCTTCACCCACAGCGGTATAAAGCGCGTGGCGTTGTCGATCTGTTGCTTGAACAGTTGCAGCTTGCCCTGGGTGTCGGCGTCGAAGTTGCCGACCTTGCCTTTGTCCATCAGGCGGATGGTTTCGCTGGTCAGGTACATGTCGTTACGCACGTTGCCGACGGCTTCGGCCGGTACGGCGGCGAGGGAACCATAGCTTTTCACTTCTTCGCCGATATGGCCGGTGATGGCGGCGAGTGCGGGCACCAGTTCCGGCGTGGCCTCTTTGGTGCGAACGTAGGTCGACAAGGTGGCACGTGAATCGCCCGGTGCCGGCTGCGGCGCTGCTTTGACCAAGGCAGCCTGGGTCACTTCAGCGACGGCGGCAAATTGCAGCGACTGATCGGCAGGCATGGTGCGGTTCAGCGCGTAGGCCATCGGCAAGGTGCCCACCAGGATCAGCATGATCAGGCCCATGCCCTTTTGCCCATCGTTGGAACCGTGGGCGAACGACACGCCGGTGCAAGTAACAATCAGCATCCCGCGAATCCACCAGGGCGGCGGCGTGTCGCCTTTGGGTGCCTTGTACAGCGCGCGGTTTTTGACAAAGACGCGCAGGGCCAGCAACAGCAAGGCGGCAAACGCAAAGCCAATCAGCGGCGACAGCAACAAGGCATAACCAATCTTGATCGCCTGGCTCCAATCAACACCGCTGGTGCCGTCACGTCCGTGCATCAGGGCATTGGCTACGCCTACGCCAATGATCGAGCCGATCAGGGTATGAGACGACGAGGCTGGCAAGCCCAGCCACCAGGTGCCCAGGTTCCACAGGATCGCGGCGATCAGCAAGGCGAAGATCATGGAGAACCCGGCCGATGAACCGACCTGCAAAATCAGCTCCACCGGTAGCAGGGCAATGATGCCGAACGCCACCGCGCCACTGGAAAGCAACACGCCGAGGAAATTGAAAAAGCCCGACCACACCACCGCAAAATGCGGTGGCAGCGAGTTGGTGTAGATCACCGTCGCCACTGCGTTGGCGGTGTCATGGAAGCCGTTGACAAACTCAAACCCCAGGGCGATCAACAACGCCACGCCGAGCAATAGGAATGGCGTCCAGGTGGTGAGCTGGGCGCCCATTTCGTGCATGTCGTGCATCAGGCTGTAGGCGGTGAACAGCAGGCCCATCGCAAGTACGGCGAAGAACATGATCACCGTCAACAAGCCTGGTTTTGTGTCCAGCCGGGGTTGGGAGGAGGGTGAAGCGTGGGGGGAGGCAGTCAGGGAAGGGGTGGCCATGCCGGAGCATCCAGTGTGAGGAGGATGGCCTTAATGATCATTGCAGAATGTTACAAGGGTGCTGCGACAGATCAGTGTTTGGCGCAATCTCGTGTGCCGCCGGTCTACAAATCAGTGCGGTTTAAATGTGGGAGGGGGCTTGCTCCCGATAGCGGTGCATCAGTCAGAGAGTTTTTGGCTGACCCACCGCTATCGGGAGCAAGCCCCCTCCCACAGTTTGATTGCATTTCAATGTTAGTAGTCCTTGCGCTTTCGGAACGCCCACCGCCCAGCAATCAAGGTAAAAGTCGCGACCAGCGCCACCAATATCCAGAAACCTTCCGGGTCTTGGGACAGCGGCACCCCACCCACATTCATGCCAAAAAAGCCGGCGATGATATTGATCGGCAGCGCCAGCACCGTTACCACCGTCAGGGTGAACAACGTGCGGTTACTTTGTTCATTGAGGTTGGCGGCGATTTCCTCCTGCAACAGCTTGATGCGTTCGCCCAGGGCCGTCAGGTCGTTGATGATCAGCGCAAACTCCTCGGTGGATTTGCGCAACTCCTTCACGTCTTCCTTTTGTAGCCATTGCGGCGGACGGTTGAGCAGGCGCAGCAGCGAGCCCGGTTCCAGCGCCAGCAGGCGTTGCAGGCGCACCAATACACGGCGTGCAGCGCCCAGTTCGGCGCGATTGGTGGATAGGCGCGAAGACAGCAACTGATCTTCGATATGGTCGACGCTGATACTGGTCTTGCGCACGATCTGGGTCAGCACTTCGCCCTGGTCGCGCAGCAAATGCACCAGCAGTTCCAGGGGCGAGCGAAAGTGTTCACCGGCTTTTACCGACGAGCGCAATTTATCCACCGAATGCAGTGGTTGCAGGCGCGCACTGATCAGCAAGCGGCTGCGCGCGCATACCCACAGTGTGGAAATATCCGACGACACCATGCTGCTGAAGTTGAACACCACATCGTTGACCACCGCCAACAAGGCCGAGTCCACATGTTCGATGCGTGTGGAGCGCGAGCCTTCATGCAGCGCTTCAAAAAATTCCTCCGGCAGCGACAAATGCGCCTGCATCCAGCGCTCGCACGCGGCGTGGGCGAGGTTCAAGTGCAGCCACAGAAACTCTTCCGGATCTTGTGGCTGCTGCAAGGCGGCGAGGGCGGTGGCTGAGTCAATCTGCTGGCCTTTTTCGCCGGGGCGAAAGCGGAAACCGTAAAGCAGGCCAAACAGGTCGGGGTCCTGATGGGCGTGGTCGATGCTGTGATTCATGGCGGCTCGCAGAGAAAGGGCCTGTAGGACGTTTCACAGGTTCCTAGGCGAATCATTGCAAGGCGGTATGACGGTTATGTGACGGTTTGAGGCGCGCATAAAAAAACGCGCCACTCGAAGGTGGCGCGTTTTTTGGGGATGCAACTCAGGTGTCTTGCTTGTTTTCCAGTACAGCACCGGTCTTGGCGTCGAGCTTCACTTCAAAGCGCTTGCCGGTGGTATCGGTCAGGTCCACTTCGTAGACATACTGGTCGGCGACGCCGTGTTTGGTGTCCAGTTCGGTGTCAGTGATCGAAGCACCAGGGTGAGTTGCCACGGCTGCTGCGTTGAGCTTGTCGAAAGACATCACAGCGCCGGACTTGAGCAGGCCTTCAATGTGATCCGGACGAACATCCGCCTGGGCCAGACCGGCAGTCAGGGTCAGGGCGGTGGCAGCGAACAGGGCAGTCAAAGTTTTCATGGTGTGTCCTCTTGGGTGAACTGTTTAAGTGGCGCCAGATTAACCGGCGCAACTTAACTCATCCTTAATGGCTCACTGACACCAATGCCCTTAGTACTTATGGTCGTTGAGCAGGTCCTGAACACTGGACGACGGCCAGCGTTTGTAGAACTTCAGCAGCTCGGCGGCACGGTTGGTGAAGATGCCATCGACGCCGGCCTTCATGACTTTCTCGAAATCCACCGGCTCATCCACGGTGTACACATGCACCAACAGGCCCTTGTCGTGGGTCAGCTTGTTCATTTCAGGCTTCACCAGGTCGGTGTAGCTCTGGTCGCCGTGGTCGGTCAGTTCAGCCGACGGGCCGGTGCCGATGGCGCCAAGGCTTTTGGCCTGGTCGACCCATTTTTCGAATTCGGCGGCGTCTTTCGGTTCTTGCTTGGCGTAGTAGGCAGCCTTGGTTGTTTCACCGGACTCGGCGAAGGTGACTTTGGATTTGGGCTCGATACTGCCTTCACCCACCCACAACAGCAGGATCTTCGGTGTGTTGGGCATTTCTTTCTGCAACTCTTGCAGGCTTGCAACTTCAAAGGTTTGCAGCACCACGCGGCCACGGCCTTGGCCGACGCCGGTGTTGCTCTTGCCCAGCTTGGAGCCGGCGGAACTCAGCCAGCCCTTGTCCAGCAGCTTGTTTTTCAGGTCGGCTTCGATCCCCGGGAACTGCTTGGGCTCCTTGGTCTCGATGTACAGGCCGGGTTTGTGCGAGGGGTTGCCTTCGGCGATCTTGATGATGTCGTCCAGGCTCAGGATCTTCAGGCCAACGAAGCCTGGGCGCGCGCGGTCCGGGTAGGCGGCGTTGAACCAGCTGCCGGCGTCGAGGGTTTGCAGTTCTTTCCAGGTGAACTCGTTGGCAGGCGCGTCTTTGCGCTCGGGGAACTTGGTGGCCACGTCGGTGGTGCGCTGCAGGTTGTTGTCGTGCAGGGCGAACAGCACGCCGTCCTTGCTGCGTTGCAGGTCCAGTTCCAGGTAGTCGGCCCCCAGGTCGCGTGCAACCTTGTAGGCGGCGGCGGTGGATTCAGGTGCGTCGTAGGAAGCACCACGGTGAGCGATCACGGCAGGGTAGGGTATGCCTTCGTTTGTTGCCAATTCAGCCGGGCTGACCGGGTCGGCAGCCTGTGCCTGGCCAAGGCCGAGCATCAACGCCAGCAGCAAGGCGCTCTTGGTAAACGTGACAGGCATATGCGAAGTCCTTTCGTGGAGGTAACTTTGAGAAGGTGTCCTTTTTAACAATTGATTGCGAAAGGCGCTATCACCAAACCGACATTAACGTGCGCGCGAGCCAATTTTGTCGGTTTTTTTGTGCTGCATTGCAGTATTCTTGGCCATAGCTGCCCCGTCAGAGGGCAGTATTTTTTGCCACGCGTGTAAACCATCTTTCCAGTCCCTATGGGACTTTTCAGTGAGGTTTACCATGCGCATCACTTCAGAACTTATCTGCCAGGCCGCCGACCAACTCCAGGGTTTTGTCGGCCTCAATCGCAAGACCGGCCAGTACATCGTGCGTTTCAGCGAAGATGCCTTCGGCATGGACGTGGCCGATGACGGCATCATTCCCACCGCCGAATTCGTCTGGCTACCGGCCGCCGACCACACCATGACCCTGTGCCGCGAACGCATACAGTTGCTGCTGGACCAGAACATCGATGACCGCATCAACATCACCGAACCGTTGCGGGTGTATATGCGCCGGGTGGAGATCCCGCAGATCAGTGCGTTGCGCAGTTTGGTGAGCTAGCCCGCAGCTTTTTCTGGTCGGTGAGGGTCAAATGAGGGGTAGTGTTTCAACGAGGGTAGGTGTACGCCCGCTCTACCTTGCATACCCGCGTGTGAAACGCTGTGTACCAAGTGGCCCGCCCTCGCTCACGCGCCTGCCGATGCTCGGCCTGCTGTTTCCAGGCCAGGATCGCCGCTTCGCTGGTCCAGTAGGACACTGTGATCCCCAACCCATCTTCTCGCGCCGACTCCACCCCGAGAAACCCAGGTTGTTCCGCCGCCAGTGCCAGCATCCGCGAGGCGGCCTCGCCATAACCCTGGTCGCCATCGGTACGCAGTGAGCTGAAAATCACCGCGTAATAAGGCGGGGCCGGTGTCTTGGCGATCATACCAATGCCCCTCGACACGCTTTGAGCAGGGCCAGTGCCAAGGGCGGGGTGATGCCGTTCAGCGCAGCGCGTTCAGGCTGGAACAGGGTGGCGACGAAGAACGGATGGTCGAGCAACTCCACGGCGCGCAGATCGCCCGCTGAATCGTGGCCGGTGGGAATCAGGTTGCCTTCAAGCAGTGCGCCAGCAAACGTGGGGTTGATGCCGTAGCGGCATCGATAGCCTTCGTGGATATCCACGCTGGCGTAGGCTTGGGCAATACGGGTGTAAGGGGCCAGGCGCACGGTGTCGTTCACTTCTACCAGGGAGCAGCTCAGGGGCGTGATGACGGCGCGTTCAGCGTCTGGAGCCAACTCGCCATGCTCTGCATCGGCCCAACCCAGTACGTTGCGGGCATATTCCAATACAGCATGTTGAAAACCACCGCATGTGCCGAGGAAAGGGCGTCTTTGCTCGCGAGCAAAACGGATTGCCCGCAGTGCGCCCTCGGTGTCGCAATAGGGGCTGGCGGGGACGCACCAGAATCCGTCAAAACCGTGCAGGGCAGAGGTGCAGGTGAGTGTGTCGGTGTCGAGCCATTGCACCTGGACGCTCAGACCCAGGGCGGCGGCGGCCTGCTGTAGCGCCAGCGGGATAGCCTGGTGGGCGATCACATCAGGGTTGTAGTCGCCGATCAGGGCGAGGTGCAGGGCGGGGGCTGTCATCATGTATGTCCCATGGCTTGTGGTGTGCTGATACCCACTATAAATTGGCGTTCGCGCAATCAATATTGGCATTTACGCACATGCTCAATGCAGCCACGCACTATCAACTTGACTACCCCGACCTGTCATTGATCCTTGCCCTGGTGCGTGGCGGCACCTTGGCACGGGCGGCAGCGTTGCTGCGGGTGGACGTGTCTACGGTGTTCCGTGCGGTGCGGCGGTTGGAGTCGGCCCTGGGCCAGACCTTATTTGAAAAAAGCCGCGTCGGATACTTGCCCACCAGCCTGGCGAGCAACCTGGCGCAACAGGCCGAACGCGCAGAACTCGCATTGGAGGCTGCGCGCATTGGTGTGGAGCAGGGTGGAGAAGTGATCAGCGGCACCGTGCGCCTGACCTGCACCGACTCGGTGTTGCAAGGGTTGCTGCTGCCGGCCCTGGCGCAGTTCATGCCGGCCTATCCAGCACTGGTGCTGGAACTGAGCACGTCCAATGACTTCGCCAACCTCAGCCGTCGTGATGCGGATATTGCCCTGCGCCTGACCAGCAAACCGCCGGAGCATCTGGTCGGACGTTGCCTGGGAACTGTTGCGTACCAAGTGTACGCCAGTGCCGACTATGCTCATCGGCATGCAGGCCAGGCGCTGGCCGACCTGGCCTGGATCGCTCCGGACGACTTTTTGCCCGACCACCCCACGGTAGCCTGGCGCCGTGAACATTTGCCAGGTGTGCGTCCCAGTTATTGCTGCAACAGCATGCAGTCGGTGACTGAACTGGTGCGCGCCGGGTTGGGTGTGGCGGCGTTGCCGGATTTTCTAATGGGCGAAGGCTTGCAAGCACTGAGCCCTGCATTGGTAGGGCACGACACCGCGCTGTGGCTGTTGACACGGCCTGATTGCCGAGCATTGCGCTCGGTGGTCACGCTGTTTGATGAACTGGGGCGGCATGTGCGCGGGCGGCGAAGTTAGGCTTTACGCACAAACTGCGCATGCATTTCGCACGTCAGGGTCTCGATGCGCTCGGTCAGTTGCTTGGTCATTTCCGTCAGCCGGGTATTCTGCTCCAGCAGTTCCATCAATTGCTTGGTGGTCTGGGCCGCCTGGGCCTGGCGTTCGGTGTTGGCGGTGGCGAGGGCTTCGCGATGCTGTGCGTCGGCGTCGGACTGAGCTTTATCCCGCGCAGCCTGGCGCGTCTGGGCCAGCAGGATCAGCGGCGCGGCATAAGCCGATTGCAGGCTGAAGGCCAGGTTGAGCAGGATGAACGGGTAGACGTCGAAGTGGGTGACGCCGGTCACATTCAACACCACCCATAACACGACGATCGCGGTTTGTGCGCCCAGGAAGGTCGGGGTACCAAAAAAGCGTGCGAAGGCCTCGGCTTTGAGGGCAAAGGTGTCGTTGCCAAAGGTCGGCGCCAGGTGCGCGTGACCGCGGTGGAAACGCAAGTGGTCAGTGGGGGCGGATTCGGGTTTGTCTGGGGTCATGGCGGGCTCGAGTGCTTAGCGTAAAGACAACCAACACTATAGACCGAGCCCACCAGCCACCGACATGAAGAACCGGTCAGCGATTGCCCCGGTCGTTGGCGAACGCGCTCACCGCCTGGACCGCTTCGCCGGTGCCTTCGCGAATCTGCAGGATCACCGTGCCCGCCTGGTTGGCCAGTTCTACGCCGTGGGCGGCACGGTCGCGGGTGGCGTCCATGCTGTCGATGGCTTGGCGGGTTTCGTCCTGGATCATGGCGATCATGCCGGAAATTTCGGCGGTGGAGCCGCTGGTGCGCGCCGCCAACTGCCGCACTTCATCGGCAACCACGGCAAAGCCACGGCCCTGCTCGCCGGCGCGTGCGGCTTCGATGGCGGCGTTGAGAGCCAGCAGGTTGGTCTGGTCGGCGATGCCGCGAATGGTGTTGACGATGGCGGTGATCTGCTGCGAGCGCTCGCCGAGCTTGGCGATCAGTTGCGAGGATGTGTCGATATCCCGAGCAATTTCGCGCATACCGGTGGCGGTTTTCTGGATCACTTCGGCGCCTTTTTCGGCCATCTCCTGGGTGCTCAATGACAGGTGATAAGCCTGGGCCGCGCTCTGCGCCTCGGTGGCATGTTGTTGGACCCGGGCGGTAACATCGGAGGCGAACTTCACCACTTTGCACAGGCGCCCGCTGGCGTCGTACACCGGGTTGTAGTTGGCTTCCAGCCACACCACCTGGCCGTTTTTATCCACCCGCTCGAACTGGCCATTGAACAGCTCGCCCTGGTTCAAGCGTTTCCAGAACTCGCTGTAGGCTGCACTGTTGGCCAGTTCGGGTGTGCAGAACAGGCGGTGATGCTTGCCCTGGATCTGCGTCAGGCTGTACCCCATGCGCTGCAGGAAGTTTGCGTTGGCTGTGATAATGGTGCCATCGAGGTTGAACTCGATCATCGCCATGGCGCGGTCGATGGCTTGCAGCTTGGCGTTGGCTTCACTTTCAGCTTGCAGGCGTGGGGTGACATCCATGGCGTACTTCACCACTTTGGTCACGTGACCGGCTTCATCGCGTACCGGGTTGTAGCTGGCTTCCAGCCACACCGAATCACCCTTGGCACCCACCCGCTCAAAGGTGCCTGACTGAAATTGGCCGTTGCGCAGCTGCGTCCACAGTTGGTTGTACTCGGCGCTGCGGGCGAACGCGGGGGTGCAGAACATCCGGTGGGACTGGCCCAGGACCTGTTCGGAGCGGTAACCCATGGTCTTGAAGAAGTTCTCATTGGCCCGCAGCACAGTGCCTTGCAGGTCGAATTCGATGACGGCCATGGAGCGCTCGATGGCATCCAGCAGGCTGGCCTGTTGGGCAATGCTGTGTTGCAGGGTGCTGATGGTTTTCTTGTGGGTGTTAAATAGCATGTTAGAGGGCTCGGGCATGCAAGCATATGCGGTATCCATGTATTTGCGCCTGACCCCGTAGGGCCCCAGGCCTTACGGTTGACTTGCTCATTGCCAGCTTCCTGATGCTGACAGAGGGGGTGGAACAAGGGGTTCAGAGTGATCGGCCGGCCCAGAAGTTCGCTGCTTGAGCAGGGGCATTTTCGGGTAGCCGACCAATGGCGGCATTATGCTATTGCGGCAGGCCCGCCGACGAAGATTCGGACGAGGTGTTATCAGACAACTGCGGCTGAACAGGCGATCTTCGATCGCTGGTCCTGACGCGGTTGCGGCCGCTGTTCTTGGCAGCGTACAGCGCGCGATCCGCAGCGTTGAGCCACATGACCGCATCCTTGAAGGCCGGTTGAAAATCCGCCAGGCCGATGCTCAGGCTCACGCGTAATTCGGGGATCTGCGCAGTGCGGTAGTTACTGAACTTTTCGCGCATCTGTTCCATGAGTCGCGCAGCATCTTGCAAGGGCATTTTCGGAAGGATCACACAGAACTCGTCACCTCCGTAGCGGCCGGCGAGGTCTTCTTCGCGCAGGTGCTGGCGTAATTCCTGGCTCAACTGGCGCAGTACCGCATCCCCGACGGTATGGCCGTGCATATCGTTGATACGCTTGAAGTGGTCGATATCGATCAGGGCAATGGTCGCCTGGCTTTGTTGCTGTTGGCACTTATGGAACTTGAGGTTCAGCAGGTCTTTCCATGAGCCATGGTTGAGCAGGCCGGTCAGGCTGTCGATACGGCTCAGGGCGCTGAGGGCGCGTTTATGTTGCGACAGTTTGATTGCCAACTGATAACAGACCATGCCGATGGCCATCGGGTAGAGCGTCAGCATCGGCAAGCAGGTGTAGACCTCGGAAAGGCTGACGCTGGAATCGAACTTGACCCCGAACAGGCTCCAGGCTATCGCGATGCCGGCGGCTTGTGCGAGCAGCCCATGCAGGAGCAAGCGTGTGCCACCGGCAGCGACGTTATTCATGGCCATCATCGACAGAATGGTGACGGCCGTCAGTGGCGAAAACTGGGTGGCCGCTGCCCAGAAACCGCCCGACAATGAGTCATACAGCAGGTTGCGCCGTTCGGCCTGATAGGGAAACGGCGAATGGGTCGAGATCAGATAAGCCACGTGCGGCCAGGCAAGGCCATTGAACAACAACAACGCCCATACCCAGCCTGGCATTGACAAGGGATACAACGCGCCGATTACGCTGATGCTACCGATACCCAGGCCGATGATCCTTGGCTTGTAGATACGTCTGGCAAATGAAAGCCCTTTGCCTCGTCTGTTTTCCATAGTGTCCTGGGTCAGCTGTTTTTTGCAGGTGCGACAGCGTGCGTCAACGGTCGGCGTCGATGATCGGATAATAGCGGCCGATATTGTCGATTATTCCTGTAGGAATAATCAGTGTCCTTTCAGGCCATTTGCGCAAAACAGCGGGTGAATGCGCCAAAAGCGACCTTTAATGTCGCCCCGGCAACAGGTCCTGATACAGGGGTGGGGTGCGCACTTCGTAGCCGGCGAGGAACAGGTCGATTGCAGATTCGATGACGTTGGCCTGGGCGGCCACATCGAGGGTGGGCTGGCCGAGCGTGATTTGCGGCCAGAAGGCAAAGGCCTTGAGCAAGCTCTGGATCTGGTGAGCCGCGAAAGCTGGATCGGTACAGTTGAGGCGGCCGTCTTCCTGGGCAGCGCGCACCCATTGGGTAAAACCTTCTTCCCGTGCGCTGAGGCGATTGACCATATCTTGCGCACGTTCGGGCGAATGGATGGTGGCAGCAATGGCCACGCGCGCCAGGTCGAGGAAGTTGGCGTCCGACATCATCTTCATTTTTGCTTCCAGCAACTTGCGCAGTTGATCGCGCAGCGGCTGGTCGCTGGCGTAGTTCACGTCCAGTTGGGCAACGCTGCTGGCCCACAGTTGGCTCAGGATCTCGGCGAACAGCTCTTCCTTGCTGGGAAAGTGGTTGTACACCGTGCGCTTGGAAACGCCGGCGGTGGCGGCAACTTTGTCCATGCTGGTGACCTCGAAACCGTTCTCGCGAAATTCGGCAATCGCCGCCGCCACGATGGCGTCGCGTTTACGCTCGGTGAGGCGCTTGGGGGCAGTCATGGATGGCATTCGACTCAATCAGGAAATTACACTCAGCAGTTTACTTGCTCCGGATTTTGTTGCAATCTAGAAACTACACTGTGCAGTGTAATTCTTCTTCGTACTGTAGGAGTCACTCGGTAATGGCCACGATTTCAACCCGTGTCGACCCTGCGCCTGCAGCGCTCCAGCCTGCCGGGCAGGACCAGGGGCACTTCACCAATGACGCCCCGGTGCAACACGGCGGTTTTGGCAAAACCTTGCGCATTTTCTGGAACATGCTGTTCAACAAACCACGCACTACGCGGCCAGTGGGGCCGATCCCGGTGCAGCCACTGACCCGCGAGCAGTTGTTGGCGGCACCCGACCACACGGTGTTCCGCCTTGGGCATTCGACGGTACTGCTGAAGATGCGCGGTAAATTCTGGGTTACCGACCCGGTATTCGCCGAGCGCGCGTCACCGTTCAGTTGGGCAGGCCCCAAGCGTTTCCACGCCCCTCCTATCAGCCTTGAAGCGTTGCCACCGCTGGAGGCGGTGATTCTTTCCCACAACCACTATGACCATCTTGACCACGAGGCTGTGGTGCAACTGGCTGGTAAGACCCGCTACTTCCTGGCGCCCCTGGGCGTGGGCGAGACGCTGATCAAATGGGGGATCGATGCCAATAAAGTCCGTCAGCTGGATTGGTGGCAGGGCACGGAAGTCGATGGCATTCGTTTTATCGCTACCCCGGCACAGCATTTTTCCGGACGCGGCCTGTTTGATAGCAACCAGACCCTGTGGTGTTCCTGGGTGATGATCGACGATGCGCGGCGCATCTTCTTCAGTGGCGACACTGGCTATTTCGATGGTTTCAAGCGCATTGGCGAGCAGTATGGCCCGTTTGACCTGACCCTGATGGAGACCGGCGCCTACAACGTCGATTGGCCCCATGTGCACATGCAACCGGAGCAAACCTTGCAGGCGCATATCGATCTCAAAGGGCGCTGGTTGTTGCCCATTCACAACGGCACCTTCGATCTGGCATTCCATGCCTGGCACGAACCCTTCGACCGCATCATGGCCCTGGCCTGGGAGCGCAATGTATCGATCACCACCCCGGCGATGGGGCAGGCGTTTCGCTTGAACCAGCCCGAGCGCGGCCATGCGTGGTGGTTGGAGGTGGAGACTGAGGGTACGCAGGAGCGCCTCGCCAGCTGACAGCGATGGCCGCGGAAAAAGGAGTTTTCAAGCTGTTTCAAGGCTGCGACAGGCGCCAGTCAAGGGTGCGATGATCTCCGAGAATCTATTTTCGGGGTAGTTCCGATGGAAAGTGAATGTAGCAAATATTGGCGAGTCGGCATGGCGTGCCCATCCAAGCAATTGGCGCCGGGGCTCGAGGAGCCCGCTGCGAGTATCCATCCTGCTACTGGCCCTACAAACTCACGCAGCATCGCTTTTGGTGCCGATCCTGCTTTGGCCACCAGCATACCAATCCCCGGCTATAACGCACCGGCTCTTCCCCTGAAACCTACGCGCGATCCCTCGTTGTCGTTGATTGCCTTGAGCGGCCTGGAGCCCTCAGGGCCGGTGATGGTCGAGGTGCCTCTGGTACAGAACAATAGCACTTTCAGCGCTGCCTCGACGTTGAGCGGCAGGCGCGTGGGGTTCGCCCAGCGGTGGGGGCGTGATCAAACACCGATCGAACACGGGGTGGCATTCTTGCGCGCGTTGGATGTTCTGCGCCGGGCCGGAACCAACTTGGTGCCGGTGCCTGCGCGCCACGCCGATGATCCGCGCTCTGGCGGCAATGAAATCGATGAGCTTGTGCGCGCGTACCAACTGGACGCTCTGGTGGCCGATAGCCAGAACGCCGCCTTCCACGACGCATGCTGGAGTGGCTACCCAAGGCTTAACGAACCGCTTGAGGATGGTGCAGTGTTGTGGTTCTACGGTGCGCGGTGGTCGAAGGATTCCCTTACGGCACTCGTACTGGGATACCGCAGTGCTCGACGTCTGGGAGTACAGGAGGTGCTGAACAATCCAACAGGATGAACTACCGATGTCGCGCTTCTTGGCGGGAGGGGAGTTTTTAGACTGGCACCTGGGTCAATCGGGATCCTTCGCCATTTCTTCCTCTCGCAGGAGATATTTCATGTTTGGTATCGGCTCTGGTGTAAGTTTTTTTGTTAACTACGCACATAACACTTTGCCTGTTCAATCGTCGCCAGCGATTTCAAAACCTATCCCCGCCGGGACGGAATATGCCAGTGTGCGCGAACTGGCTGAGCAGATGTCGCGACCGGGAGGCATCACCTCGCAAGGGCTGGTCAATTATTTTCAGGAGCGCATCCGCACGCTGGATCCGCAGCTGAGTTCTGTTATTGAACTCAACCCGCAAGCGCTTGAAAGCGCCCGCACGCTGGACCAGGAACGGGCCAATGGCAAGGTGCGCGGACCACTGCACGGAATACCTATCTTGCTCAAAGACACCATTGAGACTGCAGGCATGCAAACCAGTGCAGGTGCCTTTGCTCTGGTAGGGGAGGCGGCGGGTAAAAACGCTCCATTAGTTGAATACCTGATCAGCCAGGGCGCCGTGATTCTCGGTAAAACCAACATGACGGAGCTGGCCGGTTTTCGCGGCGCTCCCGATGGCTGGAGTACCCGCGGTGGTCAGACTCGCAACCCACATCATCCGGACGCGCAGGTGGGTGGTTCCAGTTCCGGCTCGGCCGCAGCCGTCGCCGCAGGGTTGGCCCCCTTGGCGGTGGGGGCCGAAACCAACGGCTCGATTATCGTGCCCGCAGCGTTTAATGGTGTGGTTGGGCTCAAGCCCAGCGTCGGTTTGTTGGACCGCAATGGCATTATCCCGGCTAGCCAGCACCAGGACACACCGGGCCCGATGGCACGGTCGGTGTTCGATGCGGCGCTGATGCTCAACGCCATGTCTGGCCGCGACCTCCACGATCCGGCGAGCGTGGGCGCTCCAGAAGGGGTTGATTACACGCAGTTATTGGTACCTGGTGCGTTGAAGGGCAAGCGTATTGGATATCCCAAGACGTTTTCTGCAAACGGTGAAGTTCAGGCTGTGGAAAATAGTGCGCAATTCAGCAAAGCACTGGAGGTGCTTAAGGCACAAGGGGCGGTTTTAGTGCCGATTAACCTGCGTATGGCAGATGAGTCACGCTATGAAGAACTGTTGTTATCGGATGTAAACGAAGAGTTGAATGGCTATTTGGCCAAGCGCACGGGATTGCCAGTCAAGTCACTGGCTGAGCTGATCAAGTTCAACGAAGACCGTGACGGCACGGATACCGATCATCAGCCCCTGCTCAAGCAGATCAATGCCTCCACACTGGCGCCAGAACAGCGCGAAAGGGCGTGGGAAAAACTGATCGAGGATTTTCGCAGCAGCGTGGATGAGCCGATCAAGACTTATAAACTGGACGCCATAGTGTCGGATTTTGATACCAACAGTTACTTCGGCGTAGCAGCGGCCGGCTACCCAGGTATCACCGTACCCTCCGGCACGAACGAAGACGGTTTACCCACGGCCGCCCACTTCTTCGGCACCCGTTGGAGCGAGCCCACGTTGTTGGCGGTGGCCCACGGGTATGAGCAGGCCGCACAAACGGCAACCAAGCCTGGGCTTTGATCGGTCAGGTCATTTTGCATCGCAAAAGGAGTGCCGGGCACTGAACCTGCCGGCCTGAAACTTCACGGTTTACACTCAATGCCATGGAGGGACGCCATGGCATACAGAATTCATATCCTCGGCGCAGCGGGCACCGGTTGCACTACCTTGGGCAAGGTATTGGCCGAGCACCTGAATATTGCCTGTTTCGACTCCGATTTCTATTACTGGCAGCAAACCCTCGAACCCTTTTCCATCGCCCGGCTCCGGGACGAACGCCTCCGCCTGCTGCAGGAACACACCGCCGGCCATCAAGGCTGGGTATTGTCGGGGTCACTCTGCGGCTGGGGCGACGCGATGATCCCGCTATTCACCCATGTGGTGTTCCTGCGCGTAGAACCGCAAGTGCGCCTGCAACGCCTGCGCCTGCGAGAAGCGCAGCGCTACGGGGAGCAGATTCTGGAAGGTGGCAGCCGCCATCAAAACAGTGTCGCCTTTCTCACCTGGGCCGCACGCTACGATACTGGCAATCACAGCCTACGTAGCCTGCGTCGGCATGAAACCTGGTTGAAACCGTTGAGCTGCCCGGTGATCCGGCTGGACGCTACGCACCATTCGGTTGAGGAGTTGGTGAATCAACTGACGCCGTTGTTGAACCCATCAACCGAGAAATGAGGCCTGGTGCTGTGGGCTCGGCGGTTACGGTGTCAAATCGGCGCACACTCATGCCCCACCCCGGCGCAAACCCCGGGAAGAACACCAGCCCTTGCGCCTCCAGGCAAAACGCCAGGATCAGGCGGGTTTCATCGTCGACTTCGCCGTGGGCCTCCAATTGTTGAATCGCCTCTACCGCCACGCCCGCCTGGCGAGCCAGATGTTCGCGGCTCCAGCCCAGCATAACGCGGGCCTGTGCGCAGTGTTTGGCGGTGAATTGGTGCAGGACGATCTGCTGTTCTACGAAAGAGCTCATTGCCAGAGAGGACATGGGGGTTCTCCAGGTTCGACGGGGGAGGCGCAACTATACTGTGTTTTTGTACAGTTGTTTGTACCGCTCATCATCTGGATTTTTTCGTCGCTGTTTCAACGCCCAGTTATTCCATTCCCGACGCCTCCCGGATAATCAGATGATCCAGGTTCTCGATATTCGCACTGAATACCCCGAACGTTTGCTCGGGGTTTTTCTTGCTGGGCACCTGCTTGAGTTCCGGTGTCACTCCGTAGAAGAAACAATACAGCGGTCGCTCGCTGCTGGCCGCTGCCTTGATCTGCTCCAGGAAAACCGTGCGCTTGCGGTAGCTTTCGATGAGCTTTTTGTTCAGGTAGACGTTGACCGAATAAGGCTTCTTGTCGAGCCACACTTTCTTTTCGAAATCGATGCGAAAGCTGCTGGTGTAGTCTTTGATTTCCTTGATCTTGCCCCAGTAGATCAGGCCCTTGTTGTCTTGCAGGTATTCGATTTTCTTGAAGAACGACCAGTAAGTCGCCGTGTGCTCACCAATCTTCAAGGGCATGGCCTTGAGCTTGTCCTTGTCATCGATGTTCGACACATAGCATTCCACCGGATGGGCGAACACGCTGGTTTTGTCCGGGGTTGTGTCGCTGCTGACATGGGATTTCTCAACGCGATTTGAAGGCGTTTTCGTTGGCTCTTGTGGGGCGCCTCCATCGATGCCGGCAGCAGGTGTTTTACGTTCGTACTGACGGCGTGTCAGTACCAATTCCGATGGGAAGTTGTCCTCGCGCTCGTCCTCACTTTCACCGGCCGCGGTCTTTTGGCTGCTGGCATAGCGACAGCCTTCGATATGCCGGGTGCCGGGTTTGTTCTTGAAGTGTGGGGTGCGCAGGTAATTGACGTTCTTGGCGTTGAAGGTGCTCAACACATTGCCGGCGTCGAACGCTGCGCGGCACGCGTCGTTGGGGCAGAGGAAGCGGTCCTTGTCGGAATCGAAGTCAGCGGTTTCGTCGAAATTCAGCTCTCGTACGTCGTAGATCGACAACTTGTCATCGAGAGCCAGGCTGTAGGCCGTGTCGAATTTCATGGGGCTCGGTCCGTGGGAATTTGGCTATTAATAGCCGGATCCTGTGTAAATATCAGCAAGAACCTGCAACGCGTCGTCCGCTCAAGAAGCCTGACGGTAAAAGCGTCTGCAACGGCTCTCGGCGTAGACCCCAAAACTACAACGTAAACACCATTCCACTGAGATGCACGGATCAAATGTGGGAGCTGTCGAGCCCCAGCGAGGCTGCGAAGGGATCGCCTCGGTCCCCTCCGCCAACCCCACCCACCCGCATCACCGCTGCAACCGAGCCCGCCGTTTCTTCTTCGCATGAAAGTGCCGAAAATGCGCATCCTGCGCCGCCGCCAACAATTCCCTATCCCCCCGCGTATCGCCCCAGGCCCGCAGCCGATACTCGCCCAAATCCCCATACACCGCCTCAAGCCGCAGCACCTTGTTCTCACAACGGCAATTATTCCCGGTGAGCTTGCCGGTCAACACCCCGTCGACCACCTCAAGCTCAGTCCCAATCAACTTGATCCCAAGCCGATCGGCAAACGGCTGCAACACCAACGCCGGCGACGCCGAGCACAACGTCACCACCGCCCCCGAGCCCAACTCCTGCTCCACCGACAGCACGCCCGCCGGGCGCATCAACCGCGCCCAATTACGCTGGCAATACTCCTCGGCCTTCTGCTGCACCCACGTCTTCTGCACCCCGGTCATAAAGGTGCGAATCAACTGCGCCTTCAACTCATCCCGGCTGATCTGCCGCACCAAGAAGCGCAGCCCAGGCACCGCCAGCTTGACCATCCGGCCATAAAACTCACCGGGGCCAAAGGCAAACTTGAGGAAGGGCAC
Organism: Pseudomonas sp. W2Aug9; assembly: GCF_023127755.1. Classification (NCBI taxonomy): domain Bacteria; kingdom Pseudomonadati; phylum Pseudomonadota; class Gammaproteobacteria; order Pseudomonadales; family Pseudomonadaceae; genus Pseudomonas; species Pseudomonas sp. W2Aug9. The sequence goes on along the minus strand of NZ_SPKL01000017.1, from coordinate 35,644 downwards.
GAAACTGTCGTGGTGGGTGAGGGTGCCGTCGAAGTCAAAGACGGAGAGTACTTTGGCGTCGATGGGGCCGTCTTCGAGCATGTCTGGGTTCACGGGTTGGCCTCGGTCCTATCTAGTATTTTTTGTGCGTGCATCAGGTGTGACAGCAGGAGTCTACTCCCGTGCCAATCTTCCGATTTTGGCGTAAAGCCCTTCGGTGAAAGCGTCCCGATCACTCGACCGGTGACAACGCTGATGGCAGTTGGGGCACAAGGCTACAGCATTGGTGGTGCGATCCGAACCCTTCTGGGCAAGGTGCTTGACGCGATGTGCTTCAAAAAGTGGCAATTCACCGTGCATAAAAAAGCCCTGAACAAGTCAGGGCTCTTGAATGTTACCTGGCGTAGGAATCAATCCCAGCTCAACGCGCCGCCAGTTTGATACTCGATCACACGGGTCTCGAAGAAATTCTTCTCTTTCTTCAAGTCCATGATCTCGCTCATCCACGGGAACGGGTTAGTCGTGCCTGGGTACTCTTCCTTCAAGCCAATCTGCGACAGGCGACGGTTGGCGATGAACTTGAGATAGTCCTCCATCATCGCCGCGTTCATGCCCAGCACACCGCGAGGCATGGTGTCGCGAGCGTACTCGATCTCCAACTGAGTCCCTTGCAAAATCATCTGGGTCGCTTCTTCCTTCATCTCGGCATCCCACAAGTGCGGGTTTTCGATTTTGATCTGGTTGATCACATCGATACCGAAGTTCAGGTGCATCGACTCGTCGCGCAGGATGTACTGGAACTGCTCGGCCACGCCGGTCATTTTGTTGCGGCGGCCCATGGACAGAATCTGGGTGAAACCGCAGTAAAAGAAGATGCCTTCCAGGACGCAGTAGTAGGCGACCAGATTACGCAGCAGTTCCTTGTCGGTCTCGACGGTGCCGGTTTCGAACTTCGGATCGGAGATCGAGCGGGTGTATTTCAGGCCCCAGGCGGCTTTTTTA